>JADZGD010000062.1 GCA_020854055.1 Bryobacterales bacterium | reverse complement strand
GGACCCAACACCAGTTGACCGTCGATCGCGCTGCCCCCCGGACATGTACAACGTTCCTTCCCGGTGCCTCTCCCGACGCCGCTGCTGCCCTATTTCCGCTGGCCTGCACAAGAGGCCATGAGGGCCGGTTTGTCAAGCCCGTTTCGCCCTCCAAAGGCAATCACAACTACCTCGGCTGGCCGCACCAGCAGCAACCCGCCATTAATCAGCACCCTGCCACAAGACCGGGCACCGGTTTGCGGAATCGCTGGGTGACGTGTAGTTTAGCTTGCATGGAAGCGCGGGGCCGGTGTATTCTTGCTGAGTCTAGGTTTACGAACCAGTTCCCAAGCTATCACGCCATTGTATTTTCAGAGTTCGCGTAGTGTCTGACGTTCGCTAACTGATTGGAGGAGGGGGATCGATGACTCGCAGACTGGAAGTACTTGGTTATACCGCCCGTCTGGCGGCTGGTTGCCTGCTGGTGGGACTGCTGCCCGCATTGGCCCAGGTGCAGGTTATTCCGCAAGTTGCCGACGGCGCAGGCTGGTCGACGACGATTGTGTTATCCAACAAGACGACGACGGATCAGAATCTCACGTTGAACTTCCATCAGGCTATTCCGAACACCAATGGAACGACAACTTCGTGGACTCCACCGTTTCTTGAGAGTGTTTCCCTTCCTAACATCACTTTGGCTGCCGGCTCCTCGCTTTTCCTGCACACTCCCGGCACGTCCGGCACGTTAACCCAGGGATGGGGTGAGTTGAATGCCCCCGCCGGAGTCACCGGCTATGCCATCTTTACGTCGATAGGTCAAGATGGTACGGCGCCGGCGGTTCCCGCGGCCAGCCGCATCCTGGTCCCGTTCGACAACACATCCGGCCTGGTTACTTCGATTGCTGTGGTGAATCCGAACGCCGGCGCGGAGACCATTCAGGTCAACATCAAGGCATCGGATGGATCCACCAGCACAGGCTCCCTGCCTCAAGTGCCAGGCAGTGGGCACAGGGCTTTTGCCCTGCCGGATCAGTTCCCGGAGACCCGGGGGAAGCGCGGATTAGCCGAGTTTTACCTGGCTTCGGGTTCGTTCTCAATCATCGCCCTGCGATTTAATCCGACCTCGGCATTCACCTCGGCCCCGGTGTACTCCCAAACCGGGCCGTCCATTATTGGCGCCGCGGTAACCAGTGCTTCCGGCTCCGCCACGCGGACCCAGGTGATTCCGCAGGTGGCCGACGGCGCTTCCTGGTCCACAACCATCGTCCTTACCAACACAACTACGGCGAACCAGACGGCCTCCTTGAACTTCAGAATGTCGGTCGCCGGAGGAGGGGGAGCAACCACCGGTTGGAGCCCGGCGTTTCTGGGTTTCGGCTCGACATCCAGTTTCAGCGTTCCCGCCGGTTCCACCATGTTCCTGCAAACTCCCGGCACGGCGAATGATCTCTCGCAGGGCTATGCGGCCTTCACTGCCGATCCTGGGGTAGAGGGTTATGCCATCTTCACCACCAGCGGCGCTGGAAGGACCCAAGACGGTACCGCGCCCGCGGTTTTAGCCTCTAGCCGCATTCTGGTCCCGTTTGACAACGCTACCGGCCTGGTCACTTCACTCGCACTCGTGAATGCGAACGCTGCCGCCGAACCGGTCACGGTTAACCTTCACACCTCCGATGGAGCTACCATCGCCGGCGCTGGTACGAATCTTCCCTCACAAGGGCAGATCGCCGTTACCATGCCTTCGCAATTTCCCGAAACCGCCGGCAAGCGCGGACTGGCGGAGTTTTCTGTTTCCTCGGGCACGATTGCACTCATCGCGCTGCGATTCAGGGGCAGCGGAGCTTTCACCTCAGCCCCGGTTTACTTCGAGAGCGGGAACCCGATCATCATCATCGGCGGTGGCGGTGGTGGTGGCAACGGCGGCGGCGGCAACGGCGGGGGCAGCAGCGACATGAACCCCACTGCGGCCGAGATTGACAGTTGGATTGCGCGAGGGAGTTACACCTCGGGCGGGCTGCTGCTGACCAGAGCCACTGCCTACGCGACGACGGACACGATCGGCACGGGAGGCGTAACGCCGGTGACGGCCATGGAGAAGGTCGATTCATTCAGCGCTCAGTTCAGCCGGTTCGGAGGCACAGACCTCAGTAAGATACTGCGTGGCGAATTGCCGCCCGGCTTCCCGAACTTGAATCCGAGCCCGGGAAGCTGTGTCGTCTACACAATCAGTTCGCTGACGAATCCATACCCCAACTTGACTTCGGTGGGTCTGGACGCCGGTCCGCAAGTGACCTCCAACGGTCCGAACGGCAATCAGGCAGCTTTGCGGCAAACGATTCAAGTGGGTGGATTCACATACGACGCGCCCAGCGTTCCCAACACCTATCTCGCCTCCGGCCAGTACACGCTGGCAGGTCCGGGCGGAGCCGATGTTGGGGCATTTTCCGGCACTTTGAACATCGGGCCGGACCTGGTGGTCACCAACAACCCGGACGACTTCAAGGTGATCACTCGGAGCAGTGGAGTCACGCTGAACTGGACGGGCGGGGACCCCTCCACGATCCTGACCATTAGCGGTAGCAGCGTGACCGGTCCGTCGCAAGGCGCCGCATTTCTGTGCATCCAGAACACCTCAGCCGGTCAGTTCACGGTGCCTTCGAGCGTGCTCATGCAGCTTCCCGCGAGCGGCGTGACCGGCGGGGGAGGGTTCAACTTCATCATGCGCGGCGCCCTCATCCTGACCGCCTCCGGCAAAGGCGCGCGCTTCGCCTCGCCGGCGGGGTTGGATATCCTCACGGCGAACAACTACTGGGTGTGGAGCTACACGCCGCAGTACAAATAGCGCAGAGAACAGAGCGCCGTTGGAGACGGTGAATCAACAATGTAGGTTCGCCGTCTCCGGCGACGGCTGGTGCTCGCGTACACAACCCGGACGATCCACCCATCGCCGGAGTGAATCCCACAGTCCGGCTGGATGCGAGCGTATCTCAGCGCCGGTAGCCGAGTTCCGCTCCACCCCCCACTGGCAGCGCGCAGCCGGTGATGAAGCGGGCCCGGCTGGAGAGCAGGAAGACGGCTGCATCGGAAATGACGTCCGGTTTGGGGCAATAGCCGAGGGCGTGGATGTGGTCCAGGTAGTCGCGCATGGATTGGGGATCGCGCTGCTGCTCGCACCACTTGGCGAGCATCGGCGTTAGAACCGCGGCCGGGCAGATGGCGTTTACACGGACCCCGTGCGGCGCGTAGTCGAGCGCCATCGCCCTGGTGAGCGCGATCATTCCTCCCTTGGTTGCCACGTAGGCCGCGTGGTCCGCCTGCCCGATCAGGCCCACCATGCTGGCGGTGTTCAGAATGGCGCCGCGGCTGGCGACCAGCGCCTGGTGGGCATAGCGGGTGGTCCAGTAGAGACTTTTCAGATTCGTAGTGAACTGCCGGTCCCACTCCAGTTCGGTGGTTTCGTGGAGCGGCTTGGAGGGCGAGGCGTCACCAGCGTTGTTGTGCACCGCGTCCAGCCTTCCGAAGCGGGAGAGCGCCAATTGAACCGCAGCTTCCACCTGCGGTCCCTCGGAGACGTCGCAGGCGGCGGCCAGCGCAAGCCCGGGGAATTGGTCCGCAAGCTGCCGGGCATCCCGCTCGCGGACGTCGGCAATCACTACCCGCGCGCCCTGCTTGAGATACGCAATGGCGCACTCCCGGCCGATTCCTCCGGCTCCGCCGGTGATCAGAATGACCTTGTTTTCCAGTTCTGTTCCCATGATAGGGCGGCCGGCACGGACCTTCGCGCGGCATGGATTCAGTCGAATGGAAGTATTATGGCACTTTCAATCCTGATGAGTTCTGAAACTTTGACTACTGTCTTTTTGGGATAGCATCGGATGCCCGATTGGAGTTCGATCATAAATGACGACATTTCGATAAAGGAGATGACGAGGATGAAACTCTGTGCAGCCGGCGTCGCGCTGGTGCTCGTTGCGGGCTCCGCCGTTGCCGGCGACTTTACCGATCGCGCAAAATTGAGCGGTAACTGGAAAGTTGCCGACAGCAACGATAAGTCTCCCGAGGTTTGGATTATCGAGGAACACGCGAACGACGCCATTCACTTCAGCCACTCCGATAACGATCGAGTGCTGGCGGAATTCGAGTGCAACACGATGGGCAAGGAGTGCCAGGTCAAAGTGGAAGGCAAGCAGGCCGCCGTATCGATGTGGTTCAACGGCGCGGCGCTTGTGCAGATGGAGACGCGAAAATCAAACGTGGTGAAGCGGACGTTCTCTATCACGGGCGATGGCGATTCACTGAATGTGGAAGCGACACCCATCGTTCCACCGGGCAAAGCCCAACTCACCCGATTCACCCGGAACAAGGCCGGGACGGCGCCCTAAGCCGGGCGCAATTTGCACTTCGCCCCCCTGGCGGCCGGCGCTTTCGTCAAGCTCAGGACATCGCACAGAAAAAGACTGTCCACGAACGGCAGTGTGCCGCACCAACCCCTGTTGAGGATCCGATATGGTGGGAGCACGGCTCCGGGACCGTGGTGGACGCCTACAACCTATGTCTTAGGAACGTTCTGTCACCGCTCGGTCCGGATGGCCGGAATGTTGGAGCGGGAGACGGGAATCGAACCCGCAACCAACAGCTTGGAAGGCTGTGACTCTACCATTGAGTTACTCCCGCCCGACGCTTTTCATTCTACGGAATCCATACGGAGCGGTCAAACGTCATAATACAAATCAGGAGCGATGATAGGATTTCTGCTGCTGGCTATGCTGTACGGCACCGTTGATCACTCTACCGTCGCCATGCCGGTGGCCAACATGTATTCCCGGCCCGGTGCTGACGCCGATGTGGTGTCGCAGGCGATTTACGGTGTCAACGTAGTGGTGCTTGGCCGCTCCGGCGGCTGGGTGAGTGTGCGCACTCCCGATGGGTACTCGGGTTGGATGGCGCCGGACGCGCTTTCGGATGCCAGCCAAGGCGCTTATGCCCGCACGGGGCGGGTGGCCGAGGTGGCCAGTCTGTTCGCGAACCTCTACCGCGAACCCGACGTCACACGGCATCAGCCTGTGCTGACCGTGCCGTTTGAGACCAGCATCGAGATTACCGCCGAAACGACGGGGGATTCGCGATGGCTCGAAACGCGGCTGGTCAACGGCCAGACCGCGTGGATTCAAAGGGGCGATCTGACGTTCGACAGGCGGCCGATGCCGATTACCCGGACGATTGCCACGGCGCGGCGCTTCCTGGGCTTACCTTACACCTGGGGCGGTACTTCCACCTACGGGTACGACTGTTCGGGCTTCACCCAGATGCTCTGCCGGCGGCGCGGGGTGCTGCTGCCACGCGATGCCGGGCTGCAGGCTCGCTGGGACGGCGTGATCGCCGTCGAACGGAATCATCTGGAGCCGGGCGACCTGCTATTTTTCGGTAAATCGCTGGCCGCGATCACACACACCGGGATGTACATCGGACACGGAGAGTTCATTCACGCCACCACCCATTTGAAGCCGGTGGTGCAGATCAGCCGGCTGGACGATCCCCACTGGTCCGAACTTCTGGTTTGTGCAAGGAGATTGAAGTGAACCGTCGGGATTGGATGCGAACCTTTGGCGCTTCGGGCGCAGCTGCTCTGCCGGCGCTCGGTTCGGCGGCCACGCTGGAGACGCAGATTGTCCGCTGGAAGTTGCGCCATACCTGGACCACGGTAATGTCCTCCAGCGAGTTTCGCGACAACCTCTACGTGAACTTTCGCGCCGGAGGCCTCACCGGAGTGGGCGAAGGAGCGCCCATCGTGCGCTACAAGGAAAATGCGACGAGTGCGCAGGCGGCGGTGGAATCCGCCCGCCAATTGGTCACCACGGCGGACCCGGCACAGTACGCCAAGATCATGTCGCGCGTATTCGAGCGCCTGCCCGGCGAGTGGGCGGGGAAAGCGGCCATCGACATCGCGCTGATGGATTGGACCGGACAAAAGCTGGGCGTACCCATCTACCGGCTTTTCGGCCTGGACCCGGCGGATGCGCCGGTAACCACGTTCTCGATCGGCATTGACTCGCCCGAAGTGACGCGGCAGAAAGTGAAGGAAGCCGCTCCGTATCCGGTGTTGAAGATCAAGGTTGGGCTGTCCAGCGATGAGGCGACGGTGGAGGCGGTGCGCAGCGTCACCGCCAAACCGCTACGGGTGGACGCTAACGAGGGCTGGACAGACAAGGAAGTGGCGGTTCGCAAGATCGAGTGGCTGGCAAAGCGAGGCGTGGAATTTGTGGAGCAGCCGATGCCCGCCCGCATGATTGAAGAGACGGCCTGGGTGCGCCGGCGCGTATCGATCCCTTTGATTGCCGACGAAGCCTGCCGGCATGCCGCTGATATTCCGAAACTGGCGGGCGCCTTCGACGGCGTCAACATCAAACTGGACAAGGCGGGCGGCATCCTGGAGGGGTACCGGATGATCCAGATTGCCAAGGCGCTGGGCATGAAGACCATGCTGGGGTGCATGATATCGAGTTCGGTTTCAGTGACCGCTGCCGCGCACCTGTCGCCGCTGGTGGACTATGCCGACCTGGACGGCAACCTGCTAATCGCCAACGATCCCTACCAGGGGGTGGAAGTGCGCAACGGAAAACTGGTGCTGCCGCCGGGAGCCGGGCTGGGATTACGGAAGAAGACGTAACCTGACGGTTAGGTAAAAGCCAACTCCACCCACACTACGGTGGCAGCCGTGGTAGCAGACAATTCGATGACATTGTGCCCGTTCTGAACGGTGCCGGAGGGTACGGCAAACGCCAGCAGCGGAGCATTCGGAGCCGGCTTTTCCACCGTTCGGATTCCTTCGTACGAACAGCGGACTCCGTTCACCAACAGCGCGCTCGAAGCCATCCCTTCGGGCGCGGCGCCTTCAACTGCAATCCGCGCTTCGGCCTTCTGCTCCACCGGAGCCGGACCGGTATCGAGCCGAAACGCATTCCAGCGGCCCGGACGGCAAGCGGCGGGCAGCAGGCAGGCGTCGGCCTCGCCAGGCGCGCTGGTGTCGGGATAGGTCACCACATGCCGCCGCGGCTTGCCGGCGATGGTTTTCATCGTACCCGCCTGCCGCAGCAACTGGGGATAACCCTCGCTTCGGTCGAGCGTCGTGTCCGAATCCATGTAGTTGAACAGATAAATCCGGTCCACGCCGCGGGCGATATAGGTGGCGGCGGCGGCGCGCACCGTCTCCAGGCTGTTGGTCTGGCGCAGCGGTGACGACGGATAGGGCCGCAGCAGCAGTTCCAGTCCGGCAGCCAATATCACGTTGGTCCCGTCGAGCAGGCGCTTCCACAAATCGACCGGCATGCCGGTATCGATCGTGGCCCAGAACGGCGTGACGGTGATCCGGCTGACGAGGCCTCGCCGCGCCCAGGTGACCGCATCCATTCCCAAACCCAGGGCCACTTCCGGCCGCGACGGCACTCTCACGGCGAGTTCGATCCGGTGGCCGCGCCTGCGCTGCTGAACATCCAGCAGACTACGCGTTTCGGAAACGAAGCGGGTGAGAATCGGCATTCCTGCCGCTTCGTACCCGGGACGAAAATGAAAACCAAAGCGCATCCAGTCGAGTTCCAGACCGTCGAAGTCGTAACGCTCCGCGAGTTCACGGACCAGGCCGAAATGGTAACGGTAGACTTCCGGATGAGCGTAGTCGAAAGCGCGGTCGGTCAGGCCGGCGAAGCGGTAGTTCACGCGGCGATACTCGGGATGGGCGCGCCAGAATTCGCCGTGCAGGTAGCAGCGCTCGTCGTCGGTGTTGTGGACGTCGTTCATACGCATGGAAAGCCAGGCGCCGATGCCCCGCGCGCGCGCCCGTTTCAGCCATCGCTGGTAGATGTCGATGCCATCCTGGTTCAATTGCCAGGCGGCGTGAACCCAGCGGCGGGCGGACTTGCGATCCGCGGGCGCCAGCGAAGCAAATAGCGGCTGATCATCGGGAGCATCCGGCTGGTAGCCGTGCCAGATGGGCGTCCAGACGCGGCTCGGAAAGTTGGTGCGCATGGAGTTGGTTGAGAGCATCAGTTCGCGCACTTGGGTACCGGCGTATTGATCGACCCACTCGTCCAGTTCGGCGGACGTGATCCGATGGCCGCCGCGGCTGAAAAAGAAATGGCTGTTGTCTTCGTTCAGGGATAATCCGGGGGTCGAAATCCCCTTGGCAGCCTCTACCGGAAGGCCGAGCGCCGCGCCCAGCCCGAAGGTCTCCCTTCGCGTGAGTGACATGGTAACTCCAGGATAATCCGCTCACGGTGGAACCAACGGCGAGTGTCCGGCGCTACCGCCGGGCGGGAGAGGCTTCGAGCTTGTGCTTCAGTTGCCGGGCGGCGATCAGCAGCGGGTCCCAGGCGGTGGCATAAGGGGGTGTGTAGGCAAGGTCGAGTTGTTCGAAATCATCCACCCTCATGCGCATGGTGATAGCCGCGCTCAGCACATTGATATGGCCCTTGACGCCGCGCTCACCGGCCACGAAGCCGCCGATCAGGCAGCGGCTGGAACGATCGGCCACCAGTTGGACGGTGGAGTTGTTACCCCAAAAGTAGGCCGGCCGTTCGCGCGATTCGATAACCGCCTCGACCGGATCGAAGCCTTCGCGCCGTGCCTCGGCGGTGGAGAGCCCGGTGACGCCGACCGCCATTCCAAACACTCGCACCAGCGCCGTCCCAACGGTACCGGGAAAATGCTCCCGTACACCGGCGGCGGATGCGCCGGCGACGCGCCCCATCTTGTTGGCCACGGTTGCCAGGGCAACGCGCATGGGACGGCCCGTGACGCGGTTGACTGTCTCCGCGCAGTCTCCGGCCGCAAACACACCGCCCAGGCTGGTTTCCATGCGATCATCCACGCGGATGGCGCCCGTCGGTCCGATTTCGATTCCGGCGTCCTGCGCCAGTTGAACGTTCGGCTCGAATCCGGTAGCCAGAGCGACCACGTCGCAAGGAATATCATCGACCCGGCCGGCCTCGATCTTTCGCGCGGCGGTGTTGAACCGCATCTCCACCCGGAAGCGCTTAGCCTGCCGGGAGACAACCTCGCGAAGCGCGGCATCGGTCCGGTTCAATACGTCCGCGCCGCGCTCCAGAATCACGACCTCGAGGCCATTGGCGCGCAACGCCTCGGCCAGTTCAAGGCCCAGGTAGCCGGCTCCAATCACAACGGCTTTGCGTGGCCGTTCATCGGACAGCGCCTGCTTCATCCGTTTGGCGTCCTCCAGCGTGTGGAGGGTAAAGACATTGGGCAATTCGGCGCCGGCGATTTTGCGGGCGGCGCGGGAGCCGGTGGCGATCACCAGCCGGTCGTAGCGAACCCTCTCGCCGCCTGCCAGCACCAACTGCCGGCGGGCGTGTTCGATCGCCGTCACTTCGGCGCGGGTGCGAACGGCGATGTTGCGCTGGCGGGAGAACTGCTCCGGCGTATTGAGTACCAGTTGATTCAGGCGCCGGACGTGCCCTTCGAGATAGTAGGGCAGAGCACACGCGCCGTAAGAAATGTTTGCGCCCTTCTCGAGCACCAGAATTTCGAGCGACTTGTCGATGCGCCGGGCGCGCGCCGCCGCGCTCAACCCCGCGGCCAGTCCGCCAATGATGGCGAGCTTCATCGGCGCCGTTCAGTCCTCATCGCGCCGTTGCTCACGGACGAAGTCGAGAACATCGAAACGGTGAATCTGCCGGTCGGCAAAGAAGCTGTTGACGGCATCCTGCTCATCATTGAACAGCTCGAAGATGGTGAACAGCTTGGTTAGCACCAGCAGTTCGACGTTGCGGCGATTGAGGTTGAGCAGCTTCAGTTGGCCGCCCGCCTTCTGCAGGCTGGTGTAGCAGACCACCAGCGTGCCAAGACCAGTGCTATCGATGTAATCCACGTCGGCGAGGTTGAGGATCAGCTTGGACTTGCCCTCGTCAATCAGAGAGCGGATCTGGGTACGCAGCCGGGTTGCCGATTCGCCAAGGATGAGCCGGCCATGCAAGTCGACAATCGTGATGCCTTCCTTCTGGCGAAGCGAGAATTCGACGGCCATGATCGAGTTCCTCCATTCTAGCAGCCCGCGCCGGCGGGTCTTCAGCCGCCCTGCCCGCTATCGGCGAGCACGGCCGGAACCGGCCGCACGGGCTGGGTAACCGGGAGAAGAACCCGGAACTCGGTTCCCTTCCCCAATTCGCTGTCCACCAGCACGCGTCCGTTGTGCGCCTTGACAATCCAGGCGACGAAGCTCAATCCGAGCCCCAGTCCTTTTTCGGGATCGGCCGATTGGACGCGGTAGAAGCGGTCGAAAATGTGCGGGATGTCTTCCGGTGGAATCCCCTGGCCCGTATCTTTGACCGCCAGGCGGATGGAGTCGCCCTCCGAACGGAGGCTCACCGTGATGCAGCCGCCCGGGGGTGTGTACTTGACGGCGTTCGAGAGCAGATTGGAAACCAGGCGTTCAATCTGGATTCGATCCACCTCTGCCGGACAGGTTTCCGGCAGATCCACTTCCAGTTGAAGGCCGGAGCTTTCAGCCGGGATTTCGAACTGCTCGACGGTGTCCCGAACCACGGCCGAAAGGTCGAGGCTGACAATCTGCAGCGCCAACTGGCCCGATTCGGCCCGCGAGAGAAGCAACAGCGCACGGACAATCTGTCCAAGGCGCTCCACGTCTTCAAGCGCGGTGGCGATCGCCTCCCGGTACTGGTCCGTCGTTTCGGCGGTGAACAGGGCAACCTCCAACTGCCCGCGCACAGCCGTAATCGGCGTCCGCAGTTCATGAGAGACGTCGGTGGAAAACTGGCGAATCTGGTCAAATGAATCCGCCAGGCGCTCCATCATGTTGTTGAAGGTTTGAATCAGGTGGTCGAGTTCGTCGCCCGCGCCCCGTTCGGGAATCGGTTGCCGGAGGTTGGTTGTGGAGATCCGCGCGGCAGCGCCGGCCAGTTGTTTCACCGGCGCCAGGGCGCGGCTGGAAACAAACCAGCCCATCAAACCGCACAGAAACACCAGCGCAGGGAGCGCCGTGAAGTAGTTCCGGCGCAACTTGGCGACGAACTGATTGTTTTCGGCCAGCGAACGGCCGATAGCGATTACAAAGCCGCGGTGCTTGCGGTTAATCGACTGGGACAGCACGCCATAGCGAATCAGGTAGGGCACGCCGCCGGCGGCGGTGCGGACATCCCACACCGGCTTTTGGGACCGCGAAGCCTGGCGGAAAATGGAGCTGATCTGGCTGGGCGAGTCGATTCCCAACGAGCGGTAGGTCTGCGAGACTTCAAGCACCCGGCCCTCATCGTCGGTGATCAGATCGACCCGGCGCAGGCGGGATACGGCCAGTGATTCATCCGGGTCGTCACGATCGAAATACCAGTGGGGGCTGACGATCCCCGCGACCCGCTCGATACGGAGAAATCCACGCACGGCGACCCACTCGTCATCAAGCAACTGGCGTACCTGGGAGTCGAGATTGGTCCGTACAATGGCGACGAAAAAGATACCGACCAGCGCCAGCAGCACGGAGAAGAAGGCGACGTAGATCAGCGTCAGGCGGAAGCGGAGACCGCGGGCGATGCGTCCGGGTTCGCTGAGGATGGACACGGGAGACTAGCCGCCGGAGACCGGCAGAGTACCCGCCGAAGCGCCTTGCTCCGGCGTGTCCAGCATGTAACCGATACCCCGGACCGTGTGGATCAGCTTCACCGGAAACCGGTCATCAATCTTGCTGCGCAGGTGGCGGATATAGACGTCGACAATATTGGTCAGCCCGTCGTAATCCATATCCCAGACGTGCTCGACAATCATGGTGCGGCTGAGCGGGCGGCCGCGATTCCGCATCATGTACTCGAGAATGGCGAATTCCTTCGGCGCCAGCTCAATGGGTTCATTGTTGCGCATGACTCTTCGACGGATACAGTCCAGCGAGAGATCACCGGTCTGCAACCGTTCGGGGGAAGGCTGGCCGCGGCGCAGCAGCGCCCTCACCCGCGCCAGCAGTTCGACAAAAGCGAACGGTTTGACCAGGTAATCATCGGCTCCCTGCTCAAGCCCCTGTACCCGGTCGTCCACCGCGCCGCGCGCGCTGAGAATCAGGACCGGCGACGTGGTCTTGCGATTCCGAATCTTCTCGAGCACCTTGAGACCGTCCATGTCGGGCAGGCCAAGGTCAAGAATGATCAGGTCGTAATCGGCGGCATGGGTCATCTCGACGGCGGTCGCGCCGTCAGCGGCCGTATCGACGGCGAAGCCGGAGCTCTCGAGCCCGCGGCCGAGGAAGTCGGCAATCCGCTTTTCGTCTTCAACCACGAGAATGCGCATCGAGCTCTCTTACTAACAGCTTAGCGCACGCTGTGCCAGTCTGACCGGTGTGATCCGAACCGGCGCCGCGGTTAAAAGTGATGAAACTCCTCTTTGTTATCTTCCCGTTGCGATCGTTCCCAGGAGCGGCTAACCATCTCCTTGGAGCCTAGCCCGACCGCCAGCGCCATGGCCAGCACGATTCCACCGAACAGGATTCCGAACGCCAGCTCGAGGATCGCCCGGCCGATACCAACGT
The DNA here is from genome assembly GCA_020854055.1 of Bryobacterales bacterium. Taxonomy (GTDB): domain Bacteria; phylum Acidobacteriota; class Terriglobia; order Bryobacterales; family Bryobacteraceae; genus JADZGD01. The sequence continues at coordinate 19,978 of JADZGD010000062.1, read as the reverse complement.
GCTCCAGCGCCATCGCTCCGGCCATCACCAGCACCAGCCACTTCACGCCGACACTGAGCAGGCGTGCCGATTGGATCTGCATGTTGACGGCGCTGATGAGCACGCTGCGCCCGATAAAACGGGCCACGAAGGTGCCCACAATGAGGATCAGGATAGCCGCCAGCAGGTTAGGCAGAAACTGAAACAGTGATAAGGCCAGATGCGACGTCAGGGTCGGATCAAATGCCGTCAACGCCAGCAGGAAGCCCAGCAGGATGATCACCCATTGCGCCAGCCGGGCGATGGCCAGTGACGGACTGCGCGAAGGAGACCACTCAAAGTACTGGCCGAAACCCAACTCCTCGGAGCGCTGGTCAAACTTCATGCCGCGCATGATGCGTAGCAGCGCCGCGCGGACCACCCACGCTACCAGAATGGTAATTGCGATTACAACGATTACCGCCAGCAGCGCCGGCAGGAAAACAATCACATTCGTTGAAATCCGGTCAGCCGACTGCCTTAGAACACTCGATAAATTAATCAACACTCTACCCTCCCGAAAATCCGACTTCACCGCCGGCTATTGACCGGCCCGCTCCGGCCACCGCCAGCGGGAAATCAGATATGGTTTGAGAGACTCAAAGGTACCGCACAGGTGCTCCATGCGGCGTTCGGCCTCGGCGGCTGTAGCGAGCTCGACATCGCGCACGTAGGAAGCCACCCAGCCCAGATAAAGCGGGGTCAGTGAGCCCAGCAGGTGCTCCCGGGCAATCACCCGCAACCGGTAGGCAACGGCGAAATCGAATAGTATTCGCGCCCACAGATCATCGTCAAAATGAAAGGTCTGGTCGGTTTGCGCGGCCATCCTCTTCAGGTGAATGATGGAGGCCGGAGGCAGCACCTTGCTCCACAAATCGCGGAGATCCTGGTATCCGAGGCGGAAGGATTCGGTCATCCGGCGCACGTTGACATTCACCGGTTGCGTGCTGTCCCCCTTGTAAGAGCCAAGCAAGGGCACTCGCTCGGAGGTGCGCATTCGCTGCCACACCTGGACCCGGGCATCCATTTCGGAAAACACCGAGCCGGTGATCTGCGACAGGGCGGTGCTCAACTCGGGCGCTGCCTCGTGAGAATCACGGATGTGCGCTCCGAGGACCGCTTCGGCGATCCGGTAATTTCCCGACGCCGCCACGGTCGTCATCCAGACATCGGTGGCGAAACGCTCCTGATCCTGATCCCAACCTTTCTGGGCCAGCAGGCCGTCCATCATCGTCCGCGAAAATCCGAAGTCGGCGCCGATCGGCTGGCGAATCCGCCGTCCGTAGAGGCACCGCAACAGGGGGTAGACGATGCCGCGGGTCAGCGCGCCGTCGTACTTGTGACGCTGGTAGTAGGGAGCCACAAAGTCGATTCCCTGCTCGATCACGGGCCGGACGAGCCACTCGATGCCGTCGGGAGTTACGGTTGTGCGTCCGCCATCCACCACCGCGCAGGCGTGTGCCCCGGCTGTGCGCGCCGTCTCCAGGATCGTCCGTACGGCGCTGCTCATGCCCGGCAGGCCGTGATAGGGCACCGCGACCCGGTCGGCATGGCGCAGGAACTCGTGAACCACCAGTAACGGGGGGCCATCGCCCGACGATTCACGGACAATTTCCACGGTGCCGTCGCTCGACCCGCTGTCGGCGTGAAGGATGGCGGACGGGACGCCTGCGAAACGCCCGTTCAGCGTGTCGCGCACAGCGGCAAGGACCGAACCGATGCTGCCGGCGTTATTAAAACTCAGCACGCCGAAAACGATCTCGGCCTGCTCGATCCGGACCGTTTGGTTCTTTTCGGGTTTCAGCAATTCGGCCGAGTCCGGCATATCTATCCAAGCGCAAGAAGTCCGGCCAGTGGAATCCGCAACCAGGCCGGACGATTGTTCAATTCATACGATAGCTCGTACAGCGCCTTGTCCAGAAGGAATATTTCGAGCAGTGCGGCAAACGAAGAGTCACTGGCGGGCAGTAGCTCCATCCCGTTCATGATGCCGCGATAAGCGGACAGAAATGCCGCCGAGACCCCACGCTCCCACAGCCGTGCCCATGATTCCAGGCAGGAAAAGTCCTCGGGACGCCGCGCGGTGAAATTGAATAACGCCGCGTAGGAGGCATAGCTGAAAGACCGCAGCATGCCGGCCACATCCTTGAGCGGCGATTGCTTGGAGCGCCGTTCCGCCAGGGGGCGCGCCGGCTCCCCTTCAAAGTCGATAATCACAAAGTCGTTCGCCGTGGTAAGCACCTGGCCCAGATGATAATCGCCGTGTACCCGGGCCGCCAGGCCCGTATCCGCCAGGTCGGCCAGCGCGTCAAAGCGCGACAACAGGCGCTGGCGGCGGCCGAGAACAGCTCCGGCGCTCTCCAGGGACTCCTCCGGAAGGGCGGCCAGTTGCTGACGAAGTTGATCGAGGGAAGAGACCGCGTGCTGCTTGAGTGCGCCAGCTAACCGGTGCAGCACCTCGCGGGTGATCCGCTCCGGCTGGAACGCCGGATCGGAAGTGGGCTGGGCCAGCGCCAGGTGCATCTGGGCGGTGCGCCGGCCGAGGGTGGCCGCCTTTTCGAGATAAAGCCCAATCAGATTGCGCACGGCATCGGCAAGCGGTTGCCGGGCGGCCTGGACCGGCGACACGGCAATTCGCGGAGGTTCTTGCCCGCGCCGGAGCGCCGCGCAGTGCTCAAAGTACCGCCCCAGTTCGTCCAGCGCGTTCTTCCAGCCGTCGCCCTGGTTAGGGACCAACTGCTGCAACAAGGCGACGGTGGTTGGCTCGCCCTGGCCCGTGGGTTGATACTCGATGGCGCCGGCAAGCCGCGGCACATTCTCAAAGCGGGAGTGTTCGGCCAGGTACCGGCTGATCTCGTAATCGGGGTTGGGACCGGCCTCCGCCCGCCGGAACAGCTTCATGATCAGCCGCGCGTCGAAGATCAGCGAAGTATTGCTCTGTTCCGCGCTGCCACGCTGTATCGGCAGGATGGCATCCGGCCCGCGCAACTCACTAAACCCGGCGGTGCAAGTCCCGCGGAGCACGCCGTGACCCAGCCGCAGTTCGCCCTGGTGAGCGATCGTGTCGAGAAGAAGCCGGCAGGTGTCATCGCTCACGGCCTCATCCGAGAAGCCGCCGCGGCCATCGTGGGCGAGCAGCAGGAAGTAGATCTGTTCGCCCCCGTCCTGGTAACGGACCTGGGCGAACGCGGCCAGCGTCCCGGCGTTAATCGCTCCGCTGTCGAGCAGCTTCACTTCCGCGATGGCGCGCGACTTCGCTCCAAACCAGCGCTGTCCCGGCAAATACGCCGGCAGGATATCGCGCTCCAGCGTTTCGATGTCCCAGCTCCCGTCGACAAACACCTCGACGCCGCGAGTCTCCAGATCCGGCTCCACCACCACCGGCCGCTGTAGTTCGAACCAGTAGAAACCGTACGGCGCCAGCGTCAGCAGATAAGGGGCTTCGCCGATGCGGGGGAATTCGGTATAGCCCAACATCTCCACCGGAGTCATGCCGGAAAACTCCCGGAGATCGAGTTCCACCGGCTGCGAGAAGCGGGACAGGTTGGCCACGCACAGCACCAGATCGTTCTCATACCGCCGTGCGTAGGCCAGCACCTTGCGGTTCGCCGGCAGAAGGAACTCCATGCCTCCACGGCCGAAGACTTTAAACAGCTTGCGCAGCGCGATCATGTTGCGCATCCACTGCAGCAGCGACGCCGGACTCTCCTCCTGCGCCTCTACGTTGATCGCCTCGTAGCCATAGATCGGGTCCATGATGGGCGGGCTGTAAAGACGAGCCGGGTTGGCGCGGGAAAAACCTCCGTTGCGGTCGGCGCTCCACTGCATGGGGGTCCGTACACCGTTTCGGTCGCCGAGGTAGATGTTGTCGCCCATGCCGATCTCATCGCCGTAGTAAAGCACCGGCGTGCCGGGGAACGAAAATAGCAGGCTATTCATCAACTCCATCCGCCGCCGGTCGTTGCCGAGCAACGGCGCCAACCGGCGGCGGATGCCCAGGTTGATACGCGCCCGTGGATCCCGGCTATAGGCCAGATACATATAGTCCCGCTCTTCATCCGTGACCATCTCCAGCGTCAGTTCGTCATGGTTGCGCAGGAATAACGCCCACTGGCACGATTCGGGAATACTCGGCGTCTGGGCCATGATTTCGGTGATCGGATGGCGGTCTTCGAGGTGAATCGCCATGTACATGCGCGGCATCAGCGGAAAGTGATAGGCCATGTGGCACTGGTCGCTTTCGCCGAAGTAGGCGCGCACGTCGGCCGGCCATTGATTGGCTTCGGCCAGAAACATGCGATTGGCATAGCGCGCATCCATCGCGCGGCGGAATTGCCTGATGATTTCGTGGGTTTCCGGGAGGTTCTCGCAGTTGGTGCCGTCACGTTCTACCAGGTAAGGGATGGCATCCAGGCGCAGGCCATCCACTCCCATCTCCAGCCAGAAGTCCATGGTGGCGATCACCTCGCGAATCACTTCGGGATTCTCCATGTTGAGGTCGGGCTGATGGGCGAAGAAACGGTGCCAGTAGTATTGTTTGACAACCGGATCCCAGGTCCAGTTGGACTTCTCGGAATCGAGAAAGATAATCCGGGCATCGCGATAGAGTTGATCGGTGTCGCTCCAGACGTAGTAGTTACGCTCCACGGAGCCGGCCGGCGCAAGGCGGGCACGCTGGAACCAGGGATGCTGGTCGGAGGTATGATTGACCACCAGTTCGGTAATCACCTGCAACCCGCGCTCATGTGCAGCCTGGATGAACAGGCGGATATCTTCCACCGTTCCGTAGTTGGGATGGACGCCGCGATAATCGGCGATGTCATAGCCGTCGTCGCGCAGCGGCGAGGGATAAAACGGCAACAACCAGATGCAGGTGACGCCCAGCGCCTGGAGGTAGTCCAACTTCCGCATCAGGCCGGGAAAATCCCCGATGCCGTCATTATTGCTGTCAAAGAACGCCCGGACGTGCAGTTCGTAGACGATGGCGTCTTTGTACCAGAGCGGATCCGGAGCGCTGCCGGGTATCGGGTTCTGGCTCACTCTTTTATGACTCCGTAAAGATCGGTGTTGATACTCCGATCCAGAGAATTACCGGCTACACACCGCCGCGGCCTGGACACTATCCCGGCAAACCCCTGGGAACGCGAGGAGTTGGTTCCTGCGAGTTCAACCACAATTCGCTGGCTGCCATCATATCGCGCGCAGTCCGCCGGCAAAAGTTATCCTCCCGCCCGGCTTTCGCAAAACGAGGGGTCTGTTCGCTCACACAGCCGGCGCTGCGCTTGGGTTTGACTTCGCCGATCCACTGGATGAAAGAACGCCGGGCCTCCAGTGCCCAAGATCGAACGTCCTGGCTGGCTGCGCCGCGCGGTTCAGCGGTGAACTCCGGCGCCAGCGTGACCGCCGGATGTACGGCCACAACCTGCCGGTAATAGCGGCCGCATGCCGGAAAACGCTATCTCCGGCCGACTCTTGAAAAGAACCACAGTACGAACGAGAATATTACGGAGAGCACCAGGCAGGTGGCGAGCGGAAGATAGATAGTGCTGTTTTTTCCCCGGATGACAATGTCTCCCGGTAGCTGTCCCAGGCGGAACGGAAGGCGGTTCGTCAGTATTACCAAAACACCGGCGGCGACTACCAGCAGTCCCACCAGAATCAGCGTGCGGCCCAGGTTCATTCCACTCACGCTTTAGCAGGAGTCAGTGGCCGGTATAGGCCGGCCACCCAAATCGTGGCACAGGCAGAGCCGGATCAGGCCGGATTGTACTGCTCTTCCTCCATACGATCCATGGTAGAGGGGAATTCCAGATCCGAATCCTCCGACAGCGGCTCGCTCAGCGGTTGTTCATTCAACGGGGTGTGCTTCCTCGTCAGCCGCTTGGCCATCTTTTCCTGCTGCTTCTCTCTGCGCTGCTGCTCTTTTTGACGCTTTTGAAAAGTTTGTGATCCGCGACCAGCCATATATCCTCCACCTTCGTATAAAGTGCAAGAGCCGCTTGTCAACCCCGGCGCCGCCTGAGGCGGCTCTAACCAATTGCAGCCCGGCGTTGACCAGTTCGCCGATTGCGAATCGGCGAAAACTACGGTTTGCCAATAAAAACCATGAATTAGTTGTTTGTCAATATCCGGGTCCTGCTTTCCGATGGATTGCCCCAACCTGAACAGGCACGCGAACGTAAAGCGGTAGAACGCGCCTCTGGTAAAAGCTTGCGCCCGCGACAAACCCTGGAGCGGGCAATCACAGTTCCAGTTTAACACGCAGAGCCCAGGCGGGATCATCCGATCGCCTGCGCTCTGAATGCCAACCGGCTTGGCCAGCCGGTCACTCCTCCCGCTGTGCCGACAACCTGGCCACCACCGACAAATCTTCGAGCGTAGTGACATCCCCGGTCACCGTGTGGGTGGTGACAATCTCGCGCAGCAGGCGCCGCATGATCTTCCCGCTGCGGGTCTTGGGTAGCGCATCGGTGAACCGAATTTCCTCGGGCCGCGCAAAAGCGCCAATCTCGTGCGCCACCCATTTGCGAAGCTCGGCGCCGAGAGCCTGATGATCCGTGTAGCCTTGCTTCAGCGTAACGAAACAGCAGACCGCCTGGCCCGTGATCTCGTGTGGCTTGGCGACCACGGCCGCCTCAGCCACCGCCGGGTGGTGTACCAGGGCCGACTCCACCTCCATCGTGCTCAAGCGGTGTCCGCTGACGTTCATCACGTCGTCTACGCGGCCCAACACCCAGAAGTAGCCGTCGGAATCCCGGCGCGCCGCATCGCCTGAAAAGTAGACTCCCGGCATACGGCTCCAGTATTGCTGCTGGTATCGATCCGGATCGCCCCAAATCGTCCGAATCATGGCCGGCCAGGGCTTTCTGATCACCAGGAATCCTTCCTTGTCCGTGCCGGCCGGGTTGCCGTCCATGTCCACCACATCCATCGAGATGCCGGGCAGTGGAAGGGTTCCGGAGCCTGGCTTGAGCGGAATGGCGCCGGGCATCGCGGAGATCATGATGGCGCCGGTTTCGGTCTGCCACCAGGTGTCCACAATCGGGCACCGGTTCTTGCCGATCACGCGGTAGTACCACTCCCAGGCGGCCGGATTGATCGGTTCGCCCACCGAACCGAGCAGCCGGAGGCTGGACAAATCGTGCTTGTCCGGCCACTGCTCACCCTGCCGGATCAACGACCGGATGGCCGTCGGCGAGGTGTAGAAGATGCTCACCCGATGCTTCTCGATGAGTCTCCACCAGCGATCGACCGCCGGGGTGTCGGGCGCGCCTTCGTACATCACCGAAGTGGCGCCCGCGGCCAGCGGGCCATACACGACATAGCTGTGGCCGGTCACCCAGCCGATGTCGGCCGAACACCAGTAGGTGTCTTCCTCTTTCAGGTCAAAGACCCATTTCATGGTCATCATGGTCTGAAGCAGGTAACCGGCGGTCGTGTGCAGAATTCCCTTCGGCTGGCCGGTGGTGCCGGATGTATAAAGCACATAAAGAGGATGTTCGCTATCCACCGGAACCGCCGGGCAGAAATCGGAAATGCCTTCGTCCGCATCGAGATCGTGCCACCAGTGATCCCTGCCATCCTGCATGGTGATCTCTCCGCCGGTGCGGCGGTAGACGATCACGTTCTTCACACCCGGGCACTCGGTGAGCGCCTCGTCCACGGCGGGTTTCAGTTTCACCTCTTTCGCGCGCCGCCAGCCGCCGTCGGCGGTGACAACCACGCTTGCGCCCAGATCGCGGATGCGCGCCTTCAGCGCCTCGGCGGAAAAACCTCCGAACACCACGCTGTGAATGATGCCCAACCGGGCGCAGGCCAGCATGGCCACCGGAAGCTCCGGAATCATCGGCATGTAGATGATAGCCCGGTCTCCGGTGGTGAGGCCCCGGCTTTTCAGAACATTGGCGAATCGGCACACCAGCCGGTGAAGTTCCTGGTAGCTGATCAGCCGCTGATCACCGGGTTCGCCTTCCCAGAGAATGGCTATTTTATTCTTGCGCGGCGTCGCCAGGTGGCGATCCAGGCAATTGTAGGCGGCATTGAGTTTACCGCCGGTAAACCACTTGGCAAATGGCGGGTTCCACTCACAAACCTGACTCCATTTCTCATCCCAGACCAGTTCCTTTTCCGCCAGTTCTCCCCAAAACTGCTCGGGCTGTTCGGCCGCTCGATCATAAAGCGCTCGATAGCCCTCCATGCCTTTCACCAAGGCGTTTTGGACAAACTCCGGACTCGGCGCATAGACGGCAGATTGGCTCATGTGTGTTTGGCTCCTCCAGGTCAGCTAGACGCAATTGTATCAAAGGGATAACCAGCGCCAGACTGCCGGTTGGACGGCGTGTCACACCCAATGCGCGCGAAGCGCAATTCAATCGCTCCGGCACTTTGACGCCGCACCTTCCCTGCCCTGTTACTCGCCCTCCGGGATCTCAAAACGAATCGGCTGGCGAAAGCCGTGAGTCTTCCACGCTCCATAGAGAAGGCCGATCGCCACCCAGATCGCCCCCGCCGTCTTTGCCAGCCAGCTCAGGTTCAACCAAATGACGAAGCAGATCACGAATCCGGCAACGGGGACGGCGGTGTGAAACCAACTCCGCTCGCCGCCGCGAATCCGGTAGTGCAGCAATGACGCCGCGTTCACTCCCATGAAGGCTATGAATGCGCCGAAGTTCAACATCTCCGCGCCCAATTCATAAGTCAACACAAAGGCGCCTGCCAGCACGATGGCTCCGAGCAGCAGCACGTTGTTCCGCGGCACATGGTTGCGGGCGTCGATCTGTCCGAAGAAACTCCGGGGAATCGCGTTGTCGCGGCCCATACCGTATAACAAACGGGCAGCGCCCAGCATCGCACCCATTCCGGACCCGATACTGGCCACCAGCAGCGTAACGTTCACCACCAGGAACAGCGCCCGACCGCCCACCAGTCCGGCTACAAACGTGTACGCCGTCTCCACGTTCGGGAATGGTTTTCCGGAGGGCCACACCACCTGTCCCCCCCAGCACTCCACGGCCGAGAGCAGACCGATGATCAGGCAAACCAGCACCGTTGCCCGCAGAACGTTCCGTTTGGGATCGTGAACCTCTTCCGAAAGTGTCGAGATGCCGTCAAACCCGATGTAGGTCAGCACTGCCAGCGACGTCCCCTTCAATACCAGCGAGGTCTGAAAAGTGGATGGGTCATAGAACGGCTTCACGAACCACCCCGGTTCCAGCGCCTGGCCGGCCAATGTCCGCGCCACCGCCGCCAGAAACCAGAGGATCACCATCCCCATCGTCACCGCCAGAAACTGGTTCATCCGGGCCGTCGCCTGAATGCCCCGCAGATTCAGGCAGGTGAATACCAGCGTAAAGAAGACGATCCACGCTGCTTCAGGCACTCCCGGCAGCAGGTTCACGCCAGCCTTGGCGCACCAGATCACGCAGATGATCGGATTGACCACATAATCGAGCAGCATGCTCCACCCGGTAACGTAACCGAGCGATGGATGAATCACCCGCCCGACATAGGTATACGCCGAGCCGGCCGCCGGGAAGGCCCGCGCCATCCGGCCGTAGCTCACCGCCGTGAACATCATCGCCACCATGGCGATCAGGACCGTGGTCACCACGTGGCCATGAGCGTTGTCGTAGACGATGCCGAACAAAGGCATCGGCGCCGTCGGCTGGATCAGTATGATGCCATAAAGAATCAGATCCCACAGGCTGAGCGCGCGCCGCAGGCGCGGCCCGGGGCTCGTCGCGGTCGAGGACATAAGCCTCGATTGTGCCATGCTAGGGTGGAAGCATGGGGCTTCGCGCACACGCCCGTAGATTATTTGCCGGCCGCGTGCGCTATCAGGTTACTGCCGCCGGATTGTTGTTTGTGGCGGCAATCCTACTTGTCGGCATCGCCGCTTTCGCCTCGGCCAACAATCTGCTGTTCCTGCTGCTTGCCGCCATGCTGGCCACGCTGATGATTTCCGGATTCGTCAGCCGGCTCTCGCTGGCCGGACTTCAGGTGGACCTGCTCATTCCCGAACATGTGTCAGCCCGCCAACCCGTCACCGGCTTGATTGCGGTTACCAACACCAAACACTGGCTGCCATCTTTCTCCATCCACCTGGCCGGCGCCGAAGGCAGCGCCGTCACCACCGAACTCTACTTTCCCGTCATTGCGGGCGGTTCGCGCCTGGAGGAATCCGCCGACCTCCGTTTCGGCCGCCGGGGAATGCACACCGAGAACAGCTTTCAGGTCTCCACGCGCTTTCCTTTCGGCTTTACCGAGCGCCGCATTCTGGTGACGCTCGAGCGGGATGTGCTTGTCTATCCGCCGGTGGAGCCGCGCCCCGGTTTTGAAGAACTGCTTACCGAACTGGCCGGCGATCTGGCCGCCCACTACCGCGGCCGCGGTAACGACTTCTACCGTATCCGCCCCTACGAAGCCTTCGAAAGCGCTCGCCACGTCGACTGGCGCGCCACCGCCCACACCGGCCTCCTGCAGGTCCGCGAATTTGCCCGGGAGCAGGAACAAACCGTCGAAGTATTTCTCGATCGTTGTGCCGGGGGCGCCCCGGACTGGTTTGAGCAAGCCGTCGATTGCTGCGCTTTTATCACCTGGAGCGTGGCCTCGCGCGGCGCCCGCGTTCGCCTTCGCACCCAAACCGCCGATCTCCGCGCGCCCGATCAAACCGACATTTACGGCATACTGAAGTATCTGGCGCTAGTGGAGCCAGTGGATGTATCACTCGCTTTGCCCTTCCCCGACAATGACACGAGCTTCCAAATTGTCATCACGCTTGATGCCCGGCGCGCGGAAAATTCCGCCTGGCACAATGCCCGCGTGCTTGCTGGCGATGCTTTTTCCACTCCTGGCGGCGGCTCAGACCGCGGCTAAGCCCGCCGATCCCGATTCCGCCACGCTGCCGCCAGTACGCACCTCCATCACCGTGGTGGAGCGCATCCAGACGGAAACGCCCGCCACCGTCCAGGTGCTCGACTCGCGCGAACTTCACGCTACGCCCGGTATTACGCTCGACGAACGGCTCCGCCAGATTCCCGGCTTCAGCCTGTTCCGCCGCGCCTCCTCCGTCACCGCTCATCCGACCACGCAGGGCGTGTCTCTTCGCGGTGTCGGCTCGAATGGAGCCTCCCGCACGCTCGTGCTGTGGGACGGTATTCCTCTCAATGATCCCTACGGAGGCTGGGTCTACTGGAACCGCCTCGCGGCCGGGGAGATCGAACGCATTGAGGTGCTCTCGTCGGCCTCCACCAGTGTCTTTGGCGACCGCGCCCTGGCTGGGGTCATCGGCATTACCTCCCGCGAACCCGAAACCGGCGAGTTCACCCTGTCTTACTCGGCTGGAAGCGAAAACACGCATGACCTGGCGGCGGGCGCATTCACGGGCGCCAACCGCTGGAGAGCCTCCGCGCTTTTTCACGGCTTCACCACGGATGGCTGGTACATTACCCCGCGGCCTTACCGGGGGGCCGTGGACCGCCGCTCGGCGGTCGATTTTGTTACCGGGTTGACCCGCCTTGATTATGCTTCGGCCACCTCCCGCGCCTTCATCCGCCTTGATGTCCTGGCGGAAGACCGGGCCAATGGAACCGCTCTGCAGAACAACTCCACCGGGCTCGGCACCCTGGCCGGGCATTACATGAAGCAGGCCGGACCCAATGAATTCTCACTGCTGGGGTGGCACACCCGCGAGCAGTTTCACTCCACGTTTTCCGCCATCGCGGCCGGCCGTAACCTGGAACGTATCACTTACACCCAGCGTGTCCCCAGCAACGACACCGGGGGCGCCCTGCTGTGGCAGCGCGCGGGCGCCGGCTGGTTTGCTACCGCCGGCGCCGACGTTCAGCGCACTTACGGTATCTCCATCGACTCGTTATACCCGTCGGGCACCCGCCGGGGGGGTGGGTATCTGCTCCGTCACGGCGTATTTGCCCAGGCCCGCGGCACCCTGGGCCTGATCACCGGCTTCGCCGGCGTCCGTTACCAGGAGGACTTCCTCAGTCCCAACGCCGGACTGGTGATTGGACGCCGCTGGTGGCGTCTCCGCGGTTCGGTCAACCGGGGCTTTCGCGCCCCGACTCTCAATGAGCTTTACCGGGAATTCCGCGCTGGCAACGCCGTCACACAGGCCAACCCGCTGCTGGCGCCCGAGCGATCCTTCAGCTCCGAGGCCGGCGCCGACATCTATCTCGGTTCCACCCGGGCCAGTCTCACCGCCTACCGGACGGAACTGGAGAATCTCATCACCAACGTGACACTATCGGTCACGCCGGTCGAGATCATTCGCCAGCGCCGCAACGCCGCCTCGGCTCTCGCCAGAGGCCTGCAATTGGAACTGGCGCGCCGCCTGGGGGATTTCCAATTTCTGGCGGGCTATCTCTATTCCGACTCACGCCTGGGTACCGGCACGCGCATCGCCCAGGTCCCGCACAATCACGCTACCGGAGAAATTATCTTCAACCGCGGCCGGACGTTGGCCTCGATTGGAGTCCGCGGCTACAGCATGCAGTTCGACGACGATCTCAATACTTTTCGCCTGCCTGGTTTCACGGTCTTTCAGGCCACTCTCCGCCAGCAGGTGACGCCGTCGTTTGCCGCCGTCGCTTCGCTCGAGAATGCTCTCGGCCGGACCTACTATACCGGGTTCTCCCCAACCCCCGCGGTGGGCACACCGCGACTGGTGCGAGTCGGCGTGCGCTGGCAGTTTCGCCCGCACTGATCCGCCGCCCGCTGCGAAGGCCCGATCACCAGGCGATGTAAGTCCAGACCAGGGCAATGGTCAGCAGGATCATCACCACGCTGGTTCCTCCCGCAACCCAGTTGGCCCAGGACGAATTGCAGTAGCTCCCCATCAGTTCCTTGCGGTTGACCAGCCGCAGCATGAACACCAGTACGAAGGGCAGCAGGATGCCGTTCGCTACCTGCGACCACAGGATCACCCGCAGCAGCGGCAGGTGCGGAATCAGCACGAACCCCGCGCCGAACAGGATCAGCCCGCCATAGATCCCATAGAAGACCGGCGCATCCTTGGCGCGGTGATCAATTCCTGACTCGAAACCGAGCCCCTCACAGATGTTGTAGGTGGTCGCCAGCGGCAAGATCGCCGCCGCCATCAGCGAAGCATTCACGATTCCAGCCGAAAACAAGAGCGCCGCGAAGCGGCCGGCAACCGGCTCCAGGGCTTTGGCCGCTTCGGCTACATCGGAAATCTCTTTGTAGTTGGAGCGGAAGATCGTTGCCGCGCAGGCGACAACGATAAAAAAAGCGATCACCTCGGTGACGATGCAACCCGTAATCACGTCAGCCCGGCAGAGGTTGAGATCGCGCTTGGAGATTCCCTTTTCCACCACCGAGGCCTGCAGGTAGAACTGCATCCAGGGCGTGATCGTTGTACCAATCAGCCCCACGATCATGGCGATGTAACCGGGATCGCGGCTCATCTCGGGTATCAGCGTCTTGTCCAGCGCCAGTTTCCAATCCGGCTGAGCCAGGATGGCGGACACCGGATAGGTGAAATACACCAGCGAAAGTAGCAACAGAATGCGCTCCACGTGTTTGTAGGAGCCGTGAACCACCATCGCCCAGACCAGCGCCGCGCCTATCGGAACCGCTATGTACTTGCTCACGCCGAACATTCCCAGCCCGGAAGCCAATCCGGCAAACTCGGCGGCGATGTTGCCCAGGTCCGCGATTCCCAGCACCACCATTGTGAACAGCGTGACCCGCAGGCCAAATTCCTCGCGAATCAGGTCGGAGAGGCCTTTGCCGGTGACCGCTCCCATCCGTGCCGCCATTTCCTGAATGACCATGAGCGAAATGGTGGTGGGGATCAGTGTCCATAACAGGCTGTAACCGTACTTGGCGCCGGCTTGCGAATAGGTGAGGATGCCGCCGGGGTCGTTATCGACGTTCGCCGTAATCAGCCCCGGACCGAGTACGGCCATCAGGGCGACGAAACGGTATGAGAGAAGCCGCAGCGGCGACGCCGCCAGGCGCCGCCGGAGATTCCTCGGTTCGCTGTGCGCTCTCATGCGTGGCCGGACCGGCAGGGACTAACGGCCGCCTGGTTACGCGCACCACCGCTCCACTTACTTGTCATGGGCCCCATGAAGCAGATCCACACTTTGCGGAAGAAACCTCCTTACCAGCGTATACCCGTCACAGTGCACGGGTAAATTGATTGATGTTGAATCCTGGCGGGAGAACCGAATATCATCAACCGAGCGGGCACGGGAGATAACCGGGATGATCATTGGGGCGGGCAACCACACATATGAAGTGATTCACGGCTGGGGTGATCTGCCGGCCGGGATTCGTTACGGCTATACCCACGGGGTGGTTTGCGATTCTCAACACCGCATCTTCATTCACAACCAGAGCCTGGATGCCGTCGTCATTTTTGACGACAAGGGCAGGTTTGTGAAGAGTTGGGGAGCTGAATTTTCCCAGGGCGCCCACGGCATGTGGCTCAACCAGGAGGGCGGCGAGGAATTTCTCTACCTTTCCGACTATGAGCGCCATATCGTGGCGAAAACCACGCTCGATGGCGAGCCCGTCTATACCCTCCGATGGCCGGAGCAATCGGGCATTTATCAATCCGAGCAGCAGTACAAGCCCACCAACGTTGCCGTGGCGCCGAATGGAGATGTTTATGTCGGCGACGGGTACGGCCTCAGTTGGATTCATCAGTACGATGCCGCCGGGGAATACCTGCGTAGTTTCGGCGGCAAAGGGGCCGCTGCCGGCCAACTCGACTGCCCGCACGGACTCTGGGTGGACACCAGGCAAAACGAACCCAATCTGCTGGTCGCCGACCGCGCTAACCAGCGCCTCCAGTCGTTTACGCTCGACGGCAGACACCTGGGCTTTGTCACCAGTGAACTCCGCCGCCCATGTCACTTTGATGCACTGGGTGAGGAAGTTCTCATCCCCGACCTGTGGGGACGGGTCACGATCTTCGACCGTGACAACCGCCTGGTCATCCATCTCGGCGACAACCCCGACGTCTGGAAGGCGCCCGGCTACCCCAATCTGCCTCACGGCCAGCGTTACGCCGGCAGATTCATCTCACCCCATGCCGCCTGTTTCGATCCCGAGGGTGACATTTACGTGGTCGAATGGATCAGCGACGGCCGCGTCACCCGCCTGCACCGCGTCTGAAGTGTCTATCGCCAGGTCCGGATGTGCGGGTAGGATGGAGAGGTGATCCGAACACTGCTGGCGCTGTTGAGCCTGGCCGGCGCGCTTTCAGCCGCCGGTACGATCGAAATTTTCGGCTACAAATGGACCGTTCCTCATCCGGAAGACTGGAAGGTGGAGGATGGCACGCTTCACCTGATACGGGGGCGCGAACCTCTTCCCGGCCCGCGGCGGCCCTATAACTTCGCCGTCGCTCAGACCGAGGCCTTCTCCGATGTCACCGTGGAGGCCGAGGTGAAGCCCGGCGAGCGCTCGCTGATGATCGTCTTCGCCTACCAGGATCCAGCCCACTTCGATTACGCTCACATCTCGACCGATACCGGAACCTTCCAGACCTATCACAACGGCATCTTTCACGTGTACGGCGGCGAACGGGTGCGCATTAGCAACCCGGCGGGTCCGGCCTCGTTTGCCGCCAGCGGCCGCTGGTATCAGGTAAAACTGCGCTATAGCGCGGCAACCGGGCGCGTGCGGGTCACCGTGGATGGACAACCGGTTCCGGCGCTGGATGCCGTCGATGTCAGCCTGGGGGCCGGAAGGGTGGGTCTCGGCTCATTCGATGAGACCGGGAGCTTCAGGAAGGTGAAGATTGTCGGGAGGTGAAGGCGCGCTCGATCGTCTCGAGCAGCACCTCGGGTTCGAAGGGCTTGGCAAGAAAAGAGACCCCGTCGGGCAGGCGGCCGGCGTGGCTGATGTCGAAACCTGAAATGAAGATCACCCTCAGGCCGGGATGATCCAGACGGAGACGCTCCATCAGTTCCCGCCCTCCCATCCGTGGCATAATCACGTCGGAGAGCAGCAGGTCGATGGAGAATGCAGTATTGCCGCAGATCCGCAGCGCTTCGATCCCATTGGCCGCATCGATCACCCGGTAGCCGGCATTACTCAGATATCCGGAGAGGAATGAGCGAAGGCCGGCCGTATCTTCGACTAATAAGACAGTTCGCCCTGCGCGGTTTAACGGCATCTGATTGCAATTTACGAGAACCGGACGGTGCTCTACTTTCAGAATTTCACATCTGATCCGATCAGTCAACCCGAAAGATTTGAGGGCTAAACGATTGGGCTAAGGCAAATCACGGGCTAATTTCCTGGCGCTGATATCCGATAGAGCAAAAGTGACCATCGATCGCCGCGAGAATTGCCGGTACTGGGTCAATGAGACTGTCGAAATTTGCCGGCTGCAAAATGACATCAGGATTCAAGGACGGATTGAAAATATTTCCCGGAATGGCATGGGACTTGCAATTCCATTACCGGTCCTTAGCGGTGAGGCCGTGGAGATTCGCTCGAAGCACTTGCGGCATCTGGCCGAAGTCCGGTACTGCCGGCGATGCGGTGATCGTTACTTGTTGGGACTCGAGTTCTGCCACGAAATCCTGAATGCCGAGATCAAAGACGTGCGTACACACCAGAAAACCGAACCGGAATCACCACAGTCCTATCCGGAGAAGCTCCCTGCCCCGCTGCCCGGCACCGGGGGGGCGGGGCGATGAGCGCCGCCGCGCGGCTCACGCCGGAGGAGACATCGGAAACAATTGAGCAATTTCAGCCTCCACTGCCGGAGAGCCTGGAAGAAGCCGGCCTCAGTTCCGGACTGATCGAGCAGCTTATCTCGAAGATTCTGTTTTTTCGAGGCGATACGGGTGGCCGGGACCTCGCCAAGACCATTGGGCTCCCCTTCAGCCTGATCGACCCGATCCTGGAGTTCTTCAAACGCCACCATCTGGTGGAGGTTCCGCGTTCGCTCGGCATGGGCAACATCTCATCGGTTTTCAAACTGACCGAGACTGGCCGGAAACACGCTGCCCGCGCCATGGAATCCAACCAGTACGCCGGCGTAGCCCCGGTTCCGTTGTGGCAGTATGCGGTGGCGGTGAGACTGCAACGGCTCAACAGCGGCTGGCTGCGGCGCGACATGTTGGAGCAGGCCTACCGCCACATGGTGATGAGCGGGCGGATGCTCAACCAACTGGGACCGGCGATCAACGCCGGCAAATCGTTCCTGATCTACGGACAACCGGGCAACGGGAAAACCTACCTGGCCGAAGCGCTGGCCAAGATCGCGCGGCCGCCAATCTATATCCCCTACGCGATCGAGTTCCAGGGACATATTGTCAAGCTCTTCGATCCGCTCTACCACCAGGCCGTTCAGGGCCAGAAGGAAGAGAGCATCTTTGCCATGGACGAGGGGTTTGACCAGCGGTGGGTCGAGGTACGGCCGCCGTTCATTGTCAGCGGAGGAGAACTGACGCTGGAGGCGCTGGATTTGAGCTACAACAGCACCACCCGTCTGTTTGACGCCCCGCTCCATATGAAGGCCAATAACGGCATCTACCTGATCGACGACTTCGGACGCCAGAAGGTGACGCCGGTCGAAGTGCTAAACCGCTGGATTTTGCCGATGGAGAGCCGCGTGGACTACCTCGCGCTGGGCGGCGGAGCTAAAATGGAGATCCCATTTGACTGCTTCCTGGTCTTCTCGACAAACCTGAAGCCGGACCAGTTGGGCGATGAGGCGTTTCTGCGGCGGATCCAGTATAAGATGCTGGTGGGCAACCCCAGCGAAGAAGAGTTCCTGACGATTTTCGACCGGGTCTGCCAGGATAGAGACCTCACCTGCGAGCCCGATGTCCGCGCCCGTTTCGTCGCCAAACGCTACCGGGAACCGAACAAAGCGATGCGACGCTGCCAGCCGAGGGACATCCTCTCGCATGCCATCGATTTCCTGGAGTTCGAAAGGCTACCCAAAATCCTCACCGACCGGGTGCTGGACGAGGCCTTCGAAAGTTGCTTCGTCGACGCCTCGGCGATGGAGTTCTGACACGCGGTTTCAGAGTGCGGCCGGTCCTTCCAGACTCCGCCAAAGGTACCAGGTAGCGACCGACGCCCAGGGCCGCCACGGCTGCCCGTACTCGAGTACCCGGGCCGGCGGCGGCAGTTCCGGCAACTCCCAAGCCCGCTTGATGGCGGCACGAACACCGAGATCCCCGGTGGGTAGAACATCCGGACGCCGGAGGGCGAAGATGAGAAACATTTGCGCCGTCCAAATGCCGATGCCATTGACCGCCGTCAGGTGCTTGATGACATCCTCGTCGGCCAGATCGGCGATGCTGCCGAAATCGATCTCCCCGCGGAGGGTGCGTTCGGCCAGGTCTCGCAGATAACCGATCTTCTGGCGGGACAGACCGGCGGACCGCATTTGCGCATCCGTCAGGGCGAGTACCGAGGCCGGTTCCAGACCATGCACTTCGAGACGGCCGGTAATGGCGGCGGCGACTCTTCCGCTGATCTGCTGGTAGATAATGGACCGTACCAGGGTGTCGAAAGTTGGCTCGCGATAGCTGATACGGTATGGTCCCACCCTTTCAATGATCGCCTTTAGTACCGGATCGGACTTCTTTAGGTAGCTGATTGCACGCCGCATGGAACACGATGCCGTCTGGATGCATCTAGTATTATGCCACTCTAACTGGTATGCGCCTGATCGCACTCTCTTTGATGCTGGTTCCATCGCTTGGCTTGGGGCAGCAGTCCGCTCCCGCCGTAACGGACCAGCAGCCGACCATCAAAGTCGACGTGAATCTGGTCAACGTGCTGTGCACGGTGCGCACGAAGGGCGGCGGCCTGGTTGGCAACCTCGGCAAAGACGACTTCATTCTGCGTGAGGACGGTAAACGGCAGCAGCTCAAATACTTTACCCGCGAGACCAACCTGCCGTTAACGATCGGCCTATTGATCGACGTCAGCGTCAGCCAGATGAACCTGATTGAAATTGAACGGCGCGCGGCGGGTGCGTTCTTCCCCGCCGTGGTGCAAAAACAGGATCAGGCTTTCGTCATCAGCTTTGGCAAGGACGCCGAACTGCTTCAGGACCTGACCAACTCGGTGACACTGCTCCAGCGAAGCCTGAACGGTCTCCAGGTGAACTCCGACGTAGGGGGCCTTAACCCGGGACCGGTGCCGACCATCTACAAACCCAAAGGAACGGTGCTTTATGATGCCGTCTACCTCGCATCGAATGAGGTTCTGAAAAACGAAGTGGGCCGAAAGGCGCTGATCCTCATCACCGACGGCGAAGACCAGGGCAGCACCTACAAATTGCAGCAGGCAGTGGAGGCAGCCCAGCGCTCCGACGCCATCATCTACAGTATTTACTACGTCGATCAGGGCTTCTACCGCAGTCACGGCGCGTTTTTCGGCACCAGCGACAGCGCTTTGAAGCGAATTTCGGAGGAGACCGGAGGCCGCGTCTTTCGCGTGGACCGCAAGTACTCCCTGGAGCAGGTCTTTGCCGAGATCCAACAGGAGATGCGCAGCCAGTACTCGCTCACCTACTCACCTTCGAACCCGGCCCGGGATGGCAGTTATCGCCGGCTGGAGGTGAGCACCACGAACAAAGACCTGCGCGTTCAAGCCCGCAAGGGCTACTTTGCGCCGGACGGAAGTTAACCGTTTGCTCAGGCTTCCGCCAGAGTCCGGGCGCGAATGGCAAGGTAGCTCCTGACGGCCTGCTCGAGCGGCGGCATCTCAGGCAGGCCGAGAGCCGCGATTTTTCCATTCGATAGCGCCGAGTACTTTGGACGGCGGGCGGCCGTGCGGTACTCCCGGTCCTTGGTGGCCCGCAGTTCGGGTTGGACACCAGCCAGGCGGAAAATCAACTCTGCAAAGTGGAACCAGGAGACCGGCTCCCCACCCCCGACGTGAAATATTCCGCTGTGGTTTCCCTCCACCAGATCCACCGTGCGCGCCGCCAGTACGG
>JADZGD010000061.1 GCA_020854055.1 Bryobacterales bacterium | reverse complement strand
GCCGTGCTCGGTTTCAAATGGAGCATGTGGCTGGCTGCCGCGGGGATCGCCGGTCATGGATTCTTTGATTTTTTCGTCCATCACGCCCTCGTTGCGAATCCAGGCATGCCAATGTGGTGGCCCGGCTTCTGCGGCTCCATAGACATCGTGCTAGGCGCGTGGCTGGCGATCCGCCTATGGACGTCGCCGGTTGGGAACGGCGGAGCGAAATGATCCCCCCGCATGGCCGCAAACGGACGCAACGCCTCGCAAGCCCATAGCGAGCGGCGCGCGCCCGAAATCCCTGCCGTGAACGCGATGGGGCAGCCAGTGATTGAAGGGCAAGAGGAGCCATCACCGTGAAAGCGATCGTTCGCGATATTTACGGCCCGCCGGATGTCCTACGTCTCGACGACGTTTCGGTCCCAGCCATTGACGGCACTGGCGTGCTGGTGCGCGTTCATGCCGCATCGGTGAATGCCGGCGATTGGCATCTGCTTCGCGGAACTCCGCTTCCTTTCCGGCTGGTCGCGGGCCTGAACAAACCAAAATACAGAATCATCGGTAACGACATCGCGGGAACCGTGGAAGCGGTAGGTAGAGACGTCACCAAGTTCAAACCCGGTGATGAAGTCTTCGGAGACGTCTCCCGTTGCGGGTTCGGCGCGTACGCCGAATACGCCGTGGCGCGCGAGAGCGCTTTGGCGCGGAAGCCGGCCAGCATCGCTTTCGAGGAGGCGGCCTGCGTTCCCACATCCGGATGCACCGCGCTCCAGGGCCTTCAGAAGGGCAAGATTGAGTCCGCGCGGAAGGTGTTGATTCATGGTGCTTCCGGCGGTGTCGGCACGTTCGCGGTGCAGATTGCCAAAGCATTCGGAGCGGAGGTAACGGCTGTCTGCAGCACGAAAAGCGTCGAGATGGTCCTCTCAATTGGCGCCGATCATGCGCTTGACTACACGCGGGTGGATTTTGCAAACTCCGGGCAGAAGTTCGACCTGATCCTGGCCGTGAATGGCGATCGATCGATTTGGGATTACAGACGCGCGCTGGCTCCCGCGGGCCGGTACGTGATGGTGGGTGGGTCGAACCGCCAGTTGTGTGAGGCGCTGTTCCTTGGTCCGCTGCTGTCGGCCGGCACTCGAAAACTGGGGAACCTGCTGGCGAGGCCCAACCAGCACGACTTGCAGATGCTAATGCGCTTCATGGAAGCCGGAAAGATGCAGTCTGTCATCGAGCGCTGCTATCCATTGAGTCAGGCGCCCGAGGCAATCCGACATCTTGAAACCGGGCATGCCAGCGGAAAGTTGGTGGTTGCCATCCGGCGATGAGCGGGAGTTTGGGTTCAAGCCCTGCCCCCCGGGCGCCTGCCGATTTGCTGGGGCCGCTCACCCGGTAATCCGCGACTGCATGGTGTAACATTCGATGGAGTGTCTGGCCAGGAAGCACCGTGTGATCGCGAGCAGCCGCCCGGTAAGCGCTGGAACACGCGCCGTCGGCATTTTCGATTTCGGGCCGGGAGACCTTAGCTCCGGCGGCTTTCCTGAGGGCAATTTCCATGGTCCTGATTCATCCCGGCGAAACCGTGATCATGAGCATGCTATTCCAGGCGTTCGACCTGGGTGGCACGTTTGTCTTCGCCATTAGCGGCGCGATCGCGGGTGTCCGGCATAAGCTCGACCTGTTTGGCGTGCTGGTGCTCTCGTTCGCGGCGGCGACGTTTGGCGGCATCACGCGCGATGTCCTGATCGGGGCCATTCCGCCTGCTTCGGTTGCGGACTGGCGCTATCTGGCCGTCTCTCTCCTTGCCGGCATGCTGACCTTTTTCTTCTATTCCAAGGTGAGCCGCTTCCGGAATGCCCTGCTAATCTACGATGCCGCCGGTCTGGGTCTCTTCGCCGTCACCGGCGCGGCCAAAGCGCTGGCCTATCAACTCGGGCCGATTCCCGCCGCCCTGCTCGGCACGGTCACCGGCATCGGTGGCGGTGTGGTCCGCGATGTACTGGTGTCCGAAGTCCCAGCCGTTTTCCGTACCGAGGTCTACGCCGTCGCTGCCCTGATCGGGTCGTGCGTTGTGGTCATCGGCAGCTTGGCCGGCCTTCCCCCGGGGCCGGTCGCCGCCGCCGGAGCCTTCCTCTGTTTCACCATTCGCATGCTGGCAATCCGCCGCGGCTGGCACTTCCCGGTTGCCAAACTGCCGGATGAACGGCATGGCTAACTCACCGGCTACCCCTTACTTTTCAATCGTATAGCCCCCTCTTTCGCGGTTCCTGACATTCCCGGACAACCCGAGCAAAAACTCTCTTGACAATCCTTTGATTTAAGCGCATGATTCAAGTGGCCGATTGAAATACTTGCTTTAATTGATAACCAGAAATGAGGACGGAGATGGACGCGCTGGAAACCGTCGCCAAGACGACAAGTGAACGAATCCTGGAAGCCGCGGAGGGGTTGTTTGCCGCCCAGGGAATCCGGGGAACGTCGCTCAAAGAGATCACGGAGTTGGCGGAAGTGAATATCGCTGCCGTGAACTACCACTTCCGCTCCAAAGACGCGCTGGTGCGCGCCGTGTTTGAACGCAGCTTTGAACCGTTGAATGCCGAACGTTTGCGGATGTTG
>JADZGD010000060.1 GCA_020854055.1 Bryobacterales bacterium | reverse complement strand
TTTTTGGCATGCGCGGTGGCGGGTTCAATTCAATTATATTGGAGATTGCTCCGGCATCCGGTTATGGAACTGAAAGCCATCCGTCTGGAAATCCCGGGAAACGGGAACATCATCCTCGGCCAGTCGCATTTCATCAAGACGGTGGAGGACCTTTATGAGGCGATCGCCGGAACCGTTCCGCAGATGAAATTCGGCATCGCCTTCAGCGAGGCCTCGGGCGCCTGCAAGATTCGCGTGGAGGGCAACGACGAGGAACTGCGCCAGGTGGCCATTCGCAACGCCACCGCCGTAGGAGCCGGGCACACGTTCCATATTGCCCTTCGCGACGGCTACCCGATCAATATCCTCGGCCGCATCAAGAGCGTGCCGGAGGTGTGCAACATCTTTTGCGCCACCGCCAATCCGGTGGAGGTGATCGTCGCCGAAACCGCACAGGGACGCGGTGTGGTGGGCGTCATCGACGGCTCCCGTCCCCAGGGCGTGGAGTCGGAAGAGGATGTCCGGTGGCGGCATGACCTGCTGCGCAAGATTGGATACAAACGGTGATTCGTACTGAGCAGGAACTCGAAGAATTGATGTCGCGCCCCAACGAGGGCGACAAAGCCGCGCTGGCTTCGATGGATGGCCAGACGCTGGCGATTCTCGGCGTGGGGGGGAAGATGGGGCCGAGCCTCGCCCGGCGCGCCCGCCGTGCCGCCGTCGAATCCGGGGCTAAGGTCCGTGTCGTCGCCATTTCGCGTTTCAGCGAGCAGGGCCTGCGGGAGGGCCTGGAGGCGGAAGGTATTGAGACTGTCGCCTGCGACCTGCTGGCGGACGATCTTGGTCCGCTGCCGGAAGCGGCCAGCGTGATCTTCATGGCGGGACGTAAGTTCGGTTCCACCGGCAATGAGTCACTCACCTGGGCGATGAACGCGCTGGCGCCCGCCCGCGTGGCCGAACGCTACCAGCGTGCGCGCATCGTGGCGTTTTCCAGTGGCAATATCTACCCGCTGCTGCCCCCTGGTAGCGGCGGCGCCGTCGAGGATACGCCATTTCATCCGATCGGCGAGTACGCCCAATCGGTAATGGCCCGCGAGCGCGTCTTCGAGTATTACTCAAAGCTGTATGGCACGCCCGCTGTCATGTTGCGGCTGAACTACGCCATTGATCTTCGCTACGGCGTGCTGCGCGACATTGCGCTCAAAGTATTTGAACGCCGTCCGGTAGATGTCACCATGGGCGCGGTGAATGTCATCTGGCAGGGCGATGCCAACTCGGTTGCCCTGCGCGCCTTGGAGATTGCCGCGGCGCCGCCGGTTGCCCTCAACCTCACCGGACCGGAGACGCTGTCGGTGCGCGCGCTGGCCGCCCGCTTTGGCCGCATCTTCGGCATCGAGCCGGAGTTCACCGGCGCGGAGGCGCCAACCGCCCTGCTCAACAACGCTTCCTACTGCCACCGCCTGTTCGGCTACCCCTCGGTGGGCATCGAGCAGATGGTGGAGTGGACGGCGGAGTGGATCAGCGCCGGCGGCCGTTCGCTCAACAAGCCGACGCACTTTGAGGCACGCGACGGAAAGTTCTGACCGGAGAGTTGCTACATCATGTGGAGAGACATTGTTCGCCGCGGGTGCGTGATTCCCGCCCATCCGCTGGCGCTTACCGCCGAACGGAAGCTGGATGAACGGCGGCAGCGCGCGCTCACCCGCTACTACCTGGCCGCGGGAGCCGGCGGCGTCGCCGTCGCCGTGCACACTACCCAGTTTGAGATTCGCGATCCCCAGATAGGGCTTCTCGAACCGGTGCTTTCGCTTGCCGCCGCCGAGATGGACGGTCGAAATGTGGTGAAGATCGCCGGTGTGGTGGGGCGGACGCCACAGGCGGTGAAAGAGGCTGAACTCGCCGCCAGACTCGGCTACCACGCCGGATTGCTCAGCCTGGGGGCACTGAAGGATGCCACCATCGACCAACTGCTGGACCATGTTCGCGCGGTGGCCCGAGTGATTCCGGTCTTCGGGTTCTATCTGCAACCCGCCGTGGGCGGCCGCATTCTGCCCTACGAATTCTGGCGGCGGTTCGCCGAAATCGAAAATGTGGTGGGCATCAAAGTAGCGCCGTTCAACCGCTACCAGACGCTGGACGTGGCACGCGCCCTGGCCGATGCCGGCTCTTCCATTCCCATCTACACCGGCAACGACGACAACATCATTGCCGACCTGCTGACGACTTTCCGATTCAACGGCCGTAAGCTCCGCATTGTGGGAGGGCTGCTAGGCCACTGGGCCGTGTGGACACGCCGCGCCGTGGAGCAGTTGGAAAAGATCCATGCCGCCACCGCCAGCGAGGCGCCACTGGCAGCAGACTGGCTCACACTCTCCGCCGAGATCACCGACGCCAACGCCGCCTTTTTTGACCCGGCTCACGCCTTCCACGGCTGCATCGCCGGTATTCACGAGGTGCTTCGCCGCCAGGGACTGCTCGAGGGCCGCTGGTGCCTGAATCCCCAAGAGGAGTTGTCTGCCGGCCAGATGGAAGAGATCGATCGCGTCTACGCGGCTTATCCGCACCTGAGCGACGACGCCTTCGTGCGTGAAAATCTCGATTCCTGGCTGCGTTGAACGCCTACCGCCGGGGCGTTGCCAGCAGGTTGTCGATCAACCGGATGCCGCCCAGCCAGGCGGCGATGGCGATGCGCACGGGTTGATCCACTTTTTCCACCGGTTGCATGGTCGCCGGATCGACCACCTCCAGGTACTCCACCCGGACGGACGGCTCGCGCGCCAGCACCGCGGCAGCGGCCGCTTTCATCGCCTCCACGTCCGTGACTCCCGAGGCCGCCACCGCAACGGCGGCTCTTAGGGCGCGATAGACGACAGGCGCTTTGGCACGGTCCGGTTTGCTCAGCAGTTGATTGCGCGAGCTGAGCGCGACGCCATCTTCATCCCGCACGGTCGGCACGGCAACCACCTTTACCGGCACGTTCAGATCCCGCACCAGCCGTTCGATCATGGCCAGTTGCTGCGCGTCTTTTTCACCGAAGTAGACGCGATCGGGCTGCACAATCTGGAGCAGCTTCATAACCACCGTCGCCACGCCCGTGAAGTGACCCGGGCGGAACGCGCCACAGAGCCCCTCGGTGATCGTGGAAACCTCCACCGATGTGTAGGCCTCTTCCGGATACATCTCCGCGGCCGAAGGCGCGAACACGATCGCCACCCCCACTGTTTCGCACAGTTCCACATCGGTTTCCAGCGAACGGGGATAGCGGTTGTAATCTTCCTCCTGGTTGAATTGCGCCGGGTTGACGAAAATGCTCACTATAACGGAATCGTTCTCGTCGCGCGCCCGTTCCATCAGGCTGAGGTGGCCGCTGTGTAGCGCTCCCATGGTGGGGACGAGGCCGATGGTGGCGCCGGCGGCCCGCTTCCGGGCGATGCGGAAGCGGAGATCTTCGATGGTATAAACAACCTCGAGACTCATGCCGGCCGCGCCGGGAAGACGCCGGCTCTCACTTCGCGAATGTACTCTTCAGCAGCCTTGACGAACAGTTCGCCGAGCGGCGCGTACTGCTTTGCGAACGGAGGCTGGTAGGCCGACAGGCCCACCGCATCGTGCATTACCAGCACCTGGCCGTCACAATCCGGACCGGCGCCGATGCCGATGGTGGGGATCGTCAGTTCCGAGCTTACCCGTCCGGCGAGATGGGCGGGAATCGATTCCAGCACGATGGCGAACGCGCCGGCCTTCTGGAGCAGGTGGGCGTCCTCTGCCAGCCGCTCGGCTTCTTCGGCCCTGGTGGCCTGCTGGCGGAATCCTCCCAGTTGGTGAATCGCCTGCGGTAGTAGCCCGAGGTGGCCCATTACCGGGATGCCCACCTCGACCAACCGCTCCACCACTGCGGTCACCGCGCGGCCTCCTTCCAGCTTCACCGCCGCCGCGCCGCCTTCCTGCAGCAGCCGCCCGGCGTTGCGCAGCGCTTCGGCAGTGCTCACCTGGTAGCTCAAAAACGGCAGGTCCGCCACTACCAGCGCCCGGCTGGCACCCTGCACCACGGCGCGCGTATGGTGAACCATCACGTCCACCGTGACCGGGATGGTGGTCTGGTGGCCAAGCACGACCATTCCCAGCGAATCGCCCACCAGCAGCACATCCATCCCCGCGCGGTCCAGCAGCCGGGCGAAGGCCGCGTCGTAGGCGGTCATCATGGCAATTTTTTCCCCGCGGGCCTTTTTCCGGGCAAGATCGGTAATGCGGGCAGTTCGGGTGGAGTCAGCCATGAGACTCCTCGTGACGGTCATCAGACAAGGTCATTTCAAGTTGGCCCGCCGCTTCCGGCGGGAGTCCTGCGCGAACAGCAAGATCAATCGTATGCCGCGCCAGCGCGCGATACAACCTGGCAAGCGCCGGATCGGCTCTCTTCAAAGCTTCCAAATGAAACAGCAGGGTCCCTTGGTCGCCGCGCCGGATGGGACCGGTTAGCGCCTTCTCCGGCGTCATGTGGAGAGCATTGGTGACCGCGGCGCGGGCCAGTGGATCCAATGCCTGCCGCGCCACTTTTCGTTCCACACCGGCTCTTTCCATCAGGATAACAGCGGCATCGAGCAGCGCGACAACGTAGTTGGAAGCCATCACTGCCGCGGCGTGATAAAGCGGCCGGAGCTCCAGATCCAGGTGAAACGAACGGGCGCCCGCCACCGCCACCATTTGTTCCGCCAACTGGCAGGCTGGCGGATCGCCGGAGACGGCGAACCACGCTTCCGCGAGCGCGCCGGCGCCTTGTTCGGGCGAGGCGATGGTTTGCAGCGGGTGCATCGCCGCGCAAGCGCATCCGGCCGCGGCCAGTGGGGCCAGTGGCGCCAGATCATGCAATCCGGAGGTGTGAATCGCAATCCGGGCCCATCCGATCTTGCGCGCCACCGAGGCGATGGCATCGTCTGACACGGCGATCAGTAGATAGGGGCTGTGGGCCGGCAGTCCGGCGAACGACGTGGCGCTTACGCCGGAGCCGATGAACCGCGCCGCCTGCCCTGTGCGCTCGGCGTCACGGCCGGCCACCGCCACCACCGGCCAACCGCGCGACAGCAGCAAGCGCCCTAGCGCCTGCGCCAGACGACCGGTTCCCGCAATTGCCAGTGGAAGACGCGGATTGTTGGAATCAGACATCTGCCGGCTTATCTTCCCACAGCGACCGAGCGGCGAATCGCATCCTCAGGTTCGGTCGCCGCCCCGATCAGCCGCACCAGGTCCGATTCGTAGGCGGGCAGGCGGTTTATCCGCGCCATGCGCGCGCCGCTCGAGGCATCGAACCGCGTCAGTCGCAGCCAGAACGCCAGGCGGGCTCCGGCAATCACCACCCAGGCCGGAACCGGCACCAGTAGCGCGCGGTGTCCGGTGGCCTGGCAAACCAACTGCGCTACCCGGCGGGAGGCCGGCAGCCGGGGCGCGAACAGGTTGAAGGCGCCTCGCTCGTCCTTTTCCAGAATCCGTTCCATCGCCAGCGTGAAATCGTCCACGTCGAGTATGGGCACCAGATCGGCCCCGCTGCCGATCAGCGGCACCAGGGGCGAGCGCAGTATCATTTGTGCCACCCGCTCGAACATGCCGCCCCCGGTTACCATGCCAGGCCGGACAATCGTTTGCGCTTCGGCCAGGAAGAATTGTTCCAGTGTGTGTTTTATCTGTCCGTACGTAGTGGGCGCCGCGGGCCGTGCGGAGTAGGAACTGATCAGCACCTGCCGCGGTACCCGGTCGCGCACCGCCGCGCGGTAGATGCGCCTGGTTCCGGTAACATTGCGCTCCAGCCCGGCGTGCGGGTCGTAAGCGCCGTGAATCACCACGTCGAAGCCCGCGAACAGGCCCGCGGGCGGTTCATCTCCCAGCGTCAGGCGGGGGATTGAGCGATCTCGCGGCGCGCGCGCCGAGCCTCCCACGCGCCATCCGCGGCGGCGAAATGCGGCGGCCATGGCCGAGCCGAGGAAGCCTTGAATGCCGGTGATGAAGATCTTCATTCCATCTTCCTCCGCAGCCCGCGGGCAATCCGCATGGCGTTCGCCATGATGGTAAAGGTCAGGTTCTTGGCCGGCAGCGCGCTGAAGCAGGCTCCGTCGCAGACATAGACATTGGCCGTGTCCGCCAGCCGTCCATCGGCGCCAGTCTCGTACCGTGCCGGCGCGGCGCGCATGGGTAGCGTGCAGCCGTAGTGCAGGCTGCTGCCCGCCGCGGGATACTGGCACAACGCCGCCAACCCGTGGAAGCCAATTCGCCGGAATGCGCGCAGCAACGCCCTTTCGGGCCCGCCGGTGCCACGCCATTGATAGTTGACCAGCAGGGCATTCCCTTGCAGCCGGATGTAGTTATCCGGCTCACGCCTGCCCGGATAGAACATCATCAGCAGCGTCATCGCCGGTGAGAGGTATTTGGACCACTCCAGTGCCGCCCGCGCCGTCAGAGGGAAGCCGAACAGCACGTCGGAGCGCAGCGGCCCGGTGGTGCCATAGAGGCTCCCCTGCAACAACTCGCCCGATTCAGGGTCCCGGTAGACGACGTTCAATTGGGCCAGCGAACTGTCGTTTACATCGAGCGCCGCGCCGATTCTCGACAGCCGGAAAAGGGGGATGCAGGCCATCGGGTTCTCGAGCACCGGCAGCCGCGCCTGTTCATCCCGCCAGGAGGCGAGCACGATCCTGGTGGTGCTCAGCGTACCCGCGCCCAACAGCAGATTCCGGGCGCGGAACGTCTCTTGCGCGCCGGTCTCAACGTGGCGGGCGTAGACTTCCACCACGCCGGCCGATTCGCGGAAATGCGTCACCAGCCAGCCTCGGGCCAACTCCAGCGCGCCGCTGGCGATCAACGGATCGAGTGTAAAGACGGGATTGTAGATAGCCGGGTTGTAGGGCTGGAAGAACTCCAGGTTGTCGTACGCATACGGCGTCCGCCCGTTGTGTGGCTCGGTCAGCACAGCGAGGCGCGGCAGGCCGAGGGTGATTCCCCGCATGCGGAAGCGCTTTCGCGCGGCTTGATAGCGCTGCAGTATTCCGGCCGCCAACAGGGAAAGACGCATGGGCGGCTGCAGCGACGGGTCGCGGCCGAAGAACTCCACGAGATCATCGTTGCCGCCGCTGACGCCGATGTGTGCCGTCAATTCGTCGTAGTACGGTTCCAGTTCGCCCGCCGGCAGCGGAAACTGACGCAGTTCCTCGCTGTTGAACCGGTAGACGCCGGCACCCCAGGCATTCGCCAGCCCGCCCTGGGCGAAGCTCATCATGGCCTGGAAGTTGGTTGATACCAGCGGTGACAATGCCTGCCAGCCGCGTAGTACGTAGGAAGTGCGCGGCGATTTCAGCTTGAGGCTGACCGGATCCCGGTGCAGGTTGTGGAGCCCTTCGAACCCGTCACCGATCAGTTCCGCAAACAGATCGCGCCGCTCGCGCCGCAGCGCATAGAGGCTGCCGGCCAGGGGTGGCCCCTCGGGCGCGCGGTATCCCACGTCGAGCACCAGGACTTTGCGTCCCGCCAGTTCGCGCGCGGCGAAAGTGCCGGCCGGCCCCGAGCCGACGACGATGGCGTCAAACAGGGCTTCAGCCAAACCCGTGCCTCCACACCAGCCAGGAGCCCTTAACCAGCTTCCATGCGGTCCGTGCGAGCGACGCGGCAAGACGCCACAGCGCGCGGCCGAATAGAGGGGTTTCGTTCACGAAATCGGCGTAGTAATCGCTCCGCACTTCCACCAGATAGAACAGAATCCGGATCTTTCGTGTGAGTGCGACGCCCCGCCCGCGGAGGCGCAGCGCGAACTCCACTGCTTCGGCGTCGAGCCTGCTGCGAACGATCTTTTCGGCCGTGCGGTCTTCGTCCAGCCCGCAGTGCCGTACCGCGCGAATGTAGCGATCCACCACTTCGGCAGCGAGCGGTCTGGAGAAAAATGCGTCGTGAAGATAGCGGACCTCGGCATCGAGCCGGGCCTGGTCAGAGCGATCCATTAGCCGTCTTCGACCGGGTAAAAATGAACTGCCGGAGGATGCTGAAATTGACCAGAAAGAGGATGCCCTCAGCGGTCATCTTGGCGGCCAGCACCGGGAACTGGGCGCGCTGGTACAGGAAGTTCATCATGCTATAGGAGACCACTCCCATCACCACCAGCAGCGCCAGGTATTTGACGAGTGATCGAGCCGCGCTGGCATCGCTGCGAAACACGAGGTTGCGCTGCAGCGTGAAGGCGATCACCAGCGCAGCCAGCCTCCCCACCACCTGGCTCAGCGCGAGCCCGGCACTCAGGTGAAATGCGATATAGAAGAACAGCGAGTCGATCACCGCCGCTGCCAGCGATGCCCCGCAGTAGCGCGCGAATACGAAGTAGATGCGCAGCGAATCGCGCACCGGGTTGAAGTGCGAACTCTTGTTGCCATCCAGATAGATCGTTTTTATCGGTAGCTCGGTCACTTTGAATCCGTGGTTCTCGCGGGTATCCATCAGGCACTCCAACTCGAAATCATATCCATTGATTGCGATCGGCAGCACGGCCATGCAATAGCCGGCCGGCCAGCCGCGCAGTCCCGTTTGTGTATCACTCAGCCGCAATCCGGTGAACACCCGGAACACGTAGCGCGTCAGCAGGTTGCCCACGCGGCTGCGTAGCGGAATGTGCCCCTCGAAGCCTCGCACGCCCAGCACGATCTCGCCGGGGTGGGCCGTCAGATACCGTGCCACGTTCAGAATGTCTTCCACGTTGTGCTGCCCGTCGGCATCGGCCGTCACCACGCCCGCCGCTTCCGGCCAGGCGAGCAGCGCGTGGTTGAATCCGGTTTTGAGCGCCGCGCCCTTGCCCAGGTTCACGGCGTGGCGCAGTACGTTCACCGCGCGGTGTCCGGCGACCGCGTCAAACAGCGGGCGGTAGGCGCTCCCGCTTCCGTCATCCACCACTACGATTCCCGCCAGCAACTCCCCGGCCCGCTCCAGCAACCCGGAAACCAGGCGGGTCATCTCGGCGCCGGGCTTGTAGGCGGGAATCAGCACCACCGCGGAGGACATCTCAGCTCAGTTTCGCCCGGACGCGTTCGCTCAGCGTCTTTCCGTCGACACGCTTGCCGGCCAGTTTCGCCTGCGCAGCCTTCATTACCATTCCCATCTGTTTGAGCGAGGCGGCTCCGGTTTCCGACATCGCCGCCTCGACGGCGGCATCCATTTCTTCACCGGTGGGCGCCGAGGGAAGGTAGCTCTCGATGATTTTCAATTCCGCCTCTTCCTTTTCGGCCAGCTCGAGCCGGTTGGCTTTGCGGAACATCTCGATCGATTCCTTACGCTGCTTGAGCAACGTACTCATCACCTGCAATTCGGTGGCCTCGTCAAGCGGCTTCATCGAGTCCACCTCGTGCTTCTTGAGCGCCGTCTTGATCATCCGCAGGGCGCTCAATCGCGCCTCCTGCTTCGCTTTCATCGCCTGCACCATGCCGGCCTGTATCTGATCGAGTAATGCCATTTCCTGTTATTCTAAAGGTTCTGGAAGTTCTCCATGTACATTAAAAAACAGCGATTACTAACCCCCGGGCCGACGCCTCTCTATCCTCCGGCCCTGCACGCCATGATGGATTCCGATATCCATCACCGCACCGAGGACTTTCGTAACCTGTACCGCTCCACACTTTCCGCGTTGAGGCAGGTGATGGGAACGCAGGGTGAAATTCTGATCATGGTTGCCTCGGGAACCGGTTTGATGGACGCATCCGTTTCCAACCTGTTCTCCAAAGGCGACAAAGTGATTGTCTGCTCCGCCGGCAAGTTCGGAGAGCGCTGGGTGGAGATCGCCAAAGCGTACGGCCTGGACGTGACCGTCCTCAAGGCCGAATACGGCGACCGGGTTTCGCCGGAGCGCGTGGCCGAAGCGCTGGCCGCCGAACCGGCCATCAAGGGCGTCTTCGTGCAGGCTTCAGAGACTTCCACCGGCGCGGTGCATAACGTGGAGGCGATGGGCAAGGCGGTGGCAAAAACGGACGCCATCTTCGTTGTCGACGCCATTACCGGTCTGGGCACCATGCCGCTCAAAATCGACGAGTGGGGACTGGACGTGGTGGTGGGCGGATCGCAAAAGGCGTTCATGATTCCGCCGGGCATCGCGTTTGTGTCGATCAGCCGGAAGGCGTGGAAACGTACCGAAACCGCCGACCTGCCCCACTATTACTTCGACTTCAAGAAAGAGGCGAAGAGCGCCGCCAACGGCGAGTCCTCCTGGACGCCGAACACTTCGCTGATCATCGCGCTCAATGAAGCGCTGAAGTATGTCCAGTCGATCGGCATGGACAAGCTGATCGCCAATGCCCAGCAACTGGCCGCCGCCACGCGCGCTGCCGCCGCAGCGCTGGGCCTGAAGCTGTTCGCCGCCGCCTCGCCGGGTGGCGCGGTTACTTCCATCTGCGCTCCCGAGGGTATGGATTCCGGCGTGATTGTGAAGGAGTTCCGCAACCGCTTCGGCGCCATCATCGCTAACGGGCAGGGCAGCATGAAGGGGCGGATCTTCCGCATCGCACACCTTGGCTACTTCGATTTCGCCGACCTGTTCGCCGTGATTGCCGGTCTGGAGATCATTCTGAATGCCAACGGCATCCCGGTGAAGTACGGGACGGGCGTGGCCGCCGCCGAGCAGGCGTACGCGGAGGCCGCCGTCGAGAAGCGGGCGCTAAAAGCATGAAGGTTCTGGTAGCCGAACCGCTATCCCCAGCCGCCATCGAGCTGATGAAAGCTCAATCGGACTGGGACGTAGTGTTTTCCAATCCGAAGGAATATGCCGCGCACCTTGCCGGCGCCGAGGCGCTGGTGGTGCGCAGCGCGGTCAAGGTGACGGGCGAAGTTCTCCGGCAGGCGCCGCGCCTGCGCGTCATCGGGCGCGCCGGCGTGGGCGTCGATAACGTCGACCTCAAGGCCGCTACCGCCGCCGGCGTGCTGGTGATGAACACCCCTGGCGGCAACGCCGTCTCGGTGGCAGAGCATACGCTGGCGCTGATGCTTGGTTTGGCGCGATCGATCCCGCAGGCCAGCCTCTCCACCAAATCGGGCAAGTGGGAGAAGAAGAAGTTTCTCGGCTCGGAGTTGCGCGGCAAGACGCTGGGCATAATTGGCCTTGGCTCGATCGGCCGCGAAGTGGTGTTGCGGGCGCGCGCGTTCGAGATGCGGATTGTTGCCAGCGATCCGTTTGTCACTTCCGACACGGCTGCCAACCTCGGCGTTGAACTGGTGGACCTCGATACGCTCTACGCTTCGAGTGATTACATCAGCCTGCACATGGCGCTGACGCCGGACACGCGCGACCTGATTTCCACCGGCGCCCTGGATAAGATGAAACCGGGCGTGCGCATTGTGAACTGCGCGCGCGGCGAATTGATCGATACCGAAGCGCTGCGCGAGGCGCTCGAATCGGGGCGCGTCGCCGGGGCCGGTCTCGACGTCTTCAACCCCGAGCCGCTGCCCGCGGGACACCCCCTGCTCCAGGTTGACTCCCTGATCGCCACGCCGCACATCGCCGGCTCCACCGAGGAGGCACAGGAGATTGTCGGTATCCGCATCGTCGAGCAGATGATCACTTATTTGCGCGACGGCATCGCCATCAACGCGGTTAACGTTCCGGCGGTCTCGCCGGAGCAGTACCGCACGCTTGGCCCCTACATTATCCTGACCGAGCGGTTGGGCAACTTCGCCGCCAATATCGCCACCGGCAATCCCAAGGGTGTCAGGCTCACCTATTCGGGACACATCGCGGAGATGAACACCCAACTGATCCGCAATGCCGGGCTGGCGGGCGTACTCAACCGTTCACTCTCGCAGAAAGCCAACATTGTGAACGCCCTGCAGATCGCCTCCGAGCGTGGGCTGGCTACCGCCGAATCCCACCTGACGCGCTCGGCAGCGATGGATTCGGTGCGCCTGGAACTGGAGACCGATCACGGCGTGGTGGCGGTGGAAGGAGCCGTGGTTCTTGGCAAACCGCGCCTGCTGCATGTCAACGGTATCTATTGCGAAGCGCCGCTAAGCGGCCATCTGGCGTACCTGCGCAATCGCGACGTGCCCGGTGTCATCGGCCACGTCGGCATGGTGCTGGGGCGCAATTCCATCAACATTGCCAACTTCTCGCTTGGCCGCCAGAACGGCCCGGCGCGGCCCGGCGAAGTGCTGGAGGCGGTGGCGCTGGTGGAGACCGACGGTGAGGTGCCGGACGGTGTGCTGGCCCAGTTGCGCCAGAATCCCGCCGTGCTGATCGCCCGCTCGGTGGAATTCTCTTCCTGACCGAACACCGCTGCCGGGCGTGTGATCCCGCGCCCGGCAGCAGTCTCCCATCCGGCAGCCGCGCGCTTTCTTTTCGCTTCCATCGCGTGATACCCTCAAACCCGGAAACACAGCTATGAACCGGCGTAATTTTCTGCTCGCTTCGGCATCCGTTGGGTTACTTCGCCCGGAACGAATTCTCGGAGCAAATGACCGTATCCGCATCGGTTTTGTGGGATGCGGCGGACGCGCCCGCTGGTTGCAGACATACTTTGACAACATGCCGGGCGTGGAACTGGCCGCGGTTGCCGACTGCTACTTTCCGCGCACCGCGGAGGCCGCCTCCAAACGTCCCAACGGCTCCCGCTGGGCGAAATACCCCGATTACCGTTCCATGTTCGACCGGGAGAAGCTGGATGCCGTTTTTGTCGAGACCACCACGCATGCCCGCGTGCTGATCGCCATGCACGCGCTCGAAGCTGGTATGGACGTATACGCCGAAAAGCCGCTGACCCTCACCATCGCCGAGGGGCGAACGCTGGTCAATTGCGTCCGCAAGCATCGCCGCATTCTGCGGACCGGCACCCAGCAGCGCTCCATGCCGATCAACCGCTACGCCAGCCGCCTGGTCTCAAGCGGCGCCATCGGGAAGATTCGTATTGTCGAGGTGTGCAACTTCGAACCGCCCGATGACTGGACCCCAAAACCGGGCGAGCCCATGCCCGAGGGGCTCGATTGGAACCAGTGGTGCAACCAAACGGAACTCCGCCCTTACCATCGCGACCTGCAATACAAATGGGCGCTTTGGCGGGATTACGATGGCGGCGGCCAGTCCTGGGGCGTTTCCGGCTGGGGCACGCACGCGCTCGACCAGGTACAGTGCGCGCTCGGTGCGGATGACACCGGCCCTGTCGAGATGTGGACCGAAGAGCGCAGCCCGCGGGCTCGCGTCACGATGAAGTACGCCAGTGGCACGCTGCTGAAGCTGGAAGGGCCGAAGCGCAAGCATGAGGACCTGGGAGGCATCTTTATCGGCGAGCGGGGCCGCATTGAAATAAAACGCGGCCTGTTCACCGCCGAACCGGACTCTCTCTACAAGGGGGCTCCGGAATCGACGATAGAGGGTCCCGGGGAGGACCTGCCGCATCTGGAAAATTTCTTCCAGTGCATGCGCAGCCGCCAGAAACCGAACGCCGACGTGGAGATCGGACATCGCTCCACCACGGTCTGCCACCTGGTCAACATCTGCCGCCAACTCGGCCGCAAACTGCGCTGGGATCCGGCGGCCGAGCAGTTCGTGGACGATCCGGAAGCCAACCATCTGATCTCGCGGCCGAGGCGCAAGGGCTTCGAGTTGCCGGCTGTCTAAGGAACGCTAAACTGGATGTAGTTGACATGCGCAAACGGGTACTCGGACAATCCGGCATCGAGGCGTCGGTCATCGGGCTCGGCACCTGGGCCATCGGCGGGTGGATGTGGGGCGGCGTGGAAGCCAACGATTCGGTTCGCGCCATCCAGGCGGCGATCGACGCGGGTATCAACCTGATCGACACCGCGCCGGCCTACGGGCTGGGGTTGTCGGAGCAAATTGTCGGCGAGGCGATCCGGGGCCGGCGCGATCAAGTGGTGCTTGCCACCAAGTGCGGCCTGCAATGGCACACCGCGCAGGGTACGCTCTTTTTGGAGCAGGCGGGTAAGCCCATCTACAAGTTTCTCGGCGCTGCTTCGATCCGGCACGAGATCGAGGAGAGTCTTCGGCGTTTGGGAACCAGTTACATCGATCTCTACCAGACCCACTGGCAGGACGATACGACGCCGATCGCCGAAACCATGGGTACGCTGCTCGATCTCAAGAAAGAGGGTAAGATTCGAGCGATCGGCGCCAGCAACGCCGCCACGCCGCACCTGGATGCCTACCGCGCCGCCGGGCAACTGGACGCGGACCAGGAAAAGTTCAACATGCTCGATCGCCGCGCCGAGGATAGCCTGCTGCCCTACGCCGAACGGCATCAACTGGCGTTTCTGGCGTACTCACCGATGGCGTTGGGCCTGCTTACGGGCAAGATGAGCCCCGATCGCCGGTTTGCTGACGACGATCTGCGCAGCCGGAGCCATCGCTTTACGCCGGAATACCGCCGGCAGGTGCTTGATGTGCTGGCGCGCATGCAGCCGATGGCCGATGATCACGAGATCACACTGGCGCAACTCGCTCTCGCCTGGACTGCGGCGGTTCCCGGCGTAAGCCACGTTCTGGCCGGTTCCCGCAATCCGGCACAGGCCACCGAGAATGCCGCCGCCGGGGCGGTGAAGTTGTCTGATCACGAACTGGCTACCATCACCGCGCTGATCGACGAGTTCCCCGCCTGAGCAGCGCCTGCCGGCGGAGCACTGCACGTCAATGCAGGGGCGCCAGCGAGACCATGGTTAATCCTGCCAGGAAGAGTATGAACATGATCGCCAGCATGGTCTTCACCTTGCTGCTCGATCCGGAAAATTCTTTCCAGATAAATACGCCCCAGAAGGCGCTGATCATGGTAGCGCCTTGTCCCAGCGCGTAACTGACGGCCGGCCCTAACTTGGCTTCCGAATCCGGGGCGCCGATGATGAAGTTGAACAGCGTGCCCAGGCACCAGATAATGCCGCCCGCGATACCCAGCAGGTGCTGCGTCCTTGTTCCACGGAAGTAATCCACCAGGCTGAGCGGCGGTCCTTCCACCGGCAGGTTCATGAAGATGACGTTGAAAATCATCGATGAGAAAAAAACGCCGATAGCGAACATCAGGCATGCCAGGTACGGCTGCGCCGCGTTCGGTTCCGTCATGCTCTTCACCGCCAGCGGGTAAAAGGTGCCCATGAGAACCCCCGCGAAGACACTCAGGAGAATGCCCTTGGCGCCGCTCCCCTTCTTCTTTTTCTTATCCTGAGCGGCCTGCTCGCGGGCTCGCAGCGTGTGCGCGACCGCATCGACCACGATGGCCAGCACCACCAGCGCCGCTCCACCGAACAGCAGGGCCGGATTGCCCTGCCGGACCAGGAGGTAGTTCCAGATAACGCCGATAACAAGCGTCAGCCCGATTCCGACCGGAAACGCCACTGCCAGGCCGGCCACCGTGATTGCCGCTACCAGCAGGATATTGGCCAGGTTGAAAATCACGCCCGCCAGCACTGCCAGCGCTAACCGCGTCTTGGCGGTCAGGTCGATGAAATCGAGCAGGTTCAGATCGCCGTAGGAACCCGCGGTGAGCGCGGCGATGAGCGCGGTGATCAACACCCCGAATGAATAATCGTAGTAGAAGAGTTCGAAGCGCCACTTGCCGGCCATCTTCAACGTGTTGGCCCAGGAGCCCCAGCAAATCATCGAAAAGACAGCCAGCCAAAGCGCGGCTGTGTAGGTTGTCGGCAGAAGCATATCAGTAACCGGCGGAAGCATGAGCATACGACGGCGGGCATTGCCGGGTCAAGACGAAGTCCGGGAACCGAACGTCGAGTGGCGGTTGCGGGCGTGCTATGCTCTGCCTTGATGAAACTCCGCTACGTATTCGTTCTGCTGGTGGCCCTTTTTGCTTTTGTCTGGTTTTATCCGCCGGCCCGCTTGCGGGCAATTTTCCTGCTTGGAAAGAGTCCGGTTTGTCCGTACGCGCGCGCGATCGAGGTCACCGACCACCAACG
Source organism: Bryobacterales bacterium (assembly GCA_020854055.1). Classification (GTDB taxonomy): domain Bacteria; phylum Acidobacteriota; class Terriglobia; order Bryobacterales; family Bryobacteraceae; genus JADZGD01. Next base: position 38,699 of record JADZGD010000060.1, on the reverse strand, counting down.
TGAACTGATGCAGGCGAAGGATCGAATTCTCAATGCCAGCCGCTTGATTGGCAAAGACGGTCATTTTCATCACTGGCAGACACCGATGGGATCCTATTGGATCCCGCGGGGTGACGACTATGTGCTGCCGTTCAATCTTGCCGAAGAAGATCGCAAAATTTACGGGACCGCTCCGCATTTCGTCCGCCAGGGCGATGTCGTGCTGGATTGCGGCGCCAATGTGGGTGTGTTTACGCGGCAGGCGCTCGATGCCGGCGCGCGGCTGGTGGTGGCAATCGAGCCGGCGCCGGAGAATCTGGAGTGCCTCCGCCGCAACTTCGCGCCGGAAGTCACAGCCGGCAGGGTGATCATTTATCCCAAGGGGGTGTGGGACAAAGACGACGTGCTGACACTGAATGTCGATCCCAGCAACACCGCTGCCGACAGCTTCGTGATTCGCCGCCAGGGGGCGGTGACGGTAGCCGAGGTTCCGCTCACCACGATTGACAAACTGGGGGCCGAGCTAAAACTGGACCGCGTCGACTTTATCAAGATGGATATCGAAGGCGCCGAGCCCAAGGCACTGGCGGGAGCGCGCGATACGCTCACCCGTTTCAAGCCGCGGATGTCCATATCCGCTTACCACCAGCCCAGCGATCCGGTGACGATTCCGGCGACGATCCGCTCCATCCGCGCCGATTACAAGATGGAGTGCGGGCCGTGTGCAGAGGCGGGCTTCTACATTCGGCCGGATATCCTCTATTTCGAATAACGCCGGCGGGGGCTGCTACGGCGCCAGAATCATTTTGAGCTCGGCCAGCGGAATCGCTCCCTCGTTGAGCGCCCTGCGGTGGAAGTCCGCCAACTGAAAGCCGGCGCCGGCGGCCCGCTGGCAGGCGTCCCGCACCGCCAACCATCCGTAGAAACCAACCAGGTAGGTGGGCAGTTGCGTCGAGGAGAGTTTTGCCCGCTGGAGCTTCGCCGTGGCTTCTTCCTTCTCCTGGAAGGTGTCGCGCAGCATCAGGTCCATCGCCTGCTGATCGGTCATGCCCATGGTCTGCAAACGTACATCGAGGATCGCGTTCGCGATCATCCGCAGCTGTTGTTTGAGGAAGGTCAACCGGAGTTCCGGGCTGTTGTCCAGATACCCTTCGTCCAGCATCATCCGGGTGGCATAGACCGCCCATCCTTCCACATACGCACCGTTGCCGGCAATCGCCCGCAGCACGCGGCGGCTCGTCGGCTGAATCTGATTGGAATACTCGAACTGTACATAGTGGCCAGGCATCGCTTCGTGAATGGTCAGCAGTTTCAAGCCGTAGTAGTTGTATTCGCGAAGCTTCGATTCGACTCGATTCCCGGGCCAGTCCCTGGGGATGGGGGTGATCCAGTAGAAGGCGCCCAGTTGCGGTTCAAGTACCGGCGCCGGGTTGAAGCCGCCCACTCCGTAAAGGCCGCGCATGAATTCGGGTGTTTCGATCACGCGGAGGTTGTCATGCCCGGCCGGCGGTACCAGGCCGCGGGATTGGACGAACGCGGTGGCTTCGGCCAGATCCCGCCGCGCGGTCTCCAGGTACTGATCGGGCTTGGCATGACGCTGGGCGATCCGGTTCAGCACTTCGCCCACAATCAGATTGAGATCCACCGGATCGCGATGAGAAGGATACATCTGGTGATGCAGGGGCAGCGCCAGGTCGAACATCTGACGCCGAATTTTCTTGAGATCGGCCTCGGCCTGTTCCAGCACCTTTTCGGGCGTGGTATCGGATTGCATCACCAGGGCGAACTTTTGAGCGTATTTCTCACGGCCGAGGCGCCAGTCGCCCGCGCGCTTCGCCAGATCGGCGTTCAGCCAACCGGTGAAGTTCTTCAGCGCCTCGAGGGCGGCCGGCGCCGCGGCCTCGTACTCGGCGCGCACTTGGGGCGGAGCCGCCTGGCGAAGCGTCTTGTCGATCAGGTCGATGTTGCCCTGGTTTTCGAGAACGGCCACCTTGGTCCAGATTTCCGGTGAGTCCACCAGGTTGGCCCGCGCGGTATCGAGGAACGCCGGAATCTGCTTCATTCGCGCCACGATTGCCCGGTAGCGCTCAGCAGCAGGAGCATAGTCGAGCACGAAAGGCGGAAACAATGCGCTACCGATCTGCTCAACGTACACGGTGGGGTTGTGCCGGAAGTTCTGGATGGAGTTGAGCTCCAGCAGGTTCAGGCTCGCCAGGTCCGTAAGGATGCGATGATCGATTCGCGACTCGGGGGGCAACTGCTCCGGCCTGTAGCCTCGCAACCGGTTCCCGAGATCCTGAAAAAAATTCCTTTGAAGTTCGATACCGGCTGGCGAGTAATCGTCCAGCATTTCATCCAGTTTCCGGCCGTTATGCCGGTGATAGCCGTACTGGGTTGAAGCGATCGGCGAGAGCGCGAGGATATCGTAGACTTTCTGATCGACCAATTGCGTGAACGGCATGGATGGGGTTCGCGAGCAACCGGTTAGAGCCAGCGCGAATAACGTGACCGCGGCGGACGTGCGCATGGCTCCAATTGTAGAGCAGCCAACAGGCGCAGGGCCGGTTAGCAACGTTTATTGCGGGGTGGAGCGACTGGACACTGGCGAACGCAGGGGCGTTCCCGGCCCGCCTCCGAACAATATGGCAAAAAGTACAGCGAACAGCAGCGCCGCAAGAATATAGAGATCCTGGTTTGGCATTCGAATCCTCAGGTTAGATCCAGAAGCAGGCGGGCACGACAACACGGGGTGTAACTTCCGGAACCGCAAACTCCACTCGAACTTTCAGTATATCAAACGGCTGCCCATCGCCGCCGGGCGGCTGGTAGAGTACATGGAGAGAGGTGCAGCGACGGTGCAATCATTCTCCATCGACGGGGTTGTTCCCATCATCCCGACGCCGTTTGAGCCTGATGAGCGGGTGGACTGGGACGCGCTTTGCCGGCTAATCGATTTCGCCTGCGTTTCGGGCGCTTCGGCCCTGTGTTTGCCGGCGTATGCCAGCGAGTTCTACAAGTTGACCGTCGAAGAGCGGCAGCGGGCGATCGCGGAAGCGGTGGACGAGGCCGCCGGGCGCGTTCCGGTAATCGGACAGCTCAATTCGGCCAGCGCGCGAGACGCTGCCGCGACCGTTCGCCAGATTGCGACCCTCGGCGCGGATGCGGCCGGCATCACCGTGCCGCGAGTATTCGCCACCGGGGAGGATGCGATTGAGAGGTATCTGGGTACGGTTCTGTCGGCCTGCGCCCTGCCGGCCATCATCCAGGATTTCAACCCGGGCGGTCCCACGCTTTCCACGCCGCTGATTGCCCGCCTCAGCCGGCGCTTCCCGCACTTTCGTTACGTCAAACTGGAGGAGGCCATGATGGCCCAGCGGGTTGGCGAGATCATTGAGGCAACCGAGGGCCGGGTCGGTGTCCTCGAGGGATGGGGCGGGATGTACATGATGGAGCTGCATGCCGCCGGCATCTGCGGCGTGGTGCCGGGACTGGCCGTCTCCGACCTGCTTGGACTGGTTTGGCGGCGTCTCAAGAGCAGCCGGCCGGAGGAGGCCTTTCAGGCTTTCCAACCACTGCTGCCGCAGATCGTCTTCAGCCTGCAGAACATGGAGCTTTTCCACCACGCCGAAAAGCGGCTGCTGGTGGCCCGCGGCCTGCTTGAATCGGCTACCGTGCGGCAACTCGCGCTTCAGCCGTCGGCCGTTGACGCGGCCCACATCGATTTTTTGAACCAGCGGATCCTCGACGCGCTGGATGCGTTTGATCTTCCGCGGATTCCGGCGCAAACGGATCCCGCCTGACGCAAGTGCATGCGTCAGGCGGGATCAAACTGAGGAATCTTCATCGAGACACCGCCCTTTAGCGCCGATTCGTGAGCCACGATGCCGGGCGCGGTATAGGCCACGGCTTCATAGACGTCCACGGCCGGCCGGCGGTTCTCCACAATCGATCGGATGAACTCGTTGGTGAGGAAGACGTGGGATCCGTCGTGGCCGCTCGGGTGGCGTAGCGGAGCGGGCAACATGTCTGTCTTCCACCATATCGGTTGATCGTATTTTTCCGCCAGCGCCTGCTGGCGCACGAATCCGCCGCTATCCTTTTCCGTGGTTGCCTGTTCGCGCACAATCATCGCCGGCAGGCCATTCGGATGAGGCTCGAAAAGGCTCATTTTCGTGCCCAGCCATTGGCCGCGCTCGGTGCCGCGCACGGAACCCTTCCAGTAGATGGCCACCCGGAAGGCGGTGCCCTTGTTCGTGTTAAACAGCGCCGTTTCGTTCCAGAAGGGGTTGTGGTAGACGTTATCCTTCAGAATCGGGTCGTCGTCTCCCCATCCGATGCAACTCACCGACACCAGCCGTTCGCGTGTCACGGCGAGCAGCATGGCGGTGGTGTGCGTCGGGTAGTGCATCGGGGCGTAGCCGTAGCGCCAGGTCCGCGCGCCATTCTCAAAGAACAGTTCTTCGAGGCCCGGATGGTGATACTCGGCTTCGGCAGCGAAGATGCGGCCGAATTTCCCTTCCTTATGGAACTGCCGGGCGCTGATTACGGCCTGATGATAATAGCTGGTTTCGGCCATCATGTAGTTGAGGCCGCTCTTTTTCACCTCGCTCACCAGTCTGTCGCAGTCCTCGAGCGAGCCGGCCACGGCCGGCACCGCCGAGAGAACGTGCTTGCCGGCCCGCAGCGAGATGGTCACGTGTTTGAGGTGATCGGGGGCGGGAGTGGCGCAGAAGACCGCGTCGACGTTGCGGTCGAACAGCATTTTTTCCAGTGACGGGTAGGATTTCGAACACTTATAGACCTGCATCAAATGGTTGCGCCGGTCCTCGCGCAGGTCGGTTACCGCTTCCACGATGCAGTCGGGATGCTCATGAAACTCGAAGCTGGCTCCGAAACGTCCGCCGGCAATGCCGATTCGAACTTTCTTTTCCGCCGGAGCCGCGGAAGCCAGCCGGCCGGCCAACAGGGCGGCCGCTCCGGTCACGAATTGACGCCGGTGAGAATTCATTCTGTCCTCCTAACCTCTGACATTGTGTCAAAAAGTCATGGCCGCGTTTCTACCCGAGCGAAGCGGCCCGCGTTCCCAGCCAAACGGCAAGAAAACCGAAGACCAGGCTGCCGAGCGCGTTGAGGAACGCAATCCAGTAGCCACCTTCGCGAACCGATGCCAGCAGCTCCCACTCGAAGCTGGAAAAAGTCGTATAACCGCCCAGGCAGCCCACCACCAGAAACATTCGCCAGGCGGGATCGGAGCGCAAATTGCCGGTGAACAGGGTCATCAGCAGACCGATGAGGAAAGAGCCGCTGACGTTGATGACGAATGTGCCGACCGGAAACCGCCCGCCGAAGCGGGCCATGATGGTGGTACCCACGAGGTAGCGTGCCAGCGCACCCAGGCCGCCCCCGGAAACAATCAGCAGATACTTCAGCAAGAGCTCGAATCTCCGCGCTTTTTATTGAGGTTAGCATCCCCGGCGGCGCTGCCGGCAAAGGCTGCCGCGGTACACTGAGAAGCAATGGTGGCATCGGTCGCCGAACTGGCGAACGCACGCGGGATCCACGAGTGTTTCCAGTGGTTTACTCGCGAGAAACAGTGGATTAACGAACAGCACCTGGCGCTGTGCCGCATACCCGCGCCCACGTTTCTCGAAGAGAAGCGGGCACAGTGGATGGTGGCACAGTTGCGTTCGCTTGGTTGTGAAGCGCGCCTGGACCGTGGCGGCAACGTGATCGCGACGCTGACTCCGGTGCGCGAAGGTCCATTTATCGCCGTTACGGCCCATCTGGATACGGTGCTGGCTCCGCGCCAGCCACAGGATATTTCGCTCGGTAGCGATGGGCGTTTTCTCGGGCCCGGGGTGGCCGATAATGGCGCCGGGCTGGCTGCGTTGCTGGCCATTGCGGGGGCGATGAAGGCCTCTGCGCCGATGGAAGACGGCGTCCATCCGGTGGTGTTCATTGCCAATGTGGGCGAGGAGGGCGAAGGCAACCTGAGCGGCATGCGCTATTTGGTGAAGCAGTCGCCGCTTGGGCCAAAAATTGGAGCGTTTATCGTGCTCGACGGTCCTTCCACGGATCACATCACCTGCGAGGCGCTGGCCAGCCGCCGCTATGAGATCTCCTTCAGCGGTCCGGGTGGACACAGTTGGAACGACTACGGTATCGCCAATCCGGTTCATGCGATCAGCCGCGCCGTGGCGTGGTTTACGGAACACCGCACCAATGGACGATCGTCGGGGCCGCGCACCAGCTATAACTTTGGAACGATTGAGGGCGGCACCAGCATCAACTCGATCCCCACGCTGGCGAGAGCGAAACTGGACATCCGTTCGGAAGATCCGGACCAGCTCGACCAGTTCTCGGAACTGCTTTCAGCATCCGTGGAGCGTGCTCGCGACATCGAAAACGAGCGGACCACGGGCGGGAAAGTAGCGGCCAAGATTCGTGAAATCGGATCCCGTCCGGGAGGCCGTTTGAAGGAGGGAGCGAAAATCCTCTCTTTCGTGCGCGCGGTGGACTCGTTTCTGAATATACGCTCGCACCTGGACTGCGCCTCAACCGACGCCAACATACCGCTTTCGATGGGTCTGCCGGCCGTCTCGGTGGGCGCCGGCGGACAGGGTGGAGGAGCGCATACTCCGGCTGAATGGTTTCATCCCGAGGGCAGGGAACTGGCGCTGAAGAGGGTTCTGCTGACGCTGGCTTTGTTGATGCGGGATCCGGCGCCGGCGCCACCGGCGCGATGAGCCGGGGTTCTGGCGCCGCTCACTGGCGCGCGGAGCTTTCGCTGGCGCTGGTCACGCTGGTTTGGGGCGCGACCTTCGTCGTGGTCAAGGCAGCGTTGGCCGAGGTCTCCGCGCTGCTGTTTCTGGCGTTGCGATTCTCACTGGCGGCGGCGGTGTTACTGGCGCTTTTTCGGGGGCGCGCGCTATTTGGGCCGGGCGCGGGGGCAGCCTGGAGGGCCGGTATACCGGCGGGCCTCTGCCTGTTTTCCGGCTATGCCTTTCAGACGTTTGGGCTTTACTTTAACTCGCCCTCGAAATCGGCGTTCCTGACCGGAATGAGCACGGTGCTGGTGCCGTTGTTGGGAGCTCTGATCTATCGACGGAATCCAGGCATTTCCGAAGCCGCCGGCGTCGCGGTGGCGGCTGTGGGAATGGGACTGCTGACTTTGGAGCGGATGGAACCGCGGATGGGACCCGGCGACATGCTTACCCTGGGCTGCGCGGTGATGTTCGCCCTGCATATTCTGGTGATCGGCCATTACGCGCGAAGAGTCTCCTTCGAAGCGTTGAGCCTGATACAGGTTGCAACGGCGGCGGTCTGCGGCTCAATGACATTCTTCTGGTGGGAACCCTATTTCATTCGCTGGACTCCCGCGGCGATACTGGCGATTGTGATTACCGGGGTGCTCGGGACGGCGCTGGCCTTCTCGATCCAGTCCTATGCGCAGCGCCACACCACAGCCACGCGGACAGGGCTGATTTTCGCCCTGGAGCCGGTGTTTGCCTGGGTGACCTCGTTCCTGATAACCGGCGAGACGCTGGGCATCCGCCAGACGTCGGGGGCGGCGTTGATTTTGGCTGGCATCGCGGTGGTGGAGTTGAAGCCCTTTCGTCCGGCAGACCGAGAGTCCGGGTTACCCCTATAATAAGTCTAGACACCTGCCGGGAGGCCCCAGTTCCATGACCTTGTTCGAGAGAGTTCGTCGCCAGAAGTTACTGTCGTTCAGTCTGCTTCTGTTCACACTATCACTCGGGATTCTCATCGGCACGCTGATCAACACCAATGTCGGTGCCGCACGGGGGGGCGGGCCGGTCGCGCCGGACGCGACTCCGCTATCGATTCCGGCCGCCGTCAAGCTGCCGAGCGAGTTCACCGAGTTGGCCAAAGCCCTGGAGCCCTCGGTGGTTAACATCAGCACGGACTATACGCCGAAGGAGAGCAGCGCGCGCCGCCGTGGGCCCAACCCGGATGAGGACGAAGACGAGGATCAGATGGATCTGTTCCGACGTTTCTTCCGTGGCCCGCAGGGACAGCTGCCGGCGCCCCGGTTCCGGCGGGAGGCCACTGGGTCCGGCTTCATTGTGGATCGCAACGGCTACATTATTACGAATAACCACGTGGTGGAGCAGGCCGATAAGATCAAGGTCCGCCTTCCACAGAACCTGACCGAATACAAAGCGCGGCTGGTCGGCTACGATCCGGAAACCGATATCGCCGTGATCAAGATTGACGCCGGTAAGGCGCTGGCGCCGGCGCGCATCGGCAACTCCGAGGCGGTTCAGGTCGGGGATTGGGTGATGGCCATCGGTTCCCCTTTCGGCCTGGAGGCCACGGTGACGGTGGGCATCGTTTCGGCCACAGGTCGCGACGTGGCCGGCGCCCAGCAGTTCCAGCACTTCATTCAGACCGATGCCGCCATCAATCCGGGCAACAGCGGCGGGCCACTACTGAACCGCCGCGGCGAGGTAATCGGCATCAACACGGCCATCGCCACCCAGAGTGGCGGCTATCAGGGTATCGGTTTCGCTCTTCCGGTAAATACGGCGGTCAACGTTTATAACCAACTAATCCGTAGTGGACGGGTAACCCGAGGCTCGATCGGCATCAGTTGGCAGAAGAACGAACGCCCGGAGATGCTGAAGGCGATCGGCAGCGACCACGGCGTGTTGGTTGAACAGGTGACCAAGGGCGGTCCGGCGGATAAGGCCGGCATCAAACCGGAAGACGTGCTGTTGTCACTGAACGGAAGGCCGATCAAGAATGGCGACGATCTGGTGAATCGCGTGGCCGATTCACCGGTCGGCTCGGAGGTGAAGTTCACCCTCGACCGCGCCGGGAAAAAGCTGGACGTCAAAGTCGTAGTAGGCGACCGGGAAGAGGTGTTTGCCGATCGTTTCCAACGGTCGAACGGGAATGCCGATCAGAAAGCGCCGGCGGGAACCAAGGTGAAATTCGGCATCATGATTCAGGACATCCTGCCGGCGGAGCGGGAGAAGTTGAATCTGCCCGATGCGCGGGGAATTCGCGTCACCCGGGTAGAGCCCGACTCGTTCGCCGAAGACATCGGCATCCGGGAAAAAGACATCATTGTTTCCATCAATCGCCATCCGGTGGCTACCAGCGATGACGTGAAGAAGATCCAGGCAACTTTGAAGCCCGGCGATGCAGTCGCGTTCCGGGTGATGCGCCAGATTCCACTGAATCGCAATGGCGAACACCAGTGGCTCAGCCAGTTCATCGCCGGTACGTTACCCGCTGAGTAGACGTTCCGGGCGTCATCGGGTGCCGGCTGATGGAGCCTGCTGTTTGTTAGACTTAAGGCAGGGTGGCAAGAGCCGTACTCATCACGATTCTGGCGTTCTGCTTCGTTTGCGCCACACTTCCGGGCAGCGCGGCGGCGGCGCGCAAGAAGACGCATCGCAAGTCGCTGTCCGCGGCGAAACGGCCGGCAGCGCGAAAATCGGCGGCAAAAAAGTCAGCGGCGAAAACCAGGCACGGGAAGGCAACCGGGGCCAGGCGCTCCGCCACTTCGCACAAATCTTCCCGCAGGCGAGCCTCGAGAGCGCACAGCGGCGCGCGCCGGCGAGTAGCGGTGTCCAAACCGGCCGGCCAGCGCAATCCGACTCCAGAGCGTTACCGGGAGATCCAGGAAGCCCTGATTGCGAAGGGTTATCTGAAGGGGCCGGCCACCGGCCAGTGGGGCAGTGAGTCGATTGAAGCGATGAAGCGTTTCCAGGCCGATCAGAAGTTGGACGCGGACGGCAAGATCGAGGCGTTGACCCTCATCGCCCTCGGGCTGGGTCCGAAGAACTCTCCAATTGCCACCAACTCCCAATCTCCGGCGAGGTAAGCGGCATGATTATCGGCGTTGCCAAAGAGGTTAAAGACCACGAGACGCGCGTGGGCCTGGTTCCGAGCGGCGTTGCCGTGTTACGGCAAGCCGGCCATGAGGTGCTGGTTGAGGCCGGCGCCGGTCTTGGTAGCGCGATTCGAGACCAGGAGTACGCGGAGGCCGGGGCGGAGATTGTGACCAATGCCGATGAGCTTTGGCAGGCCGCCGGCCTGGTGGTTAAGGTGAAAGAGCCGCAGCCCTCCGAATATGGACGGCTGCGCCCGAATCTGATCCTTTTCACTTATCTGCACCTGGCGCCGTTGCCCGGGTTGACCGATCGCTTGCTCGACAAACAGGTCAGCGCGGTGGCCTATGAGACGATTCAGGAAGACGATGGAAGCCTGCCGTTGCTGACTCCGATGAGCGAGGTGGCGGGGCGGATGTCGGTCCAGATCGGCGCCCAGTATCTGGAGGCGCCCAGTGGCGGGCGGGGAGTCCTGCTCGGGGGTGTTCCCGGTGTGGCGCCTGCCAATGTGGTGATTCTGGGTGGCGGCATTGCCGGGTTGAACGCCGCCAAGGCGGCCAACGGCGTGGGCGCCCGGGTGACCATCATCGACCGCAACTTGCACCGGCTGCGGGAGTTGGACGACATCTTCCATGGTGAAGTGACCACGCTTGCCTCCAACGACTGGACGATCCGTGAGTCCCTTCGCCATGCCGACCTGGTGGTGGGCGCGGTGCTGATTCCGGGAGCCTCGGCGCCAAAAATTGTCCGGCGAGAGATGATTTCACTGATGAAGTACCGGGCGGTGGTGGTGGATGTGGCGATCGATCAGGGCGGGTGTTTTGAGACGTCCCACCCGACGACGCACACCGACCCGGTCTATTTTGTGGACAACGTACTGCACTACTGTGTCTCCAACATGCCGGCGGCGGTGCCGCACACCTCGACCCACGCCCTGACCAACGCGACGCTCCCCTACCTGCTGCAATTGGCCAATAAGGGCCTGGAGCGTGCTTGCGAAGGGAGTAAGGCGATCCGGGACGGCGTCAATACATACCGCGGGGAGATCACCTACCCGGGCGTGGCCCAATCCCAGGGCCGGAGTTGGAAGCCATTGGCCGGCCTGCTCTGAAGTGACGGCGCCGCGACGTGTGGCGTCCGTGGGGCTCAAGGCTTGATGCGGCCGGGGAACCGGTGCCGGAACTTCTCCACTTTCGGGCCGACCACCATCAGACAATACGGCTGGTTGGGGTTCTTCTCGTAGTAGTCGTGGTGATACGGCTCGGCCGGGTAGAAGTTGCCAGCCGGAACCAGTTCGGTGACGATCGCTGCCCCAGGTTCCGTGCCGGAAGCGAGGCTGGCGATCACCCGCAAGGCGGTCTGCCGCTGCGCTTCCGAGTAATAGAAGATTGCGGAGCGGTACTGGGTGCCGATGTCATTTCCCTGCCGGTTGAGCGTGGTAGGGTCGTGGATCGCGAAGAAGACATGGAGCAGTTCGTCAAACGATAGTCTGACGCTATCGAAAGCAATACGAACGACTTCGGCGTGTCCGGTTTCACCGGAACAAACGTCCTGGTAGGTGGGCTGCTGGAGATGGCCGCCCATGTAACCTGATTCGACCGCGAGAACGCCATCCAGACGATTGAAGACCGCCTCCAAGCACCAGAAGCAACCTCCGGCCAGGGTAGCAGTCTCAGGCTGAGCCATGGTTAACCTCCACGAACGATTACCCGAACCGGAAGGTTCATCGAACCCCGGGCTGTTTCCCTGCCAGCGTTGCTCCGAGCGCTCCACCGAGCATGGGCAGGCCAGTGAGGGTGAAAAACGTGCTGAACAGCCAGGCCAGAATGCCTACGGGAGTCCTCAGCATCTGGATCATCTCGTCCAGTTCGCTAGGCGTGGCCACTGCCTGCATTCGATCCTTCAACATGCCGGCCGCCTGTGGATCAGACACCAGAAAAACGACGCTCAGCGTGAAAATGACGACGCTTATGGCGAACGCCAGCATGCCGGTGATCCAGCCCAGCCGCAATCCGTTTTTCAGATTAACCGGATTGAGGGTTCGCCGGCGGTAGATCAGCACCGAGAGAAACCCGGCGAGCAGGGGGGAGGCCAACCGCACGATGGCCGGCAGGAAGATCAGCATCATCAGCACCAGCCCGATGCAGGCCGCGCTCAAAGCCGACATCACCGCCGGACGATTGCGAAACGTGATCTCGGCCGCAGGGGGAGCGGCGGGGCCAACTGCCGGGACAGTCAATGGAACCACTGGGGGTGGCGCCGGTTCGGGTTCGAACAGTGGCTCATCCCGCTGCGGTTTGCCGCATTTATGACAAAACCGGGCATCGGGAGGAAGCAACGCGCCGCAAGTACAATATTCAGCCACTGACCCCAGTGTCCTCCCACCGGTACATGACAAGCAAATAGAGGCCCCAGAGCGGGGTCAACCAGCCTGGTGCGGGAAGCGTTCCTTAAGGCGGGCAATCTCGGCGTTGAACTCGCAACCGAACAGGGCGATGATCGCCAGCAGGTAGATCCAGATCAGCAGCGCAATGACAGCGCCCACGGATCCGTACATGACACTGTAGTCGGCGATGTTGCGCACATACCACGCGAATCCAGTAGTGGCCAGCCACCAGAGGGCGGTAGCGAGCAACGCTCCGGCCCAGGTCTCGCGGAACTGGCGGCGCCGGTCGGGGCCGTAGTGGTACATCATCGCCGTTACCAGCACGATTGCCCCCAACGCGATAAAGGTGCGGATCAGGCGGCTGATTACCACTACGCTGGTGCGGATCGTCTCTCCAGCCGTTACGACGCCCAGGTGCGCCAGTACAAATTGCTCCACTCTTCCACCGAACAGGATCAGCGCCGAAGCGCCCACGGCGGGGATGACGGCAGCGAAGACCAGCAGCATGGCTACCAGCCGTTGCTGGACTATTCCCCGTTGGCGCTGCACACGGTATGCGGCCTGGAAGCCGTCCATCAGGCTGGTGGTTAATCCCGATGCCCCCCATAGGGAGATCAGGCTGGCGCCCACCAGCAGATAGACAGGTCTTTCGCCGCGGGCGACAAAACGATCCACAATCAAGGGGGCAATCTCGGGCGGCATGAACTTCTCCAGCAGGTGGGCCAGCGAGTGGCGCAGGGCGTTGGCCCGCACCTGGGTGAGGATGGCTGCCAGGGTGGTAGATACCGGAAAGAAAGAGAGCAGGCCGGAGTAAGCCGCGCCCTTGGCGATTCCGAGCGCATTATCCCGATAAGCGGCGATGGCCGAGCGTTTCAGCAGAATGACAAACCGCACCCAGGCGGTAGCGATTGCCGAGCGCCTGGAGCGAGGGCTCACGGGACCGGCTCCGGGCGGCAAATCTGTTGTTCGATCCGGGTGATCTCATCCTCCATTCGCCTATTGTCCCACCCCAGCCGCGCCCCCATCGCCAGGGCTAATTCTTCCAGGTCCGGCCGCGACCAGGGCCGCTCGTAGCCGGAGCAGCCGGCAACGAAAAGGAGATCTTCCAGCCGCTGGGCCATCTGATGGTCGATGGCGCCGGCGATCCAGTCGCCTGCGGCTGGATTCGAGCCGGGCAGCGGCTGCGCCGCGGTGAGATGAATTCCTTCGAGGGGTGGCGCGATTTCGGCGGCCACCTGATCGGCGGCCTGCTCGCTCATTAGGCGGTACGTGGTGAACTTACCTCCGGAGATCTGTAGCACGCCCTGTGGGGTATTACCGATGTGGTGGCGTCTGGAAGCGGCGCTGGCGCTGCCCGAGCGGGCCGCAACCAGAGGTCTGAGCGCGCTGAAACAGCCTACCGGGCGGACTCCGGCCGACGGGAAGACCCGGGCGACCGCGCCCTTGAGATAAGCGGCTTCGGCGTGGGACATAGCCACCTTGTCAGGACCCTCGTCATGGTCCACTTCGGTGGTGCCCACCAAGGTCAATTCGCGTTCGCGGCCCCAGGGCAAAAAGAAGAGGATCCGGCCCCGCTCATCGAACCAGCAGACCGCGTGATCTCCCTGGAGGAAACGGGGGTACACCAGGTGCGAGCCCCGCACCAGGCGCAGACCGGCGCCGCGCATCCAGGCGCCGGTGGCGTCAACCAGCTTGCGGGCGCGAATCGCGAAGCGGCGGCCTCCGATATGGTCCTCAGCATCGACGATCCAACCGTCGTGATCCCGGCGCCATGACAGGGCCTGGCAATGGTTGGCGATCGCCACGCCGTGAGTTGCGGCATCTTCAAGATTGGCTAGCACCATCGCCACGGCATCCACCGTGCAGTCATGAAACTCCGCGCCGCCCCGCAGGCCGGCCAGGCCCAGCGCAGGCTCGATGCGGAGGGCTTCGGGGGCCGGTAGCATACGGTGCCGCCCGAGGGCGCTGCCGCGCGCAAACAGGCCGTACAAAGAGAGCCCGGCGGCGTAACGCAGCCGGTCGAGGGAGTGTTCAAACGGAAGCAGAAAGGCGAGCGGCCGGACCAGGTGTGGCGCGATGCGGAGCAGCACCGCCCGTTCCCGCAGAGCTTCGCGCACCAGATTCAATTGCAGGTATTTCAGATAGCGCAGGCCGCCGTGGATGAGATGGGAATTGCGGCCGCTGGCACCGGAGGCAAACCGGCCACGCTCCAACAGGCCGATCCGCAGCGGGTGCGATGCCGCGTGCGCCCGCAGCGCCAGATCCCGGGCCGTACCAGCTCCATTGATGCCGCCGCCCAGAAGCAGCACGTCGAGTGGTTCGGTCCGGAGACGTTCCAGGTTCCGGGCTCGGCTTTCGCGTTCCAATCCGCGGGTTCCAGGCGCCGAAGTCAATCTTTCCCGTTCCGGTCAGTTGCGGATACCGCGTCCGGGTTGCTTTTGGCGTTGACGGTCGAGCAGCATCCGCAGCTTTCGCGCCAGCGCGTCCGGACTAAACGGCTTTTGAATGAACGCTGAACCCGGCGCCACCGATCCGTTGGCTACTACCGCGTCGTCGGTGTATCCCGACATGAACAGGATCCGGGTGCCGGGCCGTAAGGGACAGAGCTTTTCGGCAAGCTCGCGCCCGCTCATCTGCGGCATGACGACATCGGTCAGCAGCAGATCGATTTTGCCGTTGTAACGGCCGGCCAGTGCGAGCCCTTCGGCGCCGTTTTTTGCCTCCAGTACGGAGTAGCCGTTGCTTTGCAGAATCTCACGCACCAGCATACGCACTGTCTCCTCGTCCTCCACCAGTAAGATGGTTTCGCGCCCGCTGGCCGGGGTGGGTGGCTGGACGGCGGTTTCGGCCCGCTCGGCTGCCGCCTGCACCCGCGGAAGGTAAATCTTGAAGCTGCTTCCAAGCGATGGTTCGGAGTATACCCAGATCTCGCCGGCGCTCTGTTTGACGATGCCGTATACGGTGGACAAGCCGAGTCCCGTGCCTTTGCCCGTCTTGGTGGTAAAAAAGGGTTCGAAGATGTGTTCCTGAACGTCCGGCGCCATGCCTGCCCCGGTGTCGCTGACCGAGAGCATGACGTAGCTGCCCGGCTTCACGCTCATGTGCCGCCGGCAGTAGTGCTCGTCCAGTTCCCGGTTGGCGGTTTCGATAATCAGCTTGCCGCCCTGGGGCATCGCTTCACGGGCATTCACGGCGAGGTTGACGATGACCTGTTCGATCTGGCCGGGATCGGCCTTGATATGGCCTAGTTGGGGTTCGAGGTTCACCACCAGTTCAATACTCTCCGGGATCAGACGCCGCAACATCTTGTTCATGTCCGCGACAATCTCGTTGAGGTCGATTACCTTTGCCTGCAGGACCTGCCGGCGGCTGAAGGCCAGGAGCTGGTTCGTTAAGGAGGCGGCGCGGCCGGAGGCCTTTTTGATCTCTTCCACGTTGCGGCGGAGGGGTTCAGGTTCCGGCATCTTATTCAGCAACATGTCGCTATAGCCGGTGATGATGGTCAGCAGGTTGTTAAAATCGTGGGCCACGCCACCCGCCAGCCGGCCCACGGCTTCCATGCGCTGGGATTGGCGGAGCTGCTCCTCCAGTTGCTTCCGCTCGGTGACGTCGGTGACCGCGGCCAGGAACCCGTTGACCTTGCCGCCGGCGTCGCGGAGCAGGGCGGTCCACATGTTGACATAAATCACCTTGCCGTCTTTGCGGCGACGCCTCGCCCCGACGCCGCGAAGATCCTCTCCGGCCAGCACGCGCTGATAAGCCGCGAGAGTCTGTTCGCGGTCGTCCTGGAGAACGTTGGGCAGAAGCTGACCCAGAACTTCGTTTTCGGTGAACTGGAACATTCTTTGCGCGGCGGCGTTCCAACCCGTGATGCGGGCCTCGAAGTCCATGGTGTAGATGGCGACCGGCGCGGTGTCGATCACTGCCTGGAGCTTTTCATTGGCTTCCCGCAACGCCTCTTCGGAACGTTTGCGCTCCACGGCATAGCGCATGGCGCGGAGAATCAGGTGGCCGTCACCACGGCCTTTGACCAGGTAGTCCTGGGCGCCATGCCGCACCGCTTTCACCGCGGTGGCTTCGTCGTCCAGACCAGTCAGCACCACCAGCGGCAGTTCGGGATGCTCCTTCTGGGTACGGGTGATGGTCTCCATGCCGTCGGCATCGGGCAGAGAGAGATCCAGCAGGACAATGTCGAATGACTCGGTGGCCAGCCGTTCCAGAGCTGTCTTCAGTTGCTCAACGTGGACTAATTCGACGGGTTTGTCGCGTGTGTCGGCCAGTGTCTCGCGGAGGAGAACAGCGTCCGCCCGGTTATCCTCGACCAGCAGTACCTTCATGGTTCTGTTCGACCAGCGAACGTCAGATACAACGAATATAGCAAGTTTCCTTTTGGCCCGGCCGGAGGGAAGGTTCACCGGAGACAGGCGGCTACAATAGAGGACGAACATGCGATTGGCAACGGTTCCTGTCTGCTTGCTGCTGGCTTCGCTGGCGGCTTTGGCGCAATCACCGGTGATTGTACGGCCGGTGGAGATCGACGATGTACTGGTCAATCCCGGCATCGGCTTTATGACCTTCCAGCGCTTCAACGGTGACGCGCTGAACCAGGGGCTGAAGTGGACCGAAGGCTTCCCGATCGTCTACCAGCCGTTTCATGGTTCGCTCGAAAACAAAGATTTTCCGATGACCTCGATCGCCTACTTCCGCATCTACTGGAAGTTCATCGAGCCGGAAGACGGCCACTACCGCTGGGATCTGATCGACACCGCCCTGCGTACGGCGGCCGATCGCAAGCAGACGCTGATGCTGCGTATCGCGCCCTACGGCACCACCAAGGATAACGACGTGCCGGATTGGTACCGGGCGATGATGGGACCCGAACTGGGCCGGACGGCGATTGCCAAATGGCGCACCAATCCCGAAGACCCGCGCTATGTGAAATACTTTACCCGCATGATTGGGGAACTGGGACGCCGCTATGACGGCAACCCGTACCTGGAGAGCGTTGATCTTTCGATTGTCGGCGCCTGGGGAGAGGGAGCGGGCTCGGCCGATCTGACAGATGCCACCCGCCGCGCGCTGGTGGACAGCTACATCGATTCGTTTCATACGACGCCGCTGGTGATGATGCTGACCGACGAAAAGACCAACAAGTACGGACTTTCCCGCAAGCCGGTGGGTTGGCGCGTCGATTGCCTCGGCGATATGGGCGGATTCTCCAACCTGAAGTGGTCGCACATGCAGGACATGTACCCGCAGGGAATCATCAATTTCGGCATGCGCGATGCCTGGAAGAAGGCGCCGGTGTCGCTGGAGGTCTGCTGGGTGATGCAGCACTGGATGGACAAAGGCTGGGATGTGAACTACATCATCGACCAGTCCCTGAAGTGGCATATCTCGTCCTTTAACGCCAAGTCGTCGCCGGTGCCGGAAAAATGGTGGCCCCCGGTGAACCGCTGGCTGAAGAAGATGGGCTATCGCTTCGTGTTAAGGAAGTTCACCTATCCCGAAGAAGTGACACCGCTCGGAAAACTCTCCTTCACCACCTGGTGGGAGAACAAAGGCGTGGCGCCCTGTTACCGCCCGTTCCCGCTGGCGCTGCGGCTCAAAGCCGGCTCGCGGACGGTTCTGCTGCCAACCGGCGCCGATATCCGGACCTGGCTGCCGGGTGACAACCTTTATGACGGGGCGGTCTTCATCCCGGGAGATCTGGCGGCGGGCGAGTACGAACTGCAATTGGCGCTGTTGGATCCGGCAACCGGTAATCCGGCGATCAAACTGGCGATCGCCGGAGTTCAGCCTGACGGTTGGTATCCGATGGGCCGTATTCGCGTCAAACAGCCCTGAAAATCCTTTGGGCGTGAGCAGACGGCCGGCCACGCCGGCCGACTCCAGGTTGTGAGAGGATTTGAGTCGAGTCCTTACGTTCTGGAGTGCAGATATGTCCACTACCTCGCAACTGCTCGTTTCAAGGCTCAACCCCGAGGTTGTAGCCTTTCTTTCGACTCCGGTGAAGATGTTCATTGGAGGCCAGTGGGTGGATGCGGCTCACCACGAGACGTTTACCACTCGCGATCCGGGAACCGGTGAGGAGCTGGCGCAGGTCGCCTCAGGCACGGCCGAGGATATCGACCACGCCGTAACCGCAGCTCGTCATGCCCTGCGGACCAGCGGTTGGCCGCGCATGAGGGCGAACGACCGGGCGGTGATTCTGCATCGTCTGGCCGACCTGGTGGATAAGAATGCCGCCATTCTGGCCGAGTTGGAATCGCTTGACGTGGGAAAGCCCTACGCACAGGCGATCGGTGGGGATATACCCAGCTTTTCGGCGACGCTCCGCTACTATGCGGACCTTTCGGTGAATATCCGCCAGCGGGAACCGATTGCGGTGAAGGGGCATGAGGCATACTCGGCGCTCTTCCCGGCGGGTGTGGCTGCGTTCATCATCCCGTGGAACTTCCCGTTCCTGCTGCTGGGTTGGAGCCTGGGGCCGTCACTGGCGGCCGGTTGCACGGTGGTGGTAAAGCCCGCGGAGGACACTCCGCTGTCGACGCTTTACGTGACGAAGTTGATGCAGGAAGCCGGCGTGCCGGACGGCGTGGTCAACGTAGTTCCGGGCTTTGGTGAGACTGCCGGCGCGGCGCTGGCCGCACACCCCGGCATCAACCGGATGGGTTTCACCGGCTCGCCCGAAGTGGGCCGGAAGGTCGCCGCGAGTTGCGGCGCGAACCTGGTGCCGGTGAAGTTGGAACTTGGTGGCAAGGGCGCGGCGGTTCTGTTTGACGATATCGACGTCGACCGGACGGCACGGGCGCTGGCCGGCGCTATTACGCTCAACACCGGGCAGGTCTGCTGCACGGCGACGCGATGGCTGGTGCATGAGTCCATCTGGGACGAGTTCGTCAATCGCTCCATCGGCTATCTGAATTCTGTCCGCATCGGTCACGGGCTGGCGCAGGATACCGGGATGGGGCCGGTGGTCAGCCAAAAGCAGCAGCGGCGGGTGCTCGGCTACATCGAGAAAGGGCGGAAAGAAGGGGCGTCGGCGCTGATGGCGGGAGGCGCGGCTGATGTCAGCGGGAGCCCGGGCGGTTTCTATGTCAAGCCGGCGCTGTTGACTGGCGAGCCGGACAACATTTGCGCGCGCGAAGAGATCTTTGGGCCGGTCGCCTACCTGATGCCATTCCGCACGGAAGAGCAGGCGGTGGAACTGGTGAACCGCTCGGCCTACGGTTTAGCAAATAGTGTCTGGAGCAACGACCTGGAGCGCGCGCGGCGGGTGGCCGAAAGCCTGGTGGCCGGCAACGGCTGGATCAACGCCCATAACCTCTTTCCACAGGGCGTACCGTACGGGGGCACTAACTTGAGCGGGTTCGGAGGCGGCGTGAACGCACCCTCCACGCTGTTCGACTATCTGCGTTCGCAGTCCATCGTTCGGCCGACGGGGTGAGCGCCGCTCGCGTTCGACGGCTGAAATCCCGCCGCCGGTCCATCCCGATATAATGGCCTTTCCGCCTGTCGGGCCGGTGTCCGGCCGGCGCTCGGATAATCAGACTTTCGATATCAACATGACCTGGTCAACCACCTCCCCACCCGAACTGCTTTCGGCCGAAGAGATCGAGCAATTGAAGAGGATCTCCTCGCCAACGATCGCCAATGCAATTGAGACCTTTCATCTCCGTGACCGGCTGGAAGGAGTTACCGGCCCCGGCTGGCGATGTCTGTTTCCCGGTTTGGGAGCGGTGGCCGGTTACGCCTGTACCGCGGCAATCCGCTCCAACCAGCCGCCCGCGGAACCCCGCCGGGTTTCGCGCCGCGCGTATTGGGAGTACGTCCAAAGTTCGCCCGCACCGCGTTTGAGCGTGATACAGGATCTCAGTGAGATTCCCGCGGGAGCCTATTGGGGAGAGGTCAACGCGAGCATCCATCGGGCACTGGGCAGCCAGGGCGTGATCACCAATGGCACGGTGCGCGACCTTGACGAAGTCGAGCGTTTGAACTTCCATCTGTTTGCTTCCGGAGTGCAGGTTTCTCACGGCTGGGCGCACCTGGAGGACTTCAACCTGCCGGTCAGAGTGTTTGGCATGCTCGTGCAGCCGGGCGATCTGATTCATGCCGACAAACATGGCGCGGTGGTCATTCCGCACCAGGTGGCCCGACAGGTAATGGAGGCCGCGCACCGGGTGGAGCAGAGTGAAAAGCCGATGCTGGCGGCTTGCGGGGCGCCGGACATGCTGGAAAAACTGGATGCTCTGATTTCGCCCCAGTACTGAAGCGGACCGGCGGCCGATTCAGGGCTCGCCAGGCGACCAGATGGTCGCTTCGAGCGTGCGTTCCTTCCGGGCGCCCGGCGGCCAGTAGTATAGGGTAACGATCCTGCCGTCCGGGCATTGGATGCTACGCGTGTAACCAATATCCCAGGAGGCGGCGCCGTCGCGCAGCACAATTTCCGGGCTCCATGTGGCTCCGTTGTCCGCGCTGAGACGGGCACAGATCCGGTAAGGGGGATTGCGCGGTCCATAGGTTAACGCCAACCGCCCATCCCGCAGCCGGATGAGGCTGGGTGGATTTCCTCCCTTTTCGCCGGTGAGGGCCACCGCGCGGCTGACGGAGCGCCAGGTTGCGCCGTTATCATCCGAACCATAGAGGTCAATCGAATTCTGACTGGCGGCGTTCGGATCGAAATGGCGCACGGCGGTAACGATCCGGCCCGTGGACAGGCGCACCGACGACGGCATGATGGTGAAGCCGGCTCCGGGATCGGGCGCGATCCACCCAACAAAACGCCAGTGGAGCCCTCCGTCCGTGGTTCGTACCACCAACGGACGCCCTTCGGCGCCGGAGGATTTCGACGCGGTCAAAAAGACCAGCGCATCGTGCTTTCCGCCGGCAAGATAATCGGTGCGCGCCATAATGGCTTTCTGGCCGAACAAGGGGAAGCGGAAAGGTCCGCGCCAGGATTTGCCGCGGTCGTAAGAGTAATACAACCAGGATTCGCCCTTCTGCGCGTCCTCCATGCGCAGAGTCATGCAGAAATCCGGGTGGGTGAAGTTGAGTGGCCCGGGGAGGTCCGTGGCTGCTACCGAGGCGCCCGGCCGGGCGTACATGCCGCGCGGGGTGGCGAGTTCCGGCGCCGGTTCGATGGTCCAGCTTTTGCCGCCATCCAGACTACGGGCGAGATAGGGCTCCTCCGAGCGGTCGCGATCGTAGGGATGGCGGTCAGGGCCGAGCCACTTAAAATAGGCTCCGCTGAAGCCTACCAGGATCTCGTTATCCCATGACCAGATGCCGTGATTGGCCGGCCAGCCCGCGTAGCGCCCCGGTTGCGAGTAGACGCGGACGGTCCGATCGACCGCCGGACCCGCCGCCTGAGCGGCCGCGATGAGGACTACTGTCAAAAGCGGCTGGATTATCTTCGTTATCCGGCGGTTGCCGCCCGAAAGGAATGCGGTTGGATTCATGAGCTATTTGCAGAATATTGTATCCTTTATGCGAAGAATGCCAGCCCGGCGAAGGAGAATCGATGAGCGCTACAACCGGACCCGTGGAAGAAGTGACCATTACTCTGGAACAATTGGATGATTACGAGTTCAAGGTCCGATTTGATAAGCCCCAGTATCCCGAGTGGCTGCTTGACGAACCGGCCCCGCTCGGCCGGGACGCGGGGCCGAATGCCACGCGCGCGCTGGCGGCGGCGGTTGGCAACTGCCTGAGCGCGAGCCTGCTGTTCTGCGCCCGCAAGGCGAAGGTGGAGATTGGTCCGATCCGGACCCAAGTCCGGACGCAGATTGCGCGTGGCGAACGAAGCCGTTTGCGCATTGTCAAGGTTGCGGTGCAGATCGACCCGGCGATCGCCGAAGCGGACAGATCAAGGGCGCTCCGGTGTCTGGAGCTGTTTGAGGATTACTGTGTGGTGACGCAAAGTGTCCGTGATGGCATCGAGGTGGAGGTCAGTGTGGTGGGATTCCCACGCACCCGCGCTGGCGAACCGGCCTGACGCGATGGTGTAAGGGATGCGCTAGCGCGCATGTTGAAGGTAGATACACAGGGCGCGTCCCAGGTCCATACCAAGCGCTCTGGCTGATTCCGCGGTGACTGGATTACCTTCTACATCGGCGTATGGGATCTCAATCGTGGTGCCGATCAGTATCCCCGGCTGTTCGGCGGTCCAGGTGCTGTTCGATTTCATTCCGTTATAATCGGCCGCGGTATTCCAGCCCGTTCCGTACGGCAGGTTGTTAGCGCTGTGGTAGGGTAGCGGTCCGCTGCGCACCTTTTCGAGGATTCCGGAGAACTCTCGGACGCGGTTCCAGATCTGCTGGTCCGTGTCTCCGATGAACTGAATCTCCTGGTTCCCCTTGCCGCGAATATACGGACAATGCATGTCGAGCGCGAATCGCAGCCGGCCTTGCGACCAGGCGGGGACAAGCTGGCGCAAGGCGCGGACGGATGCCCAGATGCTTTCACCGGCGTAGTCGCGGTTGTGATCGTGCGGGCTGCGGTTCTTGCCTTGATCTCCGTCCTCAACGCCATCCTTATCCATGAAGGGGATGGCGATGAGCTCGACGTTCTCCCTGAACCAGCGCCCTTCTTCGGTGGGACTGAGGAAGGTTTCGAGGATTCCCTCCAAGGCGTAACTGGCAAGGCTTTCGCAGGCGTGGTGGCGGGCGGTTAGCAGCACGCGTTGGCCGGCCCTTCCATCGAGGCATCCCACCCGAAGTTTCTCAATGACGCGACCTTTTCGGCTGTGCGCGAGGACGCCGGCCTCGATCGCAGCGTTGCCGCGATGGCGCTTCAGGAAGGCTTGCAGATTCGATTCGAAGTAAGGAATGGTCATCGAGAAGCGAACTTCGGCCAGACCGGGAGGAACGTGGTATTCAAAGGTCTTCCCTTGAACCGCCCCGGCACCCAGCCAACGCCAGTTGCGGCCACGATCGGTGCTGACAGCCGGCCCGCGCACGCCGATCACGTTGCTTTTCGTAAACTCCACCCTGAGAGTCCTGCCCGCCGCTCCACGCGCGCGAAAGGCCCAATAGAACCAATCGCCGCGCGTGTCCCGCAGATCCTGGTGGACCCGGATGGTATCGCCATCGATGGAATCGACGACGATGTTCCCGCCGGGAATGCGGGCATCCACCCGCACAGCGGCCGCGCCGGCTGGTAAGAGCGCCGGCATCAGGCAGAGCACAAGGATTTTATGCCTCATTATGCGTAGCTTAGCCGATAGGGAGAGCGCCGAATTTGCCGCACCTTGGGCTCGATACGCCGTTCTGGTCCCTGCGCGGACCGGTACGCCATAGGCCGGCGAAAGGAGAGCCGGAACGCGCCATGCGACTCGGCCGGCGGGAGACAGAGCAACGAATGGCGGCGGTCCGGCCTGCCGGTTCGGCTGAGCATCACCGCTCAAACAGGGCATTACACTCGTCAAGCAGGACATCGGTGACGACTACCGGCGGCGGCCCCCAGCCGGCAAAACCGGCGTCGCACAGAATCGGATAACGGGAAGAGACGCCACCGGCCGCCGGGTAGGGCCGTCCTATTACCACGCGCGCGATCCCAAGCTGGCGTATGGCGACAGAGCACATGTAGCACGGCTCCACCGTTGTGTATACCGTCGCGCCATGCAACTGGAGAGCGCCAACCCTGGCGCAGGCCGCGCGCAGGGCTTCGATTTCGGCATGAGCGGCGACATCCAGCAGGCGCCGGCTGCTCTCCACGCCACTGCCCAGAACGTTCTCTCCGCGCACCACCAGGGCGCCGACCGGATAATCGCCTGAAGCGCGCGCGCCGGTGGCCAATTCGATACATCGGCGCATGTATCCTAAATCAGCTTCGGTTACGGTTGTCTGCATTCCAAACCCGGGCTTGCCGGAATATCAGCCATTCGAGCGTATATAATGCGATCACGGGCTGTCAACGGGAGACGTTGGTTCCGGCTGGGTGGGAGGCCATTCTGATTCCACGTTTCGCTGTTGGCCCTATCCACGACAACGGAGGTTACCTTGCGAACGATTACGGTTTTCGGCATCACCCTTCTGGCTGCCGCCGCGCTTTGGGGCGCCGATGGCATTACCCCTCTTGACGTAAAACTGGGGCTTTGGGAAACCCGGACCAGCACTCACCTGGGCGGCGTGACGATGCCTGCCATGCCCGTGATTCCCGCCGAGACGCTGGCCAAGATGCCACCGGCGCAGCGCCAACAGGTGGAGGCTGCGATGAAGGCGCGGGGTGCGGGCGGACCGATGTCCACCACCACAAAATATTGCATCACGCCGGAGCAACTCAATAATCCCATGGCTTTCAGCCGTGGCGACCGAAGCTGCAAATCCAAAATGGTATCATCCAGTTCCACGCGCCAGCAGGTTCACGTGGATTGTGACCACGAGGGCAGAAAGACCGCGGGCGATCTCACCATCGAGCGTATCGACCCACGGCACATCAAAGGGAACATGGCGATGAAGGGAGACATGAACGGTCACCCGGTGGACATGACCATGTCGTTCGATTCGCGGTGGCTTTCCTCTGATTGCGGTAATGTGAAACCTCCCCAACACCGGTAGGCCGAAAGGCTGAGCAACTTTTTTCGCCTCCTGCGTCCAACAGACAGGCCGGCAGTCACGCTGGTTGCCTGGATCGCCGGCTTCGCGTACGCTAGTCTTCGCTATGTCGTTGATGCGGGAAATTCGAGAATCCAAAGTTGAAAAGAACTCGGTCGCCCTTTGGTGGCTGGGGCAGAATAGTTACATCTTCAAGTCTCCCGAAGGCGTGCTGGCCAGCGTGGACCTGTACCTGACCAACTCCTGCGCGGCAATCTATAAAGATTCGGGGATCAACCTGAACCGGGCCGTCCCGGTGTTGCTTGAACCCGAACAGTTGGAGATCGACGTCTTCACCTGCACTCACAATCACGGCGACCACACCGATCCGGAGACCATCCGGCGCCTCCGCCATAAAGACACGATGCAATTTGTCGGGCCACGCCCCAGTTGCGGCGTCTATGCGGCCGAGGGTGTGGAAAGCTCACGCATCGTGCCCGCCTGGCCGGATTGCGACATCGAGTTTCGCGATGTCCGGATTCGCGGCACGTTCGCCCTACCTACCGATGATTCCGATCTGAACCACATGGGCTACGTGTTCGAATTCAACCACGGCCCGAAGATTTACGTCACCGGCGATACCGACTTTCACGAGTTGTTGTATTCGGCCGGCAAGCACAAGCCGGATGCCATGATCACCTGCATCAACGGCGGTTTCAATAACCTCTCCACATGGGAGGCCGCCTCCGTGGCTAAGGTCATCCGGCCAAAGGTGGCGATTCCGTGCCATTACGACATGTTTCCGGACAATGCCGCCGATCCACAGATGTTCCGGGCAGCGCTGACCATCTGCGCGCCGGACATCGGCTACCAGCAACTGGAACACGGCAAACGCTGGACTTTCACCAAAGACTGAGAATCCTGCCGGGCAAGGCGGGGCGCCTGATCGCAATGGCAGTTCTTGCGCTGGCGTTGCCCGCCTCCGGCGCGCCGGCCAGGCCCGGGGCGCGCCCGTGGCCGCAGTCCGATTCGTTCCGCGTGCTGCTGGGAGTGGGCGACACTGCCGCCAGTTCCTGGAACGGGACGGTGCGGATAGAGGGCGGGAAACTGTTCGGCCTCGAGGCGATGTGCCTGGCCGGCGCCGAAAAGGTGGACGAGCCCAAAGGTGAGTGGGTGCTCTCCAGCCGCCCCGACAAAGTGCCTGGGAGCCCGTCGGAATCGAGCGTGCCCGGGGTCCACGAAAACGGAGTCATCGTTTCGGTTGCCGGGGGAGGTCCTCAGACCAAAATCGTCATCGCTACCAGCCAGGGAACGTTCCGTTTCTCGCCGCAAGATCTGCCCTGGGGCATTCGCAGAGGCTATCTGAACGGCCGGGCAGTGGTGGAGCGGGTGCCCTGGGTTTTTCGCATTACGGCGTCGCTCAACGATGAATACGCGCCGGCAATGACCCAGGCGCGCGATAACGTGTGGGTGGCTTATGTCGAGTACACGCACGCCAGTTCAACGGCTCCGGGCGGCGATCGTGTGTGGCTGGCACGCTATTCCAAATCCAGCCGCACCTGGGATGCGCCAGTACCGGTTTCTCCACCCGGGGAACGCTGCCAGCGGACATCAGCCGCCACCGATGCTCGAGGCCACGTTTGGGTGTTCTGGGCGGCTGATCGCGGAGGCAATACCGATATTTATGCACGCCGCTGGTCAGGGACGGCGTTCGAACGCGAACTGCGGATCAGCAATGCTCCGGGACCGGACCTGAATCCGGTGGCCACCACCGATAGCCATGGGCGTGTGTGGGTCGCCTGGCAGGGGTGGCGCGATAACCGTTTCCAGATCCTGGCTTCGGTGCAGGACGTGGACCGGTTCCTGCCCGAACGGCAGGTTTCGGCCACCGATGGTGATAACTGGTCGCCGGCCATCGATGCGGGAGCCGGCGGCGAGGTGGCTTTCGCCTGGGACACGTATGAAAACGGCAATTATGACGTGTGGATGCGCCGGGCCTGGTTTCTGAGCGACTCCATCACTCTCCACGCTCCCATTCCGGTTACCGGCGGTCTGGGGTTTGAGGCCCGCCCATCGCTGGTCCACGACTCTCAGAACTGGATCTGGGTCGCCTATGAGGTAGCTTCGCCACGCTGGGGCAAGGAGTTCGGCCCCTATCTGACTACCGGCACGCCGTTGCTGGCGGGACGAAACGTGGAGGTGAAGTCGTTCAAGGACAATATGCCATTTGTCACCTATCACAGCCTGGCCCAGGTGCTGCCTGGCCCGGCCGAGGACGCCAAGGGCGCGCTATCTCAACTTCCTGATCCAGCCCTGGCGCATAACCGCGCGCCGGGGCGCGTGCCGGTGCTGCCGCCGTTGCCCTGTAACACCGGTCCACGGCTATCCGCCGACCAGGCGGGCCACATCTTCCTCGTTTATCGCGCCACCGGCGGCTGGCACAGTCCAGCGGGTACGGTCTGGACCGAGTACCTGCACTACTTCAACGGCAATCGCTGGAGCGGGCCGATTGCCGTGCCGCATTCCGACGGGAACATGGATTCGCGCCCGGTGCTGTTGCCCATCGGCTACTCGAAGATTCTGATGATCGCGCCCGGCGATAACCGCCAGTCGGCCCCAGACGCGAACCTGGTGCAAGCCGATCTCTACGCCGCCGAAATCGAGATTCCGTTTCGTGCCGAGACCGCTCTGATGAACTCCACCCCCGTAGCCACGCGGATACCGGAGCCGGCACGGGAAACCAGCCAGACCTCAATTCGCAACCTGATGCGTGCTGCCCGGGTGGAAGTGGGCGGCAGGAAACTCCAACTACTGCTCGGTGACTACCACCGTACAACGGATCTGGCGTTACGGGCAGGCGCTGCCGGATCGCTGGACGATGCCTACCGCTACTTCCTGGATGCCGCCGGTCTCGATTGGGCTTCCTGTTGCGATGCCTCTAATGGCGGCCGTGAATTCGCCTGGTGGATGGAGCAGAAGTACAGCGGTTTCTTCCAGATGGCGGACCGCTTCGTTTCGCTCTACGGCTATCAGCACCCGGGCCGGTTTCCAAACGGCAGCTTTGCCATCCTGCTGCCAAACGCCGGTGAGCGGCCGATTGCCGCCAATGCCGATTCCACCAGCCTGCCCGGCTATCTGTCGAAAGCCGGGGGTCTCGCCATTCCCTATCAGACGGCGACCGACCACGGTACCGCATGGGAAACCCTCGACCCGCGCACCGAGCCTGTGGTGGAGATTGCCCAGGGCGCCCGCCAAAGCTACGAATCGCCGGGGGCTCCCCGCGCCATCAGTCCCACCGATGCGATCGGAGGACTGGAGCCGGAGGGTTTTGTTTCCCGGGCGCTGGCGAAGGGGTTGAAGCTTGGCTTCGTGGCAGGTAGCGGTCCGGTTTCGACGTACCAGGCATTTGCCGGCGTCTGGGCAGAGCAGCCTACGCCGAAAGGAATTCTGGAGGCGATCCGGGCGCGGCATGTTTACGCCTCCAGCGAGCCGGTGTTAGCGCTGGTCCGGTCGGGGGAACATCTAATGGGTGATGAGTTCCAGGTGACCGGCGCTCCGGTGCTGGCCGTGAAACTCTCCGGGGCGCTACCATTTCGCGAAGTTACGATTCTGCGCGGCGGACAGGCGGTGTACACGGTTCATCCGGAAGCGCCCAATATCGAGTTCGAATGGACAGATCCCTCGCCGCCGGCCCAAACGACCAGCTATTACTACGTTCGCGCGGAGCAGTCGGACGGCAATCTGGTTTGGACCAGCCCGATGTGGATCACCATCCACTGATTTTGGGTGCGGTGGAAACACGGCAACGCCGGCGTGCGTCTGTTAGCGCAGGGAAGAAGGCAGGCGGGGCGAATGGCTTGGGTCTTCGCCCCGCCCGTTTTAGGTTCCGCCGGTTGCGGATGTCCGATGTTCGGCATCCAACCCCGGGTTCGAACGCTGAGGTTGGAGAGGCGCCGCCGGGTGGCTTACCATAGAGAATTGTCCCGCATCTCCTCAGCCTCCACGCGGTCCCGGGCAAGCTGGCCGCTCGTTTACCTGGGCGTTGCAATGACGACTCTGGCGACTTTGGTGCTGGAGTTGTCACTGACGCGAATCTTCTCGGTCGTCTTCTATTACCACTTCGCATTTCTGGCTATCTCGATCGCGCTGTTCGGGCTGGGCGCGGGAGGTGTGTTTTCTTACGTTGTCGCCGGTTGGGGCGGACGCTTCCACTCCAAGCTGGGTACGTTGTCGGCGATGAATGCCGCGGCCGTATTTGGCGCGCTGGCCTACCTGCTGACCCGCCACGGTGAACTGGGCAACGGCACGCTCGCACTGGTATATCTTCTTAGCGCCCTGCCATTCTTTTTCTCCGGAACGGTAGTGTCTCTGGTGATTGCCGACACGATCGAGCGGGTCGACCGCGTCTATTTTTACGACCTGATCGGCGCCGCCGGAGGCTGCCTGGCGCTGATTCCGCTGTTGAACTTTTTCGGCGGGCCGAATACGGTGCTGGTCGCCGCCGCTCTTTACGCCATCGCATCGGCCATCTGGTTCAACCTGGCTGGAGCGCCTACGCGCCGTGTAATGGCGGTGGCGCTGGCCCTGGCGCTGGCCGGTCTGGTGGCGGTGAACACGCGCTGGACCATTCTGGATGTCCAATACGCCAAGGGCCAGCAACTGCGCAATGAGATCTTCCGCAAGTGGAACAGTTTCTCCCGCGTTGCCCTGGCGCCGGAAAGCGGTTCCGGTATCATGAGCATCATTATTGACGCCGATGCCGCCACCGGAGTGGCGAACTTCGACTTCAATCATCTTTCCGGCCGCCAACGCCACGATCTGCTCTACCAGGGGCCGGGCTTTCCCTACGCCATCCGGCCGGGCGCCAAGACGCTGGTTATCGGCCCCGGCGGCGGCTGGGACGTGGCGCGGGCCATCGCATCGGGCAGCCGCGATATCACCGGCGTGGAGATCAACCCTATCATTGCCACCACCGTCATGCGGCAGAAGTTCCCCGCGCTGAGCCATGACTTGTACTTCCGGCCGGGCGTGCGAATCGTGGTGGAAGACGGCCGCAGTTTCGTTCGCCGCAGTACGGAACGCTACCAGGTGCTCCAGGCGACCCTGGTCGATACCTGGGCCTCCACCGCGGCAGGGGCTTTTGCGCTGTCGGAGAACAACCTCTACACGACGGATGCCTTTTACGATTACCTTTCGCACCTCACCCCGGATGGCATGTTGGCGTTCACCCGCTGGGGATTCGACCCGCCCCGTGAATCGCTACGGCTGCTTACCCTGGCGATGAGCGCCCTGGGACGGTTGGGAGAGCAGGACTTTGCGCGCCACGTGATGGTGGTGCGGGAAGGCGGCCAGGACATCAAGGGTTGGGGGGCGCGGGACACGGTGCTGGTTTCCCGGAAGCCGTTCACCGAGGCTGACCTGGACCGTGCCCGCTTCGCCATCCGCGAAGGCGGCCTGGAAAAGGTCTATCTGCCGGGCGACCAGCCGGTGAATTCATTCGGAGAACTGTTGACCACATCGGATGTCCGGGCGTTTGAGCAGCAGTATCCGTTCGACATTTCGCCGGTGGGCGATAACAGACCTTTCTTTTTCTACACCGTGCAGCCCCGCGACTTATGGAGCTTTGTTGCCGCCGGGGTACAAAAAAGCGCCGATTACAAGATCAATCGCGCGGTGCCGCTGCTGTTCGCTCTGATTGGAATCAGTGTGCTGGCCACTGCCGTGATCCTGCTGCTGCCGCCGGTGCTGCTGGGTACCCGGGTTCCGCGGGAGCGGGGCTTGTTGCGCTACCTGCTCTATTTCGCCTGCATCGGCGCCGGGTACATCCTGGTGCAGGTGGCGTTGATCCAGAAGTTTGTTCTGCTGCTGGGACATCCTACCTACGCGCTGACGGTGATCATCTTCTCGATGCTGCTTTCGAGCGGACTCGGCAGCTTCTATAGCCGCCGCATTGTGCGGCAATCCGACGGCCGCTTGAGCCGGGTGCTGCTGGCGGTGGCGGCACTGGTGGCGATTCTGGCTTTCGCCGCCGCTCCCCTGGAACAAGCCGGCGTCGGCTGGCCGTTGCCGGTGAAGGCCCTGCTGACCGTAATTTTGATCGCGCCGGCCGGATTCCTGATGGGCATGCCCTTCCCGAACGGACTGGAACGGCTGGAGCGCCGCCATGCGGCGGCGGTTCGCTGGGCCTGGGCGCTGAACGCCGCATCGAGCGTGCTCGGTTCGGCGTGCGCGATTTTCTTTGCCATCTACCTGGGCCTGCGGGTCACTTTGCTGATTGGCGGCATGTTGTACGTCTGCGCCACGTTGATTGTGCGGTTGACCCGCGACCGCGAAACCGGCAGCGTGAGGGCCGCCGTGCTCGCCAACGCGCGCTGATTGCGCCGCCCCGCGGTCCCACCCATCACCCCGGCCCGTCTTGTGATTGTTCTACCGGCCGGGACCGCCGCGCAAGGTTGCGGACCGGCTGATTCACAATCTGAAAAAGGCCATGGGCCACGGAGCCGCTATCGCCGGCGGCTGTACAAATGTAGGAACAGGGGATGGAATCCGACTATGATGTAGTATACGATCCGGTGACCCGACAATGCACAACTGGCAACTACCATTGGGTGCGACGCTGCCGAGGCTGACTCTTACCTCCGTTGTCGATATTCTGATTGTTGCCTTTCTTATCTATCAGTTATTGTCGATTATCCGGGGGCGGAGGGCAGCCCCGATTCTGGCCGGCGTAGGCATTCTCATCCTTACCTACCTTGCCTCGGGCTGGCTTCACCTGGAACTGCTGCGGGCAATCCTGCTGATTCTGGCGCCATACACGGCTTTTGCGCTGATTGTGATGTTCCAGTCCGAACTGCGGCGGATGCTGGCGCGCCTGGGACGGAGCCGGCTGTTCAGCGTGGGTGAGCGATTGAAGCGCTACGAGGCCTTTGACGAGGTTCTGCTTGCGGTCACCAAACTGGCCGACGAGAAGACCGGCGCTCTCATTGTGATGGAGCATGAGATCGGCCTGCGGACGTTTATCGAGAGCGGCGTACTGCTGGACGCGCATCTCTCCCGGGACTTGCTGCTCTCCATTTTCCAGCCGGGCGGGGCGCTGCATGACGGAGCCGCCATCGTTCAGGGAGATCGCATTGCCGCGGCGGCTTGTTTCCTGCCGCTGACCATGAATCCGATGCTGGCCGGCAAGTCCGGCACGCGCCACCGGGCGGGGACTGGCGTCACCGAAGAGGCCGATTGCCTGGCGATCATCGTCTCCGAAGAGAGCGGACAGATCTCGATCGCGGCGTTCGGCGAAATTGAGCGCCACGTCACCATCGAGCAGTTGGGTGAACGATTGATCCATCACTTTGGAGGTAAGCGGCGCCAGCATGCCAAAATGCTGCGCGGTAGCGACGCGATGGAGCTTTCGGGGCCGGATGTCTGGGGGAGAGTGAACCGCGGATGATCCTCCGGCTGATTACCAACAATTTCGGCTGGAAGGTGCTCTCGCTGCTGCTTGCTGTATCGTTCTGGCTGATTGTGGTTGGAGATCAGGATCTGACCACCTCGGTTGCCGCGCCCATCGAATACCGCAATAGCCCGCGCGATCTGGAAATCAGCAGCGACGTGCCGTACCGCATTCACCTGGAGGTTCAGGGGCCGCCCGGCCATCTGTCTCCCGGCGAGTTGGCCGACACCGTGGTGGTGCTCGATCTCAGCAACGTCGACTCACCCGGCGAGCAGACTTTTGACATCACGGCGCGCAACGTATCGCTGCCGGTCGCGGTGTCCCTTGTGCGTGCGATCCCGGCCCAGGTACGCCTGACCCTGGAGCGCCGGATCAGGAAACAGATTCCGGTCGAGCCTCGCTTTGCCGGCCAGCCCCAGAGCGGCTACCGGCTATTGCGAACCGAAGTTTTCCCGCCGGCGGTGACCGTGGTGGGGCCGGAGAACCGTGTCCTACAGTTAACCCGCGTGGAAACCGATCCTATTGATATCGGCCCGGTGGTTAGCGAGTCCGAGTTTCGGGTCCACGTCTCCATCCCGGATTCTCACGTCCGGCTGGAGAGTCCGGGGACGGTGGCGGTAAAGGTCTATCTCGAGCGGATAACAGAGAACAAGCCCAGTAATGCCAAGAGAACTGTTCGGCACTGATGGAATTCGCGGCGTCGCCGGCGAATACCCTTTGAATCGGGACGTGGCCTTTGCCCTCGGCGCCGCTTTAGGCGGCTGGGCCAAGGAGAATAGCCCTCATCCGGAAGTTCTAATCGGCATGGATACCCGTGAGTCCGGCCCCTGGCTGGCCGAGATGGTGGCCGGGGGACTGGCCAGCCTGGGCGTGGCCGCGCGTTTTGCAGGGCTGATCACCACCCCGGGCGTGGCTTACCTCACCCGGCGTGACGACTTCGTTGCGGGCGTGATGATTTCGGCATCCCACAACCCATATCAGGACAACGGGCTGAAGGTCTTCGACCACTCCGGCTACAAACTCCCCGATGATACCGAAGATCTGCTGGAGCAGAAGATTTTCGCCACGCTCCGGGCCAGCCGCAGCCCGTCCAGCGTTCAACTGGGTGTGGACGGCGGGCTCGACCGGCAGTACACGGATTATCTCGCCTCCACCCTGCCCGGCGGATTGGAAGGCCTCAACCTGGTAATCGATGCCGCCAATGGGGCGGCTTCCCACTTGGCTCATGACCTATTCAGCCGGCTGGGTGCGAAGGTAGAAACCACGGGCTGTGAGCCCAATGGCCGCAACATCAACCTGGACTGCGGCGCGTTGCACGTGGAGGGCTTGCGACAGCGCGTGCTTAGCGCCGGGGCCGATGCCGGCGTAGCTTTTGACGGTGACGCCGACCGGGCGATGTTTGTCGCCTCCAGCGGCAAGGTGGTGGATGGCGATCATGTATTGCTGGTAGCCGGGCGCGCGCTGCTCGATGAAGGCCGGCTTACCGGCCCTAATGGCGAACCGGTCGTCGTCGCTACGGTGATGTCCAATCTCGGGCTCGAAGTGGCGCTTCGCCGCCACGGTGTCCGGCTGCTGCGAACGCCGGTGGGCGACAAGTATGTGCTCGAAGAGATGCTCCGCTCGAATGCCGCGATCGGCGGCGAACAATCCGGCCACGTCATCTTCCGGGATTTTGCCACCACCGGTGATGGAATGCTCACCGCCTTGCGGCTGCTCGAAATCGTGAAGCGGAGCGGCAGGCCGCTTGACGAGTTGACCGGCGAACTGAAGATCTTTCCGCAGCGGCTGGTCAATGTTCGCGTGAAATCCAAGCGTCCGCTGGCCGAACTGGCCGCGGTCACCAAACAGATTCGCGCGGCTGAGGCGGTGTTCGGCGATTCCGGCCGCATCCTGGTCCGTTTCTCCGGCACCGAGCCGCTGGCCCGGGTAATGGTGGAAGGACCGGAAGAAGCCGCGGTCAGCGAACACGCGGCGCGAATCGCCGGCGCCATTCGCGCCGAACTCGGATAATTACCGCGAGAGGTTTGTGGATCTCCCGATCGGGCTTCAGGCCCTACTCTCCCCGCGTCCGGCAACCGGATTCGCCACTGTTCGAAGGGGTGTATGCTTGTCGGGAGGAGATTCACAAACGTATGTCGTTAGATTCTACCCGGAGGACTTTTCTCAAATCTTCGGCGGCGCTCTCGGCGGCGGCACAGGGCGCGGGGCAGAGCGGGCCGGCCGGGGGTAAACTCCGTCTGGGCGTGATCGGCACCGGGGGACGCGGCCAGTACCTGATGAAGGAAGTCAACAAGACCGGGCAGGCAGAATGGCTCGCTGTCTGTGATGTCTACAACGTGCGCCGCGACCAGGCAGCCACGATCGCCGGCGGAGCGGTCAAACAGTTCAACGACCATCACCAGTTGCTTGATATCAAGAACATCGACGCCGTCATCATCGCCACTCCCGATCACTGGCATGCGCAGATTGCAATTGATGCGATGAACGCCGGCAAGGATGTGTATGTCGAAAAGCCGATCTTCCACCGGCCCGAAGACGGTCTGGCGATGGTAAAAGCTGTCCGCGCCACCGGACGCATCTTCACCGCTGGGACCCAGGGCCGCACGCTGCCGCAATTCCTGCACGTGAAGCAGGCCTACGTGGATTCGGGAGTGATGGGAAAGGTTGGCGTCGCCAAGACCTGGTACACCTCCAACAGCGGCTATATGGATCGCGAGATCCCCGCCGGGTTCGAAAAGAAGCCCGAGGGTCTCGACTGGAAGCGATGGATCGGTCCCGGTCCCCAGATCGCCTGGACTCCGCAGGTCTACTTCAGTCCCTACCGCTGGCTGCATTACGACGGCGGGCCCATCATGGGTATCGGTATCCACGTGATCGACTCGGCCCACCACTGGCTGAACCTCACCAAGCCCGCGGCAGCGGTGGCAGGCGGCGGAATCTACTACTTCAAGGATGGCCGCGACACACCGGACACGGTCAGCCTCATCATCGAGTATCCACAGGACTTAATGGTCACCTTCCTGGCAGAGTCTCTTACCTGCCCGGACGTGAAGACCACCGCGGGTGTGGAGTTGCGCGGCACCGGCGGCACGGTTATGGCCGAACGCTATGTGCAGGACATCGCCTGGAAATACGTGCCCAATATGCGCCACAGCAAGGAGCCGGCGGCCAGCGGTCCCGGACCGGGCGCCGTCGCCTCCTTCAACCTGAAGAACTGGATGGAGTGTATCCGCACGCGCCAGCAACCCGTCGCCAACATAGAATCGGTGTACTACTCCACGATGGCTTGCGCGATGGGTTCGATGGCCTTTCGCGCCGGATCGAAGGTTTATTGGAACGACGCCTGGAATCTTCCCGCCTGACGCGGTGAACGCCGGATGGGCGAACGGTCAGCCCCGTTCGCCCATCTCCACGCCCTTGGTTGTCACGTAGTACTTCAACAGCATGTTTGAGTCTTCCCAGGCCGGCATCTGTGATGGATCGGCGAAGTACCGGGCGAACAGATTGGTCACCTGGGCGAAGTGGG
This sequence comes from Bryobacterales bacterium, assembly GCA_020854055.1. Lineage (GTDB taxonomy): Bacteria > Acidobacteriota > Terriglobia > Bryobacterales > Bryobacteraceae > JADZGD01. The sequence continues at coordinate 2,962 of JADZGD010000060.1, read as the reverse complement.
CCTCGTGGCCCACGCGGTACTTCTCGGGAATGGTGATGCGTGCATCGGCTCCACGCCGCTCCAGGGCCACCCCCGGCCATTGAGCCTGCGCCCGGGCTACCCAGCCATCAAGCGCCGTCAATACCTCCGGCCGCATCTCCCGTGTTACCGGCACTACATAGACTTCCGGACGGTGATTCTCCTCTTCGCCTTGCCGGATCTCCACCCGTGCCTTCGATCCGAGAAAGCTCGCCTCATAAAGATCGCCCGAACCTCCCACGGTCTGCCAATCCCAGCGAATCTCCAGCCCGATCGCAACGCCTTCCACGGTATAGAGCAGCGTGTTGTTGCCGGAGTACTCCAACGTATCGCCCCGTACCCACTGCGCCAGCGAAGCCGGATAATCGGCCATTCCAGTCACCTGGCGGAACTGCGCCTTGCTCAGCACGGTGGGCCATCGCCGGCCGCTCAGAATCTTGACGCTCTTGTGGTAATCGAGCACCTTTTCCGGGAAAACGGTCCACTGCACCAAGTCCACCACGTGCGTGCCGACGTCGGCCAACGGCTCGCCCGAATCGAGCACGTCGAAGAATTGAGGAGGGCGGCGAATGGGAACTCCGGCCACCAGTTTCATCAGGTTGTGGATGCTGCGGGCGCGCACGGCGGGCTGTTCCGGGCTCCCCTTGGTCATGCTGCCGAAAACGCTGGGCGTGTTCACCAGGTCGCGTTGCACAATGGCGGTGATCTCGAAGCGTTCGGTCATGATGTCGTAGGCTGCCAGGCGCTTCCGCCTGGCCAGGTCGAGAGCCTTCTCCAGTTTTCCCAGATCCTCGGAGCGAATGATCCAGGGCTTGTCCGCCAGCACATGCTGCCCGGCTTCGAGAGACGCCACAATGCGGTCCATCTTTGCCCGGTTGTGGCCGGCGAAAACTACTACATTGCCAGGCGGCTCGGTGAGCATCGTTTGCATGAAGTCCGGCCGGGCATGAATCTCCATCTGCCATCGGGTCGGATTTTCCTTACGGAAATTAAACAGCGTCACGCGCTGAAGATAGTCGAGCAACTCCAGCGTCAACGGCGCGTAAACCGCCGCCTGATCCGAGAGCCACGAATACATATCCTTCTGTACCAGTGCGGCGTGAAAGTGCCCCGGATCTACTACGATTAGTCGAGCTTTTGCCATAATATGTTCCCGTGCCGATTCCGCGTTGCCTCCGGACGGCAGCCTTCGCTGCGGGCCGGTGCGCCGCCCTCCAATCCGTCATACCTGTTTTGGAGGCAGGAATCAAATCCACCCGGCAGATTTTCACGGGCGCTGCCGGCAACGGGGGCACCGGAGCCGGTTGGAAACAGTCTACTTCGCCGGGCGTGCAATCATCCAGCGAGTTGCGCTAAAGTAATTTTTTTGAGACCGGCGCATCGGACGATTCCGTGATCCTGCTTCATGTGGGACAGGAATAGTATTTTCCCGTTCGGTTTTTCTTTCCATCGTGGTACACTGAATGTGTGCCAAGCATTTGGCAGCCAAGCGTGTTAAGTTCACCCGCCTCTCTATGCCAGGCCAAGACTAGCTCGCCAATAACCGTTTGCTGCGATCCGCAGCGTGAGGAGTAGATTAGACGTGACCAATATCTTTGTAGGAAACCTGTCCTACCAGACCACCGAGGACGAGCTACAGGCCCTCTTTTCCGCATATGGTGCGGTTGAGCGGGTGAGCATCGTACGAGACAGGGAAACCGGACAGTCCCGCGGCTTTGCGTTTGTTGAAATGACCAACAGCAATGAAGCCGCAAATGCCATAACAGCGACGAACGGCCGTGACATCAACGGACGGACTCTGAATGTGAATGAAGCGCGCCCGCGCGAAGAACGCGGTGGCGGCGGCGGCAACCGCTTTGCAGGTGGCGGCGGCGGCCGTGGCGGTAATCGTGGCGGTGGTTACGGCGGCGGCCGTGGCGGCCGGCGCGAACCTCGCTGGTAGTTACCTCGATTTTTTTGACATGGGGCCGCGTCGGATTTGCGACGCGGCCCTTTTCCTTGTGTGCCGGGCATTTTCGACAGCTCGGGGGTGTAAGTCCCCTCTACAACCTGATGGAGGTGAAGTAGTAGCGAAGCGCAAGGGCGTCGCCGTGAGGTGAGGTCTGAAAGAAGCGTGGAGCAAACGTGCGAGCCGATGTACAAGAACCGGATCAGAGGCATACGGTGTCGGGCGAGCGGGCAAAGGACCGCGAAGCCCATATCCATCAAGGGCACTGGTTGTAAATCCGGCGGTTGTGCGCTGAAGGCGGTCGAGCTTACCTCGGGAGATCTGCCGTTTGTCCCGGAATCGGGACTGAGGGTGGGGCGACCTATCCTGACCGGGCGGCAGAAGTCAGCAGAGGGCGTAGTAGTCCGGCGACGGATGAAGGCCCGAACGGTCCCCGCAAGGGGTTGATGGGAGTGGCAAGTAAGCGGCGCGACTCATGAGCGACAAGCGGCAGAAGAACCAGCTAGTGCTGGCCTTTCTGGCAGAGGACGAGGGTGAAGCCCGAGGGCCTGCCGAGGAAGGGACCGAAACGCTTACGGCGAAGCGCAAGGCAGAAAGCCCGGCCATCGGCGAACAGTTGATGGAGGAAGTCTGCGGGCGGGAAAACTGCAAGCAGGCATTGTCACGAGTCAAGGCCAACAAGGGAAGTCCCGGCGTGGACGGCATGACCGTCAGCGACCTTCCGGGATACCTGAAACAGCAGTGGCCAGCCATCCGGGAACAGTTGTTGAGCGGGACCTATGTGCCGCAGCCGGTCAAGCGGGTGGAGATCCCGAAGCCGGACGGAGGGGTGCGAAAGCTTGGCATCCCGTCGGTGCTGGATCGGTTCGTCCAGCAGGCGGTAATGCAGGTCCTGCAACGCAGGTGGGACCGGACGTTTTCCGAACACAGCTACGGGTTTCGTCCTGGGCGGTCGGCGCATCAGGCGGTGGAGGCGGCGCAGCGGTACATCGCGGC
>JADZGD010000059.1 GCA_020854055.1 Bryobacterales bacterium | reverse complement strand
GTCGCGAGCGGGCTCAAGCTGCTTCAGGAAGCGGGCATCGGCGGGCCGTTTCACCTTGTGCTGGGCGAAGCCGCCTTCTTCACGCTGATGCAGGCGATTGACGAAGGATATCCGATTTACAAGGTGGTGGAGAACCTGGTGGAAGGCCGGATTCATCGCAGTCCGGCGCTTACCGGCGGTGTGCTTCTCTCCGGGCGCGGCGGCGACTTCGAGCTTACTATCGGGCAGGACATCTCCATCGGCTACGCCGCGCATGACAAGGAGCAGGTCGAGTTGTACTTCACCGAATCCTTTACGTTCCGGGTGCTCGAAACAGCGGCTTGCGTACCGATCGAGCTACAGCAGGAACCGCAGATCTAAAAGACCGCACCGTTGAAAATCACCCCCTGGGGACGTCGGAAACCAAGGGGACAGAATATCCGAGTCTGCGAAGAGCCTTGAGGTGGCGGTTGATCGCGCGTTGAATGGCTTTTGGGTTACGGGCTTCGCTGAACTCGACGAACCGCGCCCCTTTATGCAGGACGTTCCAAACGATTTTGCAGATCCGATGAGCGATGGCCCAGACCGCCTTAACGTAGCCGAGGCGGACGATGAGGCGCTGGAAGACAGATGGTAGATGGCTGCCGTTGGTTCTGGCGGCGGCCTGAGCCGCTTGACACAACAGCCTCCGCAGGAAGCGATTTCCTTTAGCAGACCGTCCGGAATGGTTCTCGCCAGCACTTTCATTGGAACCAGGGCAAACCCCGATCCAGGAGGCTAATTGCTCAGCGGAGGGGAACGCGGCGGCATCGGGGCCGATCTCAGCCAGGATCTCCTGCGCCGCTTCCGCCCCGATGCCCGGAATCTCGATGAGACGCGTGATGGCGTCCTGATACCGGAACATCTCCGCGGCGACCAGCTTGTTCAGTTCCTCGATCTGGCGGTCGATCAGTTCAATCCGGTCCAAATGTTGGGCCAGCAACTGGCATTGAATATCTCCCATCGAGCCGGTCAGCGCATCCACCAGCGCCGGCAGCCCGCATTTCAGGCTCTTGTCGCCCAGCGCCGCCAAAGCCTCCGGGCTGGTTCCGCCTTTCGCCATGGCGCGCAGGATTCGCCTTCCACTGGCTCCCAGCAGGTCAGAGATGACCGAAGACAATTTAATGCGCCCCTCTTCCAGCAGGCTCTCGATCTGGTTCTGCAACTGCACTCGCTCGCGAACCAGCTGCAAACGCCCCCGCGTCACCATCCGCCAAGCCCGTTGCTCCGGCTCGGGTATGAAACTCAGCATCAGTTCGCCCGCTACGAACCGCCGCACCAGACGTTTGGCATCCGCCAAATCGGATTTGCGGCCCTTGGGCGCCTGGTTGGACTGCGCCAGATGGAGCCGCAGGTGCGGCTCCAGTTCCAGCCAGACCGGCTTCCAATACTGCGCCGTACTCTCCCTCACAGCTTCTGTCACGCCGTATTGGCATAGCCAAGCCGTAAGATGGCGCAATTCGGCGGAACCCGTACCAAACCGGCGGCTCTGCAATGGGACATCCGGTTGCGCCGAATCCTCGATGACCCACCACCAACAGCTTCTTGTGAATGTCAATTCCTGCTATCGTATGGGACATATTCTGATCTGTCCGGTAGGGAAGCGAAGAACGCACGGAAAGTTAAATACCCACCGTTTCGTGCTTCGCCTTTCCCAACCGGCAGGGGGCCAGCACATTTACCGATTCCATCGTGCGTTCCCGATCAGGCTTGCTCTCGGACTGGACGGCTCCAAAGCGGTCTCGACCTCATTCGCGCCCGTACCGTTATTCAAAATCATCCCCGATCTCCTAGAGGATTTTCATCACCTCCGATGTCCCGCAGGACAGTTCCATCGGCGCAGGGACATTTTGGCTTGCTCGCGCGCGGCTCGGTTGAGATGCCTGCCGGTATGGGTCGGAGACGGACTTGCGCCCGGGACGCACTATGCGGTTTCATGTAGCCATGAAACTAGTGCGGCTCCCGTTGTTGCTGGCCGGGTTGGCTCTACCCTTTACAACCATGCTCTCCGCTGCTCCCCAGAACACAAATGACGATTACCTGGTTTACATCGGCACCTATACCGGAAAGGGAGGCGAGGGAAGCCGGGGGATCTATGTCTACCGGTTCGATTCCTCGTCGGGCAAACTGACGCCCGCCGGATTGGCGGCTGAAATTCCCAGCCCTTCGTTTCTCGCGATTCATCCCAACCAGCGGTACCTTTACTCCGTGAGGGAGTCCGGGAAAGAAGGAAGCGTCAGCGCGTTTGAGATCGATAAGTCCACAGGCAAATTGAAGCCGCTGAATACCGTGTCGTCGAAAGGTGGCGGACCCTGCCACCTGGTGGTGGACAAGACCGGCAGGAATGTTCTGGTGGTGAACTATGGCAGCGGAAGTACAGCCGTGCTGCCGGTGAAGCAGGACGGTTCGCTCGAAGAGGCCTCGTCGTTCATACAGCATAGTGGAACGGGCGCGGAACCGAGACGCCAGAAAGGGCCGCATGCTCATTCCGTCAACATGGATGCGAATAACCGCTACGCCATCGTGGCGGACCTCGGTCTCGACGATGTGCTGGTTTACCGCTTCGATCCAAAGAAGGGTTTGATCGAGCCCAACGATCCTCCCTATGCGGAGGTGGCGCCGGGCGCGGGACCGAGGCATTTCGCGTTTCATCCGAAGGGCCGCTTCGGCTACGTCATCAATGAAATGGGTAATACGGTGACGGCGTTTTTGTGGGATGGCAAGAAAGGAACGCTCACCGAAATACAAACGATCACCACCTTGCCGAAGGACTTCTCCGGAACCAGCTACACCGCCGAAGTCCAAGTGCACCCGAACGGCAGGTTCCTGTATGGCTCCAACCGCGGCCACGACAGCATCGCCGTATTCTCGGTAGACCCGTCGAAAGGCACGCTGAGCCCGATCGAGTATGTCCCGACACAGGGTAAGTTCCCAAGAAATTTCGGCATCGATCCGACCGGCTCGTACCTGATCGCCGCCAATCAGGATGGCAACAACCTGGTCGTCTT
>JADZGD010000058.1 GCA_020854055.1 Bryobacterales bacterium | reverse complement strand
GGGGCGGAGCCGCGGGCCGGTGAGACATAACCGTAGATTGCGTGACCCGGGCGTACCATGCTCAACCAGGCGTGGCGGAGGCCATAGGCGATTGGAATGGTGCTCGACAGATGGCACAAACTTACATTGACGCCCGCGCCGCGCAACTGGTCGCAGATTGTAGAGAAGCAGCCGATCTGGTTAGCGGTCTGCGCCGAGGCGAAATCGGCGGCCGAGGCGAGATGGGACATCAGACCCTCAAGTTTAATTCCGGGCGCGGCCCTGACGGCCTGGTGGATCGCCTGCGCGTCACTGCGGGTGCCGAGGCGGCCCATGCCGGTGTCGAGTTTGAGGTGATAGCGCAAGGGCCGGCCGACGATCTCGGCGAGCCGGGCGTACTCGCCGATGGCATCGAGAGAATGAATCACCGGCGTGAGGTCATGCTCCACCAGGGCGGGGCGCTCCACGGGTAGAAAGTCAGCCATGACCAGGATGCGGGTGGAGATGCCGGCCTGGCGAAGGGCCACTCCTTCATCGACGTTGGAAACCGCCAGCCAGCGGGCACCCTCAGCCACCAGGACGCGCGAGACTTCGATCGCTCCATGGCAGTAGGCATCGGCCTTAACTACCGGCATTACCTCCACACCGCTTCCGACGGTGGCTTTGACGGCGCGAAAATTGAGGGCTATCTGTTGGCGGGATACTTCCACCCAGGAACGAAAGAGATTGGGCATGCTTCCATTATCGATGGCCCGGGGCGTTCAGATTGAATCGAGCAACTCTTCGTAGGCGGTGGTGACGGCGTCCCAACTGTAACGCTCCTGAACACGGTTGACGGCAAGGCGCCTCCAGGTTTCCAGTTCACCTTCACTCAGAGCAATGGCGTCCCGCATCTTCTCCGTAAGAGCGGCGGGGCCGGCGGAGAAGGGTATCGCGGCTCCACCGGCCACCTCCGCATTTTCCGGTGTATCCAGGTAGAGGACCAGGGCGCCGCGTCCCATGGCTTCGATCAGCGCGGGATGAGTTCCCCCCACCTCGGCCGCATGGATATAGGCAAAGCAATTTGATTGAAGTTCGTTATACCCCTGGCCGTAGATAGCGCCCGGGATAATGACGCGGGGGTCGCGCGTATCCCGAACCCGGGCAATGTACTCCGATGCGTACGGGGCGTCGCCTACCAGCACCAGTTTCATTGCCGTGTCGAGTTGTTCGAAAGCCTGGCGGACCATCAGCGGATTATTCTCAGGCTCCATGCGGGTGACATAGAGGAAGTAGCGCCGTGGCTCCAATCCGAGCAGGCGGAGCGCCTCGGCGGTGGCGGCCCGGCCGGTCCCGGCGCCATAGGCGATCATCACCGAGGACTTGTGGTAGCGCTGGCGGTAGTAATCCTGAATACTGACGGCGTCGGTAACGATGGCGTTGGGCAACCAGGTTGACAGGCGCTCCGATACGCGATACCAGCCGCGTGCCAGAACGTTCCATTTTTTGCGGCGGCGCTCGATACCGTCGACATTCAGCGCCACGGGCATTCCGGCGAGGCGTGGAAGCACGGTGAAGATCGCATTGGCTGCATTGCAGTACAGAATCACATCGTGACGGTGGAACAGAAGATGGAGCGTGGATAGAAAAGTGTGGGCGGCGGTGTCGAAGTACTTGTGCCGGATGGTGGGTAGATAGCGGCGGTGGATACCGAGATAGACCGGCTCCGGGTAACGCTGGCGGCAATAGACGGTGACGTAATGTCCCCGCGCTGCCAGACGCCGGCCGAGTTCCTCAGCGAAGGTTTCAAAACCGCCGTAATTGGCCGGTACGCCACGAGTGCCGAGGATCGCGATGCTGCGTTTCACTGACCGGCCAGTCTAGCCGCGGGTCGCGCGGACGACTCGGGCGGTGGGGCGGGGAGCAGGGCGGCTCACCGGATGGTAAGAAAACCAGCTTGCCAGGTACTCGTCGTTCACGCGGCGCCGGGCCATGATTTCGCGGCGCTGGGCGATGGCCCTCTTCCATGACTTGCCGAGATACCAGAAGGCCTTGAGGGAAGTGTGTTCGCGCACCATGCAGCATCCGATGACGACCAGGTCGCGCAGCAGGATAGGGAGCAAATTCCGGCGGTAGACATCGAAGGTGATGTTCTTGATCCGCATCAGGAAGCGATTCTTCACCGAGTGCATGTTAATGGCCGGCGGCAGCGCGCGGCGGTTGCCGGGAAGAACGTTTCGCACGTGATAACCGCGGGCATGCGGCGTATATATGCAGCGCCAGCCTAGCAATTGGGCGCGCCAGGCGACATCGGCGTCTTCGCGATAAACGAAAAAATCCGGATCGAAGAACTCGCCGTCAATCGAGATGTCTTCGATCATCTCCCGGCGATAGAGCGCGGCGGCGGCGGTGGCGCCGAAGACGTATTCATAATTGAGGTAATGCCCGTTGTCGATCTCCTGGCTGCCGCGGTCGAGGTGGCGCAACATCGGCGTAAAGTAGATTCCGGTGGAGTCCACCAGCGGTTTATCCGGCAGGTCGAAGGAGGCGCGAATGGTGAGCAGTTTACCGCAGACCGATCCGATGCGCGAATGCACATGCCCGGCGTCGAACAGAGCCTGGATGAAGCCGGCCAGCAGCAGGACATCCGGGTTGAGGGTTAGAACCCAATCTCCACGGGCAGCGGAGATGGCCTGGTTCTGGGCTGCCGCAAAACCGACGTTTTCGTCGTTATAGAAAATCTGGCAGCGATCCTCAAATTGTTCGAGGATGTCCTGAGTGCCGTCGGTAGAGGCATTGTCGATGACGATAATCTCCTTGCTGGCGAATTTTTGCGCAAGCACGGATTCAAGGCATCGCTTGATGAAGCGGCCGCTGTTGTAGGTCACTATCGTGACGGAGACTTTGCAGGACATGCAAGTGGAACTGGTTAATTTACCATCGATCTTGAGCTAGTCACCCTACCGCCGCACCGGTCTCTCGTGATACCGCTGCGTCCTCCATACGACCGGAAAACAGGCATCGCCCCGCCAGCCGAATCACATTTCCGAAAACTGCCAGCGGCTCCAGACTCCGTTCGAGGAACACCCCGACGAGCATGCGGGGCACGGACCCAACGACGACCGCCGCGCACACAACCCGCTTCCCTGCGGGGCGAAAATGCTTCGCGGCGTACCTTAGCAGGCTACCATACCAGTATAGTTGTTGGCATTTTCGTGATACCTGCCCAACCGAATGCCCACCCGCATGCCGGGCTCGAACGGCGGGCGAAAAACGGATCCTGTAGCCGCCACGCGCCAATCGCAGGCAGAAGTCCACGTCTTCAAACCATACCGGCGTGAACTGTTCATCGAAGCCGCCGATCCTCTGCCAAGCTTCGCGACGCACCAGCAGAAAGGCTCCCGCCGGTTGCTCGACATCGCATGGCGAGTCGAAGGGAAGGCCGAGACAACGGTACAAACGGTTTACCGGGTTCGAAGGAAACAGGCGATTCCAGCCGAGAACTTCAAAAGCGAGCGCCGCCGGAGTGGGAAACGTACGCAGTGTAAAGCCCCGTTGTGCCCGTCCATCCTCATGTTCAAGCAGACCGCAGGCGGCGCCGACCACCGGGTCGGCAAATTCCCGCGCCAGCGAATGAGGCCCATTCCGAATCACGACGTCCGGATTCAAGACCCACACCAGGGGAGTATCAAGGATCCGCATCGCCTGGTTGACGCCGCCGGCAAAACCGTGATTGGACGCGTTCGATATCAATTGGACGCCGGGGCGGCGCAGAACAGCCAGGCGTGTGGAGTCATCGCTCGCGTTATCGATAACGACGATGCGCGAAAGACCGTGCGCGAGGCAAGCGTCAAGACACTTGCCGATCACCTGATCGGAATTGAAGGCCACGATGGCCACGCCGACATCGTTCATGTCAGAGAAAAATACACCCGCCAATAACGGTCGAACCCCGTCTCGGTCCCTAACTCGCGAATCTGCCGTTCGCTTTGTTCAATAAACCGCCTGAACCGCTCATGGTCTGTCTGCGGATGCCGGACCTTGCGCCAGAGCCGGATGCCCTCGAGTTTTCCTCGCAGGAACGATCCGGCACATCCATGTCTGGCTGCCACTAATCCCCAAAGCAACTGGCCTACCAAAACCGGCCACCCATACCATCGTATCCAGTTGTTGGGGTAATGCTTAGCGACGAGCAGAACCTGATTGCGGGATATGCGGCGCACTGTGTCCTGATGCCACACACCGAGGGTCGCGCTACCCTCGTGCCATCCCGCTGCGGAGGGTACGTACAAACCCTGTTCGCCATGAAGAGCGCACCGAATGCCGAAGTCGACATCTTCCAGATAGGATTCAAACTGCTCATCCAGGTAACCGACACGATCGAACAGATTGCGGCGGCAGAGCGCCGCGGTCAGAGGCAGAATCGGAGCCCGCCGGGGACGATTCCAAGCCGTGGAATCCACCCGGCCATTTCCCGCCCGCCAGGCGCATCCGGACCGGGCGATAAGATCGAAGGTCGCGTCGATCGTCGTGGAACCGCGCCGGAACAGTTTGCCGGCGGCATAACTGACGCCGGGTGAATTCGCGGCCGCTGTCATCATCTGCTCGAGCCACCCCGAGGGAACCTCCACATCGTTATTGAGTATCGCCACCCAACCGGAAATAGCGTTTCGAATTCCTAAGTTGACTGCGTGGGCAAAGCCACAGTTGCTTTCCAGCCGCAGGACGCGGCAGCCGAGCCTTTCGGCGGCTTCCGGCGAGCCATCCGATGAACCGTTATCGACGACGAGAATCTCCTCGATTGGATAGCTCTGAGCCGATAATTGTTTCACTAAACGTTCAACGAGAGCGCGGCGGTTCCAGTTTGGTATCACCGCCGTGACCTTGTTGTCTTCCATGGACACGGTTCAGGACCGCCGTCCGAAGCGCTTCCGCGCGAGAAAGTACAGATTGTACATGCCGTCCCGCCAGGGATTGAGTTTGATTTCACCCAGGCGAGACGAATAAAGAATGGAAATCTCCTCGAAGCGGACCTTCGGGTTGCGCAGGGCTTCAATTTTGATTTCTTCGGAGAAAGCCATGCTGTCGGACTCCAGATTCATGTGCTCCAGGATGGAGCGCCGGAAGACCCACATGCCGGATTGGGAGTCGCGAACCCAGCGAAAGTAGAGAACGGACAGGGCCAGCGAAAGAACCAGGTTGCCAAGATGATGCTTGAGGCTCATGGAGGCGCGATCGCGCACCGGGAACCGCGAAGCATTGAGAAAATCAGCTTTCAAGTGCAGGAAGGCTTCGAGCAGGTAGGAGATGGCATCGGGCGGGTAGCTGTGGTCGCCGTCGAGAGTGACAATGACATCGCCACAGGCTTCGGCGAATCCTTTCTTGTAACTCCGGCCGTAGCCTCGAACTGTTTCACGAATTACTTTCGCGCCAAGGCGCCGAGCTACGTCGGCGGTGCGGTCCGTGGAATTATTATCGACGACGATGATCTCATCCACGAACGACGGCATGCGGATGAGAACCTGCTCGATACCTTGCTCCTCGTTCAGGCAGGGGATGATGACGGTGATCTGGAGGCCTTTGTACATGAATCGGCAGCAGGTAAGTACCTTTCATTGTAGGGCAGGCCTTCGGTTTCACGGGCATTCAAACGTTCAGACTTCAAGTAGCGAGATCAGCTCGTCGGCTTCCCCGTTGGGGGAGTCCGCCAACCGTTCCAGCAGGTTGATACCGTATTTGTAGCCATTGTCGAATGCCTTACGGTTCAATTCACGGAACGCTGCGGGCACCGAGTCGGCTACTGCTTTACGCAAGCTATCCTCATCGGCCAGTTGGGTGACTGCCCCGAAAAAGCCGGTCATGACGATGTTCAGGACCATCTTGCGGCCCAGTTCTTCAGCCAGGCGGGTGGCCGGGACGCTGTAGACACGGACGTCGCCGGAAAGGGTGGTGATCCGCACGAGGTCGTGCTCGACAATCAGGATCCCGCCGGGCTTCAGTTCGGGGCTGAAGCGCGTGAAGGCTTCCTGCGACATCGTGATCAGGACGTCGGGCCGAGTGACGTAAGGATAGAGGATCGGGTTGTCGGAAAGAATGACCTGGGCACTGCAGGCTCCGCCACGGGCCTCAGGCCCGAAGCTCTGGGTCATCGTGGCGAAGCCTCCCTCAAAGATGGACTTTGCCTTGCCGATGACACTGGCGGCCAGGATCACACCCTGGCCGCCGAATCCGGCGATCCGAATTTCGGTTAGCAGCATGTGGGGACTCCGTCGTTGATGAATCGTTCGCCCAGGTGCTCGCGCAGTTGCCGGCGCATCAGTTCGACATAGTCGGGGCGCTGGCGATCGACGAACTTACCGACGACGATCTCGCCGTCGCGGGTAAGGCCGATCTCACTGGTGGGGGCGCCGTGGCGAACCTTGCTCTTTTCCTTGTAGAACTTCATGGCGTCCAGACCGTCGCCCATCTTGTTGCGGCGCTGGTAGAGCGTGGGGCAGGGCGAGAGCACCTCGATAAAGCTGAAGCCGTCATGGCTGAGCATTTCGGTCATGGAGCGTTCGAGTTGTTTCACGTGGTAGGTGGTCCAGCGGGCCACATAGGACGCGCCGGCGGCTTCCACCAGTTGCGGCATGTTAAAGGCCGGCTCATAGGCGCCGAAGGGTGCCGTGGCGGTGATGGCATCTTCCGGCGTGGCCGGTCCGGTCTGGCCGCCGGTCATGGCGTAGATCAGGTTGTTGACGCAGATGACCTTGAGGTTGATATTGCGCCGGGCGGCATGGATCAGGTGGTTGCCGCCGATCGCGAACAGGTCGCCGTCTCCGGAGTAGACGACCACGTCGATGTCCGGCCTTGAGAGCTTAAGCCCGGTGGCGAACGGAATGGCGCGGCCGTGGGTGGTGTGGAACGAATCGAGCTTGACATAGCCGGCCACCCGGCCGGTGCAGCCGATGCCGGACACGACGGCCACCTTGCGGAGATCCTTCTTCGTGTTCAGCAGGGCGCGGGCGAAACAGTTGACCGTAGTCCCGATTCCGCAGCCAGGACACCAGATATGGGGAATGCGTTCGGAGCGTAGGAAGGGTTCGACAAGATTTCCCGGGACGGGAACGTCGATGGTGGTTGCCATTAGAGTAGGGCCTCTTCGATTGCCCGGAGAATCTGCTCGGGCTGATGTACATTGCCGCCGGCGTGCGTGACGGGGATGACGCGGCTCTGGCCGCCCGCTGCGCGCTGAACTTCACGCGCCATTTGACCCAGATTCAGTTCCGGAACAACGAATGCGCGGACTCCGTTTGAGGCCAGCGCACGGAACTTGAAGTCCGGAAAAGGCCAGGCGGTGATCAATCGCAGCTTGCCGGCGCGAATCCCCTTGGCCCGGGCCAGGTCGATGGCGCGCTGGGCGACCCGGGAGGTGATTCCGTAGGAGACGACCACGACTTCGGCATCGTTAAGGTTTTCTTCTTCGGTCAGGGTGATCTTTTCGACCGCATTCAGAATTTTGTCTTGCAGGCGCCGAACCAGATGATCCTGCGTCTCTGGTGTCATCGATGGGTAACCGCGTTCATCATGCGTCAGGCCGGTGATATGGAAACTGTAGCCGGAGGCGATCGGCGGAACGTCGGGAACCAGGTCCGAGCCGGTGGCGTACGGCTGGAACTGATCGGGCGCGGCGGTGGTATAGCGGCGCGGCGTGATCTCGATCTGCCCGGCGGGCGGGATGATGACCTTCTCGGTCATATGGCCCACGCACTCGTCCATCATTACGAAGACGGGCGTGCGGTATTGCTCGGCCAGATTGAACGCGGTGATGGTGAGGTCGAAGCACTCCTGGGGGGACTTCGGGCAGAGGGCGATGATCTGGTAGTCGCCGTGGGAGCCCCAACGGGCCTGCATCATGTCGGCCTGGGCGGGCAGGGTAGGCAGGCCGGTGGAGGGTCCGCCGCGTTGGACGTTCACGAATACACAGGGCGTTTCGGTCATCACGGCGTAACCCACGTGCTCCATCATCAGCGAGAAGCCTGGGCCGGAAGTGACGGTGAACGCCTTGGCTCCCCCCCAAACGGCGCCCTGCAAGGTAATCGACGCCGCGAGTTCGTCTTCCATTTGAATAAACGTCCCGCCCACGGTGGGGATGCGTGCCGCAAAACGTTCGACAACTTCGGTGGAAGGCGTAATGGGATAGCCGGAAGCGAAACGGGCGCCGGCGGCCAGGGCACCTTCACAGCAGGCATGGTCGCCATCGAGGAAGTGCGTGCCGGTGAGCACTCCCCTCGGATCACTCTGCATGGGCGTCTCCCCTCGCGCCGCCGTTGATGCGGGCTCCGTAGATTGCGAAGTCGGGGCAGTACATGCCGCACAGGTCGCAACCACTGCACTTCTCAGCCGCCACGACGTGAGGGGGATGATAACCTTTCGAATTGAACGCGGAGGAAAGCGCTAAGACCCTGGTGGGGCAAAACTCAACACAAAAACCACAACCCTTACATCGTTCCACGGTTATGGTTACTACGCCTTTGGCCATTGACCCATTCCCTTTCCAGAATGCTGTGTCTGAAAATGCACGATTATGACCAAAGTGGACAAATTCAGAGAAAAGGCGTGTTTTCACCCATTTACTGAGGCGGCGCAAGGGATTTGTGCCGGAGCGGGCGCGGTCAAATACGCAATTTCACGCACCACGCTGTTTCCGATGGCGCGATAAAACGCTGATTTTGCGGTGGGAGGTATGATGGTGGTGCGATGAAGTGCCTTGCATTGGTTGCGGTTGCGACGCTGGCGATGGCGGCCGGCGAGCCGGTGAATCGGGCGGAACTGGTGAAGGTGCATACGGTTTACCTGTTGCCGATGGCGAATGGTCTCGATCAGTATCTGGCAAACTGGCTGACTGCTTTTGGCATCTACCGGGTGACGACCGATCCGGCCCGAGCCGACGCCTTCTTTACCGACCGTGTCGGCGCGGAGTTTGAAGGCCGGGTGGCTGAACTGCTGCCCGAGACGAAGAAAGCCCCGGCGGAGAAAGCAAAGCAGGATGCGGACGCGGATTCGGCTTCGAATTCCCCGGCAGCGGCGGTAACCGGAACCACCGCCGCTCCTGCGGCACGTTCCTTCGGCGGTGGACGGGGGAACATTTATCTGGTTGGGCGCGAGTCCCGGCTGATCCTCTGGTCGACGTTCGGGCGGCCTAAAGACACACGGCCGAAGCAGATGGATGGGCTGGCCGAGAAAGTCATTCTGCGCCTCAAGCGTGAGATGACAGAGCCTCAAAAGCCGTAGAGCGCTTGGCGGCCAAAGTCGATTGGTAGCTGGCGACCAGCTCGCCGGTCATCGCGGTCAGGTCCCTCTCAGCAACCACATAGGCTCGCGCCCGTTCCGCCATCGCGGCGGCGCCGGCGGGATTAGAGAGCAGTTCAATGGTTTCGCGGGCGAAGGCGTCCGGATCGTCGGCCAGGCGGCAAATATCACCCGAAGTTGCGGTAAGGCCCTCGGCGCCCAGTGCGGTTGAAACGGACGGAATGCCGGCGGCAAACGCCTCAAGTAGTTTCACGCGGACGCCTGAGCCGGTAAGAATGGGACAAATGAAAACCGCATAGCGTGCAAGCGGCTCGCGAATGTCGTCGACAAAGCCTCGCAGTTGGACACCCTCGGCGTCACCGGGCAGGGAGTGGCGCGGCGGCGGATCCGAGCCGATCACGATCAGCCTGACATCGGGTTGAGCCGCGCGGATACGGGGCCACACATGGCGCAGAAACCAGGTAATCGCCTCTTGATTCGGCTGGTGGCGGAAGCTCCCGAGAAAGAGGAGCGTGCCCGGTTCGCGCCCGCCGGGTTTGAAGCTGTAGCGCGACGTCTCGATGCCGGCGCGCAGGCCCGCGTCAATGCGGCCTTTGATTTGAGGGAGAAAGCTTTCAAGATAGGTCTGATTGGCCCGGCTACAGACTTGAATGCGATCCAACCGGGGCAGCAGCCTCAACTCGTAGCGCAGCGCGCGGAGGTATTCATAGGAGGCTTTCGGCTGCTTGAGGGGATTTCCGGTGCGTCTGAGCCGGCGGGCGATGGACTGGAAATAGACGTCGTGCTCGAATAGCATGCAGGCCAGGTGCCGGAACTCGGCGGCATATTGGCCGAGAACCAGATACTCCAGTTGCAGGACGTCAACCTGGTACTGGAAGATGCCGCGGTGGATGGTCCACTGCAGGTCGCGGCTGCAGAATTCGTGAATGGCGTGGGGCTTGATGGAAGCCGCCGGGGTGTGGACGTGGGTGGACCGGACGATCAGCCGCAGGGAGAGGCAGATGGGACGAAGTTCCTCGTGCGCGGCGGCCTCCGAGTCGTAATCGAGCAGAATGATCAAGTGGAGATTCGTTCGCTGGGCGAGTTCCCTGATCGTTTGATACATAAAGACGCCGCCGCCGTGTGTAGGGGGACACACGGCGTACGGGCTGACAAACAAGACCGTTGGTTTCTCAGGCGCCGCCGCAAACGACCCGAAACGGTCTCGAAAGTATCCCGCCAGCGGGCGGCGGAAGGCCTCCCGGTCGTCAATCACCGAGAGCAGGGTAGCGCGCCGGCGGGTCCGAACCACCGCCGGTAGGGCTCGCACGGCTTTGAACATCGCCGCGAGATTGGGACGGCCGGCGGTGTCGCCCAGCAGGATGCTGACGAGCGAAGCAAACGCGAGGTGAACGAAGTTTGAAGCCAGCATCCGCCAATCGTGGATATTCTTCCAGACAAAGAGAATGAAATTTTTCTTGAGGATTCCCTCGATGTAGCTGCTGCTGTAACGGCGGCCGATGGTGCCGCGATGCTCGTGGTAAACGATACTGGCGGGTTGATAAAGGACCTTCCAGCCGCGCTTCCAGGCCATGTAACCGAGGTCCGTATCCTCCAGGTAAAAGGGCGTGAGGATGGAATCGAAGCCGCCGAGCTCGAGAAATTTGCGGCGGTCGAAGGCGCAGGAGCCGCCGCCGCCGTAAAAGCAGGGGTAAAGGCCAGTCACTTCGGGATCATCGCGATGGCGGACGCGTAGCGTGCCGTTCTCCCACCAACCTTCCGTCAGCCCGGTCTCTTCACGGACGCGGCCGGGGTCGGAAAAGAAGATCTGGCAGGAGACCGCAAATACCTTCTTATCGTCGCGGAAGCCGTCGAGTAGCGGTTCGGCAAATCCGGGGTCGACGCGCATATCGTTGTTAAGGAGAATGACGACGTCATTGCGGGCAGCACGAATGCCGGCGTTCGATCCTCCGCCGAAACCGTAGTTGCGCCGCATCTCGAGAACGCGGACGCCCGGGTGGCGCGAAAGAAGGTACTCGGCCGTGCCGTCGCTGGAATGGTTATCTACCACGATCACTTCGTTGTGGGGATTGCCGCTGAGGGCCTCAACCACGGAAGGAAGATATTTTTCGAGCAGGTCCCTGCCGTTCCAGGTAGGGATGACCACCGACACCGAGTTCAATGACGGCACCGTATCCCAGGTGGCCGTCTTCCGGCGGCTGAACAGAGAGAAGATGTCTGCCATCAGCAGAGTGACGGCCGGAATGACAAACAGCAGGGGAGAAAAGATGATGAGCGGTAGGTTCTTAAGGACGCGCCACAGAAGTCTCATTTCACTGCTTCCCAACACCCGGCGCAAGGCGGAGAATGCGTCCGAGACGGGTCCAGCGTGAGTGATGAATACGGGCTAGTTCGTCGCGTAGCTCGGCAATCTCACGGTCGAGATTCCGGGCCCAGGTGGTACGTTCTTCAATGGTTCGTTCGGCCTCGTGCAGCAGATCGACCGAGTGGCTGAGTTCGATGGACTTGGCCGCGAGATGCTCTTCGGTACGGGTGGCCCAACTCACCTTTTCGGCGTTGTCCTGCTTGAGCAGGGCGATGGCCTCTTCGTAGCCGGCGGCCATTCGCTGACCTTCCTGGTGGAGGGCCGCCAGCTCGGCTTGCTTGGCCTCAAGCACCTCGCCGGTTGCCTGCAGTTCGGCCTTAACCTTGGCTGACCACCGGTTAGAAGCCTCCAGGGCGTCGTTCTGTTCCCGGAACAGGGCAACCATCTTCTCGTGCTCGGCTTTGGTGCGGCTCAGCCAGGAATCCTTGAGGGCGAGTTCGCCCTCAAGCCGCTCGATGTGAAGTTCGCGCTCCCGCAGGACGTTGGCCGCGGTGGGGAGGTAAACGAAAGCCGGGGCGCCCGTCTGCGGAGCGTTGGCGCAGACCGCAAGGAAGAAATGTGCCGTCGCTGGATCTGCCGTGGAAGTTTCCAGATGGATCGATGCGGCGGCGCTTGGGGTAATCGGGTGAAAGACGATTCCGTCGGCGTGGTTTTGCAGAAACAGAGAAACGTGTGGGAAGACGGCTTCGAGCGCGTTGCGGAACTCGGAATATGTAAATTCGTGCAGGTGGTAAGGATTCGGGCCGGATTGCTTTCGCGAGTCGGCGTAGTAATCCTTGTTCGGCGTGGAGAGAACCAGTTGTCCGCCGGGCCGCAGAACGCGGTGCGCTTCGGTGAGAAGAAGGTTCCAGTCGGAAAGGTGCTCAATCACTTCGTAAGCGATGACCAGGTCAAACGAGTGGTTGGGGAAGGGGAGAGCGGCAGCCGAGGCAGTCAGGTACCGAAGATTCTCCGCAGAAAAATGTGATGTTGCGTACAGTGTTGCCTCGTGGGATAGATCGAGGCCAATGATGGAACGAGTTTCCGGCGCCAGGTAAGAAGTTCCATAGCCAGTGCCACAGGCGATCTCAAGCACTCGTTTCCAGGACGCCAGTCTGGCGGCGAATGCATAGCGCGCCAGATGTTCGTTCCAGAGGTCGGGATCCACTTCTCCGGGAATGACCCGCTCGCCGGTGAATTCCTTCACGCCACTTCTCCGGCGGGCTTGGGCGCCGCGGTTGAGCCGAGCCGTGCATTGACTTCGACCCGGCAAGGCATATGAAGATACCCATAGACTTGCCCTTCGGCATGCCCCATCTGGAGGGTGATGGCGTTGTCGATCCAATCGCACATGACGTAGTTGTGCAGCGTTCCGTCGGCGATGGCCGGCGAAAAGGAGAAATGCGCGGGGTAGAGTTCGGGCAGTTGGACGTGGAAATCGACGGTATAGATGTCTCCGGGCTGCATGGGCGGAATCTCGACGCCCTCGCGGAGAGTATTGGTGCCGGCGAAATCGACTCCGAGGTGGTTGCGCAGCATGAAGCCGAGATTGGGGACGGCGATGTATTCCGACGCGACGGCGCTGATGCGGACGACAACCTGGGCCCCGGGTTCAAGCACCGGCAGGGGCGCGCCGCTGGCATCGACGATGGCGATGCCGAGAATACGCGCCCGGCCGTCGCCGTAGCGATGGTCGATGTTGGGAATCTGCTCGACGATTTCCGGCGCTATGATCGTGGCCGCCGCGCCGCCGGCACCCGGGACATGGCGAGTCTCGATGTAGGCGGAATCCTTTTGAACCATTGCCGCCAGATACTTGGCAACGATCAGGTCCGTCGCGCCGATGTCGCGGATGCGGCCGTTTTCGAGCCAGACTGTGCGGTCGCCGACTTGTTTGACATCGCCGATGGCGTGGGAGACGAACAGAATCGTGACGCCGTTGCCGCGGAGCTCATGAACCTTACGCATGCAGCGCTGGCGGAAATAAATGTCCCCGACGGCAAGGGCTTCGTCGACAAGCAGGATTTCCGGGTCCACATGGATGGCTACGGAAAAGGCAAGACGTACCACCATGCCACTGGAGTAGGTCTTCACCGGGCGGTTGATGAAGTCGCCGATTTCGGCAAAACTCTCAATTTGCTGATAGCGGGCGTCAATCTGTTTGGCTGAGAGGCCGAGGATGGCGCCATTGAGGTAGATATTGTCACGGCCGGAGAATTCGGGGTTGAAGCCAGCGCCCAGTTCAAGCAGGGCAGAGACGCGGCCGGAGACGCGGAGGCGTCCGGCGGAGGGATGAAGAATGCCGGCGATCAACTGGAGAAGGGTACTCTTTCCGGATCCGTTTTCCCCGATAATGCAAAACGTTTCACCGCGGCGGATCTGAAAGCTGATGTCGCGCAGGGCCCAGAAGTCCGTGTGGAAAGAATAGCGGTTGATGGTAGCCAGTTCTTTAAGACGATCGCCCGGCGACAAATAGATAGGATAGGACTTCGAGACATTCTCGAAATCGACGACGGTCACCGGGGTTTACCTCGGGTGGCGAAGCGGAGCACTATCACGAATCTACTGGAGGGCGCTGAAGAGTGTCAAATGGAAGGCTGAAAATACGTAAGGCGGCCGCCGGCTCCCGCTGATGTGATTCATCTCACGGATCGTACACTTCACGCCCGCGAGTATCACACTTCTGCCTGCGCGTCCTACGAAGAGCGGTGCAGATACCGCGCGCTTAGGATCTTGGTGAGATCCAATCAGCGTTTCAGGTGGCAGACAGTCAGCTTGGGAAGCCGGTAGCCGCCCAATATTGAGCGTTTTCTATGGACGTCCTCCTGCTTAACTTAATGCTGAGATCAGTGGCTGAATCAGCTCCAATCTCTACCCCTAATATGGGCCTGGATGCGCCCGGTGTCAAGCAAAATCGGAACGGTAGAATGGGCATTTATGCCAGTACGGAGGGGCCAGATTGACAGTAGTACCCGGGGTCTCATACCCTGGAAGTTGCGCCGGCGTAGCTCAGGTGGTTAGAGCGACGGTCTCATAATCCGTAGGTCGCTGGTTCGACTCCAGCCGCCGGCACCATGCCTCAGTTGCCATCCTCACCAGCAATCAGCGAGAAGATACGGTCCCGCTCGTCGGCGGAATAGTATTCGATTTCAAAGCGGCCCCGCTCGGCCGATTTCTCGACAAGGCGAACCCGCGTGCCGAGCGCGCTTTCCAGCCGGTCGATTGCCGCGCGGACGTTCGGATCAACGGTGGGCGGCTGTTTGTCGGTGGACGATGGTGTCGGAGAGGCGGCCATGCGGGCGATCATCCGCTCAACCTGGCGCACTGACAGAGCTTGTGAGATGGTCTTGGCGGCAACGTCTTGCTGAAGTTCCGGGGTTGAGAGGCCGGCGATGGCGCGGGCGTGTCCCATGGAGAGACGCCGTTCCGAGAGCAATTGCTGGACGGATTGGGGAAGCCGCAGCAGCCGAAGCGTGTTGGTGACGGTAGCGCGGTCTTTGCCGGTGCGCTGGCCAATCTCTTCGTGGCTGAGGTTGGCATCCTTGGCCAGGCGTTGAAAGGCGTGCGCTACCTCGATGGGGTTGAGATCCTCGCGCTGGATATTCTCGATGAGGGTGATTTCCAGTAAGCGGTCCTCGGGAAAATCCTGTAAGACTACCGGAACGCGGGTGAGGCCGGCCAACTTGGCTGCTCGCCAGCGCCGCTCTCCGGCGATCAATTGGAAGCGCGAGCCGGACTTGCGGACGACGAGCGGCTGAATAATGCCATTCGACTCAATCGACTGAGCAAGCTCGTGCAGGCTTTCGGGCTGAAACTGGGACCGGGGCTGAAGCGGATTAGGATCGATTTGATCGATGGCGATCCGCGTGACCGTTTCGGCGGAAGGTTCCGGCGTTACGGCGGCCGGAGGTGCCGGACGGGCGGGCAGCAGGGCGGAGAGTCCTTTACCGAGGGCTTTGCGCGTGGTTTCGGGTTGTTTGGTCATGGGCAAGAATCTCCTTGGCAAGCTTAATGTAGCTCTCGGCGCCTTTTGAGCGGACGTCGTAGGTGAGAATGGGCTTTCCGTAGCTGGGCGCTTCGGCGAGCCGCACACTGCGGGGAATCACAGTGTGAAAGACATCGTCGCCGAAGAAGGCTTTCAGGTCCTGAGCAACCTGGCGGGTGAGGACCGTCCGGTCATCGTACATGGTCAAAAGTACGCCCTCGATCTGAAGTTGGTGGCCGAATGAGGTACGGATGCGGTCGACGGTGTCGAGAAGCTGTGAAATCCCTTCCAGCGCGAAGAACTCACATTGGATGGGGATGAGGACGGAGTCTGCCGCCACCAGGGCGTTGAGCGTGAGCAGGTCGAGCGCCGGTGGACAGTCGATGAGAATGTAATCGTACTTGTCGCGAATGGCGTCGACGGATTTCCGGAGTTGGAATTCGCGTTGCGGGAAGTCGGCCAGTTCGAGGTTGGCTCCGACGAGATTTCGGTCGGCGGGCGCGAGGTCCAGGCCGTCGAAATCCAGCTTGACGGTAATCTCCGTCAAAGGGACGCCAGCGAGCAGGGCGTCATAGAGGGTCGGGCGTCCGCCATCTTTTGCGACACCTAAGCCGGTAGTGGAATTACCCTGCGGGTCGGCATCGAGGAGAAGGACCTGGAGGTCGTTGGCGGCGAGCGAGGCGGCGAGGTTGATGGCAGTTGTTGTTTTGCCCACGCCCCCCTTCTGGTTGGCGACGGCGATGGTCTTACCCAAGGGAAGATGCTCCTGGAGGAAGTCTTATCGTAGCACGAGGGGGGTGATGTTCCACGTGAAACATTGCCGGGAGTTCGCTTACCGCTTCAATGTTCCACGTGGAACCATCGAGCCGGTATGGAGGAACCGCCGTTCCCCCCACGGCAAAGGAATTCGTTCCAGTGTCTCGGTCTCGGCGAAAAACTCCGCTCCAGCCAACACCGCGAATCGAGTAGCAATAGCCGGAAATAGCGTCGCAAGGTCTCGCGCCGAAACACCGCGCGAGATCAGCAGGTCGAACGATTCGCCGAGTTGGTCGGCGCGGCCGGCGAAAACCCGGACATTTTTAACCCCTCGCGTCGCCTCGCGCAGAAAAACGGCCTTGCGTTGATGCGACTCGATCAGGGAAACTTTGATCTCTGGGCGCAGGAACGCCACCGGCAACCCGGGGAATCCGGCGCCGGAGCCCACATCGGCAATGGATCGCACATCCCTGGGAAGATGAAGGCCGAGAAAAAGAGATTCCGCGTAGTGACGCAGCACGATCTCCCTGTCATCCCGAATCGAGCTGAGATTGAGCCGCCGGTTCCATAGCCGAAGCAACTCAAAGTGATGAAACAGCAACGCTACGACCTCCGAGGAACAGGGAGCCGTTCCTCCAAATGCGGTCGAAATCGCCAGATTGAATTCAGACAGATCCATGAGAGCGGGCCACTGACAGATAGACGTCCAATACCGAAATAGCGGCCGGCGTAACGCCGGGAATCCGCGCCGCCTGTCCCAGCGTAAGCGGGCGGACGCGTTCTAACTTTCCGGCGATCTCTCGCGAGAGGCCCGGGATACCTTGATATCGGAAGTCCAGCGGAATCGACCGGCGCGCGGAATCTTTTGCCTTCCGCATCTGCCGATCCTGCTGAGCGATGTAGCCGGCATACTTGATTTCGGTTTCCACAGTGGTTGCCGCGCCGTTCAAGGACGCGAGGCCGAGCGCCCCCGAGACCGCCCTGCTGATCGATGCCAACGACGCGCCCGGCCGGCGCAGCCATTCCTGGAGCAACGGCCGTTCCGCGCCGGCTTCCGGCACGATCTCCGCTGTGGCCCTGGTGGTGGAAAGATACGCGATGAGGCGCATCTTTTCGGCTTCCTTGGCCTGAAACACGCCCCACCGCCGGTCATCCACCAGACCCGCCTCCCGTCCAATTGGGGTCAGCCTGGCGTCCGCGTTGTCCACCCGAAGATTCAGACGGTACTCGGCCCGCGAGGTGAACATCCGATAGGGCTCGTCGGCGCCTTTGGTGATCAGGTCATCGACCAGAATGCCGCAATATCCCTGATCGCGGCCAATTACCAGCGGTCGCCGGCCCTGGATGGCGAGCGCTGCATTCGCTCCCGCCAGCAGGCCCTGACAGCCCGCCTCTTCGTAACCCGAGGTGCCGTTGATCTGTCCCGCCAGATAAAGTTGCGAAATGGCCTTAACTTCAAGTGAATGAGAGAGCTCGCGAGCGTCGATGGCGTCGTACTCGATGGCATAACCCGGTCGCAGCATCTCGGCGTCCTCCAGGCCGGGAATCGAAGCCACCATTGCCGCCTGGACGTCGATCGGCATGCTGGTGGACATGCCGTTGACGTAGACTTCGTAAGTGTCCAGGCCCTCGGGCTCCAGAAAGATCTGGTGCCGTGGCTTATCCGGAAATTTGACGAACTTATCTTCAAGCGACGGGCAGTAACGGGGGCCGAGTCCTTCAATCTGACCGCTAAACAGCGGTGAGCGATGGATGTTCTCCAGAACCGCCTGCCGGGTAGCCTCGCTCGTATAGGCGATATGGCAGGGCACCTGACGGCGGTCGATTTTCTCGGTAAGGAATGAAAACGGAACCGGCTGGGCGTCGCCGGGCTGCTCCTCAAACCGTTCCCAATCGATTGTGCGCCCGTCGAGCCGGGGCGGCGTTCCGGTCTTCAATCGCGTCCACTCGAGACCCAGCGTGCGAAGCTGCGCACCCAGCAGATTGGAAGGCGCTTCGCCGCTGCGTCCACAACTCACCTTCTGTTCGCCGATATGAGCCAATCCATTGAGGAACGTTCCCGTGGTGACAATCACTGCCAGCGCGTGCAATTCGCGCCCATCCCGCAGGCGGACGCCGCGTGCCACGCGCCGGTTTCCTTCGCCGCTGATGAGGATCGACTCGACCTCCGCCTGGAGAATGCGCAGATTCGGTTCCTGCTCCAGCATCTCCCGCATGCGGATGCGGTACTGCTTCTTGTCGCATTGCGCGCGGGGTGACCAGACTGCCGGTCCGCGGCTGGTGTTCAACAAGCGGAATTGAATACCGGCGGCATCGGTTACCTCTCCCATCAGGCCGCCAAGAGCGTCGATCTCGCGTACCAGGTGACCCTTTGCGATACCGCCAATCGCCGGATTACAGGACATTTGCGCGATCAGATCCAGGTTCATCGTGATCATCGCGGTCTTCATTCCCATCCGGGAGGAGGCCCGCGACGCTTCGCAACCGGCGTGCCCCGCACCGATCACGATTACGTCGTAGCTTCGTGCCATTGTTATCATTGTATCTCTATGACTCGATTGCACCTCGGAGACCTCCCATGAGGGTTCTCGTCATCGGCAGCGGAGGTCGCGAGCATGCGCTCGCCTGGCACTTGGCGCACTGTCCGTCCGTCAGGAAAGTCTTTGCCTGCCCAGGAAATCCGGGTATGTCGGATGTGGCCGACTGCCTGCCGCCTACCGGAGATTACCTTGCCCTGGCCGAACGGCTGAACATCGGCTTGACCGTGGTGGGACCGGAAGTACCGTTGGTCGCCGGCATCGCCGATCAGTTTCGCGCCGGCGGCAGGAAGATCATCGGTCCGAGCGCGGAGGCGGCTCGGTTGGAGGGCTCCAAGGTCTTCTCGAAGCAAATGATGCAGCAGTGCGGCATCCCTACCGCGCGCTATGCCGTGGCTGAAGACTACGAATCCGCGGCGCGGGAACTGGCCCGGTTTACGTTTCCGGTGGTCCTCAAGGCGGACGGCCTCGCCGCTGGGAAAGGCGTGGTGATCTCGCCCGACCGCGCGCATGCCGAAAACACCCTTCAACACCTCTTCTCGGGGCAACTGGTGGGCGCCGCCGGACAGCGGGTGGTGATTGAGGAGTTTCTCCAGGGTGAGGAAGTCTCTTTCATTGCCTTATGCGATGGACAGTACGCCGAAGTGCTGGAGCCCACCCAGGATCACAAAGCGGTCTGTGACGGCGATACGGGCCCCAACACCGGCGGAATGGGTGCCTACTGTGATAGCCGCATCCTGACTCCGGAGCAGACATCCCAGATTCTGGACACGGTCATCTACCCAATTCTCCATCAGACTGGCTTCACCGGTTTTCTCTATGCGGGCCTGATGATGACGGCCGATGGAGCCAAGGTCCTGGAGTTCAACGTCCGGCTGGGCGATCCGGAGGCACAGGCACTGCTCTACCGCGCCAAGAGCGACCTGGCCCAGACACTGCTTGCGTCCACCGAGGGGCGGCTGAAGGAGGCGCCCATCAAGTGGAAGCCGGATCCGGTGGTCTGTGTCGTTATGAGTGCGCATGGTTATCCGGGCAAGGTCCGCACGGGCGATATTATCACCGGACTGCCGGATGCTTCCGCCGCGGGCGCCACTGTCTTTCATGCCGGAACGACACTGGAAGCATCCCGCCTGCGCACGGCCGGCGGGCGGGTGCTCGGCGTGACCGCCTCGGGAGCTACCCTGCAGTCGGCGATCGAAAAGTCTTATCGTGCCGTGGAGCGGATTCACTTCGACGGCGCCCACTATCGCAAGGATATCGCCAGGAAAGGCCTGAAGCGCTGGTAGAATTAAGAAGAACCGGGGACGTAGCTCAGATGGATAGAGCGGCCGCCTCCTAAGCGGCAGGCCGGCAGTTCGAATCTGCCCGTCCCTACCATTCCGCCCCAAGATGGGCGCCACCGGGAGAATTTCATCCGAACCGAAAGTACTCGAAACATCGCCATCATCGCTCATGTCGATCATGGCAAGACCACACTTGTGGACGCTTTGCTGAAACAAAGCGGAATTTTTCACCAGAACGAAGTCGTTGCCGAGCGGGTGATGGACTCCAACGATCTGGAGCGCGAGCGCGGAATTACGATTCTCGCCAAGACCACCGGCGTGCGCTACCACGGCGTCAAGATCAATATCGTCGACACGCCCGGCCACAGTGACTTTGGCGGCGAGGTGGAGCGCGCGCTCAAAATCGTGGATGGAGTAATGCTGCTGGTCGACGCCAGCGAAGGACCGCTTCCGCAGACCCGTTACGTGCTCTCCAAGGCGCTCGAAGCCAAACTGCCGCCTATCCTGGTCATCAATAAGATCGACCGGCCCGACGCGCGGATTCAGGAGGTTCTAAACGAAGTTTACGATCTGTTTATCGATTTGGACGCCACCGAAGACCAACTCGATTTCCCCATCATCTACACCCACGCCAAAGCCGGTATTGCAAAGCTGGCGCCCGAGGATGCGTCCCAGGATCTGAGGCCGCTGTTTGACGCCATTCTCAAGCACATTCCGCCACCGCCGGGAGATAGCGATGAGGTTTTACAGTTGCTCGTGGCCAACCTGGACTACAGCGACTATCTCGGCCGCCTGGCCATTGGCCGCGTCTTCAACGGCACGCTTCGGCATGGCGATGAAGTCGCTGTGGCAAAACTTGACGGAACAATACAGAAAACGAAAATCACCAAGCTTTACTCCTTCGAAGGCCTGAAACGGGTGGACGAGACCATCGGCCGGCCGGGCGACATCCTGGCGATTGCCGGGGTGGAGGGCATCACCATCGGCGATACCATCACCAGCGCCGAAGCCCCGAAGCCGCTGCCGCGCGTGCAGATCGATGAGCCGACCATAGCGATGACGTTCACCATCAATACGTCGCCGTTTGCCGGCCGGGAAGGGCAGTTTGTTACCTCACGCAACCTCCGTGACCGGTTGAACAAGGAATTGCTCACCAACGTCTCGATCAAAGTGGAAGAGGCCGGGGGTCCGGACTCCTTCAAGGTGATGGGACGCGGGGAGCTGCAACTCGCGATCCTGATCGAGATGATGCGGCGGGAAGGATACGAATTGGCCGCAGGGAAGCCGGAGATACTGACCCGGCAGGTTGACGGCAGGCTGCACGAACCCTTCGAACTGCTGGTGATCGACTGTCCGGAGCCCTTTGTGGGAATCGTGATGGAGGCCGTCGGCACCCGCAAGGGTAAGATGACGCGGATGGTGAATAACGGATCCGGACGGGTTCGGGTCGAATTTCACATTCCGTCGCGCGGGCTGATCGGGCTGCGCAGCGAACTGCTCACCGATACCAAAGGCACGGCCATCATGAACTCGCTGTTCAAGGGCTATGTCGAATGGCAGGGTGATATTGCCATCCGGCCCACCGGTTCGCTGGTTGCCGACCGCCCGGGAAGAACCACCGGCTACGCCATCTTCAACCTGCAGGAGCGGGGAGAGATCTTTGTGACTCCGGGCACAGAGGTCTACCAGGGCATGATTGTCGGCGAAAACTCCCGCGCTAACGATCTCGATGTCAACATCGTAAAGGAGAAAAAGCTGACCAACATGCGGGCTTCCACGGCGGATGACGCGATCCGCCTGGTACCACCCAGAATCCTGAACCTGGAGCAGGCCATCGAGTTCGTCGCCGAAGATGAATTGGTCGAGATCACGCCGGCCTCCATTCGGCTGCGCAAGAAGATTCTACAGGCAAACCAGCGTTAGCCGGAGAACGCGCGCGAAGCGGCTTTCTTTTTGGCGGGAACCCCTTTGGGATGGCAGTCGGCGCACTGTACCGTGTGGATGTTGTGACGGCTATCGGGCTTGAGGAAAGTAGTATCCATCTTCTCCACATCCAGGCCGCAATTGGAGAGACGCGGATGGCAGGTCGTACACGAAGCTCTGGTCGTCTGCCGATGTCGCGAATGGCACGCCAGACAGCTCAAGCCTTCGTGTACGCCGGTGGGCGTGCGATCGTCTCCGGTACCGGTCTGCGCCGTAACGTCCGGCGCGTGGCACTGGTAGCACAGGGCTTGACGGTGATCGGGGCTGATGCGGACCAGCCGCGCTCCCTCCTTCATCACGGGCATGGGCAGTTCAGCCAGCGGCGAAGCTTTCCGCTCACGACGGTCAAACAGCGCCACCGAGGGTCGAAACGTTTCCTGGCGCGCGGAAATCGCGCGGCGGCCCTCCGCCGGGCGCACCAGCGGGACGCCCTCGCGATGGACCGCATGACAGCCCAGGCAGGGAATTGCCGGGCGATCGGCCATCCGGGTGTCCAGCAGCCTCCATGGGCCTTTTCGGTCGATCGGTGTAACAAGCTCGGTGAGCCCGCCCTCAAAGTGCATCCCATGGCAACGAAAACAATCCTCGCGGAGCCGCGTCTCGGCATTATGCTTTCGGTCCAGAAACACCTCGCGGTAGGTGATGCGATGCGGCCCCGCCCGCCACTCGGCGAATTCGCCCTGGTGGCAGTTCCGGCAGCGCTCCACCATCTCGAAGACATCCTGGGTTGCCAGCCGTGGCTGTTCGGGAACCCGGCCAAGCGCGTGGGTTGCCACACGCCGCGCGTTGGTGAAAAGGGAGCTGCGGTGGCAGGTCTCGCACGCGACCGAACGATGAGACGATACCTTCCACAGACGGTATTGCTCCCCGATTTCATGACATCGGGAACAGCCGCGGCCGGCGCTCGAGCGGTAGTAAAGATTTGGGCCCACAATCGCGGCGGCGCCCAGACCCATCACGACGGCAACCGTCCACCAGAGTCTCATGTCCGATGCCGCCACTCCCGGGCCAGGTGCGCGGCATTGCGATAAGCCAGCGCGAGAATGGTCAACACGGGATTGAACCCGCCGTTGGTGACGTGAACACTGCCATCCATCACGTAGAGATTGTCGAAGTCGTGAACACGCCCCCAAGCATCCACCACGGAAGTCTTCGGATCGGAGCCCATCCGGCAAGTGCCCGCCTGATGCTGTCCGCCTGACAACCCAAGATTCGGCATGATAAGCCAGGTGCGGATTGCGCCGGCCTCTTTCACCCACTTTTCGGCCTTTACCGCCATTGCCGTACCCGTCTCGACATTTTTCGGATGGTTTCTGCCGGAGAGGCGCGCGACGGGCAGGCCCCAGTAGTCGCGAACCTTCGGATCCAGTTGGACCCGGCACTCAAACGACGGCACCTCCTGGGTTGGGCCGTAGATGGTGATGCTGCGCCGGTAGTACCGCCGCATGAACTCCTTGTGTTCCCTGCCCCAGCGTGGGACATCGGCGGGAATCTGGCGGGCGAACTGGTACGGCAGGCGGATGAATTCGTTGCACAGCACCCCGCCGCCCACCACGCCCGGATTGCCGTGGTTGAAATCACAAATCGCAATGCCGGCGCCGGGACCGGCATCATCGTAGGTCACCTGCTCGAACAGGCCGACGGCGCCCGTGTAGGTGTGGCCTTGCAGGTTTCGTCCCACCCAGTCATGCCGGTTGCCGAGCCCGTGGGGAAACAGACGATGCCGGGAATTCAGCAGCAGCCGGGCCGATTCGATCGCCGCGCCGGCCACCACGACAACGTCGGCGGGCTGTTGTTGAAGCCGGTCGCTTTCATCAAAGTAGGCGACGCCGGTAACCTTGCCGGAGCTGTTGGTGAGGATCTCCCTGGCCATGCAACCGGTGCGTAATTCACAGTTCCCTGTCGCCAGGGCGCGGGGAATCACCGTGTTCTGGGTGCCGTTTTTGGCATCGATTTCGCAGGCAAAGCCCACGCACCAGCGGCACCGCATGCAGGCCCCCCGGCCCTGGTAGGGAACGCTGTTGCGTAGCATTGGGATATCGAACGGGTGCAGTCCCATACGGAGCGCGGCGGGTTTCAGGATCTCGTACTCACGGGTGGGTGGAAGCGGCGGCATGGGGAGAGGCTTGCGCCTCGCCCCTTTGAAGGGATTGGCGGAATCATCACCGGATACGCCGATCTCCCACTCCGCTTGTTCGTAGTAGGGCTCTAGCTCGTCGTAGCCGAACGGCCAGTCCTCAAGCGTACCCCCGCCGATTCTCCCGTAAACGGACCGCATCCGGAAGTCGTCCGGGTGGAAGCGCCACGCCATCGCTCCATAGCTCAGCGTGCCGCCGCCTACACAGGCGGCGTTATTGCAATAACCCGGCCCGCTGGGACGGACCTGGCGTTCTACACCGTTGATATCCACCAGGACTCTCGGGTTGCGTTCATCATCGGGTCCGAAGGGATGCCCCAGCGCGGTAGTCCGCTGGTTCCGCAGGTCGTCTTTGCGGTCATCGGCTGCCGACATCCAACCGCCGCGTTCGAGCACAGCTACCCGCAGGCCGGCTTCCGACAGCACTCGTGCGGCAACACCACCGCCGGCGCCGGCGCCGACAATCACGACGTTCACCCTGGGCAGAGCCATCGCCTATCCCTTCAGCCGGCCGCGAATCGGAGGCTCCGGAATCCCCAGCATGCGCCAACTGGCGGCGTCTCGATTGCCGCCGTGGCGTGGATTTCCGTAAAAGCCCTGCATCGTGTGGGTCACCGCCAGACGGAAAAACGCAGCGTGTTCGCGTTCGAATATCGCCAGCAAAGCCGTTTGCTCGACCGCCGAAAGTTCGATGAATCGCTTCTGGTGCCCGGCCCGGCTGGCGCGGTCAATTTGCGCCAGCCCATCCCGGTAAACCCGGCCAAATTCTTGAAACTGCAACAACATCTGGCGGTCGATGTAGTGTGCGGTTTCGGCCTGCCGGGCGCCCGGATCCTGGTCGGCGGGAATGATCTGTTCACAAAGCGCGATGAGCGTTTCGCCTTCGTCCTCGCTGAAGAACCGCCATGAACTGCCGGCCCGTCCGCAACCGGCGCCGGCTGCCGTTGCCGCCAGGGCCGCCGTGGCCAAAAAACGACGCCGGCCGCCGGGCCTATGCGCTTTTTTCGGACCCATTCCGTTTAATCATACTATACGCTCCGTTTTTCTGAAACTAATCCAGGCAACAAACCGAGTGAGAGTTTCCCGCCGCAACCGGCACCATTCTTCGTGCGAAGGAGATGATCTGATGGACGAACGGGAACGGCGGCGGGCGATTGACCTGGCCCTCGTGCAGATGGAGAAGCAGTTCGGTAAAGGCGCAATCCTGCGTCTGGGCTCGGAAAGCGTCATTGCCGTCGATGTCATACCGACGGGTTCCATGTCGATCGACGCGGCACTCGGGGTGGGCGGTTTTCCACGGGGACGAGTGGTGGAGATATTTGGACCGGAATCCTCCGGCAAGACGACACTCGCCCTACAAGCCATCGCGGAGGCTCAGAAAGACGGCGGAACCGCGGCTTTCATCGATGCCGAACACGCGCTGGATCCGGCCTACGCGCGTGCTCTCGGTGTGAACCTGGACGAACTGCTGGTCTCCCAGCCCGACAACGGCGAGCAGGCGCTTGAGATCGCCTCGGCGCTGGTTTCTTCCAGGGCTGTCGACATCATCGTCGTCGACTCGGTCGCCGCCCTGGTGCCGAAAGCGGAGTTGGAAGGCGAAATGGGGGACTCTTTTGTGGGGCTGCACGCCAGGCTGATGTCCCAAGCGCTGCGGAAGCTGACCGGAGCGGTTGCACGCACCAACACCTGCCTGATCTTTATCAACCAGATCCGCGAGAAGATCGGCGTCATGTTCGGCAGCCCGGAGACCACTACCGGCGGCCGCGCCCTGAAGTTCTACTCAACGGTCCGCGTCGACGTGCGCCGCCTGGCGACCTTGAAGGACGGCGAGAAGGTTCTAGGCAGCCGCACCCGGGTCAAAGTGGTGAAAAATAAGGTGGCGCCACCGTTTCGGGAGGCGGAAGTCGACATGATCTACGGGGAGGGTATTTCGCGTGAAGGCGACTTAATCGACCTTGGCGTGGCCCGGAACGTGGTCGAAAAGAGCGGATCCTGGATCAGCTTTTCGGGAGAACGGATCGGCCAGGGTAGGGAGAACGCCAAAATCTTCCTTAGGGAGCATCCGGAAACGCGGATGAAACTCGAGCTCAGGCTGCGCGCGGCACTGGGGCTACCGGCGGAACGAAACGGAAAAATTACCGGGCAGTCCGCCGGTGCATAAAACAAGTCCAAAAGCTTCTGTTTTGGCTTCCATCCGGCCTCCAAGAGCGGAAAACGTCTGCCGGATGGCAAAAAACACATGAAAATCGGGCCTTTTTGACGATTCTCTCTTTACTTCGCGGCGAATCATCCTTTATCATGAGGTTGCGTTGAGCACGGGAACAAGCGCTCCTAGGTGCCGCCGAGCTCCGCTCGAATCAGAGGCGAAAACGGCTAATCAAGGGTAACGGTGTTCTCAAGGAGATACAAGCTAGAAGGAGAGTTATGGCAGCCACCAGCCGCATGACCCAAACGCAGTTGATCCGCGAGATCGCGGAGACTGCTGAAGTCAGCAACAAAATCGCAAAGCAGTTCCTCGTTTCGCTTGCCGAGATCGCGGTCCGCGAGACGAAAAAGACAGGTACGTTCATGTTTCCCGGCGTGGGAAAACTCGTGCGCGTGGAGCGAAAGGCCAGGACCGGGCGCAACCCGGCAACCGGGGAAACCATCAAGATCCCGGCTAAGAAGGTCCTGAAGTTCCGTGTGGCCAAGGCCGTCAAAGACGCCGTCGTACCGCCGAAAAAACAGAAGTAGCCCGGTATCATCCTCAAAAGAGAAAACCCCGCGCGCCGTCTCCGCGGCAAACGGGGTTTTCCATTGTAATTCCGAATGAGAAGCCGCTCTGGTTGCGGGCAGCCCCACAAAGCCTATGCCGGCTTCTTTTCTTCGGGTTTTTCGTCACCTTTCAAGGCATGCTTGAAATTGCGAATGCCTTCTCCCAAACCCTTGGCCACTTCCGGGATCTTCTTGCCACCAAACAGCAAGGTGGCGACGATCAGGATGACAACCAGTTCGGGAAAGCCAATAGACCTCATGCGGCCTCCTTCTCAACACTGCTAGAACCATTCTAGGAGCTTGCTCGTTCCACCGCAAGCACCGGAAGGTCTCTGCTCCTACATAAATCGAAAAAGAAGTCAGCCGTCAACCCGCCGTTTTCCGAACCAGGTTAGCCGCCCAACAACATTCCGCCGTTTTGCCCGGTTGCGATCGCCCACCCTGTCGGGCCCGCCGGGAAAATCCGATAGAATAAATCTGTCCCGCGCAGTCCGCGTCCTTACAAGGTATTCACCATGACTACCGGAAGGGCAGTATGAATAAGTTCGTGTTTGTTCTGGTTTCGGCCACCCTTTTACCGGCCCAGGTAATTCCCAATCGATACATCGTGGAACTCAGCGGCGAGCCCGCGGTGACCACGCATTGGAACCGGAAGATGGCACGCTCCGCGATTGCCCTCCGCCGCCAGGCCGTTCTACAGGAGCAATCGAGCATGCGGGTGGCACTCGCCGATGTTCAAGCTCGAGTGCTCGAGTCGGTGGCTACGGTCGCCAATGCCCTGATTGTCCAGGTTCCCGACGCCCAGGTGGATCAACTCCGCCGCCTGCCAGGCGTCCTCAAAGTGCACAAAGTATACCGGTGCAAACTGAGGCTCAATCAAGCTCTGAACCTGACTCACAGTCAGGATGGCTGGGACCAGGTGGGTGGCTTCGCCAACGCCGGCGCCGGGATGAAGGTCGGCCTCATTGATACCGGCATCGATCCGACCAACGCCGGCTTCATCGATGACTCACTCACTCCGCCCCCGGGTTATCCCATCTATAGCGGCAAGGACCTGCCTGCCTTCCACAGTTTGAAGAAGGTGATCGTCGCGCGCAGTTACGGCGCCATCGCGGGCGGCGCCGACACGGGTCCGGCCGACCTGGACGGGCACGGTTCGGGAACGGCCATGGCCGCCATCGGCAATCTCACTTCGGGTCCGCTGGCCAGTATCGCCGGTTCGGCGCCGAAAGCGTTCCTCGGTGTCTACCGGCTGGACCCCGATCTCTCCACCGACGCCATCCTCAAGGCCTTTGACGACGCGGTCAATGACGGCATGGACGTGGTCAACATCAGCATCGGTATCGACCTGCCTTTAAAGATCGATGCGGATCCGCTCTACGACGCCGTGGAACGGGCCGCGGCAGCGGGACTGATTATCGTCTCGGCGGCCGGCAACGGCGGGCCGCAGCCAGACAGCCTGGGCCCCCCTGCCACCGCGCCCGATGTCATTGCCGTCGGCATGACGACCAACAACCGCACCTTTTCCGGAGCGGTGCTGGCCGGCGACAAAACCTTTGTCGCCCGTCCGGGAAACACCACCTATTCGCAGGATGCGATTTCCGGACCGCTAGTGAGCATCACTTCCTTCGATGCCACTTCAAAGGCCTGCTCGCCGCTGCCCGCATCCAGCCTCAACGGCAAAGTGGCGTTGATCCTGCGTGGCGACTGCAACTTTTCTACCAAGATTCAGAACGCGGCGACTGCCGGGGCCACCGCCGCCATTATCTATGCCACACCCGCCTCACCGGACCTGTTTTCGATGGACGTGAGCGGCGTTACGCTGCCGGCCGCCTCCATCAGCTATGCAGATGGCACGGCGCTGCTCGGGCTGCTTACATCCGGGGAGTTGAATATCACACTTCGGTTCACGATTGGTCCCGTGCCGATCACGCCCTCCACGCTGGTCGCCGCGTCGAGCCGCGGACCCGATCCGCAACAGGCTATCAAGCCGGAGGTTCTGGCCGTCGGCGAGCCCATCTATACGGCCGCGCAGACGCTCAACCCAACCGGCGAGTCTTACAACGCAACCGGCTACATTCTGACCGCGGGCACCAGTTTCGCGTCCCCGCTGGTCGCCGGTATCGCCGCCATGGTAAAGCAGGCGCACCCGGGATTAACGGTCGCCCAGTACCGCTCGCTGGTGATCAATACCGCCACACCGCTGTACGGAGACGACGGCAAGCCGCTGCGAGTGCAGGAGCAGGGAGCCGGCCTGATCAACGCCTTCGATGCCACCCGGTCGAAGATCGCCCTGGAGCCGGCCACGATGAGTTTCGGTACAACGACGTCTTCCACGGTTGACAGCACGCTGACGTTGAAAGTAACCAATCTCAGTACCACCTCCGATACCTTCTTCATCAACGTCGAGCCGCGTGACCAGGGGCCTGCTCCCACGCTGGGGGCCGATTCGCTCCAACTCGACGGCGGCGCGTCGGCGTCGGTCGCCGTGCGGTTCACCGCCTCAGATCTGACTTCCGGAGAATATCAGGGATATGTGGTGGTGCGAGGCACCCAGACCGACCTGATCACACGGGTTCCTTACTGGTTCGCAGTGCCGGGCGCGCCCAAGTACATCCCCCTGCTGCTGACCCCCACCACCAGCCGCCGCGCGGGCAGTACCGACACGTTCTATTTCCAGGTGCTGGATGCGAACGGGATCGGGTTGCCCGACTCGCAGCCCGAGGTGACTACTGACACGACCGGTGCCTCTGTCCGCAGCGTCGTACCGGACGAGGTGGAGGTGCCAGGCGGCTTTGAGGTCAGCGTTCGTTACTCTCGAACGCCGGGCGTGAATAACTTCACGGTGAAGGCCGGCGACATTACGGCCACCGTCTCCGTGTCTACCTTATAGGCCGATCCTCGGAGGTTACACCCAGTACTCCGGGCCGCACCCGAGTGTAAGTGAAGTGAGCCGGATTCACCGCCGTGCAGCCCGGCGTGTCCACGGTGACGATCTCGGCCGCCACCGGCTGGTAAGCTGCCCGCGGCGCCACGGCCCCCTTGGCGACAAGGATCTTCTGCCGCTCGGGATAGATGCCGCAACTTACCAGTTGGTGAATCGAATTCGGGCTGGAGCGCTCCGAAGTGACCACCAGCAGGTTCAACTCATCGGCGGTCGAGCCCACCGCCTCGATCACCGCGGAGTGCCCCATCACCCAGTAGCGGCTGCCGCCGTGGCGAACTTCTGTCTCCACATAGCGCCCATGGTGCAGGCTGCGGACAATTCCCTTCACCTGTACGGGACGGCTGGCGCTGGCTGCCGTGGCGCCTCCAACCGGCCGGTCGAAGGCGCCGTCGATGCCGGCCTGCTTGGCCGCCTCAACCGCCGCCGGATCGAAGATCACCACCACCCACCCGCGGGCTTTCCTTTGCAGTAACCGTTCGAGAATGAAGGTCTCGTCACCAGCCGACCCGCCGCCGATGTTATCGCCCAACTCAAACAAAGCCACCGGGTGCTTTGGGGCGTTCATCGCCAACTGTACGGCTTTATCGGCATCGGGGAGCCGTAACTCAATCTGCTCGCGCAAATCCCACATGCGGCCGGCCAGTTCCCTCGCCTCGGCCTGCGCGCGCGGGAGATCGTTGTCGGTCACCACAACCACCGACGGGCCCATGAATTCGGTGTCCGCGTATTGATAGCCGCCGAGCACGCTCGCCGCGAGAATTCCCGGCTGGGTTTCCAGCTTCATGCTCGCCTGGGTGATGCTGAGTAGCGGATCCACATTCGTATTCTGGAAAACGATGTTCCACACCAGCGGCGGTTTCACAATGGCCTGTACCGGGCGGGCCTGGCCGCGCAAAGTCCGCATCAGAATTCGCGCCGCCCGCGCGCCCCGTTGCTTTGTGTCCAGGTGCGGGTTTTGCTGATAGGCTACCAGCGCGTCGCACAACTCCACGGTGAGCGGCGAAATATTGGCGTGAAAATCGTGCGCCACAACCAGCGGGACGCCAGGCCCCAGCAGGCGGCGTACGCGGCGGACGGTCTCTTCGTCGGCCTGCGGGTAGAGTTCGGAAAACATCGCCCCATGCAGAGCCAGCAATACACCATCCACGGGGCCGCTGGCGCGAACCGCCTCCAGCAGCCGGCTGGTCAGCTCCTCATAAGCCGTGGCAGTGACCGGCCCTTTCGGAGTGGCGCTGGCGAAAATTGTCCGGCGGACATCGAACTCCTCCGGGTCGAGTTCGCTCACCATACCAGCCACTTCGCCGTTGCCTTTTTCCCAACCGGCGGGGTCGAAGAATTCGAAGTCGGCAAGCGCGGTCTTTTCGGCACTGAACGAGTTCGATTCGTGCATCAGGCTCGCTATCGCGATGCGCGGCCGGTTCTGAGGAGTACCCATGCGATGCAGCTTAACAGAAGCGCTCCTGGCTAAATCGGCCCGCACTCCTCAAGCACTGCTGCACCGTCATCGGCGGTCACCGCGCTGGCCTGCGCCAGGCGGCGGGCCGCTTTCCTGGCCTCTACCCGCGCACCGGAAACCGGCAGTCCCCCTGGACCGGCGACTCGAATTCACAGGTCTTCATCTGCCAGACAGAGCGCGGTTAGACAAGTCGTACGGGAGAGAATCCGCAACAGGGTTTATTGCGATCCCTCACGGTATCACCGATATAATAATCGTGCTCCGTCGAGTGGTGCCCGGCCGCGCTGTCGGCTAGCATGAATATTTGAATACCCTCTACCAGCAAGCCATCGAATCGCTGCGCCGGTGCGCCGCCACAAGTGGCCTGATGGCGTCGGGCGGACGCACTGGACACCACCAGGTGTGGGCGCGCGATGCGATGATCGCGCTGCTCGGTGGACGGCTGTCCGGCGATGAGGCGATCTTTCGTTCACTCGAGGCGAGTATCGGCACGCTGCGTTCGCGGCAGGCGGCGAGCGGCGCGATACCGAACAATGTGGACGCCGCTACCGGACGCCCCAACTTTCGCGCCTACGCCGACGCGGGCCTGTGGTGGGTCATTGGCAGTTCCCTGCTGGCGCCCGAGCCGGCCGTCAACCGCGGCATTCTGCGCTGGTACGAATGCCAGGATGTCGACCAGAGCGGCCTGCTGAGCATGCAGGAGAGCGCGGACTGGCAGGATCTGTTTTGCACCCGCGGCAAGGGTCTCTATCTCAATTGCCTGTACGTGCTGGCCCTTCGCTCGGCGGCGCGGGTTGCGGCCGCAGACGAGCCGGTGGACTGCGCTACCTATCTGCACCGGGCTGAACTGGTGGCGAGCCGCATCAACCGCTACTTCTGGTATCAGGGCGACGGCAACATGCTGCGCCACATTTCACACACCTTCAGTACCGAATCTCGTAAGGAGCGCGATTCCCTGGGCCGCAAGCGCTGGCTGCCGGTGAAGCGCCTGCTGGTGGATGAGTTATACTACCTGCCCTACCTGGGCTTTCGCGCGGCCGGTGAGTGGTTCGACTGCCTGGGAAACCTGCTCGCCATCCTTACCGGAGTCGCCGGTAGCGAGCGGAGCCAGAAGATTCTCGACTTCATCCTGCGCCACCATTTGGATACCCATCCGTTGCCCGCCCTCTATCCTCCGGTCCAGCCGGGCGATCCCGATTGGCGGGATTACTACGGCATGCTCAATGTTCCCAACCATTACCACAACGGAGGAATCTGGCCGTTTATCGGAGGCTTCTACATCGCTGCGCTGGTTCATTGTGGGCGCATCGCGCAGGCGGCGGCCGCGTTGGAGCGGCTGGGCGACTTGAACCGGGCCGGACGCTTCAACGAGTGGCATTCCGGAACGACCGCCGAGCCGATGGGCACAGAACACCAGGCCTGGTCCGCCGGCATGTACCTGTTTGCCGCCGGCTGTGTAAGCCGGGGCGCCGTGCCGCCGCCGTTTCAAGCCGATTAGAGCCGCTGCCTTTGAGTGCGCCCGTGCTACGATGGCGCATACGTTTGTCGAGGAGAACCTCATGCGACGCGCCATCGTGCTGTCATGTGCCGTTTTACTTGCCACCGCTATCGTGCCCCAACTGGCCGCGCAGAGCCTACGGGAACAATTTAAGGATCCACC
The DNA here is from genome assembly GCA_020854055.1 of Bryobacterales bacterium. Classification (GTDB taxonomy): domain Bacteria; phylum Acidobacteriota; class Terriglobia; order Bryobacterales; family Bryobacteraceae; genus JADZGD01. The sequence goes on along the minus strand of JADZGD010000058.1, from coordinate 20,218 downwards.
TCGTGAATACTCGCTGATGCCGCTCTGGTCGTGGAACGACACACTGGAGGCGGACAAACTGGTGTGGCAGATCGACCAGATGGTCGACAAGGGCGTCTATGGCGCCTATATGCATACTCGCGCCGGATTGGATGAAAGCGGCACGCCGTATTTTTCACCTGGCTTCTGGAACGCCGTGAAGACCAGCGTCGCACACGCCGAAAAGGTTGGCTTTGAGACCTGGATCTATGATGAGGACAAGTGGCCCAGCGGCGATGCCGGCGGCCGCACCCGGGCCGCTAATCCTCTGCGCTTCACCGCGCAGGGGCTCGAACGCCGCGTCCAAGACGTACGCGGCCCTGCGGCTATCGCGCTCGACTTCGCCAGTGCGGTGTTCGTCATAGCCGCCCGCAAAACCGGCGCGAACCAGATTGACTCGGCGACCCTGACCGACCTCACTGCCCTCAACCAGTCCGTTGGCAGGTGGCAAGCCCCTTCCGGCGAGTGGCGCATCTCGATCTTCGAACCGGTGAAACTGCCGCTGGCACTGCCCAACTACCTCAACCCGGATGCGGTCCGCGAATTCCTCAACAACACTTACGAAGAGTACGCCAGGCGCTTCTCGATCCATTTCGGCAAAACCATACCCGGCTCCTTCTTCGACGAGATTTTTAACATCCGTCCGGTTCCCTGGGACCCGCTGCTTGAACAGCGGTTCCGTCTTAGCAAAGGCTACGAATTGCGGAAGGCGCTGCCTCTGCTGTTTGACGAGGGCGGACGGGAGACCATCAAGGTTCGCTGCGATTACTTCCAGGAGTTCACCCGGCTCTATGCCGAGGCCTGGTTTGCGCAGATTGCCGAATGGTGTGCAAAACACAATCTGAAACTGACCGGCCACACCAACGAAGGGCTGTCAAATATTTTCGACCAGGGGGACTACTTTCGCACCTGGCGCAACGCCCAGATTCCTGGCACTGACAACGAAGACTTCCGCTACACCTGGCCGCGCACTATCGGCTCGTGGAAGCCGAAGCAACTGAGTTCGGTGACACACATGTACGGCAAACCTCGCGCGGCGGTGGAGGCACTGGGCGGAGCCGGCTGGACCATCACGCTCGATCAGGCCCGGTACGGGGTGAACATGCTGGCCGTGTACGGCATCAACTCCTTCATCTTCCACCTGTTCCACTATTCCATCGACACGCCGCTCAGCCTGGAGGACTGGCCGAACACCTGGTTCTATCACAACCCATACTGGAAATACTTCAAGAAGTTTGCAGACTATACCCGGCGCCTGTCTTTCATGGGCAGCCAGGGTGAGCACGTTGCCGGTGTGGCCGTCCTCTATCCGGTTGAAGACGTATGGAGCATCGGCCTTGGGCCGCAACCCTTACGTCAGGCCGTGACCGACGTGGTGGACCGGCTGGCCGGGGCGCATATCGACTGCGATCTGGTTGATACCGACAGCGTCCTGGCGCCGAAGCCGGAGATCGGAACGGAGTCTTATCGGGTGCTCATCCTGCCTGACGTGGGCACAGTTTCACTGGCCATGTACCGCCGTCTGGCGGAACGCGCGCGGTTGGGCCTGCGGGTTGTCGCCCTGGGCGAGACTCCGCGCAACTCGGCTGAAAATGGCGCCGATGATGCAGAGGTCCTGAAACTCTCCCGCGGCATTCGTGCGTTCCCCAATATGGACGCGTTGACCGCCTGGTTGCGGCAGGTCCTTCCGGCCGACATCGCCATCGATGGAGCCGGCGCTGCGGCCCTACGCTACCTTCACCGGCGGGCTCAGGGGAAGGAAATCTATCTGCTGGCCAATTCCGAACGCCGGAGGGCAGAGGTCTCGGTACGCTTTGCCGCCCGGGGCCGCGCCGAGCGTTGGGATCCGGAGACCGGGGAAGTAACTCTGGTAGATCCCGCGCGCCTGGTGTTTGAACCCTGGGAAGCCTTTTACGTTGTGATTGACCCAGGCGCAGCGGCCGCGCCGCCAACCATACCGCCTGCTGCTACCGCCATTGCGCTCAACGGGCCGTGGAACTTCCAGGTGGTGCCGCACGAACTGGATTACAAATGGAGCGCGGACCCCGGTGAGACCCGCCTGGAAATTCCAGTGGGCGATTTTCGTATCGCCGGCCGTCCCTGGCAGCGTATCCGCTTCAGCAACCGAACGGCACGCTATGTTTCCGGCTGGAACGCTCTGTGGATCACGCGCTACGTTTACCGCACCCGGCACCCTGGTGAGTTCGGTGGACCGGATCTGACATTCACCAGGCAACTCGACATTCCGTTCGAGCCCGCCGCCATTGTTCTAAAAACACTCGCTCGCGGTTCTACCGTTGAGTACTTTTGGGACGGCGCGGCAGTTGCCGGTGTCGAAGCCATTGCCGTTGCCCGCGGCCGCCATCGCCTTGGCGTCCGGGTCAGGGGTAAAGGATTCCTGCTCGCCGAGGGCAATATCATCGGAAAGTCGGGCGAAAGGCTCGCCATTCGTACGGACCAGACCTGGCAGGTGGGCGGCCTGCCGGCTTTCGAGGTGGCGCCGCCCCCTCCCAGCGAATCGATCTACCCGGTCGAGGTCGAGTACCGCATTCCGGTCCCGCCGGGATGCACGCTCGAATCGGGGCCATCCGAGGTGCGTATGACGCTGAACCGGCCCGAAGATGGCATCAACAAGCCACCGGTCGCGCGCTGCGGCAAGGCCCCCATCACGTTGGGCGATTGGAACGGGCACAATCTGGACTGGTATTCCGGCCGCGCGGCCTACTCCACGGCTTTCCAGTTGGCCGATGTCCGGCAGGTAGTGCTGGAGTTGGGAGAACTCTGTTACACGGGAGAGGTCTGGGTCAACGGCACCCTGGCAGGGACGCTCGACTGGCCGCCCTACCGGCTGGATATTACCCGGCTGGTCCGTTCGGGTAAGAACGAACTGACCGTGATTGCCGCCAACCTGCTGGCCAACAGGATGCGCTGGTACCAGTATGACTCCTTGGCTTTCGACCCGAACTCGCGCTGGTGGCATGACGGCAACATCCTGCGCGATGCGGACAAACTGCGGTCGGGCTTGATTGGTCCGGTGAAGCTGAGGGTTGTTTCCCGGTAACCATTTCGCGGTAACCATCCGCGGCTCGGTTTATCGCCTTTCTGCAAGGCTGCTAAACTAACATTAGTCCCTCATGATAAAGAAGATCCGGTCGACAACGATACTCTGCGTGCGCCGGGATGGCAAAGTGGTGATGGCCGGGGATGGTCAAGTCACGTTCGGTTCCGAAGTCCTGAAGGCTTCAGCCCGGAAACTGCGCCGGCTCTATAACGATAAGATCATCGCGGGGTTTGCCGGTTCCACCGCTGACGCCTTCGCGCTGTTCTCGCGTTTTGAAGCGAAGCTGGAACAACACAACGGCAATCTTCCCCGCGCCGTGGTCGAACTCGCGAAGGAATGGAGAACCGACCGCGTTCTTCGCCATCTGGAAGCGCTGCTGCTGGTGGCCGATCACTCCAATACGTATCTGGTGAGCGGCAACGGCGACGTGGTGGAGCCCGATTCGGAAATCGCCGCTATCGGCTCGGGGGGACCCTATGCCAAGGCTGCCGCCACGGCGTTGTACGAGAATACGAAACTCGGAGCGCGGCAGATCGTCGAAAAATCAATGGCCATCGCCGGACAAATCTGCATCTACACGAATGAGAACGTCACATTCGAGGAACTCGGATAGCCGTGGTTATTTATCTTCCCAGCCAGTCCACCGAAGACCGCCCGAATCTCGATGAGCTGACACCGCGCGAAATTGTTCGCGAACTCGACAAGTACGTTATCGGCCAGGCGGACGCCAAAAAGGCGGTCGCCATTGCCCTGCGCAACCGGATCCGCCGCCAGAAACTCGATCCCGAGATGGCCGACGAGGTGATGCCGAAGAACATCCTCATGATCGGGCCAACCGGCGTCGGCAAGACCGAGATCGCCCGGCGTCTGGCCAAACTCGCCAACTCCCCGTTCATGAAGGTGGAGGCCAGCAAGTTTACCGAGGTCGGCTACGTGGGCCGCGACGTCGAATCGATGATCCGCGACCTGGTGGATATTTCCATCGATATGGTTCGCGAGGAGCGCCTGGAAGAGGTGGCCGACCGGGCCGAACGCAACGCCGAGGAGCGCCTGCTCGATCTGCTGATGCCGCCACAACCGGAAAACAGCGAGAGCGCCGAGCGGACCCGTGAGAAACTGCGCGAGAAACTCCGAGCCGGCAAACTTGACGATCGGATGGTGGAAGTGGACGTCAAAGAGCGCGGCCCCACATTCGAAGTTGCCACCAGCGGCGGCATCGAGGAGATGGACATCAACCTCAAAGAGGTTCTACCGGGGTTGTTTGGCGGCCGTACTCGCAAGCGGAAAATGCGGGTTGACGAGGCGATCGAACACCTCATTCAGGAAGAGGAGCAGAAGCTCATCGACATGGACCAGGTGGTCCGCGTGGCGCTGGAACGTGTCGAGCGCAGTGGCATCATCTTCCTGGACGAAGTGGATAAGATTGCCGGACGCGAGGCCGGCCATGGACCCGACGTCAGCCGCGAGGGTGTTCAGCGGGACATACTGCCCATCGTCGAAGGCACAACCGTCAACACACGCCACGGTTTCGTGCGCACGGACCACATCCTGTTCATCGCCGCCGGAGCCTTTCATGTCTCCAAACCGGCTGACCTGATTCCCGAATTGCAGGGCCGCTTTCCCATTCGTGTCGAACTCAAGTCGTTGAGCGAAGAGGATTTTATCCGGATTCTAAACGAACCCAAGAACGCCCTGGTCAAGCAATACATCGCGCTGATGGAGACCGAAGGCATTAAGCTGAGCTTCACCAGCGACGCTCTGGCCGAGATCGCTCAAAGCGCAGCCCGCGTGAACGAGATGGCCGAGAACATCGGCGCCCGCCGGTTGCATACCATCATGGAGAAGGTAATTGAGGAGCTTTCCTTCGACGGGCCGGACCTCAAGCGCAAGAGCTTTCGGGTCGATGCCGCCTATGTCCGGCGGCAACTGGCGGAAATCATCAAGGATCAGGATCTGAGCAAGTACATCCTGTAACATGCCGGTTCATCGACGAGCTCTCCGCCTGGCTGGCAGCGTCGTGCTGCCCGGCTGCCTGTGGTTCGCCGGCTGTGGCTATATCGGAGAACCTCTGCCGCCGGCTCTGAATATACCCAATACGGTAGCCGACCTTCGCGCAACCGAGCGAGGTGATAAGCTCGTCATCCGATTTACCATCCCTGAGCGCACCACCGAGAATCTTCCTCTGAAGCGGGTGTCCGGAGTGGATCTTCGCCTCTGGCCCTCCGACGGGAAGCCGTTTGAACTCGAGCGTGTCCTGGCTGCCAGCCAGACGGTTCCGGTTACGGCCGATAAGGCCGGACCGGTAACCGCCGAGACGGAAACCGCACCTTGGATCGGCCGGGAGTTATTCTTCATCGTACGGACCGCCGGTCCGGGACGCCGCCTCTCGGGCTGGTCGAACATCGCGGTTGTCACCGTGGCGCCGCCGCTTCCTCCGCCGGCGCTGTCCGGCATCGCCGTTGAAGCGGTACCCGAAGGCGTCCGCTTGCGCTGGCATTATGAGCGGCTGCCGGAGCTCAGTTTCCGCATCTTCCGCGCCACGGCAAAGGAACCCGACCGCGAGCAGGTGGCCATTGCCACGGGCAACGAATGGGTGGACCGCAAGACGGCCTATGGCGTCGAGTACCGCTACTGGCTCCAGGCCCTTCGCCGTGCCGGGGAGGGCGAGGCCGAGAGCGAGATCGCCGGCCCGGTATCCGTGACACCGGTCGACCGGTTTCCACCGGCGGTGCCGGGCGGGTTGAATGCGGTCGCCGGTTTGAATACGATCGAAGTGACCTGGGATCCGGTTCCGGATTCCGATCTGGCCTTCTACCGCGTCTACCGGGCAACCGCCGAAGGGGAGTTCCGTCTGCTGGAGGACAGGGTGATGGCCCCTGCCTACAGCGACCGGAAAGTAGAAGCCGGCAGGCTGTATCGCTACCGTGTCTCGTCCGTTGACCGGTTAGGGAACGAGAGCCGCGAGTCGGCGCCCGTTCAGGCAACCGCGCCCTGATGACCACTATGACCAAACGAATTCGCTTCAGTCTTGATCAACACGCCGCACCGACGGCCACCGACTCCGTCCCCGGCGTCCACTATGGAACGCTGAGCGGTTCCACCGTCACCTCCGCCGATGGCGGTGCGTTCGAACTTTCCAGGGTGCGCCTGTTGCCGCCCTGCTCACCGTCGAAAATTGTCTGCGTGGGGCGCAACTACGCCGACCATGCCAAAGAGCTGGGCAACGAGGTTCCGGCTGAACCGCTGATTTTCCTCAAGCCGCCATCTGCATTGATCGCCCACGGCGATTCTATTCTCTATCCGCCCATCTCCAGCCGCGTCGATTTCGAAGGGGAGGTTGGGCTGGTGATTGGAAAGCGCGCCCGGCGAATCGAGGCCGCCGCGGCCTGGGATTACGTGCTCGGACTGACCGCGGTGAACGACATTACGGCACGAGATTTGCAATTGAAAGATAGTCAATGGACCCGCGGGAAAGGCTTTGATACCTTCTGCGCGGTGGGGCCGTGGATGGTGCCGAAAGAAGAGGTGGATTTTTCCGCGTGCGGCGTTCGTACGGTTCTTGATGGAGAAGTGAAGCAGGAAGGTTATGTGCGCGATTTTATCTTCTCCGCGAACGCCATTCTGGCGTTTGTAACCCAGTTCATGACGCTGGAGCCGGGAGATCTCATTGCCACTGGAACGCCGGCCGGAGTCGGTCCGATGAAGGTTGGTTCGCGGATTGCCGTGGAAGTGTTGGGGGTGGGAACCTTGGAGAATCAGGTAGTCCCGGGGTGACCGGGTAGAAATTGCCGCCCGCTGGGGCGTCGCGAGTGAACATGAACTTTTCTCCGGTGGCCGCGCTGGTCGGCGGCCTTTTGCTTTCCCTGGTGGTGGTAGCGGCGTGGTGGGTCTTGTTCCGGCCGAAGCCCTCGGCCGAGGAACTGGAATGGCGCCGCCGCCAAAACGTGTATCTGAACGGCCGGATTCGCGACGCCGAGGTGACGGAGGTCCGGGACTGGATCGCCTGCTACACCTATTCGGCGGCAGGCGTCACCTACAGCGCTGCCCAGGATATATCCATGTTTCGCGAGAGCCTTCCGGCGGACGCCGGCCTCCTGCTCGGTCCCGCGGGCGTGAAATACCTGCCGAAGAATCCCGTCAACTCAATCGTGATCTGTGAACAGTGGGTAGGGTTACGAATACCCCCGGCGAACCGTCCCGCCACCGGCGGGGAACTGGTTCCGCAGCACGACGCCGAACAGGCCTGACCCGGCTCCGGGCGTGCGGCAGTCGCGGTTCGCTACAATATGGGCGATTTGCTCTCTCCGGAGTTCTGGACGAGAGCTTCAAACCGGTTTAACATAGGAGCAGGAAACGATGACTCAGAATCGAATGGTGCGCAATTTTTGCGTGCTTATCGCCGGGGCGATCGTGTTTGGCGCCGGTATGCTGGTGGGGCAGGGGAACAAGCAACCGCATAGCGTGATGCACGTTGTCACGCTTTACTGGAAGGAAGGTATCACGGAGGTCCAAAAGCAGGCGGCGCTGAACGGAGTGGCCGAAATGGCGCATAAGTATCCGGGAATCAAGAATGTGTGGATCAAGAGCTTCAGAGTACAAAACAACATTGGAGAGCACCGGATCGAAAACGCATTTGCGATGGAATTTGAAAGCCGGGAAGCGCTGGACAAGTATTCAGGCAGCGCCGTGCAGAAGGAATGGTACAAAGCCTATCTGCCGGCGCGAGGCGAGAGCCGCACGTTCGACATCACTAACTAGGAAAGCCGGCGGCGGGCAATCGCAGGGGGCCCACAGTGGAGTCCCCCGGACAATTGCCCGCGTCACGGCTAAGGTTGCATTACGTTTTCTGCCTGCAGCCCCTTTGGCCCCTGCTTGACTTCAAATTCAACCTCCATTCCGTTATCCAGCGTACGGTAGCCGGACATCTGGATGGCGGAATGATGCACGAAGACGTCCTCTCCGGTAGACCGCTGGATAAATCCATAGCCTTTGGAGGCGTTAAACCACTTTACGATGCCTTTCTCTTTCACAAACGGACTCCTATCAATCGAACATAAGGCAAACCGCCCGCAGCGGTCGGCGAAGAGGGAAAAAGCTACGAGTGACTCGTAGCTCCGTATCGCAACCCCGCATAAACTGCACACTTGCAAGGCGGTAGCCTAAACTGCATTGAGCATTTTCGCAGAAGCACCACCCGCGGTCAAGATATTTTCCGATCGCGCTGGTGTTTATTCGGCAGGTAGATGGTTGTCCCCCCGGGTGCAGCTATCGCTCCAGGCACTGAAAACACGCGGGCCAATACAGGACGAGTTGCCCATCGATTAGGCGATATCCTCCTACCAATGTGTCTCATCGCGGATTGCGCCAGCCATTCGTTTGCTGACAACCACCTGCATTCCGTTCGACATATGTAACAGCCATCGTTTGCTGGATAACGGCGATATCTGGCGAATATGGTCGGTATTGATGATCGTTTTCCGGTGGATTCGACGAAAATGCCCCCCCCGCAGACGCTCTTCCAGATCCTTCAGGGGGTAGTCGGCCAGATAGCGCTGGCTGGCGGTCACAATTTCTACCGTTTCATCTTCGGCCTGGAAGGCGATTACGTCGGCCGTTTCGAGCATGTGCAGGTGACCGCCCAACCGGCCCACGATTTTGCGCGGCGGCGCCGGCGGCGTCGAACGGCGAACCCCGGTAACCCCGGCGAACTGGGCCCTGGCCTTATCCAGCGCGGCGGCCAGGCGTTCCTTGCGCACCGGCTTCAGCAGATAGTCGACGGCGCCGGTGTCGAAGGCTTCATGGGCGTGCCGGTCGTAAGCGGTGACGAAAATCACCAGCGGCAGTTTCCCGGTATTGAGGCTTTGCGCCAGACGAAATCCGTCCATGCCCGGCATCTGCAGATCGAGAAAGATCAACTCCGGCTCCAGTTGGTGAATCTGCACGGCGGCCTCCATGCCATCCGCCGCTTCGCCCAGGATCTTCACCTGGGGGAACTCCTCCAGCAGTTCACGCAACACCAGCCGCGCAATCGGTTCATCATCGGCGATCAACACTTTCATACGCCGGTCTCCTGCTGCAAAGCGAGAGGCACCTGAAAGCTGACCCGGGCGCCGAACTGGTTGGAACGAATGTCCAACCCGGCGCCCGGGCCGTAGCAGAGATTCAGCCGCCGCAACACGTTGTCTAATCCGACTCCCCCACGTCTGTGCTCACTGGCGGGAAACCCCCCGCCCGTGTCGCTGACGCAAATCAGTACGCTGTCATCTTTCCGCTCTACCTCAAGTTTTACCAGGCCTCCATCGGGGCGGGTGGCGATACCGTGCTTGACCGCGTTTTCCACCAGCGGCTGGATGGTGAGAATCGGAATCGACACCCGCGCAACATCGGGCTGGATGGAGATTTCCGTCTTCAGCTTCGGCCCCAGCCGCAGGCCCTCGATCTCCAGATAAGCCTTAATAATGTGAATTTCCTCCTCAAGCGCAATAAATGGCCGTTCGGATTCGAGGAAGTAGCGGAATATATCGGCCAGGTTGAGCACCGTATGCCGTGCTCCCGCCGCGGACTTGGGAATCACGCCGTAGAGCGTATTGAGCGCGTTGAAAAGGAAATGTGGGTGGATCTGTGATTGTAAGGCTCTCAGTTCGGCCTGTGAGACCAGCCGCCGCATCTCGGCTTCGCGCAACCGTTCAATGTGCTCGGCGATCTCGGCTCCCAACCGTCCAAGCGCCTCCAGGTCTTCGCTCAGATAGGGACGTCCCCCGGCTCTGCGCCCCAGCAGCAGGAAGCGAATCTCGTCGTGGGATATGCGCACGGGAACGATGACTTCGGCTCCTTCGCGGACCAGTTCGTCGCGCAGATCCGCCATCCGTTCAACCAGCAACGGTTGCAGCAACCCCTGTGCGCGCAGCCGGTCCAGCATCCAGGCCGGCGCCGAGCGTCCCTGCTCTGCCTTCATGAACGCTGCCAGCCGCGCGACGGACCATTCCACGAATTGGCTTTCATCGGTCGTTGAGGCGCCCTTGGCGCGCAACTGTTGAAGAGTCTGCTCGATGTCCGCCCGGCCGAAGACCAGCAGGGTCAGGAAGTGCTGCACCCAGTGGCGCAGGACGGCGAACAGGATCAGCAGGAAGCAGGCGATCATCAACAGCAGCGCCTGCGCCAGTATCTCGTTCACCACCACCGGGATTTCCGCCAGCTTTTCGCCCAGTTGCAGCCCGACCACGGTAAATCCGGCCGCAAGCACCATGTTGGCGGTGAACCGGATGAAAGCGTCCAGCAGGACGAAACGAAAATCCTGCAGAAGCACGAACAGCGCCAGTGGGATGCCGGCGTGGTGCATCGCCAGTTCCAGCGGCCAAAAGTTTACCGCGCCGGTGCCATAGTGCACAAAAGACAGCGACAGCAGGAACAGCGAGAGCGCGCCGATAATCCTTGAGAACGGGGGCTGATGGTCCTTGTGACTGGAGCGGAAGACCATAGCCGCCGAAAGTACCGTCAGCACGCAGAAACCGGCCGAAAGGATCACCAGTGCCGCGTTGTGATAGCGGGTCGAGTTGACCAGCAATCCGATGCCATTGAGCACCACGCCGCCGATGCTGAGAAGGTAGCCGGCGATGATTGTAACCCGGAAGCGCGGCCCTAGCGAAAGGTGCAGCAGCACCGCCGGCAGAAAGCTGAGGCAGGCCATGGCGGTGAATGGAACCAGCCTCGATATCCACACATCGGTACGCGGAACGGCCAGAATCAACAGCGCCGTGAAGTTCCATCCAAAGGCCATGGTGCCTGCGGCGATCGACAGGTGGCTTTCGCGCAGCAACGACCGGGAGCGGTCGCGCAGCAACAGAAACACGAAGATGCCGAACAGCAGGGCGCCGATGGAGTGCCCCAGTGTGTTAACCAGCAGCGGCTCATGGAGGGTCAGGATTTCCGGCATGGCTCATCCGGCCGCGGCGCGGCGGAGACGGTCGTCCACTCCGGCCCATTCCGCCGCCTCGGGAGGCCGCTCAACTGCAATCCAGTCTAATCCTTCGTCATCCAGAGCGTGCAACAAAGCGTAGAGGCAGGCGCCATAGGACGCGGGATCGGACGGCATCGGGCGGCAATCGGCTCCCTCGCGCGGGCGCGAATAGTAAAGGTAGACGCCACGCCCCGCGGGCAGAGGCTCGGCCCCCACCAAAAGCAGCGGCGTCCGCGGGCTGTAATGGCGCCGGTGCAAGCCCGGTGAGGAGTGGGCCGCGCCATCGGGAGCCCGTTCGGACAGAGCGATCTCTCCGATCCACGCCTCCAGTTCCTGCCTGGAGATTGCCCCAGGGCGAAACAATACCGGTGGTGAAACAGCCAGCGAGAGCACCGTCGATTCGATTCCAACCCTGCACGGGCCACCGTCGAGAATCAGGTCCACCTTGCCACCCAGGCTACGGCGAACGTGCGCGGCGGTGGTGGGCGACAACGCGGTGAACCGGTTGGCGCTGGGAGCGGCGATGGGAACGCCCGCCTGCCGGATCAGTTCGAGTGCCACCGGATGAGCAGGCATGCGCAAACCCACCGAGGGGAGCCCGGCAGTCACCAGGCCGGGAACAATCGGTTTCCTGGGAAGAATCAACGTCAACGGCCCGGGCCAGAAATGCCGCGCGAGAACCTCGGCCGCCGGTGGCCACCGGGCAGCCAGTTGGCGGGCCATGGCCACTGAATCGACGTGGACGATCAGCGGGCTGGTGTTGGGCCGCTGCTTGGCTTCAAAGATCCGGCTGACAGCGGCGGCATCGAGAGCGTTCGCTCCCAGGCCGTAGACGGTTTCGGTGGGGAAGGCCACCAGGCGGCCTGCGCGGATCAACCGGCCGGCTTCGACGAATTGCTCAGCGCTCACTGCCACGGCTTATTCCGGCAGGTCGTCCTTGCCGTCTCCGGCGGTCTTTCCGGTCTTCTTCCACACCAGGTAGGCGTGCAGCAACGGATCCAGGTCGCCCTCGAGAACGCGGTCCACGTCGCCGATGGCCAGCTTGGTGCGATGGTCCTTGATCAACCGGTAGGGAGCCAGCACATAGCTGCGGATCTGGCTGCCAAAGTTGATATCGAGCTTGGAATCCTCCAACTTCTGCTCTTCGGCGCGCCGCTTGGCCATTTCGTGCTCCCACAACCGTGCCCGCAGTTGTTTGAGCGCGCTGGCCCGGTTCTTATGTTGGGAGCGTTCGTTCTGGCACTGCACCACGATGCCGGTGGGCAGGTGGGTGATGCGGATGGCCGAATCGGTGCGGTTGACGTGCTGCCCGCCCGCTCCGCTGGCGCGAAACGTGTCCACCCGGAGATCGTCGGGCTTGATGTCAATCTTGATCTCGTCGTCTACCTGAGGATAGATAAACACCGAGGCGAAAGACGTGTGCCGCCGGGCGTTCGAGTCGAACGGCGAGATCCGCACCAGCCGGTGAACCCCGATCTCCCCCTGCAACAGTCCGTAGGCGTCCTCACCGTTGATTTCGAAAGTCACCGACTTGATGCCCGCGCCTTCACCATCCAGGCGATCGGTGATCACCGCTTCGAAGCCCTTGCGTTCGGCCCACCGCAGATACATGCGCAGCAGCATCTCGGCCCAGTCCTGGCTCTCGGTGCCGCCGGCGCCGGGGTGGATATTCACCAGCGCGCTGCGCTGGTCGTTCTCTCCGGAAAGCAGCATCTGGTCCTGGAGATGCTCCAACTGTTCCCGGAACGTCTTTAACTCGGAAGCCAGTTCGGCGCCCACATCCTCGCCCTCCCGGCCCAGATCAAGCAGCGTCTCCACGTCGGAGGTGAGGCTGCCGATGCGCTTGTCACTCGTAACCGCCTCTTCCAGGCGCTTGCGCTCCTGCATCACTTTCTGGCTTCGCTCGGGCGAATTCCAGAAATCAGGCGCGGAGATTTCTCCTTCCAGTTCTTCCAGCCGGGATTTCTTGCCAGGCGCGTCAAAGATAGCTCCGCACAGCAATCGCTTGCTGCCGGAGCGCAACATACTCCCTTTCCAGCTCATCCAGAGTCATAGCATCTTCAGTTTATCAGCGCTCCACCGCGATCCGCCTTAACCCGGTTGTTGACAGAGTCCCGGTTCTGGTAGCCTTGTCACCGATGAAGAGATTGCAGCCAGTGATCTGGATGAAGGGTACGTTTCTCAGCCCGCAGCATCTCCAGACGCAGGATCGCTTTATCGAGTCGTCTCTGCAGTTCCAACTGGAGGCGCTCAATTACCAACCCTGGGGGTTCCGCACGCTTCAGATCGATCATGAGGCGCTGTCGGCCGGATATCTCTCCATCAGCCGGGCGTCGGGGATTCTGCCCGACGGGTTGCTGTTCGATATCCCCGACTCGGATCCGCCCGCGAACCCCAAGCCCCTGGCCGATTGCTTCGATCAGGATCAGCGGGTTCTCGACGTCTTTCTGGCCATTCCCCACTACCGCGACCCGGGCCTCAATGTCTCCATCGCTGAGCGCGATGCCGCAACGCGCTATCTGGCCGAGGTGCGGATGGTGCGGGATGAAAATTCCGGCCTTGCCGAGAAGCCGATCCAGGTGGCGCGCAAGAATTTCCGCCTGATGGTGGAAGGCGAATCGCAACAGGACTTCTCGGTGATTCGCGCCGGACGGGTGCTGAAGACTCCGGCCGGAACCTACCAGTTGGACCCGCAGTTCATTCCGCCGCTGCTCGACATTACCTCCAGCGACTTTCTGGTGGCGATTGCCCGCCGCCTGGTCGAGATCCTGGCCGCCAAAAGCAGTATGCTGGCCGGAGGGCGACGCCAGAAGAATCTGACCCTGGCCGACTTTGGAACTTCCGACATCGCCAACTTCTGGCTGCTCTACACCATCAACTCCCACTTCCCGCTGGTGCAGCACCTGTTTGAGAGCCGCAGGGGGCATCCCGAGAAGCTCTATTCGGCCATGCTTTCGCTGGCCGGCGCGCTGACGACGTTTTCACTGAAGATTCATCCCCGTGACTTGCCGCTTTACGACCATGACGACCTGACGGCGTGTTTTACCAATCTTGATGAAAAAGTGCGGACGCTGCTGGAAACCGTAGTGCCAAGCAACTACGTTTCCTTGCCGCTGCGCCTCGTCCAGCAGTCCATCTACGCTACGGCGCTGTCGGATGAGAAGTATCTGACCAATACCCGGATGTACCTGGCGGTCGCTTCGGACGTGGGCGAGGCGGAGATCATCCAGCGAGTACCCTTCCTGGTGAAGGTCTGTTCGGCCAACCACATCGAGCACCTGGTGCGGCAGGCATTGCCGGGAGTTCAACTGACCCATACACCGCGCCCGCCCAGTGCCATCCCGGTCAAGCTGAACTACCAGTACTTCAGCCTGAACCAGTCGGGCGTCGCCTGGGAAGCCGTCCTGCGGGCGCGCAACCTGGCGGCTTATGTCCCGGCTGAGCTTCCGGCTCCACAACTGGAACTGGTGATCCTACTGCCGGAAGCGAGCTAGGATCTTCTCAAGCGTCTTCCAGACCGTCGAGTATCTTTGCGTTCCCGTTCATCGGCAGCGGACAAATGCTGGTCTGGATGAAGCCGCCGGACACTAGCGTGGCCAGCGCTTCGGAGAACTCCTCGGGATCGGTTTCGGGATGCAGGACCCCGTCCTGCTTCAATTGCTCAAACAGCGCCGTTCCGGTGGCCGGAACCTGAAGCCGGGACGTGACCAGCGCGAAGAAGGCGGCGTCGTCGCATTCCATCTGGAACGGATAGCTGGTGCTCAGCAGGTAACGGCGCGCATCCCAGTCGGTGCCGCCGTCGAGCCGGTGTTCGATGTCCAGCCGTGCACCCGGCACGGCTTTGAGCTCGGAGGGAAGCAGGCGGGAGGCCAGCTTGCCTTCAGCTACCATCGCTTCCCACTGCAGCATCCAGAAGATCTCCAGCGGCGAACTGCGGCGGCCTGCCTTGCGGCGGAGCGTGAAGACTTTTCTAGGCGTAGTGCGCCGTTGAATCACAATCGGTCCGTAAACGACCGAAGTCACTCGAAGTTCGCGGAAAACCTCTTTCCATTGCCGCAGTTCATCGAGGTTGGCGAAACCGAATAGCACCTGGCGAATCACAAACACCGCCGGGTCCATCACGCTGCGAAGAACAACTACCACGTCAAATTCGTCGCTTGCCTCGCCAAGCCATTCCCGGATGCGGTTTTCGAGCAGGTTGGTGGTGCGGTCCGTGCCGGCGGCCAGGCAGATGAACAGCCCGCCGGGGGCCAGGTGCCGTGGCAGTCCTTCGATCAGCTTGCGGGTGATCTGCTCGCCGTCGCGGCCACCTGAGTGGTAAGTCCACTTGTGCCGCAGGACCGGAACATAGGGCGGATGTGCCACAATGCGGTCGAACTGCAGGTCACCGGCCGGTTCGTAGGCGTCGCCGCGGCCCATGACTACGTTGGGCAGAGCATTGAGCCGGGCATTGAACGTGGCAAAGGCGGTGGAGCGCTCGGTGATGTCGAAAGCGTAGGCCGTCTTGGCGTTGTCGCGGGCGGCGCAGAGCGCGGCGGCGCCCGTTCCCGAGCACAGATCGAGGAACCGTTCGCACGGCCACTCCGGCATCAGGTTCAGAAAGCTATTGGTATTGCGAACCAGGGCCGCATAGACCATGTCGTCGGCCGGAGCGTGGAGGCTACCGTCGGGGTTCGTCCACCGGTCCGAAACGATGAACAGTTGGTGTACCGGATAGAGAGCGACCGGCGAGTAGTGGCCTCCGAGATCCGCGCTTTCGGCCTGAAGTAGCCCCAGGGCTTGCAGCGCGCCTGCCACTTCATGGCCAGCCGTTCGCCGGATGGATTCGATTGGAACGATGCGGCCCTCGAGAAAAAGCCGGACGCAGAGATCGTATGCGCCGGCGGGTTCGGCCGGCACATCCTCGCGCCGGTCGCCGAGCGAATATTCGTAATATTCCTTGAGGTTGAAGGTGTGCCGAATTGCGTCTTCGTCAAATCCGGCGTCCACGAGAAAGCGCTGGACACATCGAAATTGAGCATCTGAGCCGATGTTCAGTGGGATGGACATTATTTTTTCATGGCGAACGCGAACACGACGATGATCAGGATAAAGATCAACCCGGCAAAAATGAGAATGATGGGCAGCAGATTCTGTTTAGTCTTGGGTTTTCGGGCGGCCGGAGCGGCCGCCGGTTGAGCGGCCGGCGGCGCCTCAGGCGCCGGTGAGGGCGCCGCAAACATCCGGGTGTACTCGCTTGGTCCCTGCGGTTGGGCCGGTGCTGCGCCCGCCATGGGCTGCTGCATGGGAGGCCGCGCAGCAGAAAAGGCCCCGGTGGCGCCACCGGAAGACGCGCCAAAGCTGGGTGGCGGTATGCTGGCGGCCGGTGGCGGCGGTCCCGTTGGCAGATCGGAGCGTCCGAACACGCGGGTGAACTCGCCCGGTCCCTTGGCCGCGGACGGAGGCGGAGGCGCCTGGGCCGGGAAAGGGCTACGGCCGGCGCCCGGCGTCAACGGTTCTGCCTTCATTGGGGATTGGAAGAATCGCGTGAACTCGCCGGGGCCCTCGGCCGCGGGCGGCTGCACCGGGGCTGGAGGCGCTGGTTGATGGGGTGGCGTAACCGCGGGAGCCTGGAACATTCGGGTGAACTCGCCGGGTTCGTTCTGTGCGGGGGCTGGTGGCGGCGCTGGGGGTTGGACCTGGAACTTGCGCGTTGTCTCGCCGGCGCGAGTTGCCGGCGGCGGAGGTGGAACCTGGTGCTGCCGTGTCGGTAGATCGGCGCGGGGTGGCGGTGCGGTAGGGGCCTGAAACATGCTGGTGAACTCGCCTGGTCTGCTCTGGGCTGGCGGCGGAGGGGCGGCGGGAGGAGCCTGGTGCTGCTGTGTCGGCAGATCGGCGCGGGGGGGCGGTGCCGTGGGGGCCTGAAACATGCGGGTAAACTCGCCCGGCCCGCCCTGGGCTGGCGGTGGGGGGGCGGCGGGAGGAACCTGGTGCTGCTGTGTCGGCAGATCGGCGCGGGGGGGCGGTTCCGTAGGAGCCTGAAACATGCGGGTGAACTCGCCCGGCCCGCCCTGGGCTGGCGGTGGGGGGGCGGCGGGAGGAACCTGGTGCTGCTGTGTCGGCAGATCGGCGCGGGGGGGCGGTGCCGTGGGAGCCTGAAACATGCGGGTGAACTCGCCCGGCCCGCCCGGGACCGGTGGCGGCGTTGGGGGAATGGGCGGCACGGTAAACTTTCGGGTGGCGGCATTCGGATCCACAGCAGGCTCGCTCTGTGCCGGAGGCGCGGAGGGCGGTGGAGCCGGAGTCTGAAACATGCTGGTGAACTCGCCCGGCTGGGTGGCGGCTCCAGGCGTCACCGGGCGGCGCGGAGGCGGTGTAATGAAACCGCCCGGCACCTTCCATACGCCGGCGCGGGAATAGTCTTTGGGTGGTTGGGCGATGGGCGCGGCAGGCGCGGCGGCAAGGCCGGAGGCCCAACTCCACAGGTCGCTGCCGGCGGGTAATTGTGTCGCGACGAAGGGCGTACCATCGTTGTCGCCTACCTCGATCAACTCGGGCCGTGAACCGGGCGGAAGACGCCGCAGCATATCGAGCAAGGTATCGTCTTCGGGCCGCCGGCTTCCGGTGAACAGGTAGACTTCGACGCTACGTCCGGTGGCTGACTCCCTGGCACGGAAAATCTTGGTCCCATCGCCCCGGATGAGATCCAACAGTTCGTAGCGCTGGTAAAAATTCATGGGTTCCCTGACCAGTTGCCCACCGGATCACTTCCAGAGGGCCTATGGTAGAGTATATTCTGCATCGCCGTGCAGCGGGCCCGCTATTGCTATGAAACAGCTTTCGAGGGTGGTCTGGTCCGAGGGGATGTACCTGGGGCCGCATCATTTCCAGCTTCAGAACCGGTACTTTGAGGACTCGGTCCGCTTTGCCGTGTCTTCGCTGTGGTTTGAAGCCTGGGGTATGGCCGGTTTCGAGGTGGATGCCGAGGCGCTTCGTAACGGCACGGTTTCGATGTTGCACGGCCGGGGCGTGTTTCCCGACGGGCTGCCCTTCAACATGCCCGAAAGCGACGTGCTGCCGGAGCCGCGCAACATCGCCGAGGTGTTTCCGCCGGTCCGTGACAGCCTGCTGGTGATGCTGTCGGTTCCGCCGCGACGGAACGACGGGTTGAATTGCGTGGAGATGGACGCGCCCGAACGCGCCGCGGTACGCTACCTGGCGCAGCCGAAGACGCTGCACGACGAGACCACCGGCCGCGACGAAAAGCCGGTTCGCGTAGCGCGCAAGAATATCCGTTTTTTGCTCGACATCGAACCAGCCGGTGACGCACAAACCATTCCACTCGCCCGGGTGAAGCGCGATGGCGCCGGGAGATTTGTCTACGATCCGGAGTTCATTCCGCCGGTGATGAAGATCAGCGCCAGCGAGCGGATCATGATGATTCTCCGGCGGCTGATCGAGATTCTCGAGGACAAAAGCGAAGCGCTGGGACGCGGTAAAACGGCCGGAGCCAAGTCCTGGGCCGAGTATTCCACCCGGGACATTGCCAGTTTCTGGATGTTGCACGCGGTGAACGCGTCGCTCGCTCCGCTGCGGCATTTCTTCCTCTCCAAACGCGGCCACCCGGAAGAGCTTTACGTGGAGCTGGCGCGGCTGGCAGGAGCGTTGTGTACCTTTGCCATCGACTCGCATCCCCGGAGCGTGCCGCTCTACGAGCATAACCGCCTGGAAGAGACGTTCAACCAGATCGATCATCACATCCGGACGCATCTGGAGGCCATTGTCCCAACCAACTGCATAGCGATTCCACTGGCCAGGACGGCGGACTACTTTTACGAGGGCGAAGTCACGGACCAGCGCTGCCTGGGCCCGTCAAGGTGGATCCTGGCGATTCGTTCGCCGATCGGAGAGGCGGATCTGATCGCCCGGACGCCGCAATTGACCAAGGTCTGCTCGAAAACTTTTGTACCCGAACTGGTGAAGAGGGCGCTACCCGGACTACCTCTGACACATCTGCCGGTTCCTCCTTCCGCCATCTCAACGCGCGTCGATACACAGTATTTTTCCATTTCGAAAGCGGGCCCCTGCTGGGATCACCTGGTAAAGACCAGGCAGGCCGGGGTGTATGTACCGGGAGAATTACCCGATCCGGACGTCGAGCTACTCGTCGTACTGGAGTCGTGAGAGGGGATCCATGCATCCTGCGACAGGCGGCGCCGGGCAAGACCAGTACCGGCGCCCGGACAATCTGGCACTGGCATTTCAGGAAGTTTTCACGGTAATCGAGCGCCTGCGGGCCAACCGGCAGGCGGTGAGCGACGCGGCCAGCTTCCGGTGGCAGTTCCGGGAGGCGCTCAAAGCCGCCGAACAGGAGGCCCGTAGCCGCGGTTACACGGCCGAGGACATTCAATTGGCCATCTTCGCCACCGTGGCCTTCCTTGATGAATCGATTCTCAACCTGCGCAATCCGATCTTCGCCGACTGGCCGCGGCAGCCGCTCCAGGAGGAACTGTTTGGTCTCCACATCGCCGGCGAGGTGTTCTTCCAGAATCTGCAAAAGCTGCTTGGACGAAGCGATTCCCACGACCTGGCCGACCTGCTGGAGATCTACTACCTCTGTCTCCTGCTGGGCTTTGCCGGGCGCTACAGTATCGGCGGGCGCGGCGAGTTGAGGGCGGTGATGGAGGAGACAGCGGCCAAGATTCGCCGTATCCGCCAGCCATCACCGGAGTTTTCACCGGGTTGGATGCTGCCGTCCGAACCGAAACGCGCCGTACTGACCGATCCGTGGGTGAAGCGCTGGGGAATCATCGCTTGTGCCTCGCTACTATTCGCAGTGGCGCTGTTTGTGATCTTCAAACTCAGTCTCGGTTCGGGTGTCGGCGAACTGGGCACGTGGGCCGCGCGAGGACGCGTCTAAGGAGACACTGTCATGAACTATTACCTGTCTACCGGCGCTTCCCTGCTGGGTTACATGGTGTTGTCATTCGTTACCGGCAAGGTGATGTTAAAGCTGGAAGGGATGAGCCTGTTGCTGTTCATGGCCGTCCTCGGTTCGATCGGCATCATCGCGGCCGGTGTGTGGCTGTGGTTTCGCTCCCGTTCGGCGCCTGCCGGCGGGGGAGAGGGGGCGCCGGCCGCCGACAGCGGCGGGACGGACGAGATTTCGCTGCTTGCCCGGGATGCCGATGCCAGGCTTGCCG
>JADZGD010000057.1 GCA_020854055.1 Bryobacterales bacterium | reverse complement strand
GAGCCACGCGGATGTTCTTGCTTCGCGCACGGTGCGCCAAATCAAACACATCGCGCCGCCAAAGGGGTTCTCCACCGCTCAAAACCAGGATGAGTGGGGCATATTCCGCAATCTGATCGATGACGTCGCAGCTTTCCTGGTAGTTCAGGTCGTCCGGAGACATTAACTCCGTCGCGCTGGCGCGGCAGTGTATGCATCTGAGATTACAGCCAGTTGTCAGTTCCCAGAAAACCAGTCTGGGACGAGGCCCGCCCGCGTTTCCATGTCCGTGCATGCCTTTTCGGAGTGCACGTCGATAGCCACGCTAGCTGCCGCCAAGATACGCGAATCGCACGATGAAGAGCGCTGCCAGCAGCCAGACAAGCCAGTTCACCTTCCGGAACTCACCCCTGGCCAGCCTCAGCACTGCATAGGCGGTGAAGCCGAACGACAAGCCATTAGCAATGCTGAACGACAACGGAATTGTCGTAATCGTGAGGAAAGCCGGGATCGCCACCACCGGGTCGTCCCACTGGATTTCCGCTACGTGGGTCAGCATGAACGAACCGACCAGAATCAGCGCCGGAGCCGTGGCCGCGGCGGGCACTACTCCCATGGCCGGCGCGATAAATAACGCCACCAGGAAAAGCAGTCCCGCCACCACCGCGGGGACGCCGGTTCGGCCTCCCGCAACCACTCCCGCGGCGCTTTCGATGTAGCTCACTACGGTGGAGGTTCCGGTGAGCGAGCCCGCCATGGTGGCCGTCGCATCCGAATAGAGGATGCGGTTGATGCGGGGAATCTGGTGCGCTTCGTCGAATAGCCGTGCCTTTTTCCCCACTGCGACCAGCGTTCCGACGTTATCAAAAAGATCGACGAACAGGAAGACGAAGATGATTTCGAGCAGGCCGAGCCGGATCGCTCCGGCGATATCCAACTGAAAAGCTGTTGCCGAGATATCGGAGAAGCTGTAAGCCTGAGGCCGCCACTGCACCAGGCCGGTGATCGCGCCAAGCGCCGTCGTAGCCAGCACACCCACCAGCATCGCGGCGCGCACTCCCCATACGAGCAGGCCGGAAATCAGCAACAGGCCAAAAATCGACAGCAGGGTATGAGGATCGCGCAGGTTCCCCATCGCCACCGCCGTGGTGGGGCTGGTCACCACAATGCCGGCGTTGCGAAACCCGATCAGCGCGATAAAGAGCCCGATGCCAACGGCCACAGCGGCATACAACTCGGTTGGAATCGCCGAGATGATCAACTGCCGCAGGCCGAAGAACGTCAGCAGCAGGAACGCAACGCCCGACAGGAACACAGCGCCGAGCGCCACCTCCCACGGAACACCCATTCCTTTCACCACCGAATAGGTGAAGTAAGCGTTCAATCCCATGCCCGGCGCGAGTGCGATGGGATAGCGCGCAAAGACTCCCATCAGAATGCTGCCAAGGCCGGCGGACAAACAAGTAGCGGCCACTACCGCCGTGAAAGGCATTCCCGCCTCTTCGAGCACGGACGGGTTCACGAAGATGATGTAGGCCATCGTGACGAACGTGGTGAACCCGGCGAGAATCTCGGTGCGCCAGTCCGTTCCCAGCTTCGCGAACTCAAAGTACGATTCGGCTTTGTCGATAAGGGTCATCCGACTTCCCCGGACTTGGGCGGCGCCGCCTCAGCCAAAGACATCGAGCGCGCACCGGAAGGTGTTGGCATGGGCTTCCGCCGTCAATTCGATGGGCTCGGCGTAGCCGCCGCCCAGAGTTACGGCCACTGGAATACCCGCTGCCTTCGAGGCAGCAAATACCCGGCGGTCTCTCCCCGCGAGGCCGGTCTGCGTCAGCGACATCCGCCCCAGCCGGTCTTCGGCCAGAGGGTCCACTCCGGACTGGTAGTACAGCATCTCGGGTTTGAATTCGAGCACGCGGGCCAGCACCTTATCGACGGCGTCCAGATACTCGCTGTCCCCGGTCCCGTCCGGCAGATCGACATCGATCTTGCCCGGTTGTTTGCGGAAAGGGAAGTTGTTCCGGTTGTGAATGGAGACGGTCAGCACCATATCGTCGTTCTCGAAAATCCGGGCGGTTCCATCGCCCTGGTGAACATCGAGGTCGAGAATCGCCACGCGCCGTATGGCATGGCATTCCCGCAGCGATAGTACGGCGACGGCGATATCGTTGAACACGCAAAATCCCGCACCGTCCGACCGGCAAGCGTGGTGTGTGCCGCCGGCGAGGTTGCCTCCCCATCCGGATTCGAGAGCATCCATCGCGGCGGCGAGAGTACCGCCCACCGAACCCAACGTGCGGCGGACCAGGCTTTCGGACCACGGAAACCCGATCCGGCGCATCGCAGCGTAGGGAATCGACCCATCCAGGAAGGATTCAACATAGCCGCGATCGTGCACCCGCGTAATCGCATCCAGCGGCGCCGGCTCCGCCGCTACGAATTCAAAGCTGTTCTCCTGTTCGAGCAGCTCCCGCAGCAGCCGGTATTTCCGCGCTGGAAATTTGTGGCCCGGTGGGAGCCCCATCTCGTGATGGTCGCAGTAGTACAGCCTGCGCCGCATGCCTCAGCGTTTGCTCAGATCGCGTATGTAAATTTCCCGGAACGTCATGTCGCCTTCGCCGCCCGAGTGCAACTGAAGCG
>JADZGD010000056.1 GCA_020854055.1 Bryobacterales bacterium | reverse complement strand
GGCAACCGGACGAAGATGAAGATTGTCAAGAACAAGCTCGCGCCGCCGTTCCGCGAAGCCGAATTCGACATTCTTTACGGTGAAGGGGTGTCGCGCGAGGGCGATTTGATTGACCTCGGCGTCGCTCAGAATGTCATCGAGAAGAGCGGCTCCTGGTACAGTTACAAGGGCGAGCGGATTGGGCAGGGCAGGGAGAACGCACGGCAGTTTTTGAAGGATCACGCGGATACCCGCGACCAGGTAGATACGGAATTGAGAAAGGTTCTGGGTTTGATCCGGCCCGAAACCCCGGCACCCGCCGCACCGGAAAACGGCCCCCGGCCGGCCGCGGCTGGAGCGCGAACCCGCTAGCTGCTCCCGTCCTTTGCGCCGGCGCCGCCGCGAGCGAATGATAAGATAGAAGTTCCCCAGAGGTTTCTTGTGGATAGAATCAGCCGTAAAGAATTGAAGAGCGACCGGTTTCAGGAGCGTGTCGGCAGTACTGTCGAATATCTGGACGAGCACCGCCGCCAGGTCATCCTCATAGGGGGGATCGCACTCGCCGTATTGCTCGTCGGTTGGGGCGCGTACTGGTATTCCGGTAGACAGAAAGTTGTGCGCCAGCAGGCTTTGACCCAGGCATTGGATATTCAGAACTCCGCCGTGGGGCCTCCAAGCGGCAATCCCCTGGTGAAAACATTCCCCACCGCCGACGCACGCCGCGAGGAAGCCACAAAGGCATTCCAGCAGATCATCAATGACCACTCAAACTCCGAAGAGGCGACCATCGCGCGCTATTACCTGGGTGTGATCGCTGCCGAAGCGGGCAAGGAAGCGGACGCTGCCAAGCATCTCCAGGAAGTAGCCGAGGCGGGCCGCAATCCCTACTCATCGCTTGCGCAGTTTGCGCTGGCGCAGCTTTATCAGGGGCAGGGCAAGACCACCGAGGCGGAAAAACTGCTTCGTGCGCTGATAGACCGTCCCAGCATGCTGGTATCGAAAGAACAGGCCACCATTGCTCTTGCAAAGGTAATCGCACCGAAGAATCCCGCCGAAGCGCGGAAGTTGCTCGAACCGCTGCGCACCGAGCGCAGCGCTGTCAGCCGCACTGCCCTGACGGCTCTCTCCGAAATTCCAGCTCAGTAGCAAGCCGCCCCGGCAGATGAAACCGACGCTCGGCCATCTCCGATTTCCGGTTAGCCAGGCCCGGGGCCGCCGCTACCCCGAACTTCTCCATCCTTATCGCAACGAGTTTCAGCGGGACCGCGACCGCATTGTCCATGCCCGCGCGTTTCGCCGCCTGGAAGACAAGACCCAGGTCTTCCCTCCCGGCATCTCCGACCACTTCCGGAACCGGCTGACACACACCATCGAAGTTTCGCAGATTGCCCGCACCGCCGCCGCGGTTCTCGATCTGGACGAGGATTTCACTGAGGCGCTGGCGCTGGCGCACGACCTGGGGCATCCGCCGTTCGGCCACGCCGGAGAGCAGGAGCTGAATCGCCAGATGCGGAAATACGGCGACCGTTTCGATCACAACCTGCACGCCCTGCGAATCGTCGAGATCTTCGAACAGCGCTATGCGCGCTTTCCGGGGTTGAACCTCACCTTCGAGGTTCGGGAAGGCATGGCGAAACACTCCCGCGATTTCAAAGCCGGCCAGTTTCCCATGCTGGATGAATACCTGCCCGGCCGGAAGCCTCCCTTGGAGGCGCAGTTGATCGATCCCGCCGACGAGATCGCCTACAACACGGCGGACCTCGATGATGGATACACCGCCCGGCTCTTCTCGGTCGACGATGTATGCGCCGCTGTTCCCGAATTCGCCGAGGTCTGGAACAACATGGAGTTCCAGTTTCCGGGCGCGCCGGAGAAGGTCCGCTTCTCCGAAGCGGTCCGCGGGCTGATCGACACGCTCGCCTCCGGGCTCATCGAAGGCACCAACCAGTCCGCCCGGGATGCCGGTTTGCAAACCGTCGCCGATGTCAGGTATCACTCTTCCCGCGTGGCACGGCTGACCCCGCCGGCGGAGGCCACGAATGCGGCCTTGAAGAGCTTCCTGCAAACCAAGGTGTATCAGTCCGATGTCGTTTTGCGGGAGAGGCAGGCATCGGCCGGTATGATTACCGCCCTGTTCGAAGCGTTCATGAAAGATCCCGAAAAGCTGCCTGAGCCTTATGTCGAGCAGGCCACCGAGGATTCCGTGCACCGCGTTGTCTGCGATTATATTGCGGGCATGACGGATGGATTCCTCCGGCGCACATACGATCAAATGATCTGATATGCCAACTGGTGCCGAATTGTTCGTTGACGCTGCACAGCGTCTGGGAATCAACGAGTTTTTTACATTGGTGGGGGACCACCTCAACGAAGTCCTGCGCGTGGCCGCCGACCGCGGCGTGCGGGTGATCGACTTCCGTCACGAATCCGGCGCCGCGCACGCCGCCGATGCGTGGGCGCGCATTCATCGAAAACCCGCTCTTGCCATCGTCACAGGCGGCCCTGGACATACGAATGCGATGACGGGGCTGGCAACAGCCCATCTCGCCGCGAGTCCGCTGATTCTGGTCAGTGGCGCGCCGGCGGCCTCCATGGCCGGGAGGCAGTTGTTCCAGGTGATCGATCAGGTGGGCATGGCCGCGCCTGTGGCGAAGTATGCGGCGCAACCCGCCTCCGCCGGACAGATCCCGTTCCATCTCGGCCGCGCGTATGCCGAATCGATGGCCGGGCGCATGGGCACCGCCCATCTCACCATCCCGGTGGACCTGTTTGTCGCCGAAGCCGC
>JADZGD010000055.1 GCA_020854055.1 Bryobacterales bacterium | reverse complement strand
CAGACCTTCGATCTGACCTTTGATCTTTCCGTCTTCGACCTGTTCATGGCCTGGGGAAACGGAGCCTCGGTCCATGCCGGTTCACCGGTCGATCTGGTGGCCCCGGCCCGCTATGTCAACCGCCACCAGTTGACCGTCTGGTTCAGCGTGCCTTCGGTCCCGGCACAGATGCTGCGGCGGCAACAACTGCGCCCGGACGCCCTCCCCACTCTGCGCTGGAGCCTGTTCTGCGGGGAGCCGCTGCCGCAACGCAGCGCCGAAAGCTGGCAGCAGGCCGCGCCCAACTCGACCGTCGAAAACCTGTACGGCCCCACCGAGTTGACCATCGCCTGCTTCATGCACCGCTGGGACCCGGATCTTTCACCCCCGCTGTGCCGTAATGAGATCGTGCCCATCGGACGCCCCATTCCCGGGCTAATGGCCGCGCTGGTTGACGGCGAAGCAAGACTCACCTGCGAAAATAGCGGCGAACTGTGCGTTGCCGGACCGCAAACCACTCCCGGCTACTGGCAGGCGCCCGCCGTTACCGCCGAACGCTATATCGATCTGCCGGTGTCGCGCCACGAAGCCCGGCGCTTTTACCGCACCGGCGATCTGGTCTCGGTTACGCCCCAGGGTGAGTACCAGTTTCTTGGACGCGCCGATCAGCAGATAAAGATCCTCGGCCACCGCATCGAACTGGGGGAGATTGAAGCTGCGCTGCGCGCCGACGCGGCCGTCGAGCACGCGGTGGCCTTTGGCTGGCCGCTCCCTCCGCTGGGCGCGGAGATGATCCTGGCTTTCGTCTCCGGCGGAATCAGCCAGACCGGCTCCCTGCTGGCGCGGGCCAAACAGACGCTGCCCGCCTATGCCGTTCCGCGCCGGATTATCATCGTCGATGAGATGCCGTTAAACCCTAATGGCAAGGTGGACCGCAAGGCGCTGGCCGCCCGGATTGACGAACATCTGGGCGGGCAGGCGCAAGTATAGCCGCATGGAGCTTGCCGGGCGCATCGAACTGACTCGCGCGGCCTGCCGCCAGGCGCTGGAAAGCGCTGAATTGGCCGCGCCCGCGGCCGCACTCAAAAGCGCCGGCTTCACTCCCGCCGGATTGTATGATCTGCTGGGCGCGGGCTCCCGCCGGAGACAGCCCGCGGCCGAACTGCTGGCGCTGCGCGCGCAACCGGACGCCAGCGTGGGCGCAGGCCACGCTTTGGAGCGCGCCATCCTGCTCAGTGCCGCTCCCCTTACGCTCGATGGGCTGGCCGCCCTACGCACCGATGAATCGGTAAAGCACCTGATCTGCCGGGAACTACTGTCCTATGCCCGCCCCCCAGCCGCGCTGCTGCCCCATTTTGCCGTTGAGAGCCGCAGTTTTGCCGCCATGAGCGGCATCGTCTCGCTTACCCGCTTCCCGGCCGGGCAATATCAGTGGGAGGTCTCCGGGCTGCCCCGGCGCTGGCTGGCGAAAGTTCCTCTGGCCAGGCTATTCACCGTCCTGCGCTTTGTTGTACGCGACACCGGAGGATTCAGCCCCCTGTTTATGCCCCACCTGGGCGGTACCGGCCCTCCGGCCCACATCGTCACTGCCCGCCAGTATTACAAGTCGTTTTACCGCATGGCGCTGGCCCTTGAACGGCAGCCGGAAATCAGGGGCATTCTGGCGGTCTCCTGGATGCACTCCCGCGAAACGCACCGCGTCAGCCCTCATCTGGCTTTCTATAACAACGTATACATCGAAGCCGGCGGGCTGTATGTGGAACTCGGCGCGGCCCGCCCCGAAGACGGCTTCCTGGCCGGTGATTCGCATCGCGCCGGGTTATACCGGGCCGGCGCCTACCGGCCTTCGAACGCCCTGGTCCTTTGCAGCCGGCGGCAGGTTATCTTATGGGCACACGCCAATCGTCACTTAGAGAAGGAAATCCGAATTTACTAACCCGTCCGGACGATAATTCGTAAAGCCATGGCAAACGAGCTTACTTTCCACGGTGATTTTCCAGCAATTTCCCGGCTGATGGAGCGGTCGTGGAGCAGAAACGGTGGCCAGTCGCTTCTATATAGCTCACGGTTTCTCGCCAACAGCTTCACTTATCCCGGCACACCGCGCCAGATGGCGGTTGCCGTATACAAAAGCGGGCAACCGGTGGCCTTTGTCGCCGGCTTTCCCCGCACCGTCCGCCTGCGCGGGCGCGTGCTGCGGCTCATATTGAACACCTTCCTCACGGTCGCGCCCGAATATCAGGGTAAAGCATACGGAGCAGCCGTCTGGTCTGAATTTGTCAATCGCGTTCACCGCGCAGGCTACGATGGCACGATCAACTTCTGTGTCGATGGAGGCCCCACCAATACAATCGTGCAGGTCTGCGGACCCCGGTTGGGCTTTGCAACCGGGCGCATCTTCTCCACCTCCTACATGGCTCGTATGCTGCCCGCCGGCGCTCCCGGTGGTCCCTGCGGCACGGCGGAAACCGGGGCGTTCCTGGACCTTGCCGCTTCGATCGACGCGCCGCTAACGCGCCTGTGGAGCGCCCCGGAAGCGCTTTGGCAATGCCGCGGCCGCGACGGCGCGGTCGCGGTGATGCTTGAAGAGGGACCGCACAAAGGTATCCTGACCGGCTATGGGATGGATGTTATCGGCGGCCCGAAGGCCCTGCTGGTGGAAGACCTGTTGTGGGGAACGCTGGATGCCGCCGGGCGCGCGCGCCTGCTGGCCGGTTTTCTGGCTGCCGGGGCGCAGCAAGGCGCAAAGGTCGCAGTGGTGGGCAGAATGGGCTACGCCGATGAGCAGCCATTGCTGGACGCCGGCTTTCGTAAAACCCGCCGCCTGGTTCATACCTACCTTACCCTGTGGGGCAGTCAGCCCATCGGGCCGGTGGATTCGCACTACATCGACGTATTTTAGGACGGGATTTGTCTTTTGCCACCGTTCTTCACGCCCACCACCAACTACTGCGAGATTCGCCGCACGGCTCGTGGTGTCTCTTGAGAGACGGCGCCGCCCGGCAATTACTTTACGAGCGCCCGAGCGACGAGCACGAACCCTCCTCCCACAGCGAGCACTCCCGTCACGCGTGCGACAACCAGTCCTCGCGGAAACAGTTTTTCGAGTGCGATAACCAGCGCTACCACGATCATCACAAGGATTTCCATGATGCCAAGCGCCAACTGGATCAGCATCAGCGCCCAGCAGCAAGCGGTGCAGAACGCTCCGTGATGAATTCCCAGCCGCAATGCGCCTCGCCAGCCGCCCTCCAAATGCGCCGCAACGACGGATAGAGGATCCCGGCAGTGCTTCAGGCATGCTGACTTCCAGGGCGAGAGCTGGTACACCCCCGCCGCGATCAGCGCCGCACCAGTGGCAATCGGTACTGCGCGGCTGAATGTGCCGGACTTCATTGCGGCGAATGAGATGGCGAGTCCGGCAATGTAGGCAAGCATTCCGAACACCGTCCACACACCGAAATACCCGGCAGCCACTATGGTGCTGAGCAGTCCCACGCGCACCTCGCCGCGGAAAACCGCCGCCTTGCGGTAGAGCCGAAGCATCGGCAGCGTGGAGGGCAGCATCATCGCAACCATCATCGCAACCCACATGCCTGCAAACGTCAGCGCCGACTGCAAGCGCGAGCCCATGGGCATCCACGCCATAGACATGGTCCAGCCGCCCGGCATCTCCATGCCGCCTGCCATCATACGGCAGGAATACCACGTGATCGCGGCCGCTCCGGTGAATGTTACCGCACACCCCGCGTACAACATCAACTCCTGGCGGTAAGCGGCCGTCAAGTCCGCCGGTGGTGAGTGCTCCGCCATCGCGTCAGGCAGCCACGGAAGCGGTTAGTGTGTAATCGCCGATTAAGCCTTTTTCGGTGTGCTCGACAATTGCCATCGAGCTGTGCGCCGGCGGGCAGTCAAACGCAATCGCTCCCGTCGACCGCAGGAGGCTGGTGGTCACGATCTCCGGGCGGCGGTATTCCATGCCCTCCGGCATGTCCACGCGGATGGTGTGGGTGCCTCCAGTGACAACGTTCGTAATCGGCTCGCTGATAGTTTCGAGTTCCGCCGGGACAAAGCAGCGGGCGCGCCGCCGCGCCAAGTCGAACTCGAATTCGATTGTGACGAACTTCGGCGGGTGAATCGTCTCAATGACACTCGCGAGCACCTCGAACCAGGCGTTGCCGGCCTTTCCGCTGGCGATCGCCAACAGTGCGTGCCGCTGCTCCTCGGTGCTGTGCGCCGAGATGAACGGCTGCACCTGACCGTGTCCCATATGCAGCGAGCCTGGCCAGTAGTATGTCATCGCCAAGACAAGTCCGCCCAGCGGGACCTTGTCGAAGTGGCCCTCCAGAATGTTGAATGCCGCGATTCCAGAGCAGGAATAGTTGGTGGGGCGTGCCCAGAAATCGCACGGGCATCCCGGGGCGCAATTGCAGTTCTTGATGTATTCAGCCTTGAGGCGCCATTGCTCAGCCATGCTTCGCCCTCCCCGGCGGAACAATAGATCAATCGGGATTTCCGTTTCCGGATCCGGTTGAAGACGAATGTACCTCCGTTCCATCCTCGCGTCAAGGGGTCTGGTTACCGTCTTCCGTCTTTGCCGGCAGTTAGAGAGCCGCGGTAATTAAGGAGCGGCGTTGACACGCGTTTGTCAACAAGCTCCTGGCATTCCGTCAAACACGTAGGACAATATCTGTCGATTACCCGACAAGCTAGTAAGTAAGTCTACCTAGTTAGCCAAGTGATAATTGACAGTACACGGGCCGTATTCAATAATTAGATCACATTTTCACGATTATGCTGCGTATCGGTAAGCTGGCCACGCTGGCAGTGGCACGACGTCTTGGCGCTTTCCGTCTGGTCATGAACACTCCATGGCGGCAGAACCGGCTGCTCATCCTTTGTTATCACGGCCTTTCAATGAGGGACGAACATGAGTGGCGAAACCTCTATGTCACACCGGAGTTCTTTCGCGGCCGGCTCCAGTTGCTGGCGCGCCTTCGCTGTAATGTGTTGACCATCGCCGGGGCGCTGGCGCGGCTCAAAGCGGGAGAACTTCCGCCCCGGTCCGTGGTCATCACTTTCGATGATGGATTCTACGACTTTTACCACCTGGCCTATCCGCTGCTGCGCCACTTCGGTTTTCCAGCCACGGTCTATCAAACGACCTACTATTCCGATTATCCGTTTCCGATCTTTAATCTCGTGTTGAGTTATCTGTTGTGGACTGCCGGCGGCCGGCAGGATTACCGCTCATCGGACCCGCTTCCCTATTCGCCGGACGCGCCGGATGGCCGGGCCAGTCACCGCCAGATTGTCAGAACTTTCCGGGAACACGGCCGGCAGCGGAAACTGACACCGGATCAGTTGAACGAACTTGCCGCGCAGGTGGCCGGCGAGTTTGAAATCGACTACTCAGACATCCTGCGTTTGCGGATGTTTCAACTGATGCGCCCTGCCGAGATCGCCGAACTCGTCTCCGGCGGCATCGACGTTCAACTGCACACTCACCGCCACCGGACGCCGGCCGACAGGGCCTTGTTCAGCCGC
Source organism: Bryobacterales bacterium (assembly GCA_020854055.1). GTDB lineage: Bacteria > Acidobacteriota > Terriglobia > Bryobacterales > Bryobacteraceae > JADZGD01. The sequence continues at coordinate 93 of JADZGD010000055.1, read as the reverse complement.
GAAATCAGGGATAATCGCGAGTGGCTGGCCCGCATCACCGGTAGCCCACCCGATCATTTCTGTTACCCCAACGGAATACAAAACCCGGATTGT
>JADZGD010000054.1 GCA_020854055.1 Bryobacterales bacterium | reverse complement strand
AGCAGTGTGCACACTTTGAGCCTTCTACAAGATTTCAGTGCCTGAAACCCATTCCCATCCGCATCGCGCAAAAAGACCAGCGGAATGAGTGCGAGCTTTTCAAGCCTCGTGTGACGGTGGCCCGCGATGTCGCGCCCTCCGCATCGGTGAGCGTTGCACCCAGCGGACCGCCGGCTCCCCGCAACGCGGACGATGCCCGGGCGGCATTCGACAGCCTGTTCAAGAAATAATTCCATGAGAGTGGCGCAACTGGTTGCACCTCACCGGTTCAACCTGGTGAGCGGGCAGATCGAGAATCCCGGCCCTGGAGAAGTACAGGTGCGGGTGAAAATGGTCGGCGTCTGCGGGTCCGATCTTCACAATTTCTCAGAAGGCTCGGTGGGGGATGCTCCCGCTCTGTTTCCAATGGTGTTAGGGCACGAGCCGGCGGGCGTGGTAGTCGGCACCGGCCCCGGGGTAAGCGAATGGAGTCCGGGAGACCGGGCCGCACTCGAACCCGCCATCTACTGTTATCATTGCGAGTACTGCCGGTCCGGCCGGCACAATGTCTGCAATCATATCCGCTTTTTGAGCCAGCCCGGAGACCCCGGTTTCTTTCGGGACCTGGTGAATTTGCCTGCGGCCAACCTCCTCCCCTTGCCGCCGGACCTTGACCTGGGAGAAGCCACTCTCTTCGAACCGCTCGCCATAATTCTGCACTCCATGAAGTTGGCCGAACCGCGGTTGGGGGATACGGCGGCCGTCTTCGGCGCGGGACCCATCGGGCTGCTCACCATTGCGATTCTGAAATTGTCCGGTGTCCGTGTGTGGGCCGTGGAACCCGTGGCTCACCGGCGCGAGCTTGCGATACAAATGGGCGCGGATGCGACCATCGACCCCTCCGCCGTAGATACAGTCCGCCAGATCTTAGCCGATACAGGACAACGAGGAGTGGATTTCGCCATCGACTGCGCGGCAAAAGGCGGTTCACTCGATCAGGCCATCGGCGCCATTCGCAGAGCCGGACGCGTCGTTGTCACCGGCATTCCATCCGAAGTCCGCGTAGAGTTCGATTTCCATACGCTGCGCCGTAAAGAAGGGACTTTGCTAAGCGTGCGGCGCTCCAATCACGAATCGGACCTGGCCTTGGATCTGATAAAAAACCACCGTGCCCTGTTCGCGCCGATGCTGACGCACACCCGCCCCATCGAAGACATCGAGAAAGCCTTCTTCCTGCTCGAGCGATACGACGACGGCGTCGGCAAATTGATTATTTCCCTTGGGTGAACACGTCAACGGGACGCGAATTGGAACCTGATCAGCACCTCGCCGTCCACCGGTTTGCCGCCCGCCGTGGCCGGCTTGAACTCCCATTGATAGGCAGCCGCCAGTGCATAGCGTGAGAGGAAGATTCCGGCGCTTTTTTCGGCGCGGACAAGCGCCGCGTTGGTCACCTTACCGCGAGCGTCTACCTGCACTCTTACTTCAACTTCGCCGGCATTTTCAGCCAGGTAGCGGACACTTCCGGGAATCGCGGGCATGACTTTGCGAGTCGCCACCGGCGGAACAGGCGGGGACACGACCGGTTTGACCGGCTGGGGGGACCCGGACGTGGCGGCGGGGGGCTGTAACGGCAGCGCTCGCTGCTGAGCTACGGGGGCACCGCGCTCAGACGGAGGGGGCGCCGGCTGCGACTGATTCGCCTCAAAATCCGGCAGCACAGAGGGCCGCTGAACAGAGCTGATTGCTGTGGGGTCAGGCACAATCCGCTGCGGTAGCGCCGGCGGTTGGGGCATGGAGACTGTACGGTTCGAGACCTCGCGATCGGAGGTGCACTGGGAAACTTCGCGCGGTCTGGAATCGAGCGATGGCGGTCCTTCAAATTGTCTCGGCTCCTGCGTCGAAACCGTGGCGGATCCAGGCGGGCGCGACGCCTCCTGTCTCGGCGGCGGAGCAGCGATGGGCGGCAGGATCCTGCGCAGTTCCGAAAACAGCCCGCCAATTACGCGAACACTCTCACTTATGGTCCGGTCCGGCGAGGTGAAGACGTCGAGGCGAAAATGGAGTTCGTTTCCCGCCGGCACATACGAGACGCTACCCGAAAGCAATTCCTGTTTCTCGAGCTGTAGCTCCTTCTGGTATTCCCCGTCGGTGATGACCAGCCGCCCTCCGGTGGCCGAACTTAAGATCGGTGCGGTCCGGTTCCACGTCAGGAAAATGCTGCCCGGATAGCGCATCGCACGAAGATCGAGCTGGCCTCCGCTCTGTACGGTTTCCACACTTGCCGGCCAATAGAGCCGGGCCACCAGCCCACCCAGCGCGAGGACCATTACCAAAAGAAAGCCCAGAACAACCGGCATGATCCAGCGCCTGATGGACACGCCCCGCTCCGATACAGGCCGCGTAACCACCGGAGCCGCTGGTGCAGGGTGCACGGCGGCCACAGGCTGTTGGACGTCCGCCGCTCCGTTACTCCAGACCGCTTGCGGTCTGGACGGCGCTACAGCCGGCGGCGCCGGTGGAGTATGTTTCGCGCCGGCAAAAGCCAGCAAAGCCGTTCCATCGAGCGGAAATCGCGAACCGGCTGTGACAAAAGCATTGGAGCGCCATACGAACAGCGATGCCTCGCGCGGATGGCTATCCCGGGCCGAGATCAGCAGCAGGATCGCCGGAGCGCCGCTGAACTGAGACGAATAAAGCGCCACATCCTCCGCCGAAGGCACCAGTTGGCCGAGAACCCGCCGAGAGATGCCAAGAGCGAAGACCCGCCGGTCCGGCCCGGGCGCCCACGTTCCCAGGACATCGCGAAACCGGTCCTTATTGCGATCTTCAGCAAAATGGCCTTCCGATCCGGTGAAGAAAGGCAGGGAGAGACAATCTTCCACCAGGAGTGCGATCCCCTTGGTTTCGTCGATCCTGCCCAGGATGGCGCCGCCCAGGTCCTGCAGTCCCGCCGACTGGCGCAGATCGGCACTTTCGGGGCTGCCGGCAAGTTCGGAGATGACTCGCGTCGGCAATTGAACCGTCATGGAGTGATCGGGTAGTTCCCACACAAACACTCCCGCCGGTGAAGGAACCGATCCCTTCGCCGCAAATCCTTGAGTACTCATGT
>JADZGD010000053.1 GCA_020854055.1 Bryobacterales bacterium | reverse complement strand
TCCGCCTCAACCAGGGTCTCGATAGTGACAAGAACCAGCCGGGTGATTCCTTTGCGGCGACGCTTGACCAGCCGCTGGTGATTGACGGTATGGTGATCGCCGAGCGCGGCGCGCGCGTTCAGGGACGGGTCCTTGATTCGCAGCGCGCCGGCCGGGTGAAGGGCCTCTCTCACCTCTCGCTGCAACTGGTGCAGTTGCAGACTTCCGACGGGCAGCGGGTCTCCATTCTCACTCAGCCATGGGAGAAAGAGGGACAAAGCTCAACCAAGAACGATGTGGTCAAGACCGGCGCGGCGGCAGCGATTGGAGCGGCCATCGGCGCCCTCGCCGGCGGTGGCAGAGGAGCGGCGATCGGAGCCGGCGTGGGTGGCGCGGCCGGCGCCGGAGGCGTGATGGTGACGCGCGGCAAAGCGGTCCACATCCCGGTGGAGACGAGAATTCCGTTTCGCCTCGCTGAGCCCGTTGCCCTGACCGAAAGGCTGAACTGAGCGGATCAGCGCGGAGCTTCGGCCGCGGAGTCATTGGTGGAGGGCAGGACCAGTTCCCAATGGCCTTTGCTGCAAAGGTTTGGGCAGGCGGGAAAAACCTTTCCCTGCTCGAACAAAGCCGGCGTCTTGCACACCGTACACCAGTAAATGCCGTCCACCTCCACATTCGATCCTGGGCTGACGTTCATTGATTCAACTCTCCTTTGCGGGACGCGATGACGATGTCCGCCACCGCTTCCATCCGGTCTACCAGGTAGTCGGGCGGCGTCTCGGCCAGCGATTCGGGCTGGAAGCCGTAGGAAACGCCCGCCACCGGCACGCCCGCGTTCCGCGCCGTGCGTACGTCCACTGAACTGTCACCGACCATCAGCGTCTGCCCGGCCTGGACGCCGGTCTCCTCCATCAACCGCTCGATCCCCATCGGATCGGGCTTCTTCCGCTCAAAGCTGTTGCCGCCGTACACGCGGAAGAAATAATCCCGCAGCCCCAATCCATCGACAATCGCCTGGCTGATGCCGACCGGCTTGTTTGTCAGCACGGCCAGCGTGGCGCCGCCGGACTTCATGCGGTCCAAGGCTTCGAGCACCCCCGGGTACAGCCGCGTGCAGTCCAGTTTGTGCTCGCCGTAATAGTCGAGAAAATATTCGAGGGCGATCCGGACCGTCTCGTCGCTCGCTTCGGCTCCGAGCGCGCGCCGCATCAGTACCGGCGCCCCGTTGCCGACGTAGGAGTATACCCGTTCGTTCTCGATCGGGCCGAGTGACAGGCGGGTGCGTGCCGCGTTGACCGCATTGGCCAGATCGAGTCTCGAATCGATCAGGGTGCCGTCCAGGTCGAAGATAATCAGTTCCAAATCCGATCTTATCACCCGCCTACAAGCGGGCTGGTCACAGGCCGGATTTTTCCAGCTCCTTCGCTCCTTCGCGGATGAGTTCGGCCCAGGCGTGCTGCACCTGGTCGTAACCCCGCACAAAGGCTTCCCGTATGTGTGGAGGCGCCAGGCGCGATAGCGTTCTGGCTCCGCCGACCACTTTCGGCGCCACCCGGGATTGCACGACGGCTTGGGGCGGCTTGCCGGGATAGAACGCCAGAATCGCCATCACCAGTACCGTCGCGGTCAGGACTCCCCGAATCAATCCGAAGGCTCCACCCAACAGGCGGTCCAGCCAGCCGAGGCCCACCGCCCTGAACATGGTGTTCAAAATTCGCGACAGGATCAAGCCGGCGAGCACGATGAGCGACAGGATCACCAGAAAACCGAGCAGGTTGGCCAACTGCGGCGGCGCTCCCAATGGCCGGAACAGCGCGGCCCCGGCCGGGTAGAACCACAAACCGGCTACAATCCCCACCAGCGTCGCCAAAAGGCCGATCGACACCCGCACCAGTCCGCGGCGAACGCCGAGAACCACCGATACGGCGATCAGCAGCAACAAAAGAATGTCGAACCAGTTCATAATTCGGTTCCGGTGAGAACACGAAAGGCATCGCGATACTTCTCGCCGGTGCGGGCCGCAACCTCATCGGGTAGCGCCGGTGCCGGTGGCTGTTTGTTCCAACGAATGGACTCAAGGTAATCGCGGACGTATTGCTTGTCGTAGGAGGGTTGCGCGCCGCCAGGCTGGTAAGTCTCCATGGGCCAGAAGCGTGAGGAATCCGGGGTGAGAACCTCGTCCGCCAGGATCAGTTCTCCGCCGGCGAAGCCAAACTCGAACTTGGTGTCGGCGATGATAATGCCACGCGTCTCGGCATACCGCGCGCCGCGATTGTATATCTCCAGCGTCAGATCCCGAAGCCGCCCGGCCAGATCGGACCCGACCCGGTTGGCCACCGTTTCGAACGAGACATTCTCATCGTGGCCGGAGTGCGCCTTGATGGCCGGAGTAAAAACCGGTTCCGGCAGGCGGCTGCTTTCCGTCAGTCCCGCTGGAAGCGGAATACCGCAAACGCTCCGGGATGCCTGGTACTCCTTCCAGCCGGAACCGGAGAGGTACCCGCGCGCCACGCACTCGATGTCGATCATCTCGGCGCGCTTCACCAGCATGGAACGCCCTTCCAGTTGTGAGGCGTACCCGGGCAGCGGTGAAGGGTAGTCGGAGACATTCGCCGTCAGGAAATGCGTCGGCACCACATCACGAAAGAAATTGAACCAGAAGATGGAGAGTTGGGTTAGCACCCGGCCTTTGCCGGGAATCCCGGTTTGTAATACATAATCGAAGGCGGAGATACGGTCTGTGGCGACAATCGCAAGCTTATCGCCGAGGTTGTAAACATCACGAACCTTTCCCCGCGCCTGGAGGTTAACACCGTCCAGATGAGACTCGAGCAAGACGGAAGAGTGTGAGAGGCCCATTCGTGTAGATTCTACCGGAAAAATAGTCTTGATCTGGGGCCGTCCTGGTGCCGGGCCGGAAATATGCTCTTGAAACGATAAGCTTTTGCCACCGGGACGCATTTGGTATTTGGCGTGCTTCGGCATTAGGTGGTGAGTCGTTTACGCGTCCCGGATTGATTCCGGCCACCACCCGCGATCCGACAAGTCGGCTTCTGGGAGGCGATTCCCACTCCTCTCCTGAGCATTACATCTAACCTCGGGGCGCTGTTGGCTAACGGCAGCGCCTTATTTCTATATCTTCCCTGCCATCAGTGTGAATCCCTATACTGGTGAGTCTATGAGGCTCTCCATCCTGGTGCCTGTTTATAACGAACGAACCGTCGTCGAGCGGAGTTTACGCCAGGTGGTGGAGGCGCCGCTGCCCGCCAGTGTCGATCGCGAAGTGATTCTGGTGGACGATTGTTCAACCGATGGAACTGCCGCCATCCTGGAACGCCTGGCCGCCTCCGATGATCGCTTCCGCCTCGTCCGCCACGGTATCAACCAGGGCAAGGGCGCCGCGGTGCGTACCGCCATTGAGCACGCCAGCGGCGACTTTTGCCTGGTCCAGGACGCGGATCTCGAATATGATCCCGCCGAGTATCCCAGGCTGCTCGGCCCGTTGATCGACGGCCACGCCGATGCCGTTTTCGGCTCCCGCTACATGGCCGGCGGGCAGCGGCGCATCCTGCCCTTCTGGCATACGCAAATCAACAGCTTCCTCACCGCGGTCTCCAACATGTTTTCCAACCTGGACCTCACCGATATGGAGACCTGTTACAAGGCATTCCGGACCGATATCCTCAAGTCCATCCCCATTCGATCGAATCGCTTCGGCTTTGAACCGGAGATCGTAATGAAGTGCGCCAAGCGCGGCCTCCGTATCTACGAGGTGCCCATCTCTTACCACGGACGCACCTATGAGGAAGGGAAGAAGATTGGTTGGAAGGATGGAGTGAAGGCGCTCGGGGTGATCCTGCGGTTCTGGCTGATTGACGACCTTTACGCGGAATCTTACGGCCGCAAGTACATCGCCAACCTCAGCGGAACCCCGCAGTATCTGGCCTGGGTTGCCCACCTTCTGCGCCCGCACCTGGGAGACCGTGTACTTGAACTCGGCGCCGGACTGGGCAACTTCACCGCGCGCCTGATGGCCCGCCGGGTCTCCTATGTCTGTTCGGAGCAGGACCGGCTCTACCTCCATGCTTTAAGTAACCGCTTCCTGCGGACACCCAACGTCACCGTCAGGCAACTGCGGCCGGATCAACCGTCCGATTTCGAGGGGCTCCAAGGGGAGTTCGATACCGTGCTCTCGGTGAATGTGCTCGAGTACATGGAGGATCCTTCGGCGGTGATCGGGCGGCTGGCGGCGTGCCTGCGCCCCGGCGGTAGACTGGTCATCCTGGTTCCCTGTGGGCTACGGCGTTATGGTTCGCTCGATCGAGCCCTGGGCGTCAAACAGAGGTTTGACCACGGCCACCTGGCTCAGATGATCCGCCAGCATGGGCTCGTACTCGTCCAGGCTCACCAACTCAACCGCATGGGCGCCCTCGCCTGGTGGGTCTTCGGCAAACTGCTTCATCGTGAGCACCTGAACAAGGTCAGCCTGAAGCTGTTCGACAAGAGTGTCTGGATCTGGCGGCGCATCGACCGCATTTTCCCCTGGCGCGGTCTCTCGCTGATTATCGTGGCCGGAAAGGGGGAGACAGGTGAATCGTCCGAAATCGCCTAATTCGCCTGGATGGTCAAAAAGACCGGCAGCGAGGTGCGTCCATCGGGTGAAGTAATTGTCAACGGAACGGGGCTGCCAGCCGGAACGTTCGAACCAACCTGGAATGAAACGTGCCAGAATCCTGGTGTCGCGGCGATCGCTTCCACGTTGCTCGCCGTGCAGTCGAATCCGGAGAACTTCAGGTGGATCTGATCGGGTGTGACATCACCGCTCTGTTTGGCGCCGGCGAGGTTGGAAACCGTCAGTGTCAACACGTCGCCGGCCTTGGCCGGATGCAGCGCGTCAACAGGTGTCTGCGTGGTCGCGTTGGTCACAACGGCAATCACCGGGGGCTGCGGGTCAATGCTCACTCCGTAGGGCAGACTCGGCTGCCCGGCCGCCACGATGCGGAGCACCGCCGGACCGATAGGGAAATCGGCCGGAATTTGAACGGCGACCAAGCCATTAAACGCTGTCACCACCGGAATCGGCGTTCCGTTGAGCGCTGCCGTCACTCCCGCCGCCGCCTGCGCGGCCGACAGGTTCATCACTGCCAGCGAGACCGTCGAACCCGGAGTCACCGGGTCGCTGGACGGTATTGCCAGGCTGAGTTGGCGAGGGTCAGGCGGAAGAATCTGGAATGCCAGCGGCTGCTCCCAAACGCGCAACCCGGTCACGATACTCGCCGGGATTGCTCCTGCTGGGGCGTTAGGCGCCACCGCGACATTCGCCAGTATCCGCGTGGCGCCGCCGCCGGAAGCTTCCACCACCCACATTCGCCTTACCACGACATCGGGCGAACCGAAACCGAGCTTGGTAACGCCACGTACGAGGTTCATGTTCGACGTGTCAATTTGAACCAGCGCTTCGGTTCCGGCCGGGAGCGAGCCGGTCGAAAGGGCCGCTGCCGGCGTGCCATCCGGATCATAGTCGTAGCCCGGCATCTGATCGGCCTGCATGAATAGCGAACTCTGGCCGTCGCTGTTGAAGGCCGCCACGTTGGAATGTAATCCGGCGCCGGGAGGCACCAGGACCTTCAGGGGTCCGGTGGAATCGATCACCGCTGCTTCAACGCCATCGAACCAGATCCGCGTATCGGCTCCCAGGTTTGTGCCGTCGACCAGCGCCATCCGGCGTCCGTCTTCATCCACCGACGGTGTGATGCTGGAAATCACCGGCGGCGTTCGCTGCACGAGGTTAAAGCCGGCCGGCAGGATGTACAGATCATTGTCGCGGGAGAAGATCAGATGGCGAGGACCCTCGGCCGAAAAAATGGTGGTGGCCTGAATGTCGATCTGTACGTACCCGGAGCCGTACGGGTACGCCTTTACGCCATCCGGAGCAATGTCTTCCGAACTGTTCAGCAGCCCTACGCCGACCGAGGGGCTGAGCCCGATGCCACTGGCAACAATGAATGGGCGGTAAGTATTTCGGCTCAGGTAGGGCGGCTTGACGGCGATTTGTCCGGGAAAGTTGTAAGTCTGCACCGAATGAAGCGAGGGCGGCGATGTCCGCCGCGTCACATTGAAATCAACCCCGTCCACCACCTTTCCCGGAGTAATCGAAAACTGCGTCGCCTGCGCCCAGTTGGTGGTTGCCGGATAGAACTGCACATAAAAAGGAGCGCCGGCGGTAAACGGTACGCCTTGTGTATCCAACGCGGGCTCGATCGCCGCCGGGAAGGACTCGCCGGATAGCGCCGGCGGAAGCGGGTGCGCGTATACCATGTAGCCCGATCCTACCGGAATCCCATCAATTCGATAGGTACCATCGGGATTGGTTAGCGCGCTGATCGCCAGGCCGCTGAACGAGATGGCCACGACCGATGCCATGTTCACGCCATCGCCGTTAATGGCTACCCGGCCTGTGATGCTCCCGGTACTGCCCAGGTAGGCGGTGGTAGGGTACAGACCGGAGATGCCAGCGATATCATCTATCGCTAGAGGTTTCGCCTTGGAAGTGCCTCTGGTTATTTCAGTTGACATCACGGATGAGGTCAAGGTATGCTGCAGCCCCAGGGCGTGTCCGAACTCATGAACCATGGTCTGGAAAAAGCCCTCGCTAAAACTGGGGCGATCCTGCAGATCCCGGGGTAAGGAAATGCGGGCGCCGGAAATGGGGACCAACGTTGCTAAACCGGCTGTGTCCGGCGAAACGGCTTCCGATACGCCCGTGAGCGCGATCAGCCCGGGAGGGATATCGTCTGAAAACGCGACCTCAATCGCCGGCGTCGAACTGGAAACGCCTTCGCTGTACAGGCCGCCGAAAGCAATCCTTAAACTCGACGTGCCGACATCGTTCCAAACCCTCGCCGCGGCTCGAATCTGGCTGATAACACCGGGTTTGCTATCGGTCTCTGCCAGCGTCGGAGTCGCATCGGAAATGTAATAGTAGACCGTATTATTCCACAGTGAATTCAGATCGTACTTGCGCGGGATGGGGGTAAACGGGGACGTACGGTTCGGATAGCGAACCCAGTAGGTGTAGGCGGATGCCGTGCCGGATACAATCAACGCTGCCAGCAGGAGAGCGGCGGATTTTCTGATCACGGCCATCGCGGTCACTTCCCCTGGATCCGGCCGCTGATGCGGGATGCCAGTCCCTGAAGCGTATACGTCAGTTGCGAGTCACCGGTGCTCTTACCCGCCGCATCCACCATTTCTTCACTGCTGGCGGCACGCGTTACAACCGGCGTACCGGTGGAGTCCACTTTCACTTTCAGCAGTCCCTGGCTTAATCCGATAATGTGAGTCAGGCCGGAGGGACTCGTCCAGAGAAACAGCACATAATCCCCGCCTGGAGCCGGTCTTGGCGCGCCCGAAAACACCTGCCGCTCTCTGCCGGCTACTCCTCCCGGCACCACCACATCCAGCAGCGCGCCGAGCGCGCCCTTCCATCGCTCAACAACCTGGACCGAATAGTGGGTGTAGATTGTCGCGCCGTGGTAAGAGCTGGATGGAGAGCCGACAATACGACCGTGGACGATCGACGTCGCTTTGTCGATCATCTCATCGAGCGTGAGTTTCTGGAGCGTGGAGCCCCCTGCTCCGATCGCCGAGATCAGCAGCAGGAACGCAGCCGGCAACGAACGCATGGCATCTTCTCTCGTGTCTGCTCTCTGCATTCAACGCGCCAATTGACGCGATCGAAAAATCAATCAGTTAGCTACGTCAAAGGGCGCCGGCGTGTGGAAGACCGACACAAAGCCGCGGCGCCGTGTCACAGTCCGCCGAGGTGTGGCCGGCCTCCGGTGCAGCTTGAGATAATACCTAGAAGCGATTCACAGAGAATGGGTTTTGCCTACCTGCGGCGAGGATCGCCAACCACCAGGATCGGTATATTCAGATCATGCCGCACGGCATTGATGGTGGTCCCGAAGATGATGTCCTTCAATCCCCGGTGGCCATGAGCGCCCATCACAATCAGGTCAGGCCGTACGGCGCGCGCCGCACTGACGATCTCTCGCCGCGGGTCCGTGGAGTGCCGGACCATGTACTCCACCTGCACGCCCCGCTGGCGAACGGCCTCGGCAATCGAATGGAGGTAGACCGCGCCGGCTTCGACCTCCGCCGAGGAGGCCATTGGACCATAAACCTGGCTTGTTACGCCCTCTTCCACATGCAAGAGCACCAGCTTGGCGGAATGTGACAGCGCCAGCGAAGTGGCATGGGCAATCGCCTCCCGGTCACGCTCGGTGTGGTCTAACGGCAGCAGGATTTTCTGGTACCTGAGGGGCTCCAGTCCCTCCAGCACCTTCTCAGGCAAGGTGAACGAGGGCCGTCCGATGTGCCGCAACCAACCGGGCAGGATCGGTTCGGCGGTAATCCACAGTAACAGGAGCAAAACGCCGATACATACCGGAATTGTTATGCCGAGGATCAGATTACGGTGCTCACCCGCTTCGGCGGCCCACTGTCGCACGCTGTCCCAAGCCAGCCAGATGTTCAACCCGACGATGGTTGCCGCCGTTATCCAGGCCAGCAACTTCAGCCACAACCGGCTGGCAAAAACTCCCATCCGTCGCGAATCGCTGGTAAATCGGATCAGCGGTATTACGGCGAATGGAAGTTGCAGGCTGAGCACCACCTGGCTCAGTATCAGCAGTTCGAACGAGCCGCGATCGCCCGCGATGTAGATGGTAATAACGGCCGGAATCACGGCCAGAGAGCGCGTTACAAGACGCCTGAGCCAAGGCCGCATACGGATGGCAAGAAACCCTTCCATCACGATTTGCCCGGCCATTGTTCCAGTAATGGTTGAAGATTGTCCGGCGCACAGCAACGCGATCGCGAACAGCATGCTGGCCAGTGTAGTTCCCATCATCGGCGATAGCAGCAGGTGCGCTTGCTGGATCTCGGTGACAATCACTCCTTTGGTAAAAAAGACCGCCGCCGCCAGGATGAGGATTGCAGCATTCACCAGCAGTGCCCCGTTCAGCGCGATTACCGAGTCCACCAAATTGAATCGGCAGGCAGCCCTCCTGGCCAAATCCGTGCCGCCAATCTGTCTGGTCTGGACCAGCGCCGAGTGCAGATAAAGATTGTGCGGCATCACCGTCGCGCCCAGAATCGCAATTGCCGTATAAAGGCTCCGGCTATCGATTCGAGGTATTAATCCACTTAAAATTCCGCTTGTATCTGGCTTAGCCCAAAATACTTCCAGGATGAAGCAAATTGCAATGACAGAAATCAGCGACAGAATGATGCTCTCGATCCACCGGATTCCGAGCCGGGAGAACCAGAGCAGAAACAAGGTGTCCAACGCGGTCAGCAGGACGCCGATCAGAAGCGGTATATGGAACAGCAGATTCAGTCCGATCGCCGCTCCCAACACCTCGGCCAGGTCGCAGGCAGCGATGGCGATTTCGCACAGTATCCAGAGCAGATAGGTGATAAATCGCGGGTAACTCTCCCGGCAGACCTGCGCCAGATCCCGTCCGGTGACGATCCCCAGGCGGGCGCTCAGCGTCTGCAGCAGGATAGCCATCAGGTTGGACATCACCAGCACCCAGATCAACTGATAGCCGAACTGCGAACCGCCGGCGAGATCCGAGGCCCAATTCCCCGGATCCATATATCCGACGCTGACCAAGTACGCTGGTCCGGCGAAGGCGAACATGCGTCGCCACACCCCCGGGTGTGCCGTGGTGACGGTGGCGCGAACCTCGGGAAGGGAAGTCGCGCCTTCTGCCGGCTGAGCGCGGTTCATAACTGTAATTCTTTAGGATACACGCCAACGCGCTGATGGCCTGCTGCAATCGGAGCAATGTGGTGGTTTTCGGCCACTTCAAGAGCCCCGATAGCCATGAGCGCATCTTTATTATCAATAAGTTGCACTTTGGCGCGGTAATTGCCAATATCGTAAGTGCGAATTGGCAGGAGGCTGCGATGAAAACGACCCGGCTGGCATTGCTGATTTTCAGTATGCTCCTTACGGGCACTGTGTGGGCGCAGCCCGCGCAGCCTGGGCCCGAGCAGCCTGGTGGCGAGGGTATTGATCAGGGAGTCGCGCGCATCAGCCTGATCAACGGCGACGTTTCGGTGCGGCGTGGCGATTCCGGAGACTGGGTCTCGGCCGCCGTCAACGCCCCATTGATGGCCAATGACACGATCTTCGCCGGTTCCGGATCGCGCGCCGAAGTGCAGTTCGACTACGCCAATATGATCCGCCTGGGCTCGGATTCCGAAGTTCACATGGCCGAACTCGACAACCAGCGCTATCTGCTCCAGATGGCGCGCGGCATTGTCACCTTTCGGGTGCTGCGCAACTCTTCGGCGGACGTTGAAATCAGCACTCCCAGCATTTCTGTAAGACCAAGGGCGGAAGGTACTTACCGAATTGAAGTTCAACCGGATGGTATCACCGTGGTGACGGTTCGTGCGGGCCAGGCGGAAATCTTCAGCCCGCGAGGGGCGCAAACGGTTTCCGCCGGCCGCTCGGTGCTGGTTCGCGGAGATCCGTCGAATCCCGAATTTCAGGTGGTTACAGCGCCGGCGCCCGACGACTGGGATCGCTGGAACGACTACAGGGACAACCAACTGTTGCAGACACAGGCTTATCAATATGTAAGCCCTGCCGTCTACGGCGCCGAGGATCTGGATGCTTACGGAACCTGGGTGACCGATTCCACCTATGGCCCGGTCTGGAGCCCGCGCGTGGCCGCGGGCTGGTCGCCATACAGCGCCGGCCGCTGGATGTGGGGCGACTCCTATGGATGGACCTGGATCAGCTATGATCCCTGGGGCTGGGCGCCCTATCACTACGGGCGGTGGTTCTATGCCGGGGGGCGTGGATGGTGCTGGTGGCCTGGTGGGCGGGGATATCAGGCCTGGTCGCCGGCGTTAGTGGCTTTCGTTGGCTTCGGTGGTGGCGGCATCGGATTTGGGCGCGTCGGATGGGTGCCGCTCGCGCCGCATGAGCCATTCCACCGCTGGTGGGGCAGTGGGGCCTACCGCGGCAACACGACGATCGTTAATAATGTCAACGTTTACAATAGCTACCGGAACGCCCGGATCAACAACGGCGTGATGATGGTGAAGGCAGCCGATTTCGGCCGCGGCCGGGGAGGGCATTTCAACCGCGCCACGCAGGGCGAACTGCGGCAAGCTGAATTCATCCGCGGCCAGCTTCCGGTGGTTCCCAACCGGGATAGCCTGCGGATGGCCAATCGCCCGGTACAGACGCGCAATCTGCCGCGAGGCACCGAGAACACCAGGTTTTTCAGCCACCGGCAACCGGCTCCAGACCGGCAGGCTTCTTTTGATCAGCAACGCCGTGGCATGGAGCAGCGTTTCGGCGCAGACCGGATGGGCTTCAACGCTTCCGGCAGCGTGGCTGCGGGATCCGGCAGGGTGGGTACCGCAGGTTGGCGCAACCTGGGCGCGGGCGCACCGGCCGTGGCTGGCCGCGGCGCGACGCCGCCCCACACCGGCGCCGGCTTGGCAGGCAATGGCGGCTGGCGCAGCATGGAACGGCCGTCGCCGAACGCAGCGACTGGGCAGACGGGTTCCACAAGAGGCACTCAGGACGGATGGCATCACTTTGACCGCTCCGGCGGCTACACCCGGCCGGCGAACACCGGTGACCGGCAGCAGGGCGTCAATAGAACCTGGCAGCGCATGGGTGCCGGACCCGCGGCAACCGAATCGGAGCAGCCGAACCGGGGTGCGAGATCAGCCCCGTCCGGAAACAACCAGCGGCAGATGATGGATTCCCCAGCCAACACCCGCCAGCGTTGGTTCGGTTCCGGCAATGAGCCGGTACGGATCAATCCGCCGATGGTCCGGCAGCGCGACCAGGAGCGGAGCAACTATGCGGCTCCCCGGCGGGAGTCCAATGCCGGGGGCTGGAACCGTCCGTCCATGAACTCCAGGCCGATGGAATCGAGACCCACGATGAGTGCGCCACGGATGGAATCGAATGGTAACCGCGGTTGGGGCGGCGGAGCGCCTCGCATGTCTTCGGGAGGTGGTTTCGGTGGCGCCCGCGGGGGCGGGTCCCACGGTGGCGGCGGACATGGAGGCGGCAGGCGCCGTTAAAGGACTTTCAGCCTGGCACGATCTTCTTCCCTCAGCCCGTACCTGCCGCAACACGGAGGTACGGGCTTTTTTCACTTCAATCGACAATTTAGGCAGGCTATACTGGCTCCAATCACGCATGCATGGGCAGTCCATTTGGCGTGGGGCGAGGTACTTGCTGCTCGCGAGTGTCAGTGCAACGGGAGCAGCAGGGCCAGAGTGTGCGATTCAGGGCCGGGTGATCGATCCCGGTGGAGCACCTGTTGCATCCGCCGCTGTCCGCGCAATACGGGCTGGATCTCTCCCCGTCCCACGAGGCTCTCCTTCCGGAGGCGTAACTGCGGATCTTCGAGGAGAGTTCTGTCTAAGCGGTCTCGATCCGGGTGAGTACCTCATTCGGGCGAGCGCTCGCAGCAGCCCGCCTTCGGCTTCGCCGGGATGCGCGGAATGCTGCGTCCTCACCAGCGAGTTCGTGCCCACGGCTTACCGGGTACGGGTGGAAAGCAGCCGGAACGCTCCGCCGGTAACAATCGCAATGCGGCGCGTTCCGGCGTACTGTGTCCGCGGAGAGGTGGTAGACAGTAGCGGGAGGCTGCGAGGCGATGCCGGCCTGGTTTTGAGCGCGGACGGTTGGTCGGCATCGGTATTCAATGAGGGTGGGCGATTCCTGCTGACGAGCCTGCCAGCCGGCGAGTACCGGCTGACAGTCACCGGACCAGGCCGGTTTGGCCGCGTACTGGTTCAACGGGCGATTCGGGTAACCCCTCGGATGCGGCCAGTCACCGTAATCGTACGATAGCGGGTTATTGGCTTGAGGCATGATTTTACATAATATCTGTTATCGGAACTAAACTTCACCCGCCGCCGGAACGCTCCGCCTCCATCGCTTTATACTGAAACTGTTCCCATGCGTCTGTTCGTCTGTTTGCTCCTTTCACTCTGCTCGCTAGCCGCGGGCGAGGCGCGAGTAACCGTGCTGGCCACCACCGACATGCACGGCAATCTCTACCCGTACGATTATTTCACCGCCAAACCGGCTGATCGTGGTCTGGCGAAGATCGCCACCCTCATCGCCTCCATTCGCGCCGAGGGGATCCATCCGCTGCTGATCGATTGTGGCGATGTCATCCAGGGCACACCCATTGAGACTCTCTACCAGGAGTGGGTGAAAACCGGCCATCTGCCGCTTTCTCTATCCGTACCGGCCGGTTTCGATCACGATCCGATGATGGCTGCCATGAACAAGCTAGGCTACAACGCCATGGTGGTTGGCAATCACGAGTTCAATTTCGGCCTGAAGAATCTGGACCGGGCTCGGAGCGATGCCGGCTTTCCCTGCATAGCGGCCAACATTCGGGTTAAACGCGGCGCGAGCGCCAGGCCATTTGCGCCCTATGTTGTCGAGACCATTAACGGCGTAAGAGTAGCCGTCATCGGGCTTACAACGCCCGCCGTGCCCACCTGGGAAGAACCGGCCCATTACGCCGGCTACGAATTTGAAGATGGCGTCAAGGCCGCGGTGAACACAGTGCGCGAGGTCCGGGCCAGCCAGCGGCCCGGCATCGTGATGCTGGCGGTTCACGCCGGGCTCGACCGTGATCCGAAGACCGGCCGGGTGCTCGCCGGCGGCCGGGAAAACATGGTCTATCAGTTGGCTGCCCGCCTTGGTTCCGGTCCAACCGGGGTGGATGCCATCGTCTTTGGTCACTCTCATCAGGAACTGCCCCAGACCCGATTGAACGGTGTGCTGCTGATCCAGCCGAAGAACTGGGCCGCTTCCCTGGCCCGCATCGATTTTGTTCTTGACGGCGGCGCCGGTGGTTGGAAGATACGTGAATCCAGTGGCGCGCTGCTGCGGGTGAACCAAGAAACGCCGGCCGACCCTGCGATGCTGGCCCTGGGCCGGCCCTACCATGAACTGGCGGAAAAGTATCTTAGTACTCCCGTCGCCAAGTCGGGCATCGAGATGACAGGGCGTAATGCCCGCAATGAAGACACGGCACTGCTCGACGCGGTGCAACGCGTACAACTCCACTATGCCAAGGCCGATGTCTCGCTCAGCGCGTTGTTCAACCCGCGGGTCGTTATCCACCGCGGCCCGGTGACGGTGCGTGAACTGGCGGCGCTGTACATCTACGACAACGAACTCTACGCCATCGAGGGCAATGGCCGCATGCTGCGCGAAGCGCTTGAAAACTCGGCCCGCTATTTTCGCTCCTGCGCAACGCCCGATTGCGACGGATCACTGATCAACCCCCGCGTTTTCGGCTTCAACTTCGACATGGCTGAGGGCGTCGAGTACGAGATCGACCTCAGCCAACCCGAGGGACGGCGCATTGTCAATCTGCGCTACCGCGGTAAGCCGCTCACGGCCGATCAGCCGCTACGCATTGCCATCAACAACTACCGCGCCGGAGGGAGCGCCGGCTATACCATGTTCAAAAACGCGCGGATACTTTGGAAGTCGGCGGTATCGATCCGTGACCTGATGATCGAATACTACACCGCGCACAAACAACTGCCCTCCTCCGCCAGTAACAATTGGAAAATCGTTCCCGAATCGGCCCACCGGAATCTGGAACGAAGCAGCCGGTAAGCCGGTCCGGTTTGGCGTTCCCGGCGGAATGCTCGGGCGGTTCGCCGCGAGCCTGTCCGCGTCCTCTCCATCCCTCTCAGAAACACAAGTAATCCGGCTGCCCGCAGCCGATAAGTCTCTTGGGCGGCGCTGGGGCTTCAAGAGCCGCCGCGAAAACGATCAGGCGAACCAACGGTCCGGAACTGCGCTGGGAGCACGACTCGCGCTTTTGGCAGGCGCGCTATCGCGATGTTGCGGGTGGCCGGCCGGATGCCGAATGTTCCCACCGTTTATACCGGCTGGGAGCAGGACAAGATCACTCAGGCGGGCGTCCAGATGGTACACGTCTCCGCCAGCCTCGAATCGCCGGTTGACGCTCATGGAGACAGATCATGAAGAAAACGTATCGGATAGTTTTTGTTTTGTTGGCAAGCGGAGTCGCGTTTGCTGAATCGCACCCCAGCCTGGATCTGGAAACATCCGCCTTAAGCCAGTATGTCTGGCGCGGAATCATCCTCACCAACGGACCGCTGCTGCAGACATCCGCCACCGCCGATTATCGAGGAGTTCATCTCAACATCCTGGCCAACAACGATCTGGAGTCGTCCAACGGACGGCGGGGAGAGTTCTCCGAACTGGATTACGAAATCGGCTACGACCACCATGCGGAAAGGGCGACGCTATCGTGTGGCCTGATTCACTACACCTTCCCCAGCACACACGAGGAATCCACCACCGAACTCTATGCCGGGGCCGGGTTCGCCGTTCCCCTTCATCCCTCGGTAAAGGTGTACAGCGATGTCGGCGCGATCCACGGCACCTATGTTTCCTTTGACCTTGCACACTCCATCGCGCTGCCCAAACTTGGCCCCAACAAGCCGTGGAGCGCCGAATTTTCCGCCGGTGCCGGAGCCGCGTCGAAAGGCTTTAACCGAGGCTACTACGGCGTTGAGCGCGCCGGAGTGGTGGACTTTCATCCCGCCATCGCTCTGCCCGTCTCCCTCGGCTCCCGCATCCGCCTGACACCGCGTGTGGGCTACTCCGGCGTGGCCAGTTCCCTGCTCCGCCCAAGCGAAGCGCCGAAAGCCCACAACTTCTATTTCGGCGTGAGCCTGCTGTTTCATATCTAGCGTCTCCGAAATAGATTTGCAACGACCAGTCTTCACCAGGATATTCCCCGCACTGGCGGTCCGGATGAATGGCTGTGTAGTGAGCATTCCACAATAGGGTCGCCCGTGAAATTACTGGAGGTAATCGTAACGGAGGCGCCGGGCACGTTCATGTCGAGGTGTGTGCGAAGCTGAAGGGTGGTGAGATCAGGGGACGCGCCGTCCTGGTACCCTGATGGTCTTGTACAGGAACAGTGCATTCCGCGAAGACGTGCGATATGAAACCGAAGGTCGCGATAACCGGCGAAGGTAAGAACGCCCGCTGGCTGGAGTTGCCGGGTTATCTGAGCATCCAGTTCGGCTATGCGTTGAAGATGGGCGCCCGGATCGGGGCTAAGCTGGTCCATTAGGAGGTGGTTGATGTCCATTCGTCCCGTTAAGCGAATTGTAAAGTCGAAGCCGGCAATCGAAGGCGCCGGAGTCCACTTACGCCGGGCATTCGGCTTTGGAACCACGTCGGATTTCGATCCTTTTCTACTGCTCGACGATTTCCGTAACGACGTCCCGGAAGACTACCTCGCCGGCTTTCCATGGCACCCGCACCGCGGCATTGAGACCGTCACATACGTGCTCGGAGGCACGGTGGAGCACGGCGACAGTCTGGGAAACCGGGGAGTAATCGGTGCTGGAGACGTACAGTGGATGACGGCGGGGAGCGGGATCGTTCACCAGGAAATGCCGAAGGGCAACGAGGCAGGAGAGATGCACGGCTTTCAGTTGTGGGTGAATCTCCCGGCTTCTCTCAAGATGAGCCGGCCCCGGTATCAGGATGTGAGAGCGGCGGATATCCCGGAGATCACCGATGATGACGGCACCCGCGTCAGAGTCATCTGCGGAAGCTTCTGGGGAAAAGCCGGACCGGTCGATGGAGTAGCGTCCGACCCCATTTATTTGGATGTGTCCGTACCCGCCGGAAAACGGAAAGTGCTACCTATCGAGACAACCCGTCACGCCTTTGCCTATGTTTTCTCCGGCAAAGGGAAATTCTGCAATGCCTCCGGCCCGCTCGCAGTTCCTACCGAGCCCGTCGGGTGGTTGGATACCGCTCCTCCGGTGCAAGCGGACAATCGATCTCTCATCCTGTTTGAACGCGGCGACGAGGTCCAGGTGCAGGCAGGGGAGGACGGCATCCGTTTTCTGCTCGTTTCGGGGCAGCCGCTTCACGAACCGGTCGCCTGGTACGGGCCGATTGTGATGAACACCCAGGCGCAACTCCGCGAGGCTTTCGAAGAGCTGGAGCAAGGAACGTTTCTACGGACGACTACGACACATGGCTGATGCACTTAGGACATCAGGCTCTCGCCAATCACGTTGAATGCACGACCTAAGCGTGATTCTGACATTCACGAGTGGGTTAGCCGGGGCCTTGGTCTTCGGCTTTGCCGCACAGCGCCTGCGGGTCTCTCCCATTGTTGGATACCTGCTTGCCGGGATCCTCGTGGGACCTTTCACTCCCGGATTTGTCGCCAACCGCGCGATCGCAGAGCAGTTCGCTGAAATCGGCGTGATTCTGCTGCTGTTTGGTATCGGTCTGCGGTTTCACCTCAGTGAGATGATCGCGATGTGGCGCATCGTGGTGCCAGGCGCCTTGATCCAAAGCGCCATATCGACAGCGGCACTTGCGGTGATCCTGCATTTCATGGGTTGGAGTTGGACCGCCGGCATTGTTCTCGGAATGGCAATCTCCGTGGCCAGCACTGTAGTCATGGCGCTGGTGTTGGCTGAGTGGCACGATCTGCACGCCCAGATCGGCTACATTGCCATTGGCTGGACCGTAGTTGAAGATCTGCTCACTGTCGGCATGCTGCTATTGCTCCCGATCATATTTGCTCCGGGCGGCAGAGCCACCGAGAGCGCCGGCCCGGCTTTGGGGATTGCCGGACTGAAGGTGGCTGGCCTGGTAATCGCGGTGGTGCTGCTTGGGCGTTGGGTCATTCCCGGCGCCCTGGGGCGGATCGAGAGGACGCGTTCGCGCGAGTTGTTCACTCTTGCGGTGCTGGTGCTCGCGCTGGGGATCGCGGTTGGTTCCGCGGAGTTGTTTGGCGTTTCCATGGCGCTCGGCGCCTTTTTGGCTGGATTGGCCGTCGGACGGTCCGAATTCGCTACACGCGCCGCTCTCGATGCGGTGCCGATGCGCGACGCCTTTGCCGTGCTCTTTTTTGTGTCGGTCGGCATGTTGTTCAACCCGCCGAGCCTGCTCGATGCTCCGCTGACGATTTTCGCCGTCTTAGCCGTGGTGGTAATCGTCAAACCGTTGGCAGCGCTGCTCACTGTGCGGGGCCTCGGCATACCCTTCGCGACTGCCGTACCGGTGGGGGCGGCATTCTCGCAGGTCGGCGAGTTCAGCTTCATTCTCGGTTCGGTCGCTCGACAACTCGGGCTCATCAATGACATCGGCTGGAATGCGGTGGTGGCTGTGTCGATCATTTCCATCGTGCTGAATCCATTTATCTATAGCCTGGCCAGGCGTGTATCGTCGCCGGTCCTCAAGGTAACTCCGCGTACGGCGGGGATGCGGCCGAGAGTTGATCCGAGGCGCTGTATCCTCGTCGGATACGGTCCCGTCGGGAAGGTCGTGCGCCGGTTGCTTGAAGAGCGTGGCACCGAAATTACCGTAATTGACCTGAACCTGGAAACAATTCGTCGCATCCGCGCGGAGGGCCTCGCCGGCGTTTATGGGGATGTCCTGCGCCCGGGAACCCTCGAGGAAGGGGGCATCGAGACGGCGGGGACGCTAGTCTTGAGCGCGGATATTGCGGATGCCGCTGAAATCATCAGGCAGGCACGCCTGCTCAACCCTGAACTGCGCGTACTCGTGCGTTGCGCCCACCTGCGTGATGCGGCCGACCTTCGCCGTGCGGGAGCCGATGTGGTGGCTGCCGGAGAGGCGGAAGTAGGCGTTGCCCTGGCCGAAGCGGTAACGGCCGGAGAGCTGAAGAGGGATGGTAATTCCGTTGAGCAGCGCGCCGCGATCCGACGGCGTCTTTACGGAACATCGGAATCCGGCTAGCCTCGTCATCTGCTTTCCAATCCTTGGACGGGCTTATGGGCAAAGAGGCGGCGGGGTGGATATCAGAGGCTGTTCGACCGTACTCCCGAACAGTGGACGCCCTAAATGGCCGCACGCGAGCCCCGATGCACTCACCGTCGGAGCTTCGCTGAATTCATGGTGCGCCGGATCGATCGTCCGCTCCTCGATCCGGCCGGTTCCCAGAGCGGGCGATGGGAAGCTGCCGGCCGCGTCGCATGGCCATGAACCGGGTCCAAATCGGTGAATCGCGCCGGCTGTGGCCGCCACTGGAGGAATCGGACACATGTGGCGATTCACTCGAACGAACGGCATCACCGAAGGCTTGCGCAACAAGGTGGAGTCGATCAGCGGTCTGGCGAACGGCTGCCGAAACTTCCACAACCATCGTCAGCGAGTTCAGGTGTTATGTTCTTAGAAAGATCCGGGATCGGGGATGGCCCCGTAAATTGTTGAGAAGGGGTTTTGGTCGGGCCGCCGGGATTTGAACCCGGGACCTCTTGCACCCCAAGCCAATTAAATCAATCACTTACAGGCACCACTTACGGAAAACACAAGACTTAGGCGCGACCCTTTTGGTCTCCAGTTGGACGCCAACGCGCCAATTCACGGCATCTGGACTCCAAACGGACTCCGATAGGGGTCGGTCGTGATCCCGGGCGGGTGTGAATCTAACGAAACGAACCTGCCACTTCCTTTCGTTACGTGAGGTCCAACGAAAGGAAACTTGCGTCGGCAGTGGGACGGGAGGAACCGGGCGTAGGGGGCAGCCGCGCTCTCCGGCGGTGGGGATCTCACAAAGCCTCGCGCACGCGCGCGGTTGTACTCGCCGCTTGAAATTCTGTCCAAGCAACTTTGCTTGGAGAGAAATTGCGGTCCCTTATACGACGCCCATGGCGCGCTCGATGTGAGGGTGTGGCGATCTGCAGGTGCGCGATGGGAGAATCTCGGTATGCCGTCCGTCCTACCCATGGCCCTTACTCGCCAGCAACTCCGATGCCAGGTGAACCGCGCGGAAATGATGCTGATCGAAGCGAAGGCGCGAGAGGAGGGCAGGAGCGTGGCGAACTATGTCCGATCGAAGCTCGGCCTCCCGGATCGCAACGCCGGCCGGCCCACGCTGGACCAACTGGAGAGCGAGCAGGACCAGGCATGGGCGATCCTCCGAAGCCTGGGAATGGACCCGACTGCTTACTTCCCGCCGGATGATGCTTGG
The DNA here is from genome assembly GCA_020854055.1 of Bryobacterales bacterium. GTDB lineage: Bacteria > Acidobacteriota > Terriglobia > Bryobacterales > Bryobacteraceae > JADZGD01. The sequence goes on along the minus strand of JADZGD010000053.1, from coordinate 15,113 downwards.
ATGGATGCTTACCGCTGATCTTGCGGCTGCATCCTTGCTGCGCGTAGATCTTCGCGATCTACGTTGAGTTCGACCAGAGGCCGCCTGGCTATTCGCATTAGGAAACTCTGAAGTAGGCCCAGGGAGCCACTGGCGGCAACGAACAGCAGAAACACCAGCGCTCCGATTTGGACTGCCGGCGCCGCAGCAGCGAACGCGGATGCCGGGATTGTGAAGATCCGAAATGGGCGGCGCGCGGGCTTGCGTGGGGCATTGGTCAGAGCGGTGGCACCCCGCTGGGGCGCCGGAGAAACCCGAAGTGCGCGGTCGAACTTGGCCTCGAAGGAGCGTGCCGCAGAAGACTCCCCGAGTTGGCGCGCCTGGCTCGCAACGTAACGCTGCAGCAGACGGTTGCCGCAGGTATTCGCCGAGCATCCAACTCCGTTTTGGGTCACGTCACGCAAGTACTCGCGGACCATCACCGCACGTTGCTGTGCGGTGAACCGGTGACTGCCCTGCCGGTCCACCTCCAGGAGCCGGGCGAGCATGTACTGCCGTGCGTGCGGGTTCTCCTTATTGAAGAACTCCTTCAGCCCAAGCTGGTGGCGGTCTTCTACATAGACTTCGTAGCTCTTTTCCCAGACCGAGCCGTCTACCTTCTCCGGTGTGGTTGCTTGCCAGCCATAGACATTCTCCAGGTGGTCGGCCATTTCACGGGCGCCGGCGTAGCCGGACCGCTGCATTTCCCGAATCCACTTCGGGTTCCACACCCGGCCCTGCAACTCGGCGGAGAGCGTCTGGCGGAAATCATCCAGGCGTTCGTGCCCGCGGCGGCGCAGGTTGGCTACGTAAAGTTCCGGCGCCTTTCCGTCATTGACGCTCTTGGTAGCCGCACTGAGACCTCCGGCAAAGTCGAAGAAGTCATCGTTATCCAGGACGCCGTAGAGGTTGGTGGCGCGAGAGTGAACAATCGCCTGATTGCCCTCGAGCTGCGCGGCCAGGGCGTGCGGAGCCGACTCGCCCCAGCCATCGGCCGAGTAGGCATGGTTGTTGTGTTGCAGATACGCTTCGGCCACGGCGCCCGGATGCTGCGCGTCTTTGCTCTGTTTGGCCAGGTTCGCCACGCCTCCACCGTAGTCGCCTGGCGCCGGTCCGAACACTCGCGCCGAGGCCGCGCGTTGCGCCTGCTCCTCGCTCAAACCCCGCTTCCGCAGTTCCGCCGCCGCCGTTTGGGTATTGTGGCTGAGTGCGTTGTCGCCCGCCTGCTGCACCAAGCGCGAAGCCCGATCGAGAAGAAGCGCTTTGTCGGGGAATCCATCGCGATAGATGCCGGCGATCGTGATGACCACGTCCACACGGGGCCGGCCGAGTTCGGCCTCCGGAACCAGGCGCAGGTCGTCGACGACCCCTCTCGCATTCCACTGCGGCTCGACGCCCATGAGGTATAGGGCCTGGCACTCCAAGGCTCCCTGGTGCCGGATGGTCTCGCCGTACCACAGCACGAGACTGACCTTCTTTGCCGGCTCCCCGGTCTGTCGCTGGATCCGATCGAGCAGGTCGTCTCCGAGCTTTCGTCCCAACTCGCAGGCTGCCTTGGTTGGAATCAGCGACGGATCAAAGTCGTGCAGGTTTCTACCGCTTGGCAGCGATGCCGGTGCGCGCAACGGGTCGCCGGACGGACCGCTGGGCAGATACTCGCCCCGCAGCACACGCACGGTCTCGTCCAGTTCCCTCGCGGGAGAAGCTCTCAGGTTCTCCAGCCACGCACGGCCGGTCTCGATTTGAGTGGCGGCTTTGTCCCTCAGCTTGGCGGGCCATGCGGGGTTCAGGATAGGTGCAGCGCCCTTGGCGAGGGCGGATGCCCATTCCTGGTACGGCTCATTGCGCATCTCCGTGCCCGCATCCAGCAGGCCGCTGCGCAGAAACTCCGCAAGCGCTTCGACCTGCAGTTCCTCGCGCGGCATGGATCCGAGTGTGTGGACGCCCAGCGGGATGGCTGCCGACTCGGTTTCATCGAGGAACTCCTCCACTCGTTGGGCGGTCTTGCTCCAGTCCGACGTATCGAGGTCGATTCCCAATTGCAAGTCGAGCTTGAGCTTTCGAATCTCGGCTCGCGCTGCCGCCTCATATTGCGCGGCCAACGCCGGCGCATCTGACGTGGTCTTCGAGTACTGCTCCAGCGCGACTCGCAGCGGACGCATCTCTTCCTGCGCTCCGCCGGGGGCCAGAAGCGGGGTCAGATGACTCAGGACGGTGGCGGAACCACGTCGCCGCGCCGTCATCGATTCACCGCCGCCATCGAGGATGTAGAAGTAAGGAGACGGGATGTCTCCCAGGATCGCTTCTGCCGCATCGTGCCCGGCTTGGCCGGTGTTCTTCCCGGGCAGGAACTCCAGGGTGCCATGGCGTCCGACGTGAACGATGGCGTCGGCGTGGAACCGTTCTCGCAGCCAAAGGTACGCGGCGATATAGGAATGCGGCGGCGGGATGGTGGTGTCGTGCTGCGTCTCCGCGGCTTTGGCGAAGCTCGAGCGCAGCGGTTGCGGTCCGAGGAACACGTTACCCAGGCGCACTCCCGGAACGACGAAGTACGGCTTGCCGTCCCGGCTGCGGATCGTCATAAGGGTGCTCTTCTCGGGCGGCCCCCATGCCTTGTCTACTTGCCGGCGGAAAGCCTCGGGCAGCTGTCGCGCCCAATCCCGATACTGAGCCATGGAGACGAGCGTCATTTGGCCGCCTTCAACCATTGCCTCCAACTCGCCAGGCGCCCACTGCTCGATGTTCCGGCCCGACCGCTGGAGCATCTGAAGAAGAACGGACTCTGAGGGACCGTCGGAGCCGACGAGGTAGCCCTCGTCGCGCAGCCGGCGCACCAACGCCGCCAGCGTCCCGGGCACATTCAGGTAGCTGGCGGAGATGTTGCCCTTGCCCGGAGGGTTGTTGTAGTAAAGCAGCGCCAGGTGCTTCTCCGCGTTCGACGCCCGTCGAAGCCGAATCCACCGCTGGGCGCGGGCGACCGCCCGCTCGATCCGCTCCTCGATTGGGACGCTCACGACCGTCTTGCCATCCGCGCTACGCTCGGTGGCTGCAAATGTGATCGGCTCAGTGGCCCCGGCGCGCTCCGGCGCCGACACCTGCAGTGCGAGTTGGTCAGACCGCACGCCATGAGGCGATTCGAGCCATTCGGCACGGCTCTGCTTCGTCGTCATGAGCCCGATGACGTGCACGTTGAGACGCGCCAGGAACTCGGCGTCATCCGGCTTGGCGAAGCCGAGGTTCAAAGCAAAAACAGCATCGACGGCGGATCCCGAGGAGGTCATCAACAGTGGCTCGCAGAGCGTTGGAGGCCAGCCGAAGACAGCCACCGCACCCAGCCCATGGCGTTCGAGCGCACCGATCAGGGCGTCGATGTGCGCCATGTCCCGATTCTTCAGGTTGGTGTGATAGAAGAGGATACCGACCTTCGGCGCATCCGGTGGGACCATGTGCTGTTCGGTGTACCAGCGGGAGTATGCCTCATAGGATTCAAAGGGCGAAACTGCACGCGGATGATAGATACCTGCCGTGAGTTGACGCTCAGGCGGGTCCACGTTCACTCCGGACCGTCCGGCGACGCGCGTGTGCAGGAATGCCAGCAGGCGCGCCATGTTCTCCGCTCCGCCGAAGGTCCAATACTCGACTGCAGCCTGCAACTGCGCGAGATCCTGCATCAGACCCCAGTGGCGCTCCGCTCCTTCGGGCCAGTGAGCGAGCACCTTGACGCCCCGCGCCAGAAGAGGACGGATACGCGGCGCCAGCAACCGCGCTTCCTCGGAGTGGACGCTGTAGGTGAAGACCACGTCGGCTTGGTCAAGATCCGGCGGCGGGGCCGTGGCATCTCCGTAGGAGAGGACGATGCGGTCTTTACCCCAGCGCGACTCAAAGAGCTTCAACGCGTCGGGCAAGGATTGGCTGAGCCGGCTTAGCACGACGATGCGCACGGGCTCGGCAGCCTGCATACAGCAGGCGGCCAGGACCATCGCGAAGAGCAGCCGGCGGCCCATTCTACAGCCGTATCCGCAGGCGCACTGAAACCAGGCGTCCCGGCGAAGGATAGTAGCTGTAATAGATGCGGTTCAGCAGGTTCTCCGCGCTGCATTCTACGGACAGATGCTGTCCAACCGGCACGCTCAAGCCGGCATCCAGCGAAAAGAAGGGATCGTAGGCGCCGTAGACGCCTTTGGTCTTGTCCGTGTTGAGATCCGAGCTGAACATGCTCGTCACGTAACGACCTGTGACCGAAGCGCTGGCCTTCCGGATGAAGGCGAAGATCGTTCCGCTGGCAACGTGCGGCGGTACGAAGGGTACGAGTTTGCCGACCGTATCCGGCACGGCGGGGTTCTCCGTGATCTTGGCGTCATTCCAGGTGTAGCTGGAAGTCGCATAGAGCCATCGGCGCAGCGGCACACGAGCACTCGCCTCAAGTCCATTGGTGCGGCTGCGCCCCGCGTTGATCACCGGGCGGTAATTGCCAGACGGATCGATGGAGTAGTCGGTGGTACGGTAGATGAGATTCGAAGTTCTGTTTTGGAAAAACGCTGCATCAAGTTCCAGGCGATTCGCCCACCGGCGGCTGACGCCCGCTTCCACTGCGAGCAGCCGCTCCGGTTCGAGCGCTGGATTGGCCGCGTACGTTATGCCGGTGGAACTGCGCCAAGTGCGATAGAGGTCGTAAACCGATGGGCTGCGGAAAGAATTCCCGACGCTGCCGCGGAAGGCCAGCCCCGCAGGTCCGCGCCACAGCGCAGCAGCTTTCGCGGAGCCACTGTGATTCGAGCGGCTGTTCACGTCTGTGGCTCCCGGACCCACGCCGTAGCCGCCGTCGTAGGTCCTCCAATAGTCGTAACGCGCGCCGCCCGTCACGGTAAGACGTTCGGCCGCACGCCACTGGTCCTGGATGTACGTTCCCTGGTTGAATGCCTGTCCCTGCGAGCGGCCGGATACAACCGCCGATTCCTCGCGGCGGGCCCAGTTCGGCACCGTGGACTCCGTGAGCTGGCTTTCATCCTGCCGGAGATCTGTCCCGATCGTCAGATGGTGGCGTGGCGTGAGGCGGTCGGAGTATTGAGCGTTGCCAAACCAGGATTGATAGGGCCGGTCGCTGATCGTTCCCGGCCCGCCCGCGGCTGTCGATCCCGTGCCGGGTGTCGAGTAATAGTTGAGGGGGGATTGCGTGCGCCCGCCGCCAATCTGGAGTTGGGCGCCGTTGGAAAACTCGTGATGAAGCCGGCCTGACAAGAGCCAGTAGGTTGTCTGCCCGTCGCCGGAAAGGAATGAGGTCGGCGTCACGCTGAATCGCCGCGGGGAGCCGTTCCACAGAATCGAAGCCGTGCCAGAATCAAACGGCATGCCGGACGCCGTGCGCAGGAAGCTCTCATATTGGTCGTAGCCGTATGCGGACCATTGCCTTTGAAACTGCAGATAGCCGACCGTATGTTGGCTGATCGCATAGTCACCGCGTGCGCGGAAGCTGTGCTGGTTCCACCAGTTGTCGCCGGACCTGCCGAGCAGAAACGTCTGCGTTCCGGTCGTCGTTAACGTCGGCTGCGCACCGGTTACTGGAGTGCCGCCGCTCGCAGCCGTACCGGCACTGCTCACGAATTGCGAAGGGAAGCCGCCGGTTTGCATGCGGTCGTAAGCAAGGCTCAGCCCCAGGCGCTCCCTAAAGCGGTCCGCCAGCCGCGCGCCGTATCGAGTCGTCGCCTGGTTTCCCAACTGGCCGTAGATCTCGGCCTGGCGTCTCGTGACTGGTTTAGTCAGGACGTTGACCACACCTCCCATGGCGTTGCCGCCATAGAGCGCGGAGAAGCTCCCTCGTACCACTTCGACGCGGTCGACCTCTTCAACAGGAAGGGTCGTCCAGTTTACCTGGCCAGTGTAGGAATCGTTGACGGGCTGGCCGTCTACCAGCACAAGGACACGCGCCTGTCCAGAACCGCGGCCCGCGAAACCGCGCATGCCAACGCCGGAGTTCGTGTCCTGGACCCCCTTCCCGCGAAACGCAAACAGCCCGGGCGATGTGTTCAGCGCCTGGTCCAGTAACTGGACCCTGCGTGCGGCGATTTCGTCGCTTGTGGTGGTGGAGACGGACACGGGAGATTGGTCGGTAGCCAGTTCGCCGCGTGTCGCGGTGACGGTGATACTCTGCCTTAGAAAAAAGGGCGATGATTGTTCAGGTTGTGTTTGGGGCGGGCTCTTCAGCGGAGGAACGCTAGCGGGATCCTGAGCCAAAAGAGGCGCAACCGCGAGAATTGCAATTAGTCCGCGCATGATGCCTCGTAAGGAGCAAGCGTATCACAATTGCGAAATTCGTAGCACTCGCATGCTTCGTGCCTTCATCGCGTGGTTTGGCTCCGCCAGCCGATCGTGTGGCTTGTCGGCGGCCGCAGTTGTGGCCTAGGGACGCGGTCCAGATGACGGCAAACCGGTTTCGTCTGGCTCACTGAATGGCATCTGTCGCCGGTTGCAGGTGGATAATGCTTGGCGGGGCCTCCGGGGTAGGTGGGACGTCCGGCGCAGTCGGTGGTTGCTGGGTCGGTCCCGCTGCAGCCTTCTCCGCTTTGGCGGCAGCGTTTGCGAGCCGTTCCTGGATGCGGCGGGTCAGCTCATTCTGCCGCTCGGGGGCAACAAACGTGTACTCGCTGGTCATCTCGAGATCGCTGTGGCCAGCGATTTTGGAGGCTTCGATTGCACTGCCACCGACTTCTTGCCGCCACGTTATGTTCGCGCGGCGGAAGGAGTGCAGCCCCAAGCCGGGGAAATCGCATTCCTCGGCGGCGGCCGCCTGGTGCAGAGCGTCGCGGACGCCGGAATCCCACATCGGACGGGTCTTGTCTCGCTTCTGGTGGAACACCCATGCCTCCGGCTTCGCGCGATCCTCAGCCGACTTCTGCCGGAAACGGTCCACCAGATCGCCGATGCCCAGGACTCGGCGGCTGTCCTCGCTCTTGGGGCGGCCAACGTCCTGTTGCCAAACGCGCTGTTCGATCTTGATAGTCGCGGCGTCGAGGTTTACATGCTTCCACTTCAGGCCCAGCACTTCGGAGATCCGCGCGCCCGTGGCGATGCAGGTTTCGATCACGAGTTTGTTGGGTTCTTCCAGGTGCGCCAGGACGCGCGCGGTTTCGTCAAAGGACAGGATCCGGCGCTCATTCTTGTAACGCTTCTTGCCGAGCTTTGCCTTGCTGGCCGGGCTGCGTTTGCCTTCCTCCCAAAGACCGTGACCCTCGGCGTAGTAGAAGATTCGGCTCATGATGGCGCGCACGCCGTGCATCGTCCACCACGCGTCAAATGTCGTATGGAGCCAGTCCTCCACTGCCTTGGGTTTGATCTCATTCAGGCGAAGCCTTCCCCATCGCGGCACGAGGTAGTTGTCGAGGTAGAACTGCTCCTTCACCCGTGTCGGCTTGCTGATCTGACGTTCGCGGCCGAGATACCCCTCTTCATACATCTTGGCGACTTCGCCGAACAGTGCGATGCCCGTCGTCAAGGCTTGTTGGGTAGCCTCTTCCGTCGTGGGGGCGTTCAACTTCGCCAGAAACTTGTCGCGCTCAATCTCCGCCTGCCGCTTCCCGATGGCTCCCTCGCCGCGGCTGGGGCCAATGGTGTAGAACTTCCGGGTGGTCTTGACCGAGCCGTCACGCTGGATCTCGTCGGCGTAATAGCGGAAGAACCAGTAGTAGCTTCCACGGTCCTTCCGTTCGTGGACCATTGGATGCTGTACTCGCCGTTTCAAAATGACGCCTCCAGTCAGGGCCTGAAGGCTAACTTCATTCAGAGGCATCGTTCAAGTCCTATCTGCAGGCGGTCACGCCAGCGTGTACTCCGGAATCACATCGCCCAGTTCTGGGTTGCCGCGCTGGTGCTCCGGAATCCAGAACACGCATCGCAACTTGGGATTGCCGAACAACCCGGCGCCGTTGCGGTAGTCGGCATAGTGGCCGCGCACCCAGAACCGGCGCATCTTCGATTCGTCACGGCCAAGGACGCCCCGCCCAGCCGAGCGGACCTGCGGGACATCCGTAATGTGGATCTCGTGCCACACAGTTGCCGGCGCGAGATCACGCTGGTGCCGCCGCGCGACTTTGGGTGAGGCGATTGGCCGCAGGACCACGTTGCGGCAGTTCATGCGCGCCAGGGCGTGAGCAGCCAGAAAAGCGAAGAGTTCGCAGCCGGAGGCCGCCTCACGCTTGTGGGCAGGATCCACACCGCCAATCAGCCATGTGGAACTTCGGAGAATTGTTCCGGATTCATCTAGCCAGAACAGAGTCTGGCCCATCGGACCCATGATTTCCCCATTGTTGTGGTGCCAATAGAACAGCCCCGCTTTCCAGCGCGATTCGACCATCTCGGGAGGCTGATGTTGGTCTCTGCAATTGACCAACTTGTGGCACGACTCCCGGAGGACCTGGATGGCGAGCGGGTTGCCAAATACGTGCGCCTCGAGCCACATGCCTGGGAACGGCGGTGTGGCCTGGGGCGTGTCGCGCCAGTCGATCGCGATCATCTGGTTTGGACCGACCACGAGATCGTTGACCACGCTCTGGATGTTGACCAGGATCATTTCCGGGTGGCGAGCGAGGCTCGCCAGCTTCACACCGAGATCGCCAGCGACTTCGTTGTCCTTGCCGGATCCGCATTCGGGCGTGAGGATGCGGCCGCGCTTTTTGAGGAGTCGAAACAGACTCATATCCGCACCGCCATTCCCGATTCCTGCTGGCAGATGTAGAGGGTCTCCCGCGCCCGTGTCATGCCGACGTAGAACTGCCGGATCACTGAATCGCGCGGCGCGCCTGCCTGCTGGTAGGCGGCGTCGCCCTCACCGCTCAAATCCGGGAACAGGTACACGACGTCGGCCTCGCCGCCCTTGACGGAGTGAATCGTCCCGACCACCACCCGGGGAACGTCCAGGAGCGCCTGCGGGCTGCGCGCGGCCGCGATGTCCGCCGGGAACTGCGCGCGTTTGAAGATGGTGGCGTTCAACCGCCGGCGCCACCAGTCGAGCAGTTCACGGTAGTCGCCTTCAAAGGTCTTGAGGAGCGCTTCCAGCGCACCAGGTTCAAAGGTGTCGTCGAGCGTTTCGATGGTGGCCGTGTCAGCGGGTGTCAGGCTCGGCAGCTTCTTTTTCGCGCCGCGCTTGATAACGCCCTCAGAATGGAGCCACTCAGCCCAGAGCGCGAGGTCACCGCAGGTCCACGCGCGGCTGCCTTCCCCGAATTGCGGATGGGCCACCAGCAAGGAGAGAACGCGGTTGGCGCTCGATCCGCGTCCCATCCGCAGCGGGTTCCAGAAGCCGTTTGAGCGCCGGTATGGATTGTGGAACGGGACGGCGTTCTTGCGGAGCACCTGCACGATGGGCTGCAGCATATAGCCACAGGTCGCCAGGAACATCACCGCCTTGCCCTGCTCGAGGTGCTGGAATGCGGTCTTGAGGATGTAGTACTCGGGTGATTTGTAAGTTCCGCCCGATAGCCGGTTCAGCTCGCCCTCAAAAGGGCGTGGCAGGTACGCTTTCTGCTGCCGCCGCGTCACCTGCTCGATCCACCGGACCGCGCGGGCGTGGATGGCACGCGGAACGCGGTAGCTCTGCTTCAAGATGATCTTGTGGTCCTCTGGGATGTCCGGATCGAGGACGGCGTCCGGCGTTGCCCCGGTGAAGGAGTAAATGGTCTGGTCGTCGTCCGCCGCGACGATGAAGTAGTTGGCGCGCTCGCCCCACTTCCGGATGAGCCGCAGCTGCATCCGGTTCAGATCCTGCGCCTCGTCGGCGAAGATGACGGAAGGCGTCTTGGGTGCAAGCGGGACGTCGCGGAGGGCGATGTCGATCAAGTCACAGAAATCGAGAAGGCCGTGCGCGTCCTTGTACTGCTGCCATTTCGCTGCGAACTCCCGGACGACAGCCGGCCATCCGCCCGCGGGAATCATCATGCCGCGCCAGCGGTTCAACTGCTCCAGGTAGTCGTCGCCGGACTTCTCCCGTTCGGTGCCGTCATCGTCGGCGGCTTCTTCGCCGTCCAGGCGCCCCTGCTTCTTCTTGGGGCTGATCTGGAGGTGGGGGTTATCCCTGTTCCAGTCGTCGACGTTGCATTCGGCGATCTGCGGACAGCCAAGCGCGTGGAAGCAATGCGAGTGCAGCGTGCCAATCCGGTCTGGGCTGAGCGGGAGATCGCGACCGGCGAGTTCGGCCGCGGCCGTGCGGGAGAAGCTGGTCACGAGCACGGAATCCTGGCCGAATCGTTCCACGGCCCGGCGAATCTGGCGAGTGAGGTTGGTCGTCTTGCCGGTACCAGGCGGGCCGAAGATGCGGTACTCCGACGTGACTGAGTGGTCGAGTTGGCCGATGTCCTGGAGGGTTCCGGTGGCGTTGGCTTCAGTCGCGGGCATGCGTTTACTCCTCCTCTGTGGGCCGGACAGGACCGGGTTGCGCGACGAAGTCGGCCGGGTCGAACATCTCTGTGGGCAGTAGCCAGCGGCTCTGATCGCGGAGGCGGGCGCCCCGAATGCGCAGGCTCTTTGCACCGATCACGGTGAGCATCTGCGCGATGGCTTTCACCGACAGGTTCTGGAAAAGCACTTTGTTGAGGTGAATCTGGAGGTCGGTGGCGGAAATGGCGATCTGACCGTTGATGACGGTGGGCTTGTGCGCGGATTGGATGGGCTGGCTCTCGATGGAAGGGATGAAGGCGGTTTCGGATAGATAACGAGCCAGGTACATCTTCGTCGCGCCAACGGCATCGGTCTCATCCCCGCCCTCGCGTTCAGTGAGGGCGTCGAGCAACGTCTGCGCCAACTGCTCCCAGGCCTTCGCCTTGATCCGGGGGATGAGGCGGTTGGTCGCGGCCGCGATGGCAACGCGCACGCTCTTCTGGTCGATGAGCTTCGAGATATTCGAGAACTTGATGGTGGCGTCGTCGAGCTCCATCACATAGGTGGGCTCTTCGCCGGTGATCTTGATCAGCCGGAGAACACGTACCACCTGGAGTGCACGGGAGATTCGCTCACAGAGTTGGGCTTTAGCCGTCGCCGGATCTTGGGGCGGTGCTTCCCGCTGGCTATCCGCCGCAGGGTTCGGCATTGCCGGCGGAGGAGTTCCGGCAGTGTCTGATCGATTGGCGGCCGCCGCGATGGTTCGCTCGAAGTAATCGGCGCGCGTCCGGAGCTTCTGTGAATGGATTGCGCGATGGTGAACGATGAGATCAACGATTTGCTGTTCGCTGAGGCCGGCCTCGATTCCAAAATGCGCGAGGGCCAGGTCGTAACCGCTCTGGCTCTGATCGCGGAGGTCATGGCGTTGCCGCAGCCACGTATTCTTGAAGCGCATGTCCTGCGCCATCCAGCCGTCGAGAATCTCCTGCGGGGCGCGAGCCCTCGGATCCACTGTTAGCGGCTTATCGCGGAACTGCTCTCCCCATTCGCGCGCCGCTCCTTTCTCGATTTCCGGATCAGCGATGCCGGTATCGTCGAGGAACTCTGCGAAGTCACTCGGGTTGTAGCGCCGGCCGGAGTTGGAGTGGACAACGACGTCTTTCGGATTCTGTGGATCTTTTGCATTGACGGTTCCGGGAATTCGCAGCACGCGCGCCAAGTCGGAGAGCCGGTCGAAAGCCCATCCCTTGTTGGCCGCGTTCAGCCGCAGCAACGTCTGCCACCGGGAGATGAGACTGGCCGCGTGCCGCCGTTCCTCCTCGGAATCGAACACGAGCGGCTCTCTGAAGAGCCACCAGGCGTGGGCACCATTGCCGGTAGCGACCACCAAGGTGGGCGCAATCTCCGTGGGGATCACGCTGAGCGCGTCCGCGATCGTGGTGGGCAGCTTCGTTTTGGTGTGCGCATCGGACTTCAGATCGAGATCTGCCCAGAAACCAGCCAGTCCCGTGATCTTGTCCGACGGGCAGCGGTGCGAAGGGCCGAAATCCTCGGGTGAAAGGCCGACGCCAACATAAACGTCGCGCGTGCGAACACCGGCGACGAAAGCGGCTGCGTCGTCTACGCTCTGAAACCAGTGCGACCGTTTATCTGCGAGCGTCCAGATCAACAGGTAGGCCTGTTCGGGCTTGTGGCCGAAGAGACCGAGGAGGAAAGTCCGCGGGTCCGAGTTCACCGGACACCCCCGGGTCGCAGGTCCGCCAGCAGAGGTCTCGCAGAATCCAACTTGCCGAGGCGCGTAAGGCGAGCGTTTCGCAGGTGCTCGGCGGAGTCGTGCGCCAGGTGACAGCGCTGGCACAAGGCCCGCAGGTTGTCGTCAGCGTTGTTCTCTGGCGTGTGGTCGAGATGGGCAATCGTCAGGACGATGCGCGTGAGGCGGATGCCGTCGAGCGCCGCAGCCTCGACTTCCATGCCCTGGAAGCGTTCGAAGCTGCCGTCGCGCTTCCAGCGACCGATAGCGCCGTTCTCGACGCCGCAGAACTCACACCGATGTCCGGCACGCTCGAGGATGCGCTGGCGGATTGATTTCCAGTCCTTCGGATAGCGGTGTCGTTCACTGGGCCGGATCGGCATGTGCCTCCTCCTTCCGTGCAACCACTCGCTCGACCGGGTTCCAGCCGTCGGCCGCCGGACCGTACCAGGCCTCTGCGGTACGGATCGCGTGTTCCAGAAACGGCGAGGCGAAATCCCTGCGACGGCTCTTCTGCGTTCCGGCGAACATCAGCCAGCGGTCCCCGTCCTTCCGCAGCCACACCTGTGTTCCGCCGCAGTCGCCGCGGTAGATGGTGGCATCAGGCAATGCCGGGGACGACGGCACCGTATCCAACTTGATCGGCGCCGTCGCGATCCACTTCTCCCAAGACACAAACCGCTCGCCGTTCCAGAAGCCGATGACGATGCCGTCATCCATTTCCGCGTCGGCGGGGATGTCCGCCAGAGTGATTCCCGGCGAAGAACTCGCGGGCGTTTCCGGCCTCCCCTTTTGCTCGCGGAAACGCCGCCAGGCATCGAGGCTGTACGAGGGCGCTGCCATCAGTGTGTTGCCTCCGGAATGCCAACCACTGCGAGCGCCTCCGGGACGCTGCGCGCCACCCCCACCAGTGCGCCGGCGCGCTCCCAATCGCGAAGGCGCGCCCGCTGCAGGTCAGTGACCTCGCCGTCACGGCGCTTCACCTCGATCTCGAAATGCCGCCCCCGGTAAGAACCATAGAGATCCGGGTCGCCGGCCACCGACCAACTGCTGCCGTGGCGTTTACGCACGACGACGCCTGGTGTGGCCCGAAGCGCCGCGACGATCTGCCGAACCAACGTGGACTCGCGGGGATCGTTGGAGCGGCTCATCGGTCCACCTCGATTCCGGCGGCCTTCGCGAGTGCAGTCGTGATCGATCGGGGCTTCGGCTCACCGGAGGCCTCGCCGCGCCCCTGGCTGAGCCGCACGGAGACGGTGAAGGCGCCGGCGGCGCTGCGCGACAATGTGTATGCCGCGCGCGCCGTGTCCAGGAGAAGGAAGGCGTCCTCCAACCGCTCCAGTGGGGCGAACCGCCACTTCGGAACCCAACTGTGGCTCGGCTTGACGAAGCGGCCGGAGGCCACCTTCCAACCCATCACCCGGCTGGCGAGTTCGTCCGTCAATTGCGCATCGTTCATGGCCGTTTTCCCGCTTCGAGTTCGAGCTGAATGCTGTCGCGCACTTGGCGCTTGTGGAAGTAACCAACCTCCACTGCTTCGCCGGTGGCCCAGAGCCAGCGGCCCGCCCGCCGAAGCAGGCGAGCCGCTGAGAGGGTGAGGGGGCGACGCTCGGAGTCCGTCAACCAGTGCACGAACCAGAGCGAAAACGCGATGACAAGGATTGTGGCGAGGTACATGGTGTCCTCCGCTTAGAGCGGCCCCTGATCGCCGCCCAGATCGCGGACCTCGGGATCGAGACCGGTGGGCACGCGCTCGGCGAGCGTCCGGCAGAGCTGGTGATACTGCTGCGCGCGCGCCGCTTCCTCCGCCGTGAGCCGGCGCACAAACTTCAGCGAGGCCTTACCGTACTGGATGCCGGCGGCGTTCTGCGCCTTTTCGAGTTCCATGCCGATCACGGCCTGGTAGTACGGGATGCCCTGCGTGGTCAGCTTCAGGAAGAACTGCCGCGCGCCCTTGAGGCTTGTGGGCGGCAGTGACACGACCTCGGGCAACAGCAGATCACCGCGCAGCACGAAGATCTGCTTCACCTGCTTGCATGCCTGGCCGGCACCTTCTTCCGCGCTGCCATACTCGGCCAGCGGGCACCGAGAGCAGTCGCCGCCGGGCTTGCCCTTGCCGGTGATGCCGTCGGACGACGAGCAATCCGGCGGCTGTTTGCCACTGCCCTTGCCGAAGGCGGTCTTGTAGTAAACCCGGGTATCGCGGGCGTAGACGATGACGCCGTCGATGCGCGCCAGCGTCTCTTCGCCCTCGAGCGTGGGGACGATCCAGCGCGGGCTGGCGCCGCCCGAGATCTTCACGCGGGGCAGATCGAAGTCCGTGATGCCGCCGCCGCTGATGTTGGTGGCGATGGCCTCGTTGATGGCGTCCAGGCTGCTTTCGAGCGCCGAGAGCGCGCGGGGTGTCTGGATCTGAATCAGTTCGGTGGACATGCTGTGTTTTCTCCTTGTCAGGCTTTCCTGCTGCGCAGGGAATGAACGAACGAAACCTTGAGGGCGTCGCAGAGCGGCGACGGTAGTGCGGTGCGGACTTCCTCTTCCGTGAAGAGCCGGTTCTGTTGCTGGCAGCGCAGGCGCGCTTCGTCGGCGACTTCGCGCACGAATGCGCGGAGCGACTGCGTGTTGTAGTTCTCCGACACGTACTGGCCGAGCTCGGAGGACTTCAGTGCCGAGATGACCTCCGTGCGGTCGTTCACCGGACTGGCGTGAATGTCCTGCGCGATGTAGACCGTCCGGCCATCGACCTTCATCGACGCCACGCCGTCCGCCAAGAACTGCGGCACGAGGGCCTGCTCCAAGTCATCAATCCGCGCTGCGATTGCTTTGAGTTCCGAGTCGAGTTCGCGTTTGCGCGTCTCCAGGCACACGAACTCCTTCAACTGCTCGATGTTCATTGCGAGCGTCCTTTCTCCGGTTAGGCTTTGATCTCGGCCAAGATGGCCTCGACGACTTCGGCGCGCTTTTCGAGTGCGCGCATGAT
>JADZGD010000052.1 GCA_020854055.1 Bryobacterales bacterium | reverse complement strand
GGACGCGGCCGGTGTGCGTCTACCCGAACCGGACCAAATACAATGGCACGGGCAACCCGGATGATGAGTCCAGTTTTACTTGCGTGGCGCCCTGACCAGGCCGGCCTAACTGCTCGATTTCTCAATGCGTTGTGTTAAAATAGGGGTCAGTCGAAGACCAACGGATTGAGGCGTATTCCAGGGACACGGTCCCACTCCTTCCTCGCCTCATCAAGGAGTAGCTTTTGGCAGATCAGCAGCAACCGCCCCAGGCTCCGCCGGTGCCGCCTGTCCCACCCGGCGGTGGCGGTGGCGTTCAACTTCCCCTAGGCGGTGGCGGTGGCGAGAAGAACATAACCCCGGTCAACATCGAAGATGAGATGCGCCGGTCGTACCTGGATTACGCGATGAGCGTGATCATCGGCCGCGCGCTGCCCGATGTTCGTGACGGATTGAAGCCCGTACACCGGCGCATCCTGTTCGGCATGCACGAGATGGGCCTCACCTCCAACCGGCCCACGCGCAAGTGCGCCAAGATCGTCGGCGAAGTGATGGGAAAATACCATCCGCATGGCGATGCCGCACTGTATGACGCGCTGGTGCGCATGGCGCAGCCCTTCAGCATGCGCTACCCGCTGGTGGACGGACAGGGAAATTTTGGATCGGTGGATGGCGATCCGCCGGCGGCGATGCGATACACTGAGGCCCGGCTGGCGCGGATCTCGGCCACGCTGCTGGAAGACATCGACAAGGAAACCGTCGATTTCCGTTCCAATTACGACGATAGCGAGGTGGAGCCGGAAGTCCTGCCGACGCGGGTTCCCAACCTGCTGGTCAACGGCTCGAGCGGCATCGCCGTCGGCATGGCGACCAACATTCCGCCACACAATCTCACCGAGATCATCAACGCTACCATTGCGCTCGTGCAGGATGCGCACGCTCCGCTGGCAAAGATTCTCCAGATGGTGCCAGGACCGGACTTCCCCACCGGCGGGTTCATCCTGGGCCGCCACGGCATCTACGACGCTTACACGCGCGGGCGAGGCTCGCTGAAGTTGCGGGCACGCGCCGCCATCGAGAACATCAGCAAGGACCGGCAGGCGATCATCGTTACCGAAATTCCCTACCAGGTGAACAAGGCCAAGCTGATCGAAAGCGCGGCCGCGCTGGCTAACGAAAAAAAGATCGAGGGCATCGGCGACATTCGCGACGAAAGCGATCGCGACGGCATGCGCATTGTCTTCGAGTTGAAGCGCGGCGAGCAGGCCGAAGTGGTGTTGAACAACCTGTACAAGCACACCCAGATGCAGGTGAACTTCGGCATCATCATGCTGTCGATTGTCAACGGGCAGCCGCGGGAGCTGGGCCTCATCGATTGCCTGAAGCGGTTCATCGATCACCGCCTGGATGTTGTCCGGCGGCGTACCGACCACCTGCTGCGCAAAGCCCGCGACCGTGAGCATATCCTGCTTGGCTTCCAGAAGGCGCTACAGAATCTCGATGCGTTAATCGAGAGCATTCGCGCTTCCCGCACGCCGCGTGAAGCGCGCGAAGCGCTGCTCGGCCGGCTGGATTTTCCGGAAAACGCCCGTCTGGCGGAAGTGTTGGCCCGGTGGGCTCCCTCGCCCGGTGTATCCCGCTTCGACTTCACCGAGCGCCAGGCGCAAGCCATCATCGAGTTGCAACTCCAGCGGTTGACTGGCATGGAGCAGCAAAAGATTCTCGATGAACTGGCCGAAATCCAGCGGCTGATTGCCGAATACCTGGAAATTCTCGGTTCGGACCAGGTGCTGCGCGGCGTGGTGATCAAGGAACTGAAAGAAGTCCAGAAGGACTTTGGCGACGAGCGCCGTACCGAGATCATTGAAGATACCGGCGAGATCAAGCTGGAAGACCTGGTGCAGATGGAGGATGTGGCCGTCACGGTGACCCGCGGCGGGTATCTGAAGCGCACCCCGATTGACACATATCGCCGGCAGTCGCGCGGCGGCAAGGGCCGGATGGGCATGGTGACCCGCACCGAGGATGTGGTAGAGCATCTGGTGGTCGCTTCAACCCATGCCTACATGTTGATCTTCACTAACAAGGGACGTGTCTACTGGCTGAAGATCTATGAGATACCCGATTCGGGAACTTACTCCAAGGGTAAGAACATCAACAGCCTGATCGCATTACAGCCCGATGAGACCGTGAAGACGTTCATGGCCGTTAAGGAGTTCGTCGCCGATACCTACATCATCATGGTCACCCGTAACGGGGTGATCAAGAAGTGTGAACTTACCGAGTTCGATAACCCGATGTCACGCGGCATTATCGCGATCTCGCTTGATGAAGGCGACGAGCTTATCGCGGCCAGCCTCTCGAGCGGCAGTAACTTTGTGTTTCTGGCGAGCCACCAGGGCCAGGCGATCCGGTTTGAAGAGAGCCAGGTGAGGCCGATGGGACGACCGGCGCGCGGAGTGCGGGCGATGAGCCTGGCCGAGGGCGATTATCTGGTTGGGATGGAGGTAGTCGATCCGGACTGCCTGATCCTGTCGATCTCCGAGAGAGGCTACGGCAAGCGGACCTTGCTCAAGGAGTACCGCCTGACCGCTCGCGGCGGCAAGGGCATTATCAACATGAAGACCACCAGCAAGGTGGGAAAAGTGGTGGCGGTCCTGTCCGTGAAGGAAGAAACCGACATCGTCATCATTACCAAAGAGGGTAAGATCATTCGCATCGAAGCCGGCGAGATCCGCCAGGCAGGACGCTCGACGCAGGGCGTACGGCTGGTGAAGATGGAAGAGAACGACCAGGTAGCGGCTGCTTCGGTAATTCCCGAAACCGAGAACGGTAACGGGAATGGAAACGGCGATGCTGAGGGCTCGAACGGGCAAGGAAACCTTCCGCTTCAGTAAAGACTGAAGAGTGGGAGGGCTGTTTGACGTCTTCCCGCTCCGCTATGGAAGCACCACCATTGGCGAGCGCCAGACGGCGAATTTCTGGACAGATGGATTCAGCAGGCTCACCTGGCAGGTGTAGCGGCCCGGTTGCAGCCGGGATAGCGCCACGCTGAAACTTACGGGCACCGCCTTCGATTTTGTGTTGAGACCCTCGGCGACTTTGAGCGGCGCCGTTTCGAACGCCTTCACCTTGCCCCGGTAGAAACTCAATGTCGCAACCATGGTCTGGGTTCGTTCGGCGGCAGGCTGGTAGGCTTCCAGATAGACAAACAGATCCTGGTCCTTGCGGAATACTTTGGTGACGCTGGGAATCAGTTTCTCGCCATCCTGCACGAGTGGATTGGCGGCGAGCAATTTCTTGTTGCGCTCGGCGATGGCGACGGCGGAATCCAGCTTTTCCCGCTGGTAACTCATTACGACGGAACTGATAGGCTGGTATTGCTGCTCGCGAGTCAGGTCGGGAACTACAAATCCGGTTTCAAACGTTCCCATCTTTCCGGTTTCGTTTTCGCGCGCCAGAAACTTTAGGGTGTAGGCGCCAGGCGGCAGGGTAAATACAGTATCGTACTCGAGATTCCGGGATGCCAACTGGCCGGCCGATTCCCCTTTCAGTTTTACGGTGATCTCGTCGCGGACGGTACCCTGGAGATTGCCCTTCGCATCTTTTACCTGGCCGATGAAATCCAGGCGAGTCGATTCGGCGCCGCTCTTTTTGGCAAGCTCGATATCACTGCCGGGGATTTTTACCGAGACCGGCACGAAGTAGCGGTCCCGGCTTTGGCGGAAGTAATTTACTTCGAGCGCCAGCGACAGGTCCGTTACCGGATCTCCCAACAGTAGGGCTTCCTGGAGTTGGCGCTCGCGATCAGAGGAGTCGAACTTACGGAACTGCTTGGCGGCAAAATATCCGCTGCGGTAGTCGAGCTTTGCATGGAAGCTCTTATTCACTTCCACCTTAATTCGCCGGAAACGGCCATCCGGAGCGGGATTCGTAGTGTAATAGCCGAGTATGTAGTAACTGGCCATCTCTTTTTGTGCCTGTTCAATGCCCTGGGCCAGGTCATTGGTATCAAGAAGGGCCTTGCCGCCCGTATCCGAGGCCAGCGTGTACAGCGTTTCCTGCTGGCCCTGGAAGTTATCGCGGGAGGCGCGCTGCGAGTTGCCCGAATACATGGCCTGCCCGCCGGGGGATGCCTGGGTGGCGTCGCCGATGGGGGCGGCGGCCGCCAAACCGCGAGCGTCCACCGGGTAAAAGGCCACGTTGCCGCGCACGGCGGCGTTGACGGTGGCGCGCAACTGGGCCTGGTTATCGATTCCGGTACGGGTCATGCCGCTGGCGAAATAGACCAGCGCCTTTTTCTCCGACAGACGGCCAAGCATCTTGGCCGCGCTCTCAAGCGCCGCCAGTTTGCGGTCGGTGTTGAAGATATTGAACTCGGTGTCATCGGCCGTGTAGGCGGCGCCGGTGTCGCCTTCGCTATCATCGCCGGTGCTTCCGTTGGTCGTGCCGGTATCTCCGGCGGTGATACTACCGATTGCTTTGAGTAGCTGATCGCGGTCCGAGGTGAAGTCCTGAAGCACGGTGAATTCGGTGGCGAAGCTCATGACGGCCACCATGTCGGAAGTGGTGAGTTGCGTTCTGATAAAACGCTGTGCCGCGTTTCGCGCGCGGATCTGGTCAGCCACGGGCATCCCCGAGAGATCGAAAAACAATGCCAGCAGGCGGCGGTCCTTATACTTGATCTCACCAGTCTTGCCGGCGGCAATCGTCACTGAAACTGCAGGCTTCACAGCGGACGCCGTTGAGGCAGGCCGAGTTGCCAGCGCCGGAGCAGGCGCGACGGGTTGGTCTTCCAACCGCTGATATTCGAATACCCTGATTGCCTGTGGTTTGCCGTCCTCGCTCACGCTGAAGTCGGAAGCTTTGAGTGCTTCAACCGGCTTGCCATCCCGGCCCTTCACCGAGACGTTCACAATTACCAATTGCGTGGTAGCTTCGAACGTCACATTCGCTTGCGGCGCGGCGGGGTAGGACAGCTGCGCCACCAGAAGAGCAATCAGAAGTGTTCGCATGGCCTAGAACCGGAACCTCAAATTAAAAGAGATTGTGCGCATGGGCGCAGCACTGGTAGCCAAACCGTAAGTGGCCGAATCGAGTACCGTGCCCCAGCCGGTAATGGTGACGTGATTGAGCAGGTTCTGCGCCTGCATCTGCACGTCCAGGCTTCGCCGTTCGCCCAGGCGGAAGATGCGGCCGAAGGAGCCATTGAGAGTAAAGGTGGTGGGCCCGGGAATCGTGTTGCGGCCGGCATTGCCCCAGTCACCAGGGGCGGGCGGAGCGAAGGCCGAGGTGTTGAATAGCGTTCCTTCCGCCAGGATGTCCGCGCCGGAGGCATTAGCGCGTAGAGTGTTGCCAACGGCAGTGCCGCCCACCTGGGATCTGCTGCCGCCCATGATGGCGGTGAATGGGCTGCCCGAGCGCACGTTGATGCTACTGCTCATGGTCCAGTCTTTGAGCAGCGCACCTTTCCATCCGCTGACCAGAGTTCCGCCCTGACGGCCCATGCCGGTACTGTATTGGATCATCAGCGAGAGGTTATGACGCGCGTCGAAGCTGGACAGGGCGCGTTCGGCCGTCAGATCGAGCCAGTTCTGTGCGATCGGCGTGCCGCCCTGGCCGCGTCCTCCGGCGCCGGCGTCGTCGATTGATTTTGAGAACTGGTAGGAGGCGTGCGCCATCACACCGCTATGGAAACGGCGGTTCAACTGGAACTGGGCCGCGTGATAAATGGAATCGCCGTTGGAAGTTTCGTAAATGAAGCCGTGCGGCAGTAGCGATTCGGCCGCGCCCGGTGGGACGGAATTCGGCAGGAACTGCTGGTCGAGCCGTGTTCCCTTCGTTCCCAGGTAGCCGACGGTTCCGATCATCGACAGTGGCAGATCATGCTGGAGCGAGAAATTCCAGGTTTGGGCGTAACCGGTCCGGTAGTTAGGATCGATAGCGTAAGTACTGGCGGCGGAAGAGTTGGTGGCTAATAAGAAGCCGGTGTTTAGGGTGAGTGGCGTTTCGATGGATCGCGAGGCATTGAGTAACTGGGCAAACGGAGGCTGCTGAGCCATGTTGGCGGCGATGAGGTTATAGACCGAAGTGTTGTAGTAAATGCCAAATCCGGCGCGCAACACCAGCGAGTCTTTCGCCGAGGGGCGCCAGGCCAGGCCGAGCCGCGGAGAGAAGTTGTTCCGATCGGGATTCAGGGATCCGGGAATTATGGCGGCGGTGGAAGAATAGCCGGGACCCATGGCGAGGTTGACCAGACGGCCGTAAAGTTCAGTGACCGGCGCCGCATACTCCCAACGGATTCCCAGGAGGAGGCTCAGCCGCGAGTTCAACCGCCAGTCGTCATTGACAAACAGGCTGGAGGCGGAGCCGCGCAGGTACTTGTCCGGATTGCCGTAGCGGAGCGAACCGGTGGAGGGCAGTCCAAGCAGAAAATCCGCCATGTCATAACCGGTTCCCGATTGCGTCACGCCGTTCGCCAGAAGGCTGGTAGCCATTCCGTTGAAAGTGTAGGCGCCGCGGGCGTTGTTGTCGGCGAAGGGATCGAACTGCTGGCGGCGGTAGTCTCCTCCCACGGTGAGGTTATGCTGCCCGCGAATCCAGAGCAGGCTCTCACCAATCGCCGCCGTCTGGTTGCGGTTCAACGAATAGTTGCCATCGGTGAGCGCGGCGTAGTTGGTGAAGCTCAGGTTCGGCGGACCCCAATTCCAGGGACTGGCGGATGTACCGAGGATTCCGAGATCGGCGGCGACGTTCCGGGTATTGGCGAAGAAGGGCGTGGAGAGTTGCCGCATCCGGCTGAAGTTGAAACGTACATTGTTGATCAACTGCGTGGTGATATTCCGCGACCAGCCGATATTGGCGTTCAATCCGCGGTTGCTGCCGGTGTCGATGAACTGAAAGAGATTGGGAGCGGCGTTGTCGCCACCCTGGTAGCCGATGCCAAAGTTCAGCCGGTCCTTGCTGCCGATGCGCACGTTGGAGATCCTGGCGTTGAGACGGTGCGTGTTCTGCGAACCGGTCCAGGCGGTCTGGTAGTTGCGGGTGGAGTAGGGCAGGTTCGGCCGCGGAAAGAAAGTCAGCAACGATGTGGCGGTAGAACTGATCCGGCTGGCGGGAATCTGGTTGCCAGGATAGGGCTGCCCGGTCGAGGGGTCGTAAATCGAGACCGGCACACCGCCGATGGCGGACTGCGAAAAGTCGCCCGATCGCTCCAACAGGGTGGGCATATTAACCGCATCGGAGACCGTGCCGGTGCGATTGCGCTGGAATTCGAAGTTCAGTGAGAACAGGATGCGCCGTTCGCGGCTCACCAGCTTCGGGATTTGGAAGGGACCGCCCAGCATTACTCCGGCGCGCAGATGCGAATAGGCGGGCTTTTCCACGTTCGAACCGGTCACCGAGAAACTGCGGGCGTCCAGGGCGGAGTTGCCGAAATTGAAAAACACGCTGCCCATGATCTGGTTGCGGAAATTGCCGCGCGCGTTGCCGAATGAGCGGGCGTTGGAGCGTCCCTGCCAGCCCCGGCGGGGGCCGCGCATCATTCCTGGGCCGAAACCGCCGCCATGTCTGCCGCCGCCAAATCCACCGCGTCCGCCACCCATGGCCATTCGCCCCCTGCCGGGTTCGCCCGGTTCCATTCCTTCGGCGCCGCCAAAGCCGCCCGGAGTGCCGCCGGGTCCCGGCATTCCAGCTTCCATGCCATGCAGGCCGGGGCCCCAGTCGTTCTGCTGTGGCAGGCTGAGGGCGCTGCTGACACTACCCTGAATGAGGAACGAATTGGCGGCTTGCTGGTTCAGATCCGCGGCTTCCTCGCTCTTGAGCGCGCCTTCGCTTCCGAACTCCGATGCGTCCGAGGATTGAGTCACGTCCACGCGTTGAAAGCCCGAGCCGGGATTTGAGCGAGCCGTTGCCTGACGCCGGCTGCCTTCGCCCGAGGCCGCCCGGGGGGCAGGAGGCTTGCTGCCAAGCTCCGCGAGTAATTGGTTTTCGGGGAGGAACTGAAGATTCCAGGCGATCGGCGTGGCCTCGGCGTTGACCACCACCGGTTGGACCAGTTTCCGGAATCCGAAGGCGGTAACCTCAATGTTCCACACGCCGTCTGCCAGCTCCGGGAACGAAAACAGGCCCGTGGGATCCGTCGTGGTAACCAGTTTCTGGCTATCCCTGGTCGCCGTGACAACGGCACCGGGGAACGGAAGTCCCTTTACCAGGACGGTGCCGTGATACTCCGCAGCGGATCCCAGTGCGGAAAGCGCCAGTAGAAGCGCGCCAGTGAGAAACGATCGACTCCGATGCCTGTCCATGTGTCAGCGTCCCCGGAGATTACCGGTTGGACAAAAGGAAGGGTGCTGTTGGCGGCCGAAAAGTTTCCTTTGGCATCCAAATTTAACATTCTTTACATTTGGCGAACCCGGGTGAGAACGGATGGACTAGTGACGGCGGCAGGAGAGCATGCGATCCACCTTGCGGCGAATCCGTTGCGCGGCCTCGGGGACGTAAAGCACGTCACACTCTGAGGCGAGAATGTGCGGGTGCCCGGCTTCGTGCATCCGCGCAACTAATTCCAGCGTCAGGCTTTCCACGATTTCGTCGGGCATCACGTCGTCGGAATAGAAGCTCTTGGTGGGCAGATTCCCAAATAGAACTACGCTGCCGGGCAGCAAAGTGGCGTCCTGCCAGAGTCGCCGCGAGCCACCAAGGCTCAGCATGGATGGCATCAACCGGTTGGCGAACTCCGCTACCATGAAGTTCGTCAGCTCACCGCAATTGTGGAAGATCAAGTCGACACCGGCCTCGTTCAAGTGGCGCCGGATGCGAAGGTTCGGCTGGATGACAAAGCGCTCGAATATGTCCGAACCAGCTTCGATCTGTTTGGGCGAGAGGTACACCTTACTGGCGGCTGGTTCGCAGAGCATAATGGCGCGGGCTCCGGCTTCGATCTGTGCCCGGAGCGAACGGGCCACCGCCAACTCGGAGAGCGCCAGCGCCCGGTGGGCCAACAGAACATCGGGATCGTCTTCGGGTCCCAGACCGGTCCCAGCCATGGCGATGGCGGTGATCGGGTCGCGCATCAGCTTGGTTGCCAGCGAGAAGGGACCTATGGCCATGCCGACGGGGAACAGGTCTGTATGTTGAGCTACATAGCGCACGGCATCGATGTGCGCCTGGTTACGCTGTGCAAAAGGAGCCGATTGCTGGCTCGCTACCTGTTCAATCAGGCCCCGGGGTGGGGCTTCATCGAAGTGAAAGGTGTCCGGATCGCCACCGTCAATCCCGATGGAGCGCAGAAGGTCACGCTTCTCCAGGCGAAGGTCCATCAGAGATAGCGCCAGCGGGGTCTGATAGCGCCGCGCCGCCGCTGCCATCACCTTCCCCAGACGAAGGCCATCCACGGTCACCGCTTCAGGGTCGGGCTGCTCGTGCAGGATGAGGTCGGTGGCGACGGGCATCCGAAGGCCGCTTCTGGCGAGTTCAAGAAAAAATGAGTTTTGCATTTACGATCGCTCCCGTATCCGAATTCGCCGAGCATTCGGCGAGCCGGATGAATGAAATCAGCGCAAATTATTTCCAGTACCATTATGTCCGAAATAGGGCCGGGTGTTCATGGAATTGGAGAAAGCAGGTGATTGGACGATGAGGTATGCGAATGGAACTGTTCATTGGACGACAGCCAATCATGGATTGCCGGCAGCGGACCGCGGGCTACGAGTTGTTGTTTCGTTCGGGAATGACCAACGCCTACGACGGAACGGATGAAGATGTAGCTACTTCGACGGTGATTTCCAACACGTTTCTGACCATGGGGGCCGATCACGTACTGGGGAACAGGCTGGGATTCCTGAACTTTCCCAGGCGCGCGCTGTTGGACGATTCAGCGCTGCTACTTCCCGCGGGAAAAGTGGTCATCGAAATTCTGGAGACTGTTGAGCCGGATGAGCAGGTTGTGGCTGCGTGCAGGATGCTGAAGCAATCCGGATACCGGGTAGCGCTTGATGACGTTACCTCAACCGGTCAGGCCGACCCGCTGTTACCCTACGCGGATTACGTGAAGTTGGATTTCAAAGTTCTACAGGGTGGGGAGCGGACGCGGCTGGGGAAGTACTTTCAAGGCAAGGGGCCTAGGCTGCTGGCGGAAAAGGTGGAGACGAAAGAGGATTTCGAGGCTGCCTTGGCCGATGGGTACGAGCTGTTTCAGGGCTATTTCTTCGCTCGCCCCCAAATTCTCTCGGGTCATGAAATCCCGTCGTCAAAAATGGCCTGCCTGCGGCTGCTCGGTGAGCTGCAACGGCCGGAACTGGATTTTCTACGCCTGGAAAAGCTGATCCGGCAGGACGTGAGCCTTGTCCGGAAACTGTTGTGTTACGTCAATTCAGCAGCCTTTTCGATCCGTCATCGTGTCGATTCGATTGTTCGCGGTCTGGTTGCGATTGGCGAAGGCAACATTCGGAAATGGGCAGCGATGGCGGCGCTTCCGACACTGGCGAAAGATAAACCGGGCGAACTTGTTAACGCCGCGCTTGTGCGCGGCCGGTTCTGTGAGCTTGCGGCCGGGGCCACCGGTAAGCCGGAATCGGCGGCGAATTGCTTTCTGGTGGGATTGTTGTCGCTACTCGATGCGATGATCGGGCGTCCGCTGGACGAGCTGATCTCCCAGTTGGCGTTAGATCCGGCGGTGTCGGCTGCGATTCGTAGAACGGCCGATGCAAACCCCATGCCGGTCGCGCTGCTTGATCTTGCGATCGCTTTCGAACGAGCGGAGTTTGATCAGATAGCCCACGGCGCGCTGACAGCCGGCATTGAGGTTGGCACCGCATCACATCTCTACTTACAGGCGGTTGGGTGGACAAATGCACTGAACCAGCCGCGGCTTGAGATACACTAACCGGCCCCTCTCCGAACCGCGGGACGTTCCGCGAGGCTTGTCCACGCGGCTTATGAATACATGTACTCCCGAGTCATCCGCTTGCGGGGTGAGCCGCGCCTGGTAAGCAGAATCTGGTACACGCTACTCAATCCCTGTTCAAAACTGAGAGCCGATCCAGCCAGCCAGATGCGCCAGGCGCGATAGGTCGTCTCATCCACCGAGCGCAGTGCGGCGTCATGGTTCGCTTCTAGGCGCTGTCTCCAGAGCCGGCAGGTGAGCGCGTAGTGCGGCCGGAGGTTCTCGACGTCCAGCACTTCGAAGCCGTTGTCTTCGGCAGCCCGAATGGTCAGGTCCAAGCCGCTGAGCCGTCCGCCGGGGAATATGTAACGCCGGACAAAGTGAGTCGCTCCATCATCGGAGACGCCGCGAAAACGAGCGATGGCGTGATTCAGCAGCAAGCCACCGGGCGCAAGCAGTGTGGCCAACTTACGGAAGTATTCGCTCGCGTGCCGGGGCCCGACATGCTCGAACATGCCGACTGAGGCGATTTTGTCGTACTGGCCCTCCAGTCTGTGGTAGTCGCATTCGACGATGGATGCCCGGTTTCCCAGGCTGATTGCAGCGTAATCATACTGAGCCTGGCTGAGGGTACAACCGGTTGCCACGGCTCCGAAGTGATCGACTGCCCTCTTGATCAGCGCCCCCCATCCGCAGCCGATATCGAGGAAGTGGTCGCCCGGCTGCAAATCCAGTTTTCGGCAGATGTGATCCAGTTTGGCGATCTGCGCCTCGGCCAGCGACAGATCAGGCACACGGAAATAGGCGCAGGAATAGACCATCTCCGGGTCGAGAAAGAGCCGGTAGAAATCGTTGGAGCGGTCATAGTGGAAGTGGATGTTGCGCGCGGCTCTGGCTGTCGTCTGCAGATAGTTGGCGGCGCTTGCGGTCCAGTGTGCCACCGCGCCAATCACGTGCTTTTGCAAGTTGCTCGATGGCTGCCATCCCTTGAAGCGGATGGCGGCTTCCAGATCGCCTTCTACTTCGAATTTTCCGCGGACGAACGCCTCCCCGGCGGAGTAAACGTCAGTATCGAGGAGCCATTGGAGCACTTTCGGCGTGGATACGTGGAGTGTAAAGGCCGGGGGCGCGTCCCCGACGTGATGTTCGGAGCCATCGTTGAAGATTGCGCTCCAGGAGAGCTCGACCGCATTTGCGGGAGCCACCGGCCGGTCCGAACCGTACAATGCAGAACGCATCGCGGCCTCCCTATTCCCAGTCATACCGCAGGTTTGCGCTGAAATCAAGAATTTCAACGGCAGGAATTTCCCCAAAATCCGAACCACGAATCGGATAAGGCCACTCAGCCCGGCACGTCCGGTCCAACACCGTGCTGGCGCTGGATCTGAGCGACATCCGGGAGGAATATGCCTGGGAAATGGAGTACCTGGCGATGGCGCTCAGCGAAAATGACGAAGTGTTGGAGGCGGGACCCGCCAGGTCCTCTCTCAGACCATCATCAGTCCGACAGGAGCGTAGCCTGCCAGCCTCCGACGGGAGCTGACTCTCGGCTGAGAGGGCTGAAAATTCCGGGGAGACTCCTGGTTCCAAGCACCGCCGGGCTTCGCGCGGATGCGGGAGTACAATGAATACGGCTTTACGGAGGTTCCAATGTCATTACCTGTCACGCGCCGCGCGCTGATCGCCGGCGCTGCTTCGGCTTCTGTTGGCCGTGTTCGCGGTGCGAACGGCCGCATCTCGGTGGGTATCATCGGCGCCGGTGGGCGTGGCACGGCGGATATGAAGGCGGTCGCCGAGGCGGACCTGAATGCCGAAATCACCGCTGTTTGCGATGTGTGGAGGCCCAATCGGGAGAAGGCTGTCGATTGGGTCTCGAAAACATTCAAGAACAAGCCCCGTCAAACTTCGGATTACCGTGAACTGCTTGGTTGGAAGGATATTGACGCGGTCATCATCGCCACCCCGGACTTCGGCCACAGCACATTGCTCAAAGCCGCCGTCGAAGCTGGCGTGGATGTATATTGCGAAAAGCCGTTCGGCGTAGATCTGGCCAAGGCCAAAGCCGCTTATTTCGCGGTGAAGAACAGTGACAGGGTTGTCCAGGTTGGGACCCAGCGGCGGAGTGAAGGCGGCCAGATCGCAGCCGCCCGGCTGATGCACCAGGGCGTTCTCGGCAAGGTAACGCGCGTTGTGGTGGATGTCGGGTTCCAACATCCTCGCTGGGACCGTCCCTACGTCGAGGTGAAGGAGACCGATCTCGATTGGAACAATTTTCTGCTCGATCTGCCCAGGCGGCCCTTTGATCCGCGGCTGTTCCGGCAGTGGCAACTGTTTAAGACCACCACAAACGGGATCGGCGGGCTTTGGATGTGCCATCTGGTTGATCTGGTTCACTGGTTCATGCAGGAGACCTACCCTGCCAACGCGGTCACCAACGGTGGCGTATACCTATGGAAAGACGGGCGTGACACGGCGGATGTCTTCCACACGCTGATCGAATACCCCAAGGGCTTTCTGTTCAGTTTCGCGATGTGTCTTACCAACGACTGCGACCGGTTCGACTGGTACGGTACCCGCGGCACCATGAGTGGCACCGTTGGTGGAGCCACATACACCATCAGCGGAGCCGGCAGCCGGATGCCGGATCGGTTGGGAGCGCCGAAAGTGATTGAGCCGGAGCGCACCAACACGCACATGCAGAATTTTTTGGAGTGTGTTCGCAGCCGCGCTACGCCGCGTGCTAACTACCAGGCTGGATTCTCTCACGCTGTGGCGGGAATCATGGCCGAAACCGCGCTTGCCCAGGGCCGCCGTGTGCGGTTTGACCCGGAGCGGTTGGAAATCGTCTGATGACTCGCCGGGACCTGCTTCAATCTGCCGCCGTGGCTCTGGCGCCTTCAGCGCCAACGATTCGCAGGGTAGAAGTGTTTCCGGTTGGCTACCCGGTAACCAGCTATTTCAAGTTTTTTGCCAAGCCCATACGGCCCTCGGTCTTCGTCAAGATCACTTGCAGTGATGGTCACTTCGGCTGGGGGCAGAGCGTACCGATTCCATCCTGGAGCTATGAAACGCCGGAGTCCGCGGCCGGCGCGCTGCGGGATTATCTGGCGCCCGCGATCATTGGAATGAATCCCACCGATTTTGCGGGCGTTCACGCTGTGATGAACAGGACGATCGCGCCTTCGTTTTCCACCGGCATGCCGATCGCCAAGGCCGGCATCGACCTGGCGCTGCACGACATCGCGGGCAAATTGGCCGGCAAGAGCCTGCCCGCGCTGTGGGGACGGAAGCCGCTGGAGCGCATCACCCTCAGTTGGACGGTGAACGTGAAAAAGGTGGATGAGGTGGAACCACTGATGGCCCAGGGTTCCGAGCGCGGCTACCGTCACTTCAACATCAAGGTCAGTCCCGATCCGGCGTTCGACGTTGCCGTTGCCAGCGCCATGCGCCGGGTGGCTCCCAAGTGCTTCCTGTGGGCCGATGCTAATGGCGGCTACACAACACAGGTGGCGCTGGAGACCGTTCCGCGATTGCGCGATGCCGGTGTCAACGTCATTGAGCAGCCAGTGCCGCCCAATCGCCTCCGCGGGCTCGCCGCCTTGAAGAAGCAGGGCGCGCTGCCGATTTTGTTGGACGAAGGTGTAGTCAACGTTACCGATCTTGAGGAATTTCACCAACTGGGAATCCTCGATGGGGTGGCCATGAAACCGGCGCGTACCGCCGGTCTGTTCGATGCCCGGCATCAGTTGGAGTATCTCGAGCGGCACAAGCTGATGTTTCTCGGCAGCGGCCTCACAGACCCTGACGTTTCTCTGGCCGCCTCGCTAGTGCTTTTTGGGGCCTACGGCTTAAACTATCCGGCGGCGCTCAATGGGCTGCAGTTTCTGGCCGGCTCCTTTCTGAAGCAGCCGTTCCGGCTGGAGGAGGGGGCATTGCGGCTGCCCGCCGGTCCCGGATTGGGAGTGGAAGTTGACGAAGCGAAAGTGAGGAAAGCAAGCCGTGCGTAAGTTCCTTTTCGCCCTGATGATCACCGCGCTGCCCGCGGCGGCAGGTTCATCGTTTGCCTGGAAGCATCATGCCGATGGCCGCCTGGAGTTGATTGAGAACGGGAAGACGGCGCTGGTCTACAACGATGGACCGCAACTGAAGCCTGGAGTGCCCGAGGACCGGCGCCGCTGTTGCTACTTGTTTCCCGTTTACACGCCCGGCGGCACCCTGGTTCTCGACGATTTTCCCAAGGACCACTATCATCATCGAGGCCTGTTCTGGGCCTGGCCCACTGTCGGGGTTGATGGCCACAAGTACGACTCGTGGATGGTGGAGGGTCTCCGGGAACGAATCGTGCCGGGTTCACTGCGCTGGAGGGGCGGCACCTTTGAGGTGGTTAACGGGTGGTACACCGGCGAGAAGCAGGTAGTTCGAGAGCACGTCAAGGTGACCGTGCGCCCCACGGCGCATCACACCCGTACACTGGATGTTCAGCTTCGCTTTGAAGCGGCGGGATCCCCGGTTACGCTTCGCGGCTCCGATGATGCGAACAAGAGTTACGGTGGCTTTTGTGCGAGGTTTGCGCCGCGTGAAGAGACTGTGATCCGGACGGACCAAGGTGTGCTTCCGGACCGTGACGACCTTCACGCGCATCAGTGGGCGGAGCTGGAAGGTGTCTACCAGGGAAGGCGGGCGGCGCTGCGCATTACACCTTCGCCGTCCAATCCAGGGCTGCCCTATCAGTGGTGCCTGCGGCCGTATGGCTTTGTGGGGGCGTCATTCCCCGGTAAGACCGCTCAAGTCTCCTCCTATGCAATCCATCCGGGCAAGCCGCTGGTGCTTGCTTTCCGGGTGGATTTGACTGATAAATAGCCGTTACGCCTGCTCCAGGGAATCGGCGGCGATCTGCACGATGTCCCGCAGTCCGGGCGCGGGGGAAGAAACGGTCCCCAGCGCATCACGGAACATCGAGTGGCAGAAGGGGCAGGCAGTACCGATCAAGTCCGCTCCGGTAGCCATCAACTGTTCGGTGCGGGTTACGTTGATCCGTTTGCCCTTCTCCTCGCCCAGAAATATCAGTCCACCGCCGGCGCCGCAGCAGAACGAGCGCTGGTGAGAACGTTCCGCTTCCACCAGTTTGCCGCCCAGCGCGGCCACCTGGCGCGGCTCGTCGTAGATGCCACGGTACCGTCCCAGGTAGCAGGGATCGTGGAAGACGATCTTCTCGCCGGATTTGCTTTTTGGCAGCTTGTCTTTGTGGCGCGCAAGGAACTCGCTGTGATGTTCGATGGGCATTTGAGCGCCTGCCTCGGCCCAATCCGTGCCGATGGTCCTCACACAGTGAGGGCAGATGGAAATCAGCTTTTTCACCTTGGCCGTCTCCATCTGTTCCCTGTTTTGCTCAAGCACCTGCTGGAAGGCGAGGTCGTTGCCGAGGCGCCGGACCGGATCGCCTGAGCAGCGTTCCTTCTTCAGAACGCCAAAAGAGACGCCCAGGTGCCGCATCACCTTGGCCAGCGAGAGTATGATCTCCCGGCCTCCCGGATCGTAGGAGCCCATGCAGCCCATCCACAAGCAGTACTCCTGGCTACCGTCGAAGTATGGAATCTCGTTTTTCTGAATGAATTTGTCGCGCTCGCTTTGCGGGAAACCCATGGCATTGCCGTAGCGCTCGAGGTTCAGGAAGAGCTTACCGCCGTGTTCGTCGTCCCAGTCGCCGGTATTCACCGCGCCGCGGCGCAACCCAATAATCATGGGAAGATGCTGGATGCCCACCGGACACTGGTATTCGCACGCGCCGCAGGTGGTGCACTGGAACATGGCTTCCATTGAGTTGGTGGAGCCCAAATAATTCACTTCCGATTCCAGCCCGTACTGGTTCATGTAGCGCCGCAGGCCGAGCACTACTTCTTTGGGGTTCAGTATCTTGCCGGTATTCGCCGCCGGACAGTGTTCCGTACAGCGTCCGCATTCCACGCAGGTGTAGGCTTGAAGCGCTGCGATCTGCGTCATGTCCTTGCCGTTCACCAGGCCGAAGTCTTCGTCGCCGGTGAGCGGCGGAATCTTGCTGAAGCCGTCCCGCTTCAGCAGGACCGTAACCGGGCTGATCATCAGGTGCAGGTGCTTGGTGTGTGGAATCAGCGGAAGGAACCCCAGCAGGGTCAGCGTGTGAATCCACCAGTTCAGGCGGGCCGCGATGGTTCCTTCCTTCACCAACTGGAAATAGGCCACCAGGTATGTGGCCATCAACAGGGCAATGAGGAAGGCGATCACTCCCGATTCAGGCGATACCTTGCCAAAGTACCAGGGCCGGGCGACGAAGCGGCGGATCGCCAGAATGGTGATGGAGACAAAAACCAGCGCGGCGAATACGGCGACGAACGCAAAGTAAACGGTCCCGAACGGTGAGCGCTCGGGCAGAACGCTCAGACCGAAGCCCGCGGCCAGATGATGTATCGAGACCAGGGCGAAGGCGCAAAAGCCCCAGAAGACCAAGGCATGCGAGATGCCGGCCAGCGGGCGCTCACGGATGACTTTGCCCTGTATGGCAACTTCCCATAACCAGTACCAGATCCGTCCGCCGATCGGGTGGAGGACAAAATCGGTATCCTTTTTCGACCGCAGGACGTTTTTCAGAATCGGGCCGAGGCGCAGCCAGAAGGTATAGAGTGAGCCGGCCAGAAGGAGGACAAGAAGAATGACTTCCGGCCATGAGGGGTGCAGCATACGCCTGCCAATGTAACATGAGGGTATAGCCGGGCGAGGCCCGGCTCCCCGGTTATACGTTCTCTGGTACGACGTAAGGCGGGCGGTAGTTCTGGGTAAACATGGCAGTCGCTTCCGAATCACCAGGACAGACCATCTTCTCGCCATCGAACGCCAGGGAACGCTTCAGACGGTAGGAGATGTTGGCCAGGTGAACCAGGACGGTGGAATCGGCGCCCTCTTCAATCGGCGCATTCTGCTCGCTGCGATTACGGCTCCGCATCACCTGGATGAAGTTGCCGAAGTTATCGCCGCCTTCATGGTTCGACGGTCCAGGTTCCTGTTCACGTCCGAGGAACGTCTCGTAGCCGTTGCTCACTACCAGGTAGCCCTTGGAGCCATAGACGATATTGCCGATGACGTTGCCGCCCTTACCCTTGGCGCGCCCGTCTCGAATCCCGGCCTCGTCGTTCGAGATCCAGTGGCGTACCTCGAAAACCAGCAGGCGGGGCTTGCCGTCGATTACGTAATCGAAGGTCGCCACCAGGGTGTTCGGCGTTTCCTGATCGTCGTCGAACATATACTTGCCGCCCATCGCCGAGACGCGGACCGGATACCTGCCGCCCAATAGCCAGCGGGCGATATCCATCTGGTGAATGCCCTGGTTGCCAAGGTCGCCGTTGCCGTAATCCCAGAACCAGTGCCAGTTGTAGTGGAAGCGGTTTTCGGTGAAGGGTCTCATCGGAGCCGGCCCGACCCAGGCATCATAGTGAACGCCGGCCGGCACCGGCCGCTCCGGCTTGTGGCCGATCGTGTTCCGCCACTTGAAGCAGAGGCCCCGGCTCATATAGACGTCGCCGAGCATGCCTTGCCTCAATTTCAGCGCGGCCTCCTTCAGTGCGGCGCTTGAGCGGCTCTGCGTGCCGTGCTGAACGATGCGGTCGTACTTGTGCGCCGCGGCCACAATCTGCCGCGCCTCGAAGATGTTGTGCGAACAGGGTTTCTCAACGTACACGTCCTTGCCTGCCTGGCACGCCCAGACGGCTTGCAGCGTGTGGTTGTGATTCTGGGTGGCGATCGACACCGCGTCAATCGACTTGTCATCCAGCAATTTTCGGAAATCGGTGAGACCCACGGGTCTTTTGCCGGTCTTGGATTCGACCTCGCGCAGGCGCTGGTTGAGGACCGACTCGTCGATGTCGCAAATGGCAGCGACCTCGACGTTCGGCATTTTGGTGTAGGCGTCAATGTGTGACCGGCCCCGTCCCCGCACGCCGACGCAGGCGACGCGAATGCGGCCGTTTGCGCTTGCCAGCGCGCTGGACGTCACTGCGCTGGTGGCAGCGACTGAGCTGAGCAGGAAATGTCTTCGTTCCATAATTCCTCACGCCGATCGTACTACAACGTACACATATGCTGCGGCCGCAGGCCTGGTCAGTTGGCGGCCAGAACCTTCTTGATTCGCACCCAGGCCTCGCTACGCGCCCTTGCATTGGCTTGGGAGGCATCCGGCGCCTCACCCGCGCGCATGAACCCGTGGCCGGCGCCTTCATAAGTGACCGGGTGGTATTTTTTGCCCGCCGCTCTCATTGCCGCGATGGTGCCGGGGATGGTAGCGTCTACCCTCGCATCGTTGCCGGCGTAGAAGCCGAATACGGGCGCGCTGATTCTCCTTATCGCATTCGTGTCCGGTGGAGGGCCGTAAAAGACCAGGGCGGCAGCCAGATCGCGGCGGTTCGTAGCGAAGCGGAAGCTCTGTCCGCCGCCCCAGCAGAAACCGGCGACAAAGAGCTTTCTTTGCGCCGCCGGGAGCTTAAGGCCGTAATCGGCTACCGCGTTCAGGTCAGCCGTAATCTGGTCCGGATCCAGTTTGGCAATCACCGGTCCAAGGGCGCCGGGTGGGAAGTCCGGTGTGCGCCCGCCCTTGGGCGCCATGCCCGAGAGCAGATCGGGCGCCAGGGCGATGTAGCCGGCGCGGGCGAATTCGTCGGTTACATTCTGCGCCCAGTCTGTGAGGCCGAAGATTTCGTGAATCACCAGCACCACGGGAGTTTTGGCGCTCGATTCAGGATAGACGGCGAAGGTCTCCACCGCTCGCCCGTCATGCTGCACGGTGATCCACTCCCGATGGCGGGGAGATTTGTCGAGCATTGTACGCGCCCAGTCCTGCCCGGCGAGCGGCAGGGCGAAAACAGCAGCAAGTAGAATTGAGCCCCTCATTGCTCCTTTGTAGCGCGAATTGGAGGCAGGCAGCGGAATTCGATAGAATTTTCCCGTTGTCAGTTGTGCTCGTGGTGATGGCGCGGGAGGTGATTATGGACCGGCGAAGCGTTCTCGGCGTGCTGGCTTTGGCGGGAACCCGTTGGAGCGGGGCCGCGGCAGCCCAGCCCCCGAACGTGGTCTTTGTACTGGCGGATGATCTCGGTTATGGCGATATCGGCTGCTATGGGCAGAAGCAGATCGAGACACCGAACATCGACCGGTTGGCGCGCGAAGGTATCCGGTTCACCCAGGCCTACGCAGGGGCCACGGTTTGCGCACCGTCGCGCTGCTGCCTGATGACCGGCATGGCGCCTACCCATGCGCGGATGCGCAGCAACGCGGCGGGCCCGATTCTGTCCACCGACCTGACGGTGGCCGAAGTGTTTCGCAACGCCGGTTACCGGACGGCGCTTTACGGCAAATGGTCGCTCGGCGAACTGGGCACCAGCGGTTATCCCACCCGCAAGGGGTTTGACGAGTGGTTCGGCTTTTTCAGCCAGACCCATGCGCACAACTATTACCCCGACGTACTGTTGGATGGTGACGGCGCCAGGGTGCTTACCAAGAACCTGGGGACGAAACCCGTTCTGTATGCGACGGACCTGTTCACCGAGAGGGCGCTCGGGTTTATTGACGGGGCCGGTAAGCAACCGTTCTTCCTGCACCTCTGCTACACCACGCCGCATGCCAATAACCAGGCGGGGCACGACACCGGCAACGGCATGCAGGTGCCGAGCGACTCGATTTACCATTCGAAGAACTGGCCACAGCCTGAGAAGAATTTTGCCGCCATGATCACCGGCATGGATTCGGCTATCGGGCAACTGATGGCGTCTCTCGCGCGCAAGGGGATGGATCGCAACACGTTGGTGATTTTTGCCAGCGATAACGGCCCGCACAAGGAGGGCGGCCACGATGCGAACTACTTCCACAGCAGTGGGCCGCTGCGAGGCATCAAGCGCGATCTTTACGAGGGCGGCATCCGCGTACCGTTTGTTGCCCGCTGGCCACAGAGAATCCAGGCGGGTTCCACCAGCGGCGCGGTGATCGCGTTTTGGGACTTCCTGGCTACGGCCGCCGATCTCACCGGCCAGCCGCGCCCAGCCCGGACCGATGGGGTCTCCTTCGTTCCGGCCCTGACCGGTGGGCGGCAGCCGGAGCACGCGCCGCTCTACTGGGTGTTTGGCGAGGGTGGACTGAAGGAGGCTGTGCGCATGGGCGACTGGAAGGGCGTGCGCATTGGCGAGGATGGCCCGGTGGAGCTTTATGACCTGGGCGCGGACATCGGTGAGCAGAACAATGTCGCGGCTGCGCATCCCGATGTTGTGAAAAAAATTGATGGGCTGATGAAGACGAATCGTCCTCCACTTGACCAGGTGCTCGCCGGGCGGCGCTAAGCCATATTTCTGACGGCGCCGCCCCTACGGTATCCTGAAAGAAACAGCATGACGCCCGCCAATGCACCCGTGCCTCTTCAAGAAGTTGTCGAGGCCGAAGGACACTTGATCGATTCGCACATCATGGAGCGCATCTTCGATACCGTCGTCGAGTGCGACGGGCGCTTCGAAGTAGAGCACTTCCATATAGGGCGCACCAATAGCGAACCCTCCCGCCTCCGCCTGAGAATAGAAGCGGCTGACTCCGAGCAGATGGCCAAAATGATGAGCGCGCTGCTCGGGCTGGGCTGCTCGCCGGTGGATTCAAGCGACGCCGAATTAATGACAATCGGCCGGGACCGCTGCGCGCCGGTGGACTTTTACTCCACCACGAACCACCGCACCCTGGTCCGGCTGGGCGGCAAGTGGATCCCTGCCGAAAACCAGCGTATGGATGCGCTGCTGGTGGCCGAAGGCGATCGTATCATCTGCAAAAAGTTGCGTGACCTGGTGGCCGGCGACCGCGTAGTGGTGGGTATGCGCGGTATCCGTGTGGTGCCGGAATCCAAGGAGCGCGACCGGTTGTCGTTCGCGTTCATGTCGAACGGCATCTCTTCGGAACGGCAGGTGGAGACTGCCGTGCGGCAGACGGCGGCGCTGATTCGCCAGACCATTTCCCAGGGCCAGCGTGTGGTGGTGGTGGCCGGCCCGGTGGTGGTTCATACCGGCGGGGCGGCGGCGCTGGCATCGCTGATCCGCAATGGTTTTGTACACGCGCTACTGGCCGGCAATGCGCTGGGTGTTCACGACGTCGAGTCTGCGTTGCTGGGAACTTCACTTGGCATCCGCCAGTCGGATGGCCGCCAGGCGGAGCACGGCCATCGCAATCACATGCGCGCCATCAATGCCATTTATCACGAAGGCGGCATCAGGCAGGCGGTGGAGAGCGGGCGGCTCGCCAGCGGGGTGCTCTATGAGTGCGTGCGTAACAACGTGCCGTTTGTACTGGCCGGAAGCCTGCGCGACGATGGGCCGCTTCCCGATACGATTACCGACATGAACCAGGCGCAGGATGCTTACGCCGGGCAGTTGCGCGAGGCCGGCCTGGTGCTGTGCCTGGGGTCGATGCTGCACTCGATCGCCGTGGGCAACATGTCGCCCAGTTGGGTGAAGATCGTGTGTGTGGACATCAATCCCGCGGTGGCGACCAAGGTGAGCGATCGCGGAACGGGCCAGGCCATCGGAGTGGTCACCGATGTGGGCATGTTCCTGGACCTGCTGGCGGAGCAGTTACGGAAAGCATGAAGAAACAGCAAAAACGGGTTTATACCAGCGAGCATGCGCGGGCCGGCATCGCCGCGCCGCTACCGGAAATCGAGACCTGGGAAAACCAGTATCCGGGTTACGAGATCGAGATCCGGATGCCGGAATTTACCTCAGTCTGCCCACGTACCGGTCTGCCGGACCATGGCGAGGTGATCGTCCGCTACGTGCCGGATAAGGTTTGCCTGGAGTTGAAGTCGCTGAAGATGTACATGCTGGCATACCGCAATCTGGGTATCTTCCAGGAAAACGTGGTGAACCGTTTTCTGAGGGACATTGTAAAGGCCACGAATCCGGTCTCCATCACCGTCACCGGCGAGTTCACGCCGCGCGGCGGCGTTTACTCGAAAGTCACCGCGAGTTGGAGCCGCAAGCGCCGGGGATCGTCGTCCTGACCGGATTGTCCGGCCATTGCTTCAGGGCCTGATCGAGCGCCGCGCGAAAGGCCGCGGCGTCCGTGGCCAGAATCACGATCCGGTGTTGACTGAGCCACTCCTCCGGCGGTGGCTGGGTCACACTTGTCTGGTGCACCAGAACGCCGATGCCACGGCCTGGAAAGATGCGGATCCGGCCGCTTCCAAGTTGGAGAATGGTCTCTTCGGGAAATGGCCGCGGCGGAGGGCGCCGGAGGCAGCGCCAGGCGCTTCGGGTGAAACGCAGGGCGGATGGGGAGAGTGGCCGCCGCAGATTTTCTCTCCACAGCTTCAGAAAAACACTGGGATTGGCCACGGCGCGCGCCAGGAAGCGGATGTAATTCACATCCAGCACCAGATCGAGTTGCCGTGGGGTATAAAAGCGCGAGGTGGTGGCCCGATGGTGGTGCAAGACCACGGCGCGGGCGGCGAACACCGTCGGCCACCTTCTCAGCCAGGCACGATAGCCGATATCCAGATCTTCCACGTAGGCGGGCGAGTAGCTCTCATCGAAGCCACCCAGGCTGCGCAATTTCGCGGTGTCGTACAGAGAACAGCCGCCGCTTCCATAGAGCACCCAGGAGAGATCTTCGCCCTCGATGGGCTCATTGCACCAAAGCGGGAAGCCGGGGTCGGTTGAGTCCGCGCCGCGCGGCGGTTTCACCGCCAGACCCGTCTCCTGCCTGCGTTCGCCGGCGGGGAAGAATATCTGGGCGGTGGCGCAGAACAGATGAGGCACCCGGTCGAAGGCGCCGAGTAGAGCGGCGAAGAAGCCCGGCTCCGTCACCATGTCGTTATTGAGCAGGCAGACGTGCGAGTAGCGCGCGAGGTTGATGCCGCGATTCACCGCGGCGGCAAACGCCAATGCGGGCGCGCTGATTTCAACGGCGATGGCGGGCCAGTGGCGGGCCAGTTCGGCCGCGGTGCCGTCAGTAGAACCGTTATCGACGACAATAATTTCGCTGTTCATCGCCTCGAGATCCGATATAACACCCGGCAGCAGGCGCTTAAGCAGGTGAATGCCGTCGCGCGATGGTATGACTACAGAGATACCAGGAGGGAGATTCGTTTCCGGCGCCGGATCTTTGTGCGATGGCAGGATCGCTTTCAGCGCGGCAATCAGGAACCCCGAGAGCACCGCTTGCCCACGCGCGAAACGCGCACTCAAATCAACGCTACCCATCCCGGCAGCGCGAGTCCCCGCCGTGTGCGATCCCAGAACTCCAGTGCCTGCGAACAAAACGCGGTGGAGACGGGATTAACATGCGGCAGCAGTTGTCCGTTGAGCCGCCCGAAGGCAAAGCCGCCGTCGTGGCGCGGGCTCGCTGTATTCAGTTGAAACGCGGCCGTGCGGCGGGCTTCGTCGGCCGCTGCCGGCTCATCCAGCGGGACGGCGCCGGCGGCCGCGGCTAACAGCCTCACACGCAGCAGTTGGGCCGGAACATCAGAACGCTCAAATTGGGGAGCGATCTCGCGTAGATGAAACGCCGCGTGCTCCAGGCCATCCGCGAGGGCAGCCCTTATGGGCGGCCGCTCCATGGCGGGCAGCAACCCTTCGAGGAAGTAGCTGTAGGCGTGAAGGCGGTCCATGCGGCGGTTGGGATCTTCCACCTCCGTCAAAAAGTTTCCCTGATGGAGCATGCCTGCCTTTAGCAACTGCTCATACCAGGCGGCGAACTGTGTATCGTGACACGCCTCCGCGAGTTCCAGCCAGGCCAGCGCGGCTTTGAGTTGATAACAGCCGGGCGAGCGCGACCATTGCGGCTCCCAGGCGAGCGGGCTCAGGTCCGGCAATTGCAGAATGGGATGGAAGTGATCCCGCCCGGCGAAGTGACGATAGAGCGCGCGCCCGGCGGCCGCGGCTACGTCCAGCAATTCCCGTTCGCCGGTGACGCGCCATACAGCCAGAAGACCGCGAATGATAATGCCGGTGTCGAAGAAATAGGCCAAAGCTTCGCCGCCGTGCTCAAAAGGGAAGACGGCCGTCTTTCGATCCCAGGCTGAACCAGTCAAAAAACGGGCGGCGCTCACGGCCGAATCGAGATAACGCGGGTCGGCGGTACGCGAGTACAGATAAGCCAGGCTTCCGGCGGCGTACCCGGTAATCTCGGTAGAGACTCTTTGGTTCCGGCCGGTGTCAGAGCAGTAATAGCGCGCAACGCCTCCACTATCTTCCTGAATTCCCGAACCGGTAAACCAGTTTCCCGCGCGCCTGATGATTTCTTCCGACAAGAGACTCTTCTCCGGGCAGTTTCCGAATCGTTATTGTAACGCACGGAAGTTGACACTCGATGTTAGCGAATGCTATGTTAGTGGCCGCTAGTCTAGCAAACGCTATTCCGGCAATCAGTCGATATGAGCAACTCCAAGGGGCGGTCGCTGGCCCGGCGCCGCATGAACGCGGAGGACCGGCGTTCGGCAATTATCAGCGCGGCCATCAGGCTGTTCGCGGAGAACGGTTTTCGCGGCGCCACCACCCGCCAAATTGCCTCGGCGGTACCGGTGTTATACGAGCACTTCGCCACCAAGAGCGATCTCTACCGGGCGATCATCGACGCCAAATCGCAGCAGGGTATCGAGTATCTGCGCGAGACGCTCACCCCCTATATGGAACGCAGGGACGACCGCGGCTTCTTCCGCAACCTGGGCCTGCTGATCGTCGAATTCTACGATAAGGATCCTGATTATGTGCGGCTGCTGATGTTCAGCGCGCTTGAGGGGCATGAGCTTGCCGACGTCTACTACCAGCGCCAGTTGGAGATCTATCTGGAGTTCGTGCTCTCTTACACCCGGCAGCGGATGAAGGCCGGCGTTTTTCGCCGGATCAATCCGGAAGTGCTGGCGCGCTCCTTCGCCGGCATGGTGAGCAGCTATGCCCAGGCGCGGGTGCTGTTCCCCAATTGCGTGATGGATATGGATCCGAAAGCGGCCATTGACAAAATGACCCGAATCTTCCTCCACGGCATTCTGAAAACTCAGGACTAAATCAGGACCAAATAATGAATCGAGTGATTGCGTTTCCCGTAGTGCTGGTGATCGTCGTGATTCTGGCCGGTTGCGGCCGCAAGCAGCCGCAGGCGGCGGAAGCGGCTGCCAGGCCCGCGCCGCCGCTTGAGGTGCGCGTGGTTCCGGCCGAGGCGCACACCGTCGAACGGACTATTTCGGTTACCGGGTCGCTGCTGGCGGACGAAACGGTGAATTGCAGTTCGGAGGTGCCGGGACGCATTACGGCGGTCTCTGTGGATTTCGGCAGCCAGGTCCACAAAGGACAGGTGGTCGCCGAACTCGACAAGCAGGAGTACCAGATCGCTCTGGATCGCGCGCGGGCATCCCTGGCGCAGGCGCTGGCGCGTGTGGGGTTGAACCCGGATCAGGAGAACGTCGCGCCGGAATCCACCCCGGCCATGCAGCAGGCCAAGGCGCAACTGGAGGATGCCCGGTTCAAGTACGACAGCGCCGCCAGGTTGGTAAAGTCCGGCGACATCGCCGCTGAACGTTTTAATGAAATTGAGAAAGCCTATGCCGCCCGCAAGGCGGCTTACGAAGCCACTCGCTACGACCTGCGGACGCAACTGGCGACAATTCAGGCCCTGCGGGCCGAGGTACGGTTGGCCGCCAAACGTCTGAGTGACACCACCATTCGTGCCCCGTTTGACGGCGCTGTTTCCGCCCGTCAGGTTTCACCCGGGCAATATCTTAAAGAAAATACGCCCATCGTCACGGTGATCAAAACATGGCCGCTGCGCCTGCGGGCGGAGATACCCGAGGCGGCAGCTTCCACCACGCATGTCGGGACGGCGCTGACGTTCACCACCGATTCAGCGCCCGGCGCACAGTTTCACGCGGTGATTCGTGAACTCAACCCCTCGCTTGATCCCCGTGCGCGTTCGCTCACCGCCGAGGCGCGGCTGGTGGAACGAGACCCGCTTCTGCGTCCCGGGGGATTTGTGCAGATTCGTCTGGTAACCCAGCGCGACGCCACCGTCACCACCGTCCCCAGGCAGGCGCTTTATCTGGTGGCCGGACTGGCGAAGGTGTTTGTAGTGCGCAACGGAAAGATCGTGGAGGTTCATGTGCCACCCGGTCTTGAGACGAATGGCTGGGTGGAGGTGCCGGCCGGGATTCAACCGGGTGACCCGATCGTGATCAACAAGCTGGACCTGCTGGTGAACGGTGCCGCCGTGCAGGTGGCGAAGGGGTAAGCCATGCAGAAACTGGCGCAACTGTGCATCCGCCGTCCGGTCTTTGCCACCATGCTGATTCTCGCGCTGGTGGTGATGGGGCTGGACGCCTACCGCAAGCTCGGCGTGGACTTCTTCCCGAAGGTAGAGTTCCCCTATGTAACCATCACCACCACGTTGCGCGGAGCGGCGCCGGAGGAGATGGAGTCACAGGTCAGCAAGCGGATTGAAGAAGCGGTCAACACCATCAGCGGCATTGACGATCTTCGCAGCATCTCTTCGGAAGGTATCTCCCAGGTCATCATTCAGTTCGTGCTGGAAAAGGATCCCGACGTCGGAGCGCAGGAGGTGCGGGACAAGGTTTCGGCGATTCTCAGCCAGTTGCCGCGGGACGTAGATCCTCCTATTGTCGAAAAACTCGCTAGCGATGCCTCGGCGGTGTTGAACGTTGTCATCTCCAGCGGCCGCGACTTGCGCGAAACCACCAAGCTGGTGGACGACCACATCAAGAAGAACATCGAGACGCTGCCCGGCGTGGGGCAGGTGCGCTTTGTGGGCGAGCGCAACCGCCAGATCCAGGTGTGGCTGGATGGCGAGAAGCTGTACTCCTATGGCCTGAACATCGATCAGGTGCGCAGCGCGCTAGCAGCGCAAAACGTGGAAGTGCCCGGGGGGCGCATCGACCAGGGGAGGCGCGAGCTGGTGCTGCGTACGCTGGGCCGGGTGGAGCGCCCGCGCGATTTCGAGCGGATTATCGTGGGCAGCGCGGGCGCAACGCCGATACGCATCTCCGATATCGGCCGGGTGGAAGACGGTGTGGAAGAGCCGCGTAGCCTCGCCCGGCTGGATGGGCGCGACGCCGTTGTGCTCGAGGTACGCAAGCAGGCCGGCACGAACACGCTGGATGTAATTCAGGAGATCAAAGACCGTATCACCGAACTGCGGCCCACGCTGCCGCCGGACCTGCACATTACCTACACGCGAGACCAATCGGGCTTCATCAAAGAATCGTTCCATGCGGTTCAGGAGCACCTGATTCTGGGTGGCCTGCTGGCGGCAATTATCGTGCTGCTGTTCATCCGTAGCTGGCGCTCCACGCTGATTGCTGCGGTGGCGATCCCCACATCCATCATCTCTACCTACAGCCTGATGAATTGGATCGGCTTCACCTTGAACCAGATCACCATGCTGGCGCTGGTGCTGGTGGTGGGTATCGTCATCGACGACGCGATCGTGGTGCTGGAA
This sequence comes from Bryobacterales bacterium, assembly GCA_020854055.1. Taxonomy (GTDB): domain Bacteria; phylum Acidobacteriota; class Terriglobia; order Bryobacterales; family Bryobacteraceae; genus JADZGD01. The sequence goes on along the minus strand of JADZGD010000052.1, from coordinate 17,763 downwards.
AATGTCTTCCGCTTCATGGAAGAAAAGAAGATGACGCCGGTTGAGGCGGCCGTGGAAGGCACCAAGGACATCGGGCTGGCGGTATTGGCCACCACGCTGAGCCTGGTGATCATCTTCCTGCCGGTTGCCACCATGACCGGGATCGTCGGCCGCTTCATGTCGAGCTTCGGCTACACGGCAGCCTTCGCCATTATGGTGTCGCTGCTGGTCAGCTTCACTCTGACGCCGATGCTGTGCTCGCGCTTCCTGAAGCCGAACGCGGCTGAAGCCTCCACCAAGGAAACGCTGCTGTTCCGGACGCTGGCCGGGCCTTACCGCCGGCTGTTGATCTGGTCGATGGAGCACCGCAAGACGATCGCCGTGGTGGCGGTACTGGTTGTCGCGTCCACGGTTCCACTGTTCATGGTGGTGGGCAAGAGTTTCCTGCCCACCGATGATCAGAGTGAGTTTGAAGTCACCGTGCGCATGCCGCCGGGCTCTTCGCTCCAGGGTACTGAAGCCGCCATGAGCCAACTGGAGCAGGAACTGCGTCACATACCGGGCATTCAGAACATCCTCACCACCATTGGTTCCGACGTCCGGCGGCAGGTGGACCGGGGCTCCATCCTGGTGGAACTGGTTCCGATGGATCAGCGCAACCTGAACCAGCTGGAGTTGATGCTGATGGCCCGCGAGCGGCTGGCACGGTTCCAGAATATGGTGATCGCGGTGCAGTTGCCATCGTTAATTCAGGGCGGAGGGCCGAACCAGGACCTGCAGATGTATCTTCAGGGGCCGGACCTGGATGTGCTCGACCGCTACGCCAACCAGATCAAGAACAAACTGCGCGCGGTGCAGGGCGTGACCGACGTCGACAGTACCTATGAGCCGGGCAAGCCGGAACTGCGGGTGAGCGTCAACCGTGACAAGGCGGCGGATCTGGGTGTGAACGTGGCAAGCGTCGCCACCGCGCTGCGCACGCTGGTGGGCGGCGATCAGCAGGTGACCACGTACCGCGAAGGCGACGACCGCTACGACGTGCAGTTACGCGTCGGGAAGGAGTTTCGCGACTCGCCCGGCGCGCTGGAACGGCTGTTCGTGCCTTCGTCCACGCTCGGCAACGTGCCGGTTTCCAACGTGGCCAGCCTTACCGAGGCTACGGGACCCACGCAGATTGAGCGTTACAACCGGCAGCGCCAGATCATGGTATCGGCCAACATCGTCAAGGGCCAGTCGCTTTCCAACGTGCTGCAGATCGTGGATGAGACCGTGGCCGGATTGAATCTTCCGCCACAGTACCGGGCCGGCTTGGTGGGCCAGAGCAAGGAGTTCGGCCGTACCGCGGCCAACTACATCATTGCGTTCCTGCTCTCCATCATTTTCATGTACATGGTGCTGGCGGCGCAGTTTGAAAGCTTTATCGATCCGGTGACGATTCTGATCTCGCTACCGCTTTCGGTTCCCTTCGCGCTGCTCGCGCTGCTGCTGGCGCGGGAGAATTTTTCGGTGATTTATACCTCGGTGGGTATTCTGGTGCTATTCGGCATAGTAAAGAAGAACTCGATCCTGCAAATTGATCACATCAAGACGCTACGCGCTTCCGGGATGGGGCGCAAGGAGGCGATCCTCAAGGGTTGCGAAGACCGGCTTCGACCGATTCTGATGACCACCGCCGCGCTGGTGGCAGGCATGTTGCCGCTCGCCTTGGGCGGCGGCGCCGGCGCCGGTTCAAGGCGCACGGTGGCTATCGTGGTGATTGGCGGCCAGTCATTGTGCCTGCTGCTGACCCTGCTGGTGACCCCGGTGGCCTACTCCCTGTTTGACGATATGGTGCGCGCGCGCTTCTGGCGGCGCTTGTTCGGCCGCATGACGATCCGCATCCGCAAGCCGGGCTTTAGCCTGCCTTTTTTCCTGCTGCTTGCCGGGTTGATGCTGCCGGTGCTTCCGCTGCGCGGCCAGTCGATCATCAACCAGCCGGCCCGGGTGGGCGTCACCGTCACCGAGCGTAAGCTGACATTGAACGAATCGATTGAGATGGCGCTCAAAAACAATCTGGAGATTGAGATCGAGCGCGCGAACGTGGGCATCACCCGCCAACAGGCGCGCGCGGCCGAGGGCTACTTCGATCCGGATTTCCGCTGGCTGCCGTCGCTCGAAGCGCGCAACGTACCGGTGGGCAGCGTGCTGCAGAGCTCCGACGGAAAGCTATCAGAGAGAAACCTGGTACAGAACGTCTATTTCAACCAGCGGATTTCGAACTTCGGCACGGCCTTTCACGTGGATTTTGAAAATTCGCGCAACTCCACCAGTAACTCCTTCAGCACCCTCAATCCTTTTCTGACTTCGCGGCTGGTGATCGGCATTACACAGCCGCTGCTACGCAATCGCGAGACCGACCGGGAGCGTACTGAGCTCAGGGTCCGCCGTCGCGCGGCCGACATATCCGACGTCGATTTCCGGTTGAAGGTGATCGATGTGGTCGGCCGGGTGGAGCAGTCCTATTGGAACCTGGTGGGCGCACTTCAGGACATGACAGTAAAGGCTGACGGGGTGGAGTTGGCCAGGAAGAACCTGGCGCAGAATCGGCGCATGATCGATGCCGGGACGCTGGCCCCGGTGGAGTTGAGCGCATCGGAAGCGGAACTCGAGCGGCGGCTCGACACCTACTATGCCGCCGTTGGCGCGGTCACCGAGGCTGAGAACGCGCTAAAACTTCTGCTGGCGCCCGATCGCAACGCTACCCTTTGGAGCGACCGTATCCAGCCCGCCGATGTCAAAACGCTGGAACCTCCGGCGACGAGCGACGACCTGAAACAGGCGGTGGAGACGGCGATGAAGAACCGCCCCGAACTGCGCCAGGTGGCCCTGCGCGCGGAGTCGAATGCCATCCAGAAGCGTTATGCCGCCAACCAGACCAAGCCTCAGGTGAACCTGGTAGCCAACTACAGCAACATGGGACTGGGTGGGACTCTACGCGCAACCGAGGATCCGTTCTCAAGCTCCCTGGGTGAACTCTTCCGGCGAGTGAACCAGATTTCCAGCGATTCGGGATTGCCGCCGGTTGCAGTGCCGTCCTTCGGTACGCTGCCCGATTCGCTGCTGGGTGGTTACGGAACCGCTCTGGCTGGTCTGTTCGGAGGGAATTTTCAGAGCGTTTCGGTCGGCTTACAATTTGACCTGAACCTGAAGAACCGCGCGGCGCAGGCCAACCTGGCCCAGAGTGTAATCACCGAGCGGCGATTGAAGCTGGAACAGGCGCTTGCCGAGCAGGTGATCGGCGCCCAGGTGCGCAACGCCATGCAGGCCATCGCCACCGCCCGCCAGCGCATCTCCGCCGCTGAGGCGGGTGAGCGCGCGGCCAAGGAGAAAGTGGAAAGCGAGACCCGGCTTTTCCAGACTGGTGAATCGACCAACTTCCTGGTGCTGACGCGGCAAAACGAGTATCTGGATTCGCGCCGCCGCGTAGTAGTCTCCAATCTCGATTTCAACAAGGCCGTGGCTCAGTTTGAGCGCGCCATGGGGACAACGCTCGCTTCGCATAACGTGCGCCTCGACTAACGCGGCGGCGCTAGCTGAGGTGATCTGCCAGAAACCGGTAGCACTGCTGCCGGACTTCCGGCGGGAAGTCATGCCCGCAGCCGGGGTGGACAACCATCAGGCGTTCACCGAACAGCGGCCGGGCACGCGCCACGCAGTCATCCACGCCGCTCACGTCGAAGTTGTTGTCGCCCAGGGGCGCGTTGACGAAGATCGCGCGCGGCGCCAGCGCCGCCAGCAGATCGGGGAAGTCGAATGGCATGCGGTCCGGCGACTTGTCGTACACCGAAGCGATCCTCGGCATGTAGCCTTTGTGGCACCATCCGGTCAGATCACCGTTCATATATTTGTGGAACGAGGTGAAACCGCAACTGGTGGCCACGGCCCGCAATCGCGGATCGAACACGGCAACGAACAGTGCATTGTGGCCGCCGAGCGAATGTCCGATCACTCCGATACGCCGCGGATTTACCTCTTTCATCGAACCCAGTAGATCCACCGCCCTTAGATGATTCCAGATGGCCTTCATGGACGCGCTCTGGTAGCCGTGGGCGTAAGGATCGTAGGGATAGTCGCCCGAACCTGGATAGTCGGGTGAGAGTGTCACCCATCCCTCGCCGGCCAACTCGTGCGCGTACGCGCGATTCGGGCCGCCGGCCAGACCCGCGGGCACTGCTTTACCGTACTTGCTGGTAGGGTGCAGGCAGAGCATCGCGGGAGCGTGGCGCGCGGCATGGGGAACCAGCAGATAGGCGGGAACCTCGTCACCCGGCTCTGCAGCGTACAGGATTTTCCGGCGGATATACCGGGCGGTCTCCTGCTCCTCCAGAAGGCGAACCTCCGGCGCCGGGCGTGGTAACGACGGAAGGGGACCCATCACTTCCTGCATGCCCGTCCGGACTCTGCTTAGAAGAGAGGGGAACTCGGCGGCTACGGCGGGAACATCTGTGAACCAGAGCAGTAAATGTTCCCGCCGCGTCATGTGAACACCTGAACCGGCCGGTGTCAGACTTTCAACTCGGCGCGGTGCGCCCACACCTTTCTGAAGGCGTTGGCGTACTGTTCAATCAGGTCATCGGCTTCGCCGTAGAACAGCGGCATGAAGATATGTCCGGCGTTGATGCTGGCATTGCCCGGCATGGATGGCGGGATCTGTGGGGTATGATGCCACCACTTGGCCTCGGCGTAGATCTTCATCTTGTGCTGCTCGGGATAGTCCCACATGGTGGCGCGAACACCCTCGGCTTTCAGTGCCTTGAGCAGCGGGTCGCGCTCGACGCCGAACTTCTTCCAGTCGATCAGCAGCATGTCGGCATAGTAGTAGGAGCGCTTCTGGTCGGACCGGATGCGCGGCTCGGTGACGCCGGGGATGTCGGTCAACTGGCTGTTTAGGCGGCGGACATTGTTTTCCACCACCTGGTTGCGCTCATCAAGGCCGCGCAACTGCTGCCGCCCGACGACGGCGGCGAAGGGGTGCATCCGGAACTTCTGTCCGAAGCCGGTGCCATCGTAGGCGCGCACGGGGCTGCTGGCGGGGAACGTCGGTGGAGCTTCATAGTGGCCGAAGGCCGTGGCGCGTTCATAATACTCGCGCGTCTGGTACATTCCCATGCCACCTTCCACGGTGGGCAACACTTTAGAAGCCTGAAAACTGTAGCAGCCGATGGAGCCCCAGGTTCCCATCTTCTTGCCCTGCATGGAGGCGCCGTGGGCGTGAGCGGCGTCTTCCAGCACAATGAGTCCCTTCTCCTTGGCGAAGCCGGCGATGTGGTCCATCTCGCACGGCAACCCCCAGGAGTGCATCGGAACCATCGCCTTGGTGCGCGAGGTCAATTTGCGTTTGGCATCATCCAGGTCGAAGCAGGCGGTTTTCGGGTCGATGTCGATGAAAATTGGCACCAGGCCGAAGAACCGCATCGCCAGGCAAGTGGCGAAGAACGTATAGGAAGGCACCATGATTTCGCTGCCGGGAGGCAGGTCGAGCGCGAAGTACATGCTGGTCAACGCGCTGGTGCAGTTCATGTGAGATTTGACGAATGGCGACTTCGTGTAGGCCTGCCACTCCTTCTCGAAGGCCGGTAACTCCTGGTAAAAATTCCCGCTATCAACCAGATCGTGCAGAGCCTTCTTTTCGGCTGCGCCATAGCGGGGCCAGCGGGTCAACGCCGAATGCCTGTCATTGGGGAAAGTGACGGCGCGAGGACCGCCGGAGAGCGCCAGCGTCTCACTGGCGGCTGAACCGGCCATCTGGCCGGCCACCCCAAGGGTTACAAGACCGGTTGCTCCGGTTTGCAGGAACTGCCTGCGGGAATCTGTTGTTGACTGCTCGGCCATGAGCAAGCTCCTTTCTTAATTCATGGCGGTTGTGTTGGCATTATAAGCCCAATCGAGGCCGGGTGGGTAGGTCCAGCAAAACGAATTTGTGAGAATCAAATTAATAGCCTGGGAACGCTGGTTCGTGGGCAGGAGTTCATCAATCGGCGTATACTGCTGAGTTCAGCTTTCCGGAGCCGATATGCATCCTCAATCTCCCATCCTTTTCCTCCTGGCGATCTCACTGCTGTTGCCCGCCGGCAGCGCCGCGCCACCTCCGCAATTGAAACTGCGCGCAGCCACGTTTCAGGCGGACGCCACTCCCTTTCCCGGCGAACCGCTCATCTGGGTGAAGCCCGCAAAAATCGTGCTTGACCCGCTTCGCGCCAAGGGAATCATTATCGAGCAGGGACCGGACCGGTACGTGATGTGCAGCGTTGATTGGTGTGGGATCGGCGGGGAATGGCACCACGGCCTGCGCACCGCCATGGCACGGGCTGCACACACCAGCGTGGACCGGGTGGCGCTGCACGTCATCCACCAGCACACCGCGCCTTATGCCGACAGCGACGGCTATCGTATTCTGGATGCCGCGCACCGGCCCGGATTGCGGTTGAGCAACCGTTTTATGGCTACGCTGACCAACCGGCTGTCGGCGGCGGTGCGGCAAGGAATGAAACGGCTGCAACCGTTCGATCAGGTTGGTACCGGCCAGGCCAAGGTGGACCGGGTAGCCTCCATGCGCCGTGTCATGGACTCCAATGGCAAACTGGTTACCCGCTGGAGTACCAGCGGCAAGGACCCCAAGCTGGCGGCACTGCCCGAAGGGCCGGTTGATCCATTCATTCGCACCATCACCCTGGCCAACAACGGCAAGCCGTTAGTGCGAATCCACTTTTATGCCACCCACCCGCAGACCTTCTGTTGCGACGGCCGTGTGACGGCCGATGTAGTCGGCGCCGCGCGCGATGCGGTGGAAAAAGAGGACGAAGTATTTCAGCTTTACTTCACCGGAGCGGCCGGCAACGTCACCATGGGCAAGTACAACGATTCTTCGGAGGAGGTGCAGCGGGAACTGGCCGGCAGGTTGAAGCAGGGGATGGAAGCCTCCATCGCCGCCACGCAATTGCACCCGGCACGGCCGGTAAGCTGGCGTGCCCGCGCCTTCGACCCGCCCCGCAAGCCCATGCCGGCTCTGTACTGGACCACCGGCCAGAAGCCCAGCGACGAACTGGACGCCCGCACCGCCAATGCGGCGGCCTTTGCCATGCGGAAACGGCCCCTGGAGATTCAGTATCTTGACCTCGGGGCGGCCAGGATTCTGATGCTGCCCGGAGAGCCGATGCTGGAGTATCAGAAGTACGCCCTATCGCTCGCCGGCGATCATTTTCTGGCTGTGGCCGGTTATGGCGAGATCTCTCCCGGCTATGTCTGCACCGACGAGGCGCAACGGGAAGGGGGATACGAACCCGGCGCCGGGTTCACCGACATCGGGACAGAACAGGTGCTCAAAGACTCTATTCGCGCAATTATGGAATAGGGCGCAACACGCACCAGTTGGGAAGAAACAGGTTTGGAGACTGGGTTTACGATGCGAATTCTGCTGTTGTTTGTTTCAATTTGCTGTCTGCTTTCGGCACAACCTGCAAAACGATGGCGGTCCGGTGATCCGAATCGCCCGGCGCCCCGGGTGGTGAGCCCCGGTACGGAAAGCTCTCAACAGGGGCCCGGACGGCCGCCATCGGACGCCATCGTTTTGTTCGACGGCAAAGACCTCTCCCACTGGAGATCGATCTCCGGGAAAGGAGTAACCGGCGAGCCCAAGTGGAAAGTGGAAAACGGCTACGTGGAGGTGGTGCGCCACACGGGCTCCCTGATTAGCAGGGAAAAGTTCGGCTCGGCGCAGTTTCACGTGGAATGGGCGACACCAGCCGAGGTGAGAGACTCCGGCCAGTCACGCGGCAACAGCGGCGTTTATTTGCAGCAGTATTATGAGGTCCAGGTGCTCGATTCGTGGCAGAATCCAACCTATGCCGATGGTTCGGCGGGCGCCATTTACGGGCTGTATCCGCCACTGGTGAACGCCTCCCGCCGGCCGGGCGAGTGGCAGGTTTATGACATCTTGTTCGAAGCGCCGGTCTATGAAGGCGGCCGCATGGCGAAGCCGCCTTACGTTACCGTGCTCCAAAACGGTGTCGCGGTTCAGGTTCATGCCGAGCTGCCCGCCCGCCCGCGCGGCGCTGACGGTACGTTTCCTACCGAAGGATCGCTGGTGCTTCAAGACCACCCAGGTCCGGTGCGGTTCCGCAACGTCTGGGTCCGCCCGCTGAAGGGCTACGACCAATGAACGGCTATTGGGCCGCGAGCCGCGCGTACAGGTTGTGCATAAACGCCATGTTGTCACACTGCACATATTGCATCGCGCCGCCCATGCGGGCGTAGCTTTTGCAGAACCGCAGGTAGTAAGCGGCGTTGGTTTTTGGCGGCTCGCCCTGGTTCCAATCCCAGTTGCCGCCATCCTGCAGGTCCACAACATAGATGGAGTGGCCTTTTACGATGGGCCGTCCGGCGCCTATCCGCAGATTGTTCACGCAACTGAGGCTCTTCTCGAACACCTGCGGCGCCATGATGGCCGATCCCACTGAGAGCAGTACGCCGTTGTCGAGCGTTTCCACCGAGTCACCGAACAACCGGAAGTCGAGCGTGGCCGCACGGCCGATCACGCCCCCGTTGAACATCGGATGATTCGAGATGATGTCATAGCCAATGCCGGGATGCGCGGTGAACGGGACATCGGCCAAAAACGCCTGCGCGGCGACCGAGGCGTGCTTCCAGCGGTGGTTGATTTCAATGCGCCCGGCCGGCAACTGGTGAGTACACATGGCATTTAGCAGATCGGCCCGTGCCGAAGTCAGCGGATGCGACGGCTCGGCCGCAATTTGCGTCTGGAGTTGTTCGGGGGTAGGGAACGTACAGCCGTCCTCGGCGATGTAGCGGCCCATGGACGTGCCGTAACCTTCGCCTCGCAGCCCGCCGGCCATCAAAGCCAGGTGGGTATTGCGGCTGGTCTCGTCCCAGGTTCCGAAAGTGCCGGTGACTACATTGGCGCGAACGCTCTCGGTCGAGCGGCCGAGCCAGGCGTACTCCCAATCGTGAATCGTGCCGGCGCCGTTCGTGGCCAGGTGCGTGAGCCAGCCCCGCGTCATCATCTCCTTCAGAACCAGCGCGGCCCCGTTACGCAGCAGGTGCGCTCCGTACATCAGAATGACGCCTCCGCCGCTCCGGCGCGCGGCAATCACCTTTTGGGCGCATTCCTCCACGGCGCGCGCCGCCGGTTGGGGCAACGGTGGAGGAGAAGAGTCCGGGGCTTTCAGTATGTCGTCGGCGCGCGTCAGGCTCGTGCGCTCGGACAGCGGGAAGACGCGGAGGTGGGCCCAATCAAGGCTCGGTGGCTTCATTTTAGTCCTTTGTCAGTACTTCTATTGTTATGTTGCCATGATCACCGGTGGAACAGCCGTCTCAATTCGGGAGAAAATTCCCGGACCAGATCAACAGCCCAACCGGCGCCGAAGCCGATAGCCACGTTCCGAAGCACGCGAGAATGGGTTCGGTAACGTTGGGGAGTCCATTGCATGGCAGTGTACTCAACGGCGAACGACGAAGCGATGGTGGCGAGGCGGGGAACGCGGTTGCCACCGTGGTCGTAAGTGACGAAACCGGAAACCAGTGCGTGTGCGGCCCGGGTCGGAATACCGGCGGAACGGCTGGGGAAGTAACGGACATCGTGGCCCAGCATCGCGGCCGCGGCCGCTTCATAACTGCTCTTGATCGTGAATCGAGCCAGCCGATGGCCAAGCCGGCGCCCATAGCCTTCGGCGCCTTGCCCCCATTCCGATGGGCTGTCCATCCATTGCGCCAGGCCCGCTGTCGCTCCGTTGCGCAGCGGAACCAGCGGGTTCATGTACGTCCCGTGGAGGTACAAATCCCACCGCTCGTGCAAACTCAACTCCCCCGGGGGCCCGCCGGCGGGAAGACTCTGGGCGTTAATCGCCATCGCGGACGCTGCCAGCAGCGAAGCCAGCGCAATAGTCCGCATTAGCTCAACCCGCCTGATCCTGGCCGGGTGGAGTCGAATCCGGCTGCGAGGCGCCCTGCAGATGAGACTGTAGCCAGATCAGAAGAGTCAACAGCACTACCGCGCAGGTCCCCAGCAGGGGAAGCAGCATGACCACCCCAACACCGAACAGTTCGGCATAGAAGCCCAGCGAGGCTGCCGCCAACAGGCCGCCGGAGAAAGCGACAGTGGTTACGCGGTGAATCACGCCGGGCTCATGGGACGGGAACCGGCCGCGAATGCGCTCCATGGTCGACGGGTAAATCGGGGCAAAGCCGACGCCCAGGAATATGATACCGGAGATAGCGCCGAAGCGGTTGTTGGTCAAACTCAACACCAGGCAGCCAAACATCGCCAAACCCGCGCCGATCAGCAGGAGGCGGGCGTGACCGGCGGAGGGCAAAATTGTCTGCGTCAACATTCGGCCAATCAGGATCGCCAGCCAATAGAGTGAAACAAGGTACAACGCTGAATCCGGACTCAAACCCAACCTCTGCGAGAGGAAGATCGCCAGCCAGCCGGCGATTGACCACTCATTGCCGAACTGGAAAAACAGCAATAGCATGAACAGAACCGCCGTCAGGTTACCAAAACCGGAGAAGAAAGACCGCGCGCGTGGCCGCGACGGCTCGACCGGAGGCGAGAACCTGGCGAGTGAGAAGTGCAATGCGCCGAAGGCCGGAAAGATCGAGATAAATCCGACTATGCTCCCCACCGTGTAGGTGTAATAGGCGGCGGCGACAATCGTCGCTGTCAGTAGGCAGCCCAGGCCGAACAGGATGCCCGCCAGGTTCAGCGTTGCCGCTGGATCTCTCAGGTAGAGCGGGCGAACGTAGTGAACAATCGTGGCGTTCAAAAGGCCAATGGCGATTCCCAGTACCAGCAGGCCGCCCATTTGCCACCAGACGGAAGCCGGCGGCGGAAACCAGGACAGCAGCAAGAGCGCACCAAAACCGATCGTGCTGGCCAGGGCCATGATCCGGCTGACTGCCAGCCGGCCTAATAGCATGCGGGCCAACCAGGTAGCGGCTACCAGTCCGCAGCCCAAAGCGAGAAACAGGAAGCCGATGGTGGAATAGTTCAGCGTTAGATTGAAACGCCAGGCCGGAAGGATGGAGCCGAGAAACGAGTACAACAGGCCGATCAGGAAGAAACCCGGCAAGGAGGCACGCCCCGCTACTAACGGCTTCGATCCTTCCAAGCCAAGAGGAGCCTGACGGGCATCTGCAGAGTCGCGCACCTCGGTATTGTAGCCGATGTAAGCTGACGAACGACTCAGTGAACCTCCGGCAAACACGAAATTTCCAAAATCGTGGAGCTGGAACGGCCTGATGGCTACTGAAAAATGGAGAATCGACAAGCGGACATTGTGAAATCAATCAGATGGCAGTGGCAAGTGAATTGCTCGTTAATGACCGGGTCTTTGAGGTATTGTTTGGTTCGGGTTGCCTCTCCAATTGGCTTCAGCCCCGCCGTCGCGGGGCTTTTTCATGCGTGCCGCCTCCCCGGCGCGTTTGCTAAACTGAGATTCCCGATATAACGGTTTGCGCCGGTCTTTGCGGACCGGGCGAACGCCATCTCACCATGCTAGGTTTCTACCGCCAGTGGATTGACCGCTGGGAAAACGAACTTGCCTCCCACGACACCAATCGTGTTGTACGTCCGTTCGAGTGGGGCGAAGAGTGGTTGCTGGGCCAATCGGCCAATGGCGACGCACGCCAGCGCCTGGCGTCTCATCTGGATCGCGCGGTGGCGGATTCCGACACGTTTTACTCCTATCGGCAGCCCTCCGACTTTCGTCTGAATGCCAACCATCTGACATTCACCAGCGCCGTCCGCTCACCCTATGAGGAAAATAACACCGTGCATGGCCAGTATTTTCCGCTGGCGAAGGCCGCTAACCGCGCGGTGCTGGTGTTGCCTCAGTGGAATTCCGATTTCGATGGCCATGTGGGCTTGTGTAAACTGTTGAATCGTTTTGGCTTGCCAGCGCTACGGATGAGTATGGCATACCATGACCGGCGGATGCCGGCCGAACTCCAAAGGGCGGATTATCATGTCTCGAGCAACGTCGGGCGAACAATCCACGCCTCACGGCAATCGGTAATCGATGCTCGTAGCTGTCTGGATTGGCTGGAGTCGCAGGGTTATACGGAACTGGCGATTCTGGGGACGAGTCTTGGCTCCTGCATTGCGTTCATCACGGCGGCTCATGACCGCCGGCTGAGAGTCGGAGTGTTCAACCATGTCTCGATGTATTTCTCCGACGTGGTTTGGACCGGGATCTCCACACGCCATGTACAAAAAGGCCTGGCAAGCCAGTTGACTCAGGACGAATTGCGGCGTTACTGGGCGGTGATCAGTCCGGCGACGTTTCTTGACCGGATGGTGGATCACCCCCTGAAAAGCCTGCTCATCTGGGGACGCTACGATACCTCGTTCCTGCCGGTTTACTCGCGGCAGGTGCTGGAGGCATTTCGTGATCGCAACCTGCCTCACAAGACCTTTTGCCTGCCCTGTGCTCACTACACTACCGGGCAATTCCCCTTCAACCTGCTGGACGGGCTGACGATGTGCCGCTTCCTGCGCAGAAATCTTTAGCCATTTTGGCATCGTGTACAACGAGTAGTGCTTATCGTGCTTTCGGACCCCACCGATAGCGGTACGGCCGGAGGATTTGTTGACAATCCGTCTGTCCGGATATAGGATGGAGCTATCACTGAGGAAGGAGGTGGTCCAGTAAAACATGAGTATTGGCTGTAGTTTTATTGATGGAATAACCCTGCGCGAGGTGGCCGACTGCTGAGTCGAAGCTCTTAAGTTCAGGTTTCGTTACAGTGGCGAAGCCGCTGCTCCCATGGAACGGCTGCTACGCGCACGGATAACCTACAGGCTACAAGAACCCTCGTGGCGTGTCACGCCACGAGGGTTTTTCACGTCGGGTGATTCGCTCGAATTTGAGTGTGCGCCCGATAGTGCTACACTGAGAGAAGCAATACCGACGAAAGGAACTGTTTTCCGATGAAAGCTGGGATTCACCCTGCTTACAACGAAGTGAACGTAATTTGTGCGTGCGGTCACACCTTCCGCACCCGCTCTACACACAAGGGCGATATCCGCGTGGAAATCTGTTCAAGTTGCCATCCGTTCTTCACGGGACGCCAGAAACTGATTGACACCGAAGGCCGGGTTCAGCGGTTTACGCGTAAATATCAGAACGTCCAGGCGAAGCCAGCCAAGGCGAAGAAGAACTAAGCCGCCCGATTGGCATCAGTCACCGCCCCCCACACCCCAGGAATTTTAAGGCCCGGAAGATTGCGAGGCGCGATCCTCAGCAGCCCGGGCCTTTTGATTGTTGGCGCTTCTGCTCGGCTTCGTCGAGCATCTTCTGGTACTCCGTCAGCTGTTCGCCGGTCAGAATCGCCCGAATCTTGTCGACCTGCTGTTGCTGGATCACCTTCATCTGGGGGCGGATCTTCTCGATGAACTCCTGCCGGGTGCTATCGTAGATTCCGTTGAGGCGGGTGACCTGGCCGTCAGTTAACTTCAGCCGTTCCTTCATGTCCTGGAGGCGCTTACGCCGCAGCTCCTCAGGACGCGGTTTCGTCACAGTCGCGGTACGGGCGATGGAAGGGCGATACAGCAGATGGCCGAAGAACCCTACCGCGCCTCCGCTCAGAAACACCAGTAGAAGGTAAAGCCCGATGACAACATTCGAGCGGCGCATCACTCCACTCCTCCATCTCTGTGCTCTAGATCGGTGATCGGAATATCCTCTATGGAGTGATCCGTGGCCAACGCTTCGAGATAGGTTGAAGAAGCGTACCCAACAGCGGCATTCGGTGTTCGTGGAATCGTCAGCAGAATGGCCATCAGCAGGCAGAGCGCAACTGCGGCAGTGACAAAGCGGCGCGAAATCCGTCTTACCGTCATGGAGAAGCCGCATCGTGCTTCAATCCCGCGCCAGATACCGGGCATGAATCCGTCGCTTAGCTCCGGCGCCGGGCACGCTTCCCGATACTCGGCAAATGCCCGGGCCAGCTCATCGTGAAACCCGTCATTCGGTAGAGCCATAAGTTGCTAGTCGTCTCCGCTTAGCTGCTTTGCGGCTTCGGGTTGGGTCGCCGCAAAGGCCTTCAAAACTCGCTGACGAGCCCGGAAGAGCCGGACCTTAAGCGCATTTTCCTTCACCTGGTAAATCTGCTCCAACTCCTTGAGAGACAGACCTTCTACTTCTTTCAGCGTTAACAGAATCCGGTCTTCTTCGGAGACCGAACTGAGCAGCGACTGGACGAACTCTCTGGTTCGCGCCTTCTGTTGCTCCTCGTCCAACCTGCGGCCCCCGGCCAGCGCGTCGGCGATCACCACCTGCTGCTCGCTCAGGTCCGACATCCGCGACTCGCGCCGCCGGCGTTGCCGCCGCAAATAATCATACGCCGCATTGACCGTCAAGCGGTAGAGCCAAGGCTCAAAAACCTCCGGCGTCCGAAGCTGGTCGAGCGAAAAAAACAGCCGGACAAATACCTCTTGCCCAACGTCCTCAACATCTTCCGGGCGGCCGATCAAACGCGCGATCGTTCCTAGAATCCGCTTGCGGTACGCCTGCACCATCTGGTTAAACGCACCGCCGTCACCTTGCTGCGCGCGTTCAATGATCTCAAAATCTACCAGCATGCCGCTCGGGTTGCCGGTTGCCGAGTCCTCAAATTTGACTCATCGAAAAAGGCGAACCTGCAAATTGCTAGGTTACAAGCCCCTACTGCAAAAAGCAAAAGTGAGACCGGTGAAGCGGGGTTCCATGAGGATGGAAGGGCGGACGAGGCCCAAATCCCGTTCGCGGGCACCCGTGGCACGGACGAAGTTCCGGTGGTGGCCGGTTGAACCTGAGGCAATCACCAGAAGTCCGGCGTGGCGGCGCATGCCGGTTACTCGAAGTTCGACCTGAGTGCCGCTCCAAGTTCGCTAGGAACCTTGCCGTCAGACGCCAAATTTTCCCAACGATGCGCGAAAAAGCTGCGGAAAGCATTGTTCATCTTAACGATCGAGTAGGAAACTCGGGAACGTGCTCCCTTGTGGGATGTGCTTGTGGCGGGGGTTACAATTCCGTCCTGCGCGGCCGTCGTGCCCCCGAAACTGCTCATACTCTGAAACCACTTGATCCATTGATATAGGTTTTGATCGGCGGTACCGTTAACTTGTAGCGGTTTCAATATCTTTAAGTCAAAGCCGCTGACGGCCATGCCATTGGGCGCCGGACCCAGGAGCCCCCAGAAGTCTCCGATTTCCTTGAGAAAAAACTGAACTAGCATCACGTCGGTTCGCTGGTTAGGTTGATATGGACCGACGGCGTCGGTCACGTTGTAAAACTTGAGATGCGTTGCCGCCATTGCTCCTCCAGATGGATGTGAGTATAAGGCAAATTCGCCGGCCACACAACGAGATAGCTGTCTGCCGAAATCCCTCCGTAAGCCTGTTTCGGCCGGCTTTTCCGGCGCTCGTGTAGGCGATGCCAATACCTCAATGGCGTGCCTCCAACTGGGAAACCGGTTCCTCGTCCGTGCCGGCCGCAAGATCGTCTTGCGGACGTCCTGATCCAATTTCAGAGGCCGCTGAAAATCAGAAGTCGTAGGCGCTTGGGCCGTGCCCGCTGCAGATTCGGCGAACGGATTACGGCTACCTAGGCCGGGGCTGGAAGAGGAGAAACTCCGGGAAGGATGCGGAGCCAGAGGGGAAAGAAAAGCGAAAGCGGTCTGCTGCCAACCGCTCCTATCCGATGCTCGCGGCCGAGTAGTCGGATGCTGCTGGTTTCCGTGTAATCAGGACGCCAGAACCTGAGCCCAGGCCGGTTGATCGGCTGCTGTCTTGCGTTTTGTGCCTTTTTTGGCAACGGTTTCGATCGGGCCGGACTCGTACCGCTGCAGCGCGCGGATCAGGTCATCAACAATGGCGCGGCGCGCGTACAGACGAGACAGTTCGAATTCGACTGAGGTGTCGGAGGAGGGGGTTAAATTCGACATGGTCTATATGTACCAGTAGTACTAAACCTATGCAATCCCTTCATAGGGAATTTCACTTGAAAAAAATGCGGGGTATGTTCTGCGCGGACGCGGGGAATCGCCCGGTATCATCGGCTGTTGCAATGTGATCTACCTGCCTTTGGACGGCGGTTCGATTGCCGCGCGGGCACATGGTACGATGAAAGAACTCAATTTCTTTCATGGACTTCCTGGAAGGCCTCAATCCTCAGCAACGTCAGGCGGTCACTCACGGCGAGGGTCCACTTCTGATTCTGGCAGGCGCCGGAAGCGGCAAGACGCGTGTCATCACACACCGGGTGGCGTACCTGATCCGCTTTCACCACGTGCCGGGCTCTTCCATTCTTGCTGTCACGTTCACGAATAAGGCCGCGGAAGAGATGCGCCAGCGCGTTACTTCGCTGGTTGGCGAGACGGACTGGCAGAACCGCCCGCTGGTTTCTACCTTTCACTCCTTCTGCGTGCGGCTGCTGCGCCGCCAGGGTGATGCGCTGGCTGGGATCCGGCCGGGTTTCACCCGCACTTTCAATATTTACGATGAAGACGAACAGCTTGCATTGGTGAAGTCCATTTACAAGCAGTTCGGGTTGGACGAAAAGTTTCTCCAATACCGCGCCGCACTGTCCCGCATCAGCAACGCCAAGTGCCAGAAGCAGACGCCGGCGGAGATGTACCAGGCGGCCAAGGATCCGCTGACTTCACGGCTGGCCAGCGTGTACGAACAGTATGAGAGCCGGCTGCGCCAGGCCAATGCGCTCGATTTCGATGACCTGCTGCTCGAAGCGGTGCGGTTGCTGCACCACGATTCCGAAGTCCGCCGGCATATCAGCCGCGAACTGCAACATCTACTGATCGACGAATACCAGGACACCAATCGCAACCAGTATGAACTGGTTCGACTACTGGCCGATGCCCACGACAACGTCTGTGCGGTCGGCGACGAGGATCAGTCCATATACGGCTGGCGAGGCGCCGACATCCGCAACATTCTGGATTTCGAGCGCGATTACCCCAATGCGGTAGTGATCCGGCTGGAGCAGAATTACCGTTCCACCAAGAACATTCTCGAATCGGCCAGCGCGGTGGTCGCCAATAATAAAGAACGCAAAGGCAAGTGGCTTTGGACCGATGCCGGCGAAGGCGAGAAGATCGGTCTTTACGAAGCCTGGGATGGGGAAAACGAAGCCCTGTTCATTGCCGACACCATCGAGACGCTGCTCCGGCGGCAGCCGGAAGGCCGGGTGGCGGTGCTGTACCGCACCAATTTCCAGTCCCGGCAGATCGAGGAAGCGCTGCGGCGTTACGGCCGCAAGTACCTGGTGGTGGGCGGATTCAGCTTCTACCAGCGCGCCGAGATCAAGGACCTGCTCGGCTATCTGAAAGCGCTGGTATCTCCGCAGGATTCCATCAACCTGTTGCGCATTATCAACGTTCCGGCTCGCGGCATCGGCAAGACGACGACCGATCAGATTGAGTCTTTCGCGCTTGCCAACGGCCTCAGCGTCTGGAACGCCATGGAACGGCTGCTCGCCGAGGGGAAGCTTTCTACTCGCGCCTCGGCCGCCTTGAAGGCGTTTGTAGATCTGATTGATGAACTTGGCAAGGGCGTCGGGTCGGAATCCCTGGCCGATACGCTGCGGCGGATCGTGGACCGCACCGGCTACCAGCGAATGCTGGAAGCCGATCCTTCGCCGGAAAGCGAGTCGCGGCTGGCCAACATCGAAGAGCTGCTGAATGCCGCCATCGAGGCCAGTGGGCGGGGCGAGGGGCCGACGGAGTTTCTGG
>JADZGD010000051.1 GCA_020854055.1 Bryobacterales bacterium | reverse complement strand
GCGATACGGCATTCCGGGCGATCTTCAAGTTGCGCAGAAAATCGAAGGCAGCCGGCTTGCCGCCGTGCAGGTCAACGGAAAACAGCGCGCCCGGAAAGTCGCATTGAGCGGTACGTATCCTGATCTGTTCCGCGTCGTCGAACAGCGTCGGGTAGTAGACCTTCCGGATCTCCTTGCGCCCGGCCAGTTGTTCGGCGATCCGTTGCGCGTTCTTGCTGGCGCGATTCATGCGGAGGGCAACTGTGGGAAGCCGTCCATCCAGCATCCAGCATTCATCCGGCTGAAGGATGTTCCCGAAGAGGCCGCGGCGGCCGCGGATTTTGCGTATCAGTTCTCCATCCGCGGCGATGGCGACGCCGCCGATCATGTCGCTGAATCCGGACAAGTACTTCGTGGCCGAATACAGCGACAAGTCCGCACCCAGATCCAGCGGGTGCTGAAACGTAGGGCCGAGGATGGTGTTATCGACCATGACGAGAGCCCGGTTGCCGTCTCCGCGGCCGGCGGCGGCCGCGACCGCGCGGCGGATATCGGTCATCGTCATCGTCGGGTTGGCGGGCGTTTCGATAAAAACAACCGCCAGATTGCCGGTGGAGCGAATCGCTTCGTCCAGCGCGTCACCGTCGCCTGCCGGAACCGGCGTACCCTTGATTCCGAACGGCTCCAGAAACTCGTGTATGAAGTGCTGTGTGCCTCCGTACAGAGGCACGGTGTAGACAATCTGCTGCCCGGGGCGGGCAACCGTCAGGATCGACGTCATGATGGCTGCCATGCCGGAGTTGAAAACGGCGGCTGCGTAAGCGCCCTTTTCGAGGGGAACGATCTGGTCTTCCAGGATCTCCGCGTTCGGATGATTGAAGCGGGAATAGATGAGATCGACCGTCTCATTCTCCGCCCGCTGCTCCCTGCCGCTCATCACCGCGAAAGCGCGCTCGGCCGCTTCGGGACTGGAAAAAACGTACGTGGAGCTTCGAAAGACGGCTGGGCGGGCGGATCCAACGGACAGGCTCGGATCGAAGCCTCGCGTCAGCACGGCCGTGGGCGGCCGCAATGCCGGATGCTTGTCTTTTCGATCAGACATAATTGCTTCTCCAACTCAAGTCTATCGTGGGCCTTGCGATGGCGCCCCGCATCCGTTAGTGTTATACCGTCCAGATAAGCGGGAGATGAATTGGATTACGAAGCCTTAGCGCTGGTAAACGGCGAAGTCCATCTCTATCTCAATACGGCCAGCCCAATCGACGCCAAGGAGTTGCAGGCCCGGCTGACTTACGCCTACAGCCATCAAAGGGAGCACCGGACTTCCTCCGACCCATGGGAATCTGCGTTCTTCGACCCTCGATTCCTCCCTTCGGAAGCCGAATTTCTGAAAGAGCGAGATCGTGTGGTGGAGATTATGCTGTCGGCTATTCCCGGACAATGGGATGCAAACCTGACCTATTATCCTCCCGGGCAGCCATCAGCCCCTTACCACTGGTCCAGGTCGGAAGGCATTCTGCACCCTTACCGGACCGTGAACCTTGACATCTCTGAAGAAAGCTACGAATAGCCGGTTGGTTGTGTCCGTACAATTGATGAGGAGAGTCGGAGTGACCAATATATATCGGCGTTGTTTTTGCTCTGCGGTGGTTAGCCTTATTTCGTTCGGTTGCAGCTCGACAAGCTTCCGTTGGACTGACTCGGTCGAAGTCATCGAAAGAGCGCCGCGGCGCGGAGAACTGGCGGCATACCCTGCCGAGGCGCAGACAGTAGGCATCAATCCGCCCGGATTCTGCTGGACACCAAATGAGCAAGCGAAGAGCTATCGCCTCGAGGTTCGCGAGAGCGGAGGATTAAGGAACGGCTTCTCGACCGAGCCGCAGACGTCCACGGTCTACCCGCCGTTCAGGAGTTTGAAACCCGCTGTTTACGATTGGCAGGTCGTATATCTCGACGAGAAGGGCGCAGCCGTGGGGGTTTCGAGAACGCGGCGCTTCACACTGCCGAATTCCGCCCCTGAGCTGTTGATGCCCGATGTGCAGGCTTTGAAGGCCCGGCTCGCCGGTGTCCGCCCGCGCCTGTTCCTCGGCGACGGCAGGCTCGATCGACTGCGGGCGGCGGTCGCAAAACGGAGCGTCCCGTCCTGGGATCGCCTTCGTCAGGCGGCCGATGCGGCGCTCGAAGAGGATCTCTATCCCGAGCCCCCGGTTCTCGGCCCCGGCGCCGAAAACTGGCTGCGAACTTTCACGCCGGGCAAGGTCGGCAGTGCGCACCTGGCGAGGACTGCCCTGGCCTACAAAGTCACTGGTGAGGCCAGGTACCGGGATGCGGCGCGCCGCTGGTTGCTGCATCTGGCTTCGTGGGATCCAAAGGGCATCACCAGTCACAACTTGAAGCTCCCGGGAGGCGGCCGTGGAAACGATGAAGCGTCGATGCCCATGCTGGAGCGAATGTCGCTGGCTTGGGATTGGATCGGCGATACATTAACACCCGAGGAGCGGGAGAAGGTGCTCGCTTCCATGACCGAGCGCGGTAATCAGGTGCTGCGAGTTCTGGAGGATGAGGATTTCCTGTCGCATCCCTTCGGCAATCACTCCGGCCGCTCCCTTGCGTTTCTCGGACCCGCCGGTCTCGCGTTTCTGGGGGATATTCCGGAGGCGGAGCGGTGGCTCGACTACGTACTCCGGGCCTTACTCACGTCCTACCCGAGTTTTGGCGGCGATGACGGCGGCT
>JADZGD010000050.1 GCA_020854055.1 Bryobacterales bacterium | reverse complement strand
CGCGCCAGCTTTTCACCCGCGTCCGGCCGCGGGCGCTGCACGTCGCGCTGGCGGCCGATTCTTCGGAACTGCGCGGCGATGCCGCCGTCAACTACCGCATGCTCGAAGTCTGCGGCTGCCCGGTGGACCGCGAGATTCTTCCGCCGATGCACCTGGCCACCATCGTGATCGACGCGCTGCTCGGTACCGGTCTCACCGGCGCCGCCCGGGGGCCGGCCGCCGAATGGATTCGCGCGGTAAACCGCGACTTTCCGCTGGCGAAGATTGTGGCCGTCGATATCCCTTCCGGCATGCCGAGCGACGAGGCTTCGGCCGAGGGCGAGACGGTTCGCGCCGATTTTACCGTGACCTTCACCGCGCCCAAGGCCGGCCTGGTTCTGCCGCCCAACTGCGATCGCACCGGGCGCCTGGTGGTTGCGGCTATTGGCAGCCCGGAATCGTTCTATGCCGATGCCGTCATGTCGCTGGCCGAACCAAGGGACTTCGCGCGTCTGCTGGCTCCCCGCGCTCCCGCCGGGCACAAAGGAACCTACGGCCACGTACTGGCAATCGCCGGCTCCACGGGCAAGACCGGCGCCGCGGCCATGGCTGGGCTTGCTGCCCTGCGCGCCGGCGCCGGACTGGTGACGGTGGCATCGGAAGCCGGCGCGCTGGGGGCAATAGCCGCCCATGCGCCGGAGTTAATGACTACCGCAATCGAAACCGGCATGTTGGAAGACAAGGATGTATTGGCTATCGGGCCGGGCCTTGACGGCACGCCCGACGCCGTCGCGCTGGTGCGCCGTCTTTTTGCGGAGGCGTCGCAACCGGTGGTGATTGACGCTGGAGGGTTGAATGCGCTTGCCGGATCGGATTTTTCAGGCTCCGGTCATGTTCGCATACTGACGCCACATCCTGGCGAGATGGCCCGTTTGCTGGGCCGCAAGGTGAAAGACCGCGTCGCCGATGCCCGCGGCTTTGCCGTGGAACACGGCGTCACCCTGGTGCTTAAGGGCCAGCGTTCGCTCGTTGCCTTTCCCGATGGTGGCGTTTGGGTGAATCCTACCGGCACACCAGCCATGGGCACCGGAGGCAGTGGCGACATCCTCACCGGTCTGGTGGCCGGATTGATGGCGCAGCATCTTTCGGATGTGCCGGCCGCTGTCATTGCCGCGGTTTATCTGCACGGTCTGGCAGGTGAGCTGGCGGCTCGAAAACTGGGCGAGCAGTGCGTGATGGCTACCGACCTGCTGACGTGGTTGCCGGAGGCCATGGATGCCTGTCGTCCGGACGCATTCTGAGGCGGAGACCATCGCCTTTGGCCGCGAACTGGCCGGCACGCTGCCGAGCCGGTGCGCGGTGCTGCTCATCGGCAACCTGGGCGCCGGCAAGACGACGCTCGCTAAGGGTATCGCCGAAGGTCTCGGCGCCGCCCCGGCGGAGGAGGTCTCAAGCCCCACCTTCACCCTGATTCACCAGTATTCGGAAAAGCTATTTCACATTGACCTTTACCGGCTCGATACCATCGGCGAGGTTCGTACCCTCGGTCTCGATGAAATCTTTGATCGCGAGGCGGTAGTGCTGGTCGAATGGGGCGAGCGCTTTCCCGAGCTGATGCCGGAGCTCAGCATCGAAGTCCATCTGCGCTGTAGCGGAGAGGGCGAGGATCGGGAGATTGAGGTTATCTATCCCGGTTCGGATTCGCGCGTCTGAACGCTGTTGCGGCAGTAGCCTAACGATGCCGCGTACAGTGCCGCCGCCAGCAGCAGTACAGCCGGCGTAATCCGGGCAGTCGCCACCGCCGCGCCACACATGGCGAAGATCTGCAGCACGCCGTTCCCGATAGCGCCACCGGTGGAAAAGCGCCATCGCGCCTGGGGCCGGCCTTCGGTCACCGAGGCATACTGCCCTACCGCCAGCGCTGCCAGGCCGCCGGCCAGGCCGGACAATGGCGCAAAAGGCAGTGTCAGCATTACCACCAGCACCAGCCAGGCCAGCCCCTTGGCCAGCAGGAGTTCCCAGAATGCCACCGGCAGCAGATGGTAGCGCGTAAAGTGCGTCTCGCCTTCCAGGCCGAACAGGCACTGCGCCAGGCTGGACAGAATCAGCACAATCAGGATCGTCAGCCCGAGCAGCGCCTCGCCGGGTACCTCCAGTGCCAGCAACCGGTAAAGCGCGCCAGCGACGCTCAATCCCAGCGCGCAATAAAAATCCAGCGTCTGGAGAATCTCCCGGATGTTCTTGCGGATCAACTGATTGAGCCGGGTGGGGAACTGCGGCACCCGGCGCAATGTGCTGCCGCGTGAACCGGACGTCATCCCAGGCAGTAGAAATCCCGCCAGAAACGCCGCCGCCAGGGCAGCGAACAAACCTGGGGTGATGCGGCCTTTGAGCGCCCATACTGCCGCCCCCAGCACCAGCCACGTAAGCGGATTGAGCATTGGCGATAGCAACCGCAGCCACACGTGTTGCCGCCGGCTCAAGGGCCACAATGCCAACCTTTCGCGGGGAATCGTCCGCATCGGATCGGCGCTCAGCGGAAACAGCAGCACCAGTCCGGCCAGTAGATAGAGAAATGACCCGGCCTTGCGCAACAGCAGTGCGATTACCAGAAACGAGTTGTTGCTGGCAATCGACGCCAGCGACTTCTGCTCCCGCCAGAATGCGATGGAGATCGTTCTCAGCAGGGTTTGCAGCCGAGCCACTGCAGATCCTCCTCCACCGGCGATTCCACCAATTCGAAGTACAGCTCTTCGAGTGATCCAGGCAACTCGCCGGTAACGGAGTTCCACACCAGTTCTCCGCCCCGGAGCATGAGGATCTGCTGCGCCAGGCGCTCCACGACCGGGAGAATGTGCGATGTCAGAAACACGGTGATGCCGCGGGTGGCAATCGCCGCGAGCAGATCCCGCATCGCCTTGGAGCTCACCGGATCGATCCCTTCGAATGGTTCGTCAAGAAACAACACTTTCGGATTTGGCAGCAGCGCCATCGCCAGCGAGGTTTTCTTGCGCATCCCGTGCGAGCAGCGGCTGGCAAACCGGTTCCTGCCGTGCTCGAGCGCCAGCACGCGCAGCAGTTGATCGGTTCGCGCGCGCGTTTCGGCCGTGGAAAGTCCGTAAAGGTCGCCGGTCAGGTGAAGGTGCTCTTCCACGGTCAAGTCGTCGAACAGCCCGAGGTTTTCCGGCAAGACGCCGATCTGGCGCTTCAATTCCACCCCACCGCCCGCCACATCCAGCCCCGCTACCACCGCGCTGCCTGAAGAGGGCGTCAGCAGCCCCGATAGCATTCTTACCGTGGTTGACTTCCCGGCGCCATTCGGCCCCAGGAAGGCACAGATGGTGCCAGGGGCCACTTCGAAGCTGAGATCGCGCACCGCGGTGAATTCGCCGAACCGGCGAGTCAGATTCCGGCAGGAAATCATTCTGTATCCATTCTCTAATCCGCAGCGTCGTGTTGTATAGTTTGTACTGAACAGCGATTTAATTGAGGAGGCCTTCCGGCTATGTCTGATGGACGTTTCAGTAGGCGGCATTTCTTTTACGGGACCCTTCTGGCCGGTGCGGTTCCGGCGGCGGGATTCGGGAGTGTGGCTTCACTCAAGCGGCTTGGATTCAAGTCGCCGAACGAGAAGTTGAACATCGCCGCAATCGGCGCGGGGGGCAAGGGCCACTCCGACATTACCGGGTGCGAGAGCGAGAATATCGTGGCCATGGCCGACCCGGATGATAAGCGGGCCGAGCGTATGTTCCAGAAGTATTCACAGGTACCGAAGTATAAAGACTATCGGAAAATGCTCGATACCGAGCATCGGAATATTGACGCCGTCACCGTCTCCACCCCGGATCATACCCACGCTCCGGCGGCACTTGCCGCGATGGAGTTGGGAAAACACGTCTACTGCCAGAAGCCGCTGGTGCATTCCGTGTGGGAAGCGCGCCGCATGGCCGAAACGGCAGCGCGGACCGGTGTCGCCACCCAGATGGGCAATCAAGGCTATTCCACTGAGGGCGCGCGCGAGTGCTGCGAGATCGTCTGGAGCGGAGACATTGGCGACGTGACCGAAGTTCACGCCTGGACGAATCGCCCGGTCTGGCCGCAAGGGCCGGAGGTGGTGCCACAGGAAGCCCCGGTTCCCGCGACGCTCGACTGGGACGTGTGGATCGGCACGGCTGCCATGCGTCCATACAGCCCGGCCTATGCTCCATTCAAGTGGCGCGGCTTTTTTGACTTTGGTTGCGGCGCGCTTGGAGACATGGCCTGCCACATCCTCGGAACGCCCAACATGGCGCTGCGCCTCACCGCGCCCACCAGCGTCGAGTGCATCAGCCAGGAAGGCGTCAGCGAACACACCTTTCCCAAGCAGTCCGTCATCCGCTACGATTTTCCGGCGCGTGGCGCGATGCCCGCGGTGAAGATCTTCTGGCACGACGGGCTGAAGGCTGTACCGGAAATCCCGGGCGTACCCGCCGGCGAGAAACTCGGCGATTCGGACATCAACGGCAGCCTGTTCATCGGCTCCAAGGGCATGGTCACCACCGGCTGTTACGGTGAACACACCCGCCTGATCCCGGTTGCCAAAATGCAGGATTACGTGATGCCGGAGCAGGTTCTCACCCGGTCACCCGGGCATTACCGTGATTGGATCCGGGCCTGCAAAGGCGGTTCCCCGGCGTGCAGTAACTTCTCCATCTCCGCTCCGTTCACCGAGTGGATGTTGCTGGGCGTAATCGCCTTGCGAGTGCCCGGCAAGCTGGAATGGGACGGCGCGAAGGTGCGCTTCACCAACAATTCCGATGCCAACAAATACCTGAAGCCATTCATTCGCAAGGGTTGGAAGATCGGTTAACAAGAAGATTCAGCCGCGAGACTCGGAACCTCGATCGTCCTGAGGGTGCTGTGTTATGATGTTTTCAAACCCATTGGGACGTCGTCTAATGGTAAGACTGCAGACTCTGGATCTGCGTATCGGGGTTCGAGTCCCTGCGTCCCAGCCATCACCAAATTCTGGCTTCTCAGCGTCACCTCGTAGCGCGACGAGTGTATAATACGAACCCTGGGGATTCTTCACGCCATGGATCGTCGCGAATTTGTGGTATCCGTCCTTTCCTCGCCCGCCGCTATTGCCGCTCTCGAGGCCGTGCCGGTGGCTGCCGATCCGATCCACATGAATGACCTGCAGACGTTCCGGCTGCGCTACCGGCCACTGCCTCCGCGCGCCCGTTCGCTTTGGCCGAAGGTGCGTGGAAACGCTGTGCAAACCACGTTGCTCGCGTCGGCTACGTTCCTGATTGAGATGGCCGAAACCGGAATGCTGACCCGGGCGACCGACGAACTCTCTGTTCAGGGCTGGGTGAATCGGCCGCTATCGCTGGCCGCCCAGATGCTCGATGCCGCTGAAGCCGGCCGGGACTACTTTCACGGCAGAACCGGCGTGCTGCTCAAAGCCTATAAGTCGAAACTCGATGGCGCCATTCAGCCCTACATTCTCCAGGTGCCGGAACCGTTGCCCGGCGGCAGGATTCCGCTGGTTGTTGTGCTCCACGGTTGGGGAGCCCCGCGCTCGATCGTAAACTGGGGCGACCCGCGGACTTTCGCGCCCTGGAACGAGCCCTATCTGCGTTTACAGGTCTATGGCCGCGGCTGGACGCGATACAAGGGTGTGGGAACCGAGGATGTCTTCGAAGTGTTGGATGAAGTCCGTCGCGATTTCCCGGTCGATCCCGATCGCACCTACGTCACCGGCGGTTCCATGGGGGGAGCCGGTACCTGGTTCCTGGCTACTCACTTCCCCGGCCTGTTCGCCGCCGCCGCGCCGGTGTGTGGCTATACCGATTACCGTCTCGACTTCGGCTCCACCGGCCTCAAGGCCGAGTGGGAGCGCCGCGCCTACCGCGCTCATGATGCTCTCACTGCCGCGCCCAATCTGGAGAATACGCCGGTCTACTTCATTCACGGCGATCAGGATCTGCCCGGAGCTTTCGGCTCCGGCGTCGATGTCCAGCACTCCCGTGTGATGGCTGCGCGGCTCAAGGAACTCGGTATTCCTTTCGAGTACGATGAACTGCCCGGTGTGAAGCACGGCGTCCCCTCGGCGCAATACCAAAAGGCGGAGAAGTGGCTGCTGAGCCATCGCCGGAATCCGGATCCGCCGCGGGTGGTATTTGAAACCTCCACGCTGCGCTACAACAGGTCGTACTGGGTCGAGGTGGAAGGACTGGAGCGCCACTTCACTCCGTCGCGCGTGGAAGCCGCCGTGCGGCAGGGCGCCGTCCATATCACAACGCGCAATATTACCCACCTGGCGCTCGATCGGCGGACGGAGTCTTCGGCCGTGATCGATGGCCAGAGCCTCGCCCTGCATCCCGCCGCTGATGGCCGCATCCACCTGTCGCGGGTCGACGGACGGTGGTCGCTTTCCCGTTCAGCGCCAACTGGACTCGGTAAACGGCACGGCCTTCAGGGTCCCTGGGTAGATGCCTTTACCGGCCCGGCGCTCTATGTGGTGCCTTCATCGGGCGGCGATTGGGCTGACCTGGCCGCCTATGATCTTGAAACCTACCAATGCTCCCACGGAGGCCTCGATTGCTCGAACGTGCGCGGCCGGGCGGAGGTGTCTTTCGCCATTCGCAAGGCTGACCAGGTTACCCGCGCCGACATTGCGCGCCATAACCTGATCCTGTTTGGCGACGCCCGTTCGAACGCGCTGCTCGCACGCATCTCCGGGCGTCTGCCAATCCGCGCCACGCGCGAAGGAATCGAGACTGGCGCCCGCCGGTTTCAAGGAGCGAGGGTTGGGGCGAAGTTCATCTATCCGAACCCGCTGAATCCGAAATGTTACGTTGCGGTCGCCACCGGCGCCTCGGCGGAAGCGCTACACTCGCTGCGAATCTTTCATTGGCAGATTCCCGACTACCTGATCTTCGATGAGAATGCCGTGCTGGCCGGAGGCATCCCCTACTATGGCGCCGGTCCGGAGCATCAGCCCCTGCTCGACAAGGCCTACCTTGCAGCCGGTTACTTCAATGAACAGTGGCAATTTGAGGGTGGCGAGCCCAGCCTGGCTTAGCCACCTTGCAATGTACCCGCAAATTAATTGCGGTCCACCCCTCACTCCCCCGGCGGTACTGCCAGCATGCGCACGGGACCCTCCAGCCCATTAGGATGGAGGGTGGTCAGGCGATCCCGCTCCGAATGAAACTTCACTCCCCAGTTGCCGTAACGGTAGATCGGATCGCCCTGCGCCATCCAGCCTGCGTTGGAGTTCGCCACTCGCACCCGCAACCGGTTAGGACCGGGCTGGACAAATTCGGTCACGTCGAGTTCGTAGGGACGCCAGACGCGCTCGCCGGCCTTGCGGCCGTTCAGCCAGACCTCGGCGGCCAGTCCAACTGATCCCAGGTCCAACACCAACCGTTCGCCCGGCGGCGTCTGGGGTAGCGTGAAGTCGATCTCGTAGAGCGCCGTTCCGGAGTAGTTCGCCAGCGTCGAATCGGTCCACGAGGCGAGCTGAATGGTTTCGGTGCGCGGCGCGAAAGAGATGGCATGTTCGGGAATGGCATCCTCGGCGATCTCCTGGGCGATCGATGGTCCGGCGGTTCCCGGCGGTGCATCCACCCGCATCCGCACGCGTCGCGGTTGGTTCGGCGTAAGCGTACGGTCGCGCGAATAGATCAGATCACGCAGCGTGTTATCCTGCTCGTCGGTAATCCGGAAGACGAACCCGGTGGCGCCTGCCTGCGCCGGACCGATCTTCAATAACACCGTGTTCCAGCCCTGCCGAATCTCGATTGGCGGCCGGTGCGCCCAGGCATCCCGCACATTAACGAACGGTGGATGATCAAGCACGGTCAATTCCCGTTTACCGTTCCACCACAGCATGGCTCCGTCGAACGCCGCTACCGCCGCCCGCCCTTTGCGCGCTACCGGCGACCAGACGTTTACAAAGGCGTAATAGATGCCTTTAGGCCCTTTGGGCTCCACGTTATAGCTGGATGATTCGGTCCACTTCCATGCGGGATCGCCAGCTTTGAAGCCCTTCTCCGGTGGGAAAGAATCGAAGAAGTTACCGTGATCCGGACACGGATAGGGTCCCGCAAGCCACCAGTTGCGGTTGGCCAGCCGTTCCGGAGCGAGCCACACCGGTTCCGGCGAGCCCTCGATCCACGCATAGGGAACGCGCACCGGTTCTTCCGGAGTGAACCGCCAGCCGGAACCGGGCAGCGTCACGAGCACGCGGCGTGTTCCGCCAGGCAGCCGAGGCGCCAATGCCCCACTCTCGCGGCGCACAACGAAATAGGCATCCCAGGGGCCAAAGTCGAGTGTCACCTCAGCCCCGCGCGCGGCAAGCGTGAATCGCTTCCCCGTTGCCGGATCCCATTTCTCGATTGTCCCTGTATTTCGAAAGCGCACCGTCGCACTGCGAGCCGTATCACTGTCGTTCACCGCCCAATACCAATCCATGTCATCGGCTGAGCGGTGCGAGAAGAAAAGATGGTCGCGTGTGCCCCCGGTTACCTCCACCTCGGGTGGTTGGGCGGCACGAAGTGCTTCAAACAGCGGCGCCAGGTCTTCACGGATCGCGCCGGGCGCCTGGATCTGGACCGCGTAGTCTAATCGATCCATAAAAGGCGGATGCTCCCGCACGGGGAAGCGGCGCAGTGGCAAGTCGCTGAGCGCGGCCGGTTGATTCCCCAGTGCCAGCACCAGTCCGCCCCCCGCGGCAAAGCGCCGGCTCTGCTCGATGGAAGACTGGCTCATGTGGGTCATTGGAGGCAGGATTAGCACCGGGAAGCGTTCGCCGGCCAGTTCCATGCTTTTTCCGTCCAGCCGCGCCTGGCGCAGATAGTGGCTGTCTACGATGTGGTACTCCCAACCCAGCCGGGACAACTCCAGTTGCAAGGCGGTATAGAAATTCTGTGTCTGGTCCATCGAGTTGTGCCAGCGGCCCAGGTCCCGGTGGTCCTCGCGAAACAAGCCTTCACTGCCGGCAAAAGCGCTCTCCAGCGGATAGTAGATGGCGATGCGGGCGTCGTGCCGGCCCTGCGCGTTCATAAACAGCGCGCGGCGGCTGAGGTCGGCGTAGTTGTGAAAGTAGCGCCACAACGGCTGGGTCAGAAAATAGCTGGGCGGATATTGCAGATGAGTAGGATCGTATTCGAAGTAGTGTCCGATCAGCCGGTTGGTGCCCCACGATAAACACATGTTGGTCCC
This sequence comes from Bryobacterales bacterium, assembly GCA_020854055.1. Classification (GTDB taxonomy): domain Bacteria; phylum Acidobacteriota; class Terriglobia; order Bryobacterales; family Bryobacteraceae; genus JADZGD01. The sequence continues at coordinate 15,873 of JADZGD010000050.1, read as the reverse complement.
ACGGCGGGCCTTTTCGATGCTCCAGTAAGAGTCACTGCCAACCAGCCCCTGGTTCTCCACCATCAGAGGCCGCTTTTCAAAATGCGCCACCGAGAGGGCTTCCATGAAATCGATCGGCATGCGGCCGCGTTCGAGCAGCGCATCAATGTAGACAGCGCTTGAAGCCCGCCACAGCGCGAACATATCCGCCGTCCAGGCCACTTGGAATCGGAGCGTTTCTTCAATGTCGGAATGTCCATGCTCGACCCCGTGCCGCCGGCACCAATCGGTGACCTGTCCGACAAACGAGGTGGAGTACAGGTGTGCCAGCGTCTCCAGATAGTCCTGCCGTACCTGAGCGGCGCGCGCCGTCGGGCGGTCTACGATCGGCAGAAAGGGCCGCAGGTCATAGCCGTGGCGCTGGTGGAAAGTTTCCCATAGGGCCGGAGTGAAAGGAAGCGGCGCGCCGTAAGTTCCTTCATGATCGGAAACAAAGAAGCGAATGGTAGTACCCAAGTGCCGCGGGAAGCGGCGGGCAAACTCTTCGTAGACGAGGTCGATAAACACCCGCACGGCAGCCGGATTCAACAGATCCACGCGGGTATTGCGCTCGAAGGCGGGAACCGCCGTATAGGTGAAAAGCTTCCACCCGGCACCGGGCGCGCGCCACTTCCCGCGATCGGCCACCGGGATCAATTTCAGCGAGTTTTCGTCGATAGCGCCCGCGGTATCCACCCGTGCCGCTACTACTAGCTCGGGCTCGGCATCACTTTTCGCCAAGCTGAGGCGCCGCATGCGGTACTCGGGGTGGAGTTGCAGCACGCGGCTGGGTTCCCGGTTGAGCGATCCGTAGTCGCGAGCATGGCCGCTCGGCCACAGGTACTCATCGGAGAAGTTCAAGGTGACACCGTTGGCGCTGGCCGATTCGAGCGCCGCCCCTACCTCGCGCCACCAGGCTTCGGAAAGGTAGGCCGGCTCCAATCCGGCCCAGTTCATAATCACAGCGCCGCGGACACCCTGGCGCGCCATCTCTCCGATCTGCCTCCGTGTCTCCTCCGCCGTGATCTTCCCGTTCCAGAACCAGTACGGGCTGATCGAATAGGACGCCGGCGGATTCTGGAAACCCCGGTAGATCGCCTCCGCGGCCGGTTCGGCGGCGCGGGTCACGAAAGACAAAAGGCAGAACGAAACCAATGCTATGCGTGCGCTCATGTTTTCCACCAATCTAGGGCGGCCGGTCCCAATTTGCAGTGTCGCGGGCTACGCCGAGAACCGGTTAAGACCGCGGCACGGAGCCGCTTGCGAAAATTGCCGGCCGCATGTCTAAAGTACGCTTTCCCAACCCGGACGTCCATGCTAGCACGGTCGCGGCAGCGGCAGCCGAGCCGAACGGTGAGGTTGGCTCGATTGGCGCGATGGCGAATCGCCTGGAATCGAATTGCAAGCTGGTGTAGAAACCCGGTTCGTCCGAGATCTTCCGAGCCAGCTACGAAGCTAGGCCGGCGGGCTACATCCTGTGCTGGCAACGGACTGCGCCGGGAGTAGTCTGCGACGTCATCGCCCCACCGCTGATCCCGCTTGAAGCCGGCCGCCGCATCGAGACTGATCAACGCGGTGCTGGGAAACTGGCACGCTGCTATCGGGCCGGCGATCTGATCGCAGTTTGGGTTCCCACGGCAGCACACATCGCACTGAAAGATTTGGCGCGTCCTCACGAGGATGGCCGGCAAAACCAGCACCCCGCGCGTCAGCGCTTGGGCAAGTCTCTGCTCCGGCATGGCTGTCGACCGCAGAACCCATACCTTGGAGGAGGAGATGGTAGTAACAGCGCTGGCGACCGAACGACGGCCCACGGAAGGGAGAATCCTCCTGTCTCCTATGCGGTGCGGCGCGTGCACCAAATCCCCTTTCCTAATCAGGGGCAAATCCTGACGGATCATGATTGTGCGATCCGAAAGTTCGGATATCAGAGTGCTCAATGGTCGCATTTGCTTCTCGGCCCATCTCCTGCCCTGTTATGAACTGCGTTTCAAGCTATCACCACAAACAAGCTGCACATGACGCTTGACAAAGCCGCCCGTATCAGAAGATCAGTTTCAAGCCGAACTGAATGTAACGCGGCCAGGTATCTTCACCGGTCACTCTTCCGAATGCTGAACTGGTTACCGACGTGTTGGGAGCCGAGAACGTCGGGTGATTGAAAGCATTCAGGAATTCCGCGCGGAACTGTATTGATACGCCTTCTCGAATGCGCGTGTTCTTTAACGCAGACATATCCCACACATTATAGTTGTCCGAGCGTAGACCGGAGATATAGAGCGGGAAGGTGCGGTAGTGATAAAGAAGCTGTTTCGCCGTCTGGGTCTCGAATCCTGAGGTATTGAACCAGCGGTAGATGTTGTGTTCGCTGCGCGAAAGGGCAAGGTCATTCCACTCGCCGTTGAAGATGACATCGCCGAAGCCGAGCGGCTGGCCACTATAAACCTGCCACAATGCACTGCCTTGCCAACCACTAATGATTGCGCGTAAGGCGGACGGGGCCGTCGCGCCGAACCGGCGCCCAGTACCGAAGGGCAGTTCGTAGATGCCGCTGGCGCTGAAATTGTGCGGCCGGTCGCTGGTGCCTATGCTGCGGTAAGGCATCGAGTCATCCCAGTTCAGATAGCTACTCGACCTGGGATACTGTGCCACCGCCTCCATCAGCTTTGAGTGGGTGTAGCTCGCTTGGAGCGTGAAACCGCGCGCGAAGCGGCGCTCAGCGCGTATCTCGATTGCATGGAACCACGAGTAGCCCTGGTTTGTGGTGGTCGTCATGCCGGAAAACTGAGGATATGGGTAAAGAAGTCGGGCGATCGGGATCGAACTCGACGCCAGGCTTCCACCGGGCACCAGCGGATAGAACGGGTTCGCGACATTTGTTGAGAGCCGGTCAATCACCGCCTGGTCCCGGTAAGGCAACCTGCTTAGGAACCGGCTCGGGGTAGAATCGAGCGACCTGCTAATGGGTAGTGCCACCGCACGTGAGCCGGTATAACCAAGTTCCAGCAGGAATTGGCCGGGCAATTGTCGCTGAACGTTCAGTCCCCAGCGCTGGTTGTAAGGCGAACTGGGCGTCACATTGAAGAAGCTGATCGCCTGGCCCAGATAAGTCTGAGCTCCCAGTGAGTTTCCCGGTGGCCGGCCGATGCCGTCCGGAAAAGGATTCGCCAGTGAGGCGGTGTAGGTCTGCCCATTATCGGTCGTTGGAATGATGTTCGTGCGTAGGTTGTAACCTAGTTGAAAGGGATTCATGCGTGCCGGCTGGCCAGTGGGTAGAAAGTAAATGCCGTAGCCTCCTCGAATTACCATATCTTTCTGAATCTGATAAGAGAAGCCGAAACGCGGCGCAAAGTTGGTCTTGTTGCTGTGGTACAACTCGCGAGGCTCACCCTTTACGCCTGCGAATGTCAGACCGCCGGCCGTCTGAAACCCGCTCGCGGGGAGCTCGGAAATGCTATTGGCGGCGTAGTTTGCCAGTACCTGCGCGCCGATGGGCTGCTGTGCGGCAAAATCAAAGCCCCTCACGCTCCGGTTATATCGTTCCGTGACTGGCCCCTGATACTCGTAGCGTAGCCCAAGATTCAACGTAAGCCGTGACGTAGCTCGCCAATTGTCCTGGACGTAGAAACCGTAATAGGTGGACTGAATGGCTTGGCTGTCGTTCCAATCCGCAAAGCCGCCGGTTGGTATGCCCAGCAGAAAGGCTGCAAAGCCCTGGCCAATACTGTTCGGAGATGTGGGCGAATTATCTAGTGGGCCGCTGGTGTATGTCGCGTCGAAATTAAACTGAGGAGTAGCTGAACCAAAGCTCCAGATCGTTTCCCGGTAGATCCGCAAGTCGGCTCCGAGTTTGAGACTATGGCCACCGACGGTGTGATCAACCGCCACGAGCAGAGAGTGAATATCCTCCGCTCGCTTGCTCGCTCCCTCTCCCTGCAAGCCCTGCAGGCCCGCTACGTTGACGGTTGGAAATACCTTTGCCATCGGATCGCGAAAACCCAACATATCCACTAACGACTGTGAGAATCCCAAAGTTGCCAGATCGAAGCCACGGCTCGGCTCATAGGAGAGTGCTGGACTGCGCTGGAATCCGTAGCGGAAGTTGAAGACCGTGGAGGGGCTCGCCAGCCACACGTCGTCCAATACGAAATTCTTCGAGGTGAGGTGAAAATAGTTACCAGAGGCTATATTGTCGAAACGATTCCGGTATGGCCCGAACTGCGCCATGCGGCCGGCAAATCGTCCGAACAAGCGGTGAGTGCGGGTTAATTCGTGATCCACTCGCGCCAGATGGTTGTAGTAGCTCATCGGTTCGGGATGGTTCTGGGCACTAAAATTGTTGGTACCGTCAGCGGTTCCCGGAAGGTTCGGATCCGGCCAATACTTTGCGATGGCAGTGGCTATAGGGCTGATGCGGTTGGCTGGAATTACATTTCCCGGTAGCGGCTGGCGCGAGTAGCGGCCACTTCCCACCGGAGAAGTAGTCAGCGGGTCGTAAATTTGGTATTGCGAGCCCAATGCCAGAAGTGAAGAGAAATTACCTGTCTTCTGTGTCGGCGTTGGAATCGTACCGGTATAGGCGTTGGTATCCACCTGGTGCAGCCCTTCGTAGGCATACATAAAAAAGGTGCGATTTTTGCCGTTGTACAATTTCGGGATGTACACCGGTGCACCTGCGCTCAAGCCCCACCGCTTATACGTGAAATGACCTTTCTTCTGGTTGGCCAGATTGGCGAAGAATGAGTTGGCATTGAGAGCCGGGTCGCGGAAGAAATAGTAGCCGGTGCCGTGCAGACTGTTAGTACCACTTTTTATTACGGTGTTCACCAATGTGCCGGAAGTGTGGCCCACGCTGGCGTCGTAGGCCGTTTCCACCTTGAACTCCTGAATCGCGTCGGCGGGTGGGGAATTGGCGATGGCCGAACCCACGTCGGCATTGCTAGTCTGGGTGTTCGGAACCCCATCCATCGTGAATTCGGTAGTGCCCATCGGCGCGCCTTGGAACGACATCATGGTAGTCTGCGCCGTTCGTAACGGATCCTGCCACTTCATGCCAGCCGGGTAGGTCATGTTCACCCCTGGCGCGAGCATCATTAGGGACGTGGCGTTGCCATGTGCAAGCGGCAACTCCGTAATCCGGCGATTATCCACCACCTGGCCCGTATTTGCCGTCGCTGTCTGTAGCAGTGGCGTTTGAGCGGAGACAATGAGGCTTTCCGCCACTTGGCCGACTTCCAGATCGATGTCCAGTCCGATACGATCATTGACACGAACGTCGACGTTTTCTTTGACCCAGGTCTTAAACCCTGTCAGACTGGCGGAGATTTTGTAGCGGCCAGGAATAAGGAACAAAAGCTGGTAGTTTCCCTGGTCGTTCGATGTCGTGCGTACCTCGACGCTGGTGCTCTCGTTGACGGCTCGAACAACTGCGCCGGAAACCAGCGCACCGGAAGAATCTTTGATCTGCCCGACGATGCTACCGCGCGATTCCTGAGCGGATCCGGCGGGGCCCAGCGGACCGAGTATCAACGCGCCGATGCAGAATAGGCTGGCATATTTCATAATTATTTTTTACCCCTCGGCAGAAGACGGTAACCGCCTCCCGAAAATGACTAGCACCCAGTCTGCGGGCGGAGGTTGGATCAGTCAATGAAAGAAAGGCGCGGCTCCCGCACGTGCCGCAAAGCGAAACGATAGGATCCGGGCGCTATCGGCTAACTGACGGTTTTGCAACAGATCCCCGCCGGAATCTGTTGCGGATGCGCCAGATCAGGACTTCTCGGGCAACTTCATGAATTTCAGTTTCCGAAACTTGCCGCGCTCTGTGCTCGCGCGTCGTGGGGATAGTAGCGCGCCAGATTCTGTACTGTAATGAGTTGGTGGTGAGCGAAGATTGCCGGCGGCGTGTGGCGCTTTGCCAAAATGTCGAGTGCCAACTGGATCAAATCGCCGCCGTATAATTCAGGAAATAATGCCACCGCGCCGATGAGTCTCGACCCGGGGCGGATCAGTTCGGCCCTCGCTTCGGCCGTCGCTCCGAGGGCAACCCCTGCGCAAGAGTTCAATAAACCGGCCTCTTCGAATCCGCGGAGTGCGCCCAGCGTGCTGGGATCGTTCAAGCCAACCACTAAGGTGCGGAGGCTGGGGGCGAGACGCAGGAGTCGCCGGATCTCTTCCATCGCCTTGTCGAACTCGCCCCGGGCATCCACATGTATAAAGGCTTCCGATCCGAGAAGGGGTAAGATCCGGTGAATTCCCGCTTCAACGCCCTCGATCCTCAGTTGCGGCACGACGCCGGCCTGACGCGCTTCAAGCAGGATCACCCGGTCCACTTTACCGTCCCAGTTCTGTTTTGCCCATCGAGCGGCGGCTTGTCCCGCGGTGAGTCCCAGACGGTAATTATTTGCGCCGTAAAATGTTGCTCCTGGGTGGGGAATATCGATGGCCACCATCGGAATGCCGGCCTCCTGGAACAACGCTGAGATCCTGCCGGCAACCCTGTCAAACATCTGAAACTCGAACACCAGATCGACGCGCTCGGCGACCAGACGCCCCGCGTTTCGCAACGCCGCGCGAGCGCTGTAACGGTTGTTGAGCACGATCAGTTCCACCGATTCCTTGGCGGCGGCATGCCGCAGGCTCTCGGTAACCGCGGCGGAGAACGGTGAGTTCTCGGCCAGTGTGGCAAATCCCATTCGGTATTTCGGGGCGGCCGGAAAGCGTACCGCGCACCGGTATCGCTTCCCCCCGGTATCATGTAAAAAACCAGCCTCCTCTAGTGTCCGGACCAGGCGGAATGCGACTGACTTGTCCAGGCTGGTGCGTGTGACGATTTCATGGAGGCGCAGGCTTTCCCCTTCGCCGAACACTCGTAGCAGGGCGCATGCGCGAGCCACCGTCTCCAGGCGGTAGGCCGACGAGGCCAGAATCTTTCGTCGTTGCCCGGCATCCTCAGCCGTTTTGTTAGTTTCTGCCATCGAAATTCTCGTCGGTCGAGGGCGCGCCAGGTCAAGGATTTCATTTCACTCTACTACAAGTGAATTCCTTGCACATGCGGAGCCAACGGGAACGCTGGCGCTGAGGGAAAGTTTCGTTTTGCGGCACGATGAACGTCGCGGAAGTGCGTCATTGACCATACGTTCGAATTATTGGATATTCAACGTCGATGTCCCCTCGTGAGCGCTGGCTTGCTGCTGTGGAGGCTCGCCGTGCCGACCGGGTAGCCTGCGATTATTCGGCAGTCGCGGCAGTGAACCATCGGCTGATGCGCCAACTGGGCTGCGATTCCGAGCAAGATTTGTGGATTAAACTCGGCGTAGACCGCCATCCTCTGGTGGAGGTGATCATGGCCCGCGTCTACGAGATCGATGCGGAGATTGTGCGGCGTGTTCTCGCTGCGGCGGGAGGCCTCACTGATTTCGTCTATGTTTCGGAAGCTGCGGGTGGCCACGAGCCGTTGCTTCATAGTCCCGGCGCTTTTCTCCGGTACCCGAAGCGATGGCTGGTAGAAATGACCCAACTAGTCCACGCCTGTGGTGTGAAGGTCCTTCACTTCGGCACCAGTTTGACCCGATCCCGTTTTCGCGACCTGCTCGAGATCGAAATCGACGTGTTGCGTCCGGTCTGGTGGCTGGGCCGCGGCATGGTGGGAAGAGCCTTGGCGCACGACTTCGGCTACCCTGTTGCGTTTCACGGTTTCATCAATAACCACCGTGCCTGGTGCGCCGGCTTGCCCCGTGATGTCCGGCGTGAGGCGGCTGCCAACGCGAGGAGGTACTCCGGCAGGCAGGGCTATATAGCCGCTCCCTGCCACCTTATCGGGGCCAACCTGCCCACCGCCAATATCCTGGCACTCTAAGACGCCGTCAGGGAGTTTGGAAAAGGGCGCTGCCCGCGATTGCCAGCGCCGCCAGTGCCGCGGTTTCGGCGCGGAGAACAAACGGCCCGAGTGTGACCGGGGTCCAACCGGCCTCGCGCGCGCCCTGGCGCTCGGCTTCGGTCCACCCGCCCTCGGGACCAATCAGTAACGCGATGGAAGTTCCTTGCTTGCGGCCTGGCGGCCAAGTGTTTGCGAGCGGCGTGCCGCCGGTTTCGTCGGCAAAGAACCGCAGATTTGCATCCGACGTCAGCGCCGCGGCGAATTTGATGGGCTCTTCCACTCGTGCCAGGTGAGCCCGCCGCGATTGCTGGCTGGCCTCGAAGGCTACCTTGCGCCAACGCTCCAGCCGCTTTTGCGCTGCCTTCTCCAGGCCATCTTCGCTGCGGCTTGTCCCTACCGGTACAATTGCTTCTACGCCCAGTTCGGTCGCCTTTTCGATAGCCCATTCCAGGCGCTCGAACTTGATCAGCGCCATGTACAAGACGATTCGTACGGGCAGCGCCGGCCGTTCTACCGGTTCAATCAGCCGGAAACTTATGCTTTCCTTGCGGGCGGTTTCCACCTCCGCCAGCCACACGGAGCGGTTGTCGGAAAGCTCGTACTTTTGTCCTTTCTCAACCCGCAGCACCCGTGTCAGATGGTGTGCCTCTTCGCCGCGCAGCTCCGCCATGCCGCGGCGGAACTCCGGCACAAAGAATAGCCTTCGAGCCATTGTTTCGTATGTTCGCCGGTCTTTCGCTAACCTATCGTTATGATCGCCCATTTACGCGGCCTCGTGCTCGAAAAGCATCCCAATCAGGTGATCGTGGAGTCCGGCGGGGTGGGCTATGATGTCACCATTCCCATCTCCACCTTCACCGCTCTGCCCGGCGAAGGCACAGAGGTGCGGCTTCGCATTCATACGCACGTCCGCGAAGATGCCATTTCTCTGTTTGGGTTCCTTACTTCCGAAGAGAAGACGCTTTTCGAAAAGCTGATCACCGTCAGCGGCATCGGGCCGAAACTGGCCGTAACCGTTCTTTCCGGACTCTCCACGGGAGAACTCATCTCGGCGATCCGGGCCGGCGGGATCGCCACCCTGGTGCGCATCCCGGGCGTCGGCAAAAAGACCGCCGAGCGGGTTGTGCTGGAGTTGCGGGATAAACTGGAGGGGCTCGCCGGCGCTGCCATTGCCGGTCCGGCGCAGCCTCCGGTGGAAGCTCTTTCGCCGGTCGATCAGGACGTGCTCTCGGCGCTGATTAACCTGGGCTGTAACCGTTCCGCCGCCGAGGCGGCCATCCGCAAGGCCAAGGCTTCCGGCACGCCGCCGGATTTCGAGCCTTTATTCCGCCGCGCGCTCGAACTGGTACGCTAGGAAAAAGCTTTGCCCATGCGAGATAAGGGGATCGTATCGCCTTCCGCCCAGGCTGACGATCAACAGTTCGAAATCAGCCTTCGTCCCAGCCGGCTTGCCGATTTTACGGGTCAGGCCAAGCTCAAGGAAAACCTCGCCATCGCCATCGAGGCCGCGCGCCGCCGTGGCGAGGCGATGGACCATGTGCTGCTCTATGGGCCTCCGGGCCTTGGCAAGACCACGCTCGCCAATATTATCGCCACGGAACTCGAAGTCGGTTTCGACCAGACCTCGGGTCCGATTCTTCAGAAGAAACTTGACCTCACCGGTATCCTCAGCAACATCCGTGCCCGCCAGGTCTTCTTTATCGATGAGATCCACCGCCTATTGCCCGACGTGGAGGAAATGCTCTACTCGGCGCTCGAAGATTTCCGCGTGGATATTCTTATCGGGGCCGGTCCCGGCGCCCGCACCCATTCGTTGCCGGTACCGCGCTTCACAGCCATTGGAGCCACCACCCGCCAGGGTCTGGTCAGCGCCCCGCTGCGCGGCCGCTTCGGGCTGGTGCTGCGGCTGAATCATTACGGCGTGCCGGAACTCACCCGCATTGTCCTGCGGTCTGCAAAGCTGCTCGACGTCACCATCGATCAGGCCGGCGCCGAGGAGGTGGCCCGCCGTAGCCGTGGCACACCGCGAATCGCCAACCGCCTGCTGCGCCGTGTTCGCGACTACGCCCAGGTGCGCGCCGCCGGCCACATCGACCTCGATGTCGCCCGCACCGCGCTCGATCTGCTTGAAGTCGATCGTTTTGGCCTCGATGAGATCGACCAGAAGATTATGATGACCGTGCTGGTCAAATACTCCGGCGGCCCGGTCGGCGTGAATACGATTGCCGCCTCGATCGACGAAGAGGCGGACACCATCGAAGAGGTTTACGAACCCTACCTGATGCAGTTGGGGTTCATCGACCGCACTCCTCGCGGGCGCGTAGCGACCGGACGCGCCTTTGAATATTTCAAAGTGCAACGGAAAACGCCGGGCGGGCTCCAGGATAGCCTTTTTTAGTGTGAAAACCGCGTATCTCTCACTCGGTTCCAACCTTGGGGATCGTGAACTTCACCTCACGCAGGCCTTGCAGCGTCTGGCGGCTCCCGACCTCATCATCGACCGTCTCTCCTCGGTGTATGAAACTGACCCGAGAGACTTCGAGGCCCAGCCCAGCTTTCTGAACCTGGTGGCCGGCATTTCGACCTCGCTGCAGCCAATGCAACTACTCCGCCGCACCACCAGGGTGGAACTTGCGCTCGGACGCAAACGCACGGTCCGCAATGGGCCGCGAACCATCGATATTGACATTCTCTCCTTCGGCCGTTTTGTTATCGACAGCGCGCCACTCACCGTGCCCCACCCCCGCCTGCAGCAGCGACGCTTCGTGCTGGAGCCGCTAGCCGAACTCGATCCCGAGTGGGTTCACCCGGTAACAAAACAGAGCGTAGGGGACTTGTTGGCGGCAGTCCGCAATCAAGGTGTACGCAGGCTGGGCGCATTCAAACCTCCGCACGACTAGGCCGAAGCTTTATCAGTCTTAACACTGGGTCCCGAAATCCTTCTCGAACGCCGCCGTCAACTCTGCTCCCCAGTTGCCTATCGTGCGCATCTTTCCGGCGAAAAAGCGCAGCACCGGCGGTTCCTCGTAGAACTCGAGCCCGCCGATCATCCGGCGGCGTGCGTAGAGCCACTCCAGCCGGTCGGCCACATATTGGTAGTGCGACATCGTATAGACGCGCCTCGGCACCGCCAGGCGTAGCAGTTCCATGTCGGAAGGCACATCATTTCCTTCCGAATCGCGATCCATCGAGACCGATCCCCGTTCCATTCCGCGGGCGCCCGATGCGATATATACCGCCGCTGCCAGTGCGCCAGCCGGATACCTGGACTGTGGGACGTGGTCGATGAACCGCATCGCGTCTACATGGCAGGCAAGGCCACCGGCCGGTGTTACGACAGGGATCTTCTTTTGCCGGAGCAGCCCCACGAAGTACTTGATGGCATCGGCTGAAGCGCCGGCAACTTCCAGTTCCGTCATCTCCCGGATGCCCACCGCCATCGCTTCCACTTCCTTCGACGACATGCCGCCATAAGTGAAGAAGCCCTCATAGACTGGCAGCCACGGGCGAATCGCCTCGTACAGATCCTTGCGGTTGGTGGCGATCAATCCGCCGCGCACGCTGCAGCTTTTTCGCCCGGAAAGGTAGCACAGGTCGGCCACAGCCATAATCTCGCGGATGATCTCCAGGATCGACTTGTCCTGGTAGCCGGGCTCCCGCTGCCGGATGAAATAGGCGTTCTCCGAAATCAGACTGCCGTCCACCACCAGAAAGATCCCCAGCGGCTCCACCAGCGCCTTCACTGCCCGCAGGTTTTCGAGCGAAAACGGCTGCCCGCCGATCAGGTTGGTGGTCGCCTCCATCCGCACAAACGAAACGTTCTCAGGCCCCGCCTTTTCGAGCGCCGCCCTCAGCCGGCTCAGGTCCATGTTCCCCTTGAACGGACAATCGCTCTCGGCATTCAATGCTTCATCGGTGTACAGCTCCAACACCTTTGCGCCGGCCAGGTCGAAATGCGCCTTGGTGGTGGTGAAGTGGTAATTCATCGGGACGATGTGTCCCGGCTTCACGAACGTCTTGGCCAGCAGGTGCTCGGCCGCTCGTCCCTGGTGGGCGGGGAGAACATATTCCAAACCAAAGATATCCTTCACCGCGCCGGCCAGTTTGTAGAAGCTCTCCGATCCGGCGTAGGCGTCGTCGGACTGCATCATCGCCGCCAACTGGTTATCGGTCATGGCGTTGGTGCCGCTATCGGTCAGCATGTCAAGAAAGATGTCGCGCGTTCGCAGCAGGAACGTGTTGTATCCGGCCTCCTCAATCGCGCGTAAACGGTCCCGGGCCGGCGCCAGCCGGACTTTCTGTACCACCCGGACCTTGTGCATTTCGATCGGGATCTCAGTCCCATTGGATAGACGTATGCTCATGTCGCTTTCGGGAAAAATGGAGGATCGATAAAAGTGAATTTAAGACCGTTTTAACCTTCTAGTATAGAATACCAGCGCCGGCTTTCAGGGCCGCTGCCGCCGCCAGAGCCAGAGCGACAGCGCCACGCCCAGCAGGCTTAATGCCAGTCCCCCACTTACCGAAGCCGGCCGGTAGATCATGTCGACGGTGTGTTTCCCGCCCGTTACCACCACTCCGCGGAGCATGCCGTACACCGGAAGGACGGTACCAGGCTGCCCGTCGATCTTCACCCGCCATCCCGGGAAGTAGCCGTCACCGACCACCAGGAGCCCGCGGCACTGCGCATCAACCGCAACCGTCACCCGGTCCGGTCCCTTGCGGAGAATCTTCACCGAATCGGGACCCTGGCAGGTCTCAAGCGCCGGCGCCGGGCCGATGGTTACCGCCGTGTTGTGGAAGTCGAGGCCAGGATCCGCCAACCGTGGATTCAATTGATCGAAGCCCGCAACGCTTTCCACCCGGTGGACCATCCAAGCCCGCGGCATCGCCTCCGGCACTCGAAATACCTTGACCCCGCTTGAGCCGGTGAAGACGTCCTCGAACTTCGGACGCGCCGGTTCCTTTGCTACCCAGTGCGTGATCCCAATCAACTGCTGAACCCGTGGCAGGTGCAGTTCCATCCGAAACAGGTTTTCGGGAACACCCGCCACGTAGCCCTGGTGCATCTCAAAGCCCTCCTGGTCGCCCAGGTTGATCGGTACATCGGTGTCGTTCACCACCACGCGGGTGTACTCCGGCTGCCGCTTGAGGAATCGGCCGATGTCGTGGAACCGCGTCAGGTTCCCGGCAAATCTCAGATCCTTGCCCCCCTCTCCGCTGTACGTCATCAAGGGAGAGACCAGGCCGGTCAACTCGGTCAACACCAGTCCGAACAGCGCCACTGTCACCATTCCGGCCAGGGCCATCTTCTGCCGGTAAGCGGTCATCACTGCCCAACCTGCTGCCGCGCAGAAGCCGGAGATCCACATCCGATTGCTGCCCGGCTGGCGCCAGACGAGCCCGGCGGCCAGCGCCGTCAGCACGACGAGGGCATAGATGCCCAGCGCCCGCGCCACTCTCCGGCTCCAGGTCTCGCTTTCCTTCCGTAGCAGCACATCGAATCCGAATGCCGCCAGTGCCGCCAGTCCCAGGTTGAAAAGGTGAAGCGCCCTCACCGGTAACCGTGCTTTGTCGAGGTTGGGCACAACCGCGTAGAGAAACCCCTGCAGCGGGGTAAACGCCCCCAGGGCGTACACCGCCGCTGTCAGTGTCAACGCTGCCATCCACCGCACCTTGCGGTCGCTCCAGCGTGCCGCCACCGCCAGAAGCGCCAGTCCAATCGCCACCGCTCCCGCGAATGGCGCCGTGTCTCCGTAAGTGTCCAGCCCTGGAAGAACGGACTCGGCCAGTCCTCTCGGCGGCATCGAATAGATCGTGTGTATCCGGTAGGGAACGGTGTCTTTCCACCCGGCTGGGATCTCGGTCCCCATCCATCGCCGGGACAGCCGCCCGAACTCCATCGTCGGCCACATCTGGGCGGCGCTCACCAGCGCGAAAATTACTAGCGACAGAGCCGCCGGCCCCAGCAGCCGGCGATCTTTCCACACCGCGATGGCCCATGCGGCCATCACCGCCAGGGTGACCAGGAGCGGCAACTCATGGTGTCCGCTGAGCCATGCGACACCCAGAAACAATCCGCACAGCGCCGCACTCGCCACCCGCCTCTCCCCCCGTATCGCGCGGATCAGGTAAAGCGCCGCCAGTGGCGTGGTAATGCCGCCGTTCATCACGTCCAGCCAGGGCACCGTCCCCATGAATCCGCTGAAGCTGAACAGACAGCCGCACATGACCGAAGCCGCTCTCCCCATCCGTAACTCGCGCGCCAGCGCGTAAGCGAAGAGCGCGGCCAGCATGTGCAGGAAGACATAGTACCCGTTCAGGAACTGCGGCCTCAGATAGCCCTCTTCCATCGGCAGCAGCAGAAATAGTAGATTCAGCGGATAGAGTGGACCCGGCTGTGTCTGCCCGATGAGCGGCTGTCCGCACCAGATGTTGGGATCCCATAACGGGAAGTGCCGGTGATGGATCTGCCAGGCCTGATATTGCAGCCGGGGCAATTCCAGGTTCACCATATCCGGATGGTCGAACCACACGTACTGGCTGGTAAATGCCAGTTTCCAGTAGAAGACGCCGGTCAGCAGGATCACCAGCAGCGGACCTATCCAGCACGCCCGCCGCCCGATTGCCTGCCTCAACACTGGATCGATCCTCCAACTATCGGAGTGGCCGCTTTCATTCTGAGATAAAGTAGAACGACAAGAGGACACACTCGTTGAGCAAAGAAACCACCGCCGCTGGCGGCGTCTTGTTGATTCGCCACGAGGGCGAGTCGCCCCGGGAGCGCTCCTCCTGCGGGTGGCGTGACCTGTTGATCAGCCGCGGTGACCGGAACGTCGCCGCCTGGGCACATGCCGTGGATATTGACGGCGCCAAACTGCATTACCACAAGATCGCTACCGAACTCTATTACGTGGTGGACGGCGGCGGCACCCTGTTGCTGGACGGCGTAGAGCATGAAGTTCGCAAGGGCTCCATTGTACACATCCCACCCGGTGTCGTCCACGGGGCCAGGGGCCGCATGCGCGTGCTGGTGGTCGGCATTCCCAACATCGCCGATGATGACATCTTTCTGGCGGAGTAACCCTGCTTGAATCTCTCCATTCTCGACTGGTCCATTATTGTCCTCTATCTGGCTGCCTCGCTTGCGGCCGGACTATACGGTAAACGCTACATTTCGGGACTTTCCGACTTCCTGATTGCCGGACGTAACGTCGGATTGTTCCTCGGCATCGCGACGCTCGCCGCCACCGAGATCGGCACGGTCACCTTCATGTACTATGCCGAACTGGGTTACACCACCGGGTTTGCGTCGTTTATCACCGGACTGATCGCCGGCAGTGTGATGATCTTCGTAGGCCGCACCGGGTTGATCATCAGGAAACTGCGCGAGCTCCAGTTGATGACGGTGCCCGAGTTCTTCGAAGTGCGCTACAGCCGCCGGTTGCGAGTGCTGGCCGGTGTTCTGGTGGCTACCGGCGGCATACTGAACATGGGCATATTCCTCAAGATCGAGGGGATGTTCCTTGCCACCATCAGCGGCATCCCGATGGAGTATCTGAAGCTGGTGATGACCGGCATCCTGTTGCTGGAGTTGATCTATACGGTGCTGGGTGGCATGGTCTCCGTCGTGATTACGGACTTCATTCAATTTGTGGCGCTGAGCGCGGGCACCATCGTGGTGACGGTGCTTAGCATCGCCCACGCCGGCATTCAGAATATGCACGACGTGGTCGTTCGCAACATGGGCGCCGCAGGTTTCGATCCCATCGTCAACCCTGAATACGGATGGTCCTTCATCGCCTTCCAGATACTGCTCTGGCTGGCCGTGGACACCTGCTGGCAGACCACGGCCATGCGCACGTTTTCGGCCCGGGATGGAGAAACCAGCAAGCGGATCTTCACCTGGACGGGCTTCATTTTTCTTGGCCGGGGGATGATGCCGATGATCTGGGGCATTGCGGCGCTGGCGATTT
>JADZGD010000049.1 GCA_020854055.1 Bryobacterales bacterium | reverse complement strand
TCCGTACCGAGACCCGCCAGGTCAGCGGCTTTCTGGATCCATGTGTGAGTTTCCGTGGAGGCATAGACACAGAGACGCGGTCCGCCGGCGACACCTTGTTTGCGGACGTCCCAGCCGGCCATCGCGGCGCGGGCAGCCAGGAAGCACGTGAGATTGGCCATATTGCCGCCGCTCAGGAGCAGGCCGCCACAGTCGGCCGGGTAGCCGATGAACTGCGCCAGCCATCGAATCACCTGGGCCTCCATTTCGGTGGCCATGGGAGCCAGGTTCCAGGCGCCGACATTCGAATTTACGGCGGCGGCCAACAAGTCCGCCAGCATACCGATGGGCGCTGCGCTGGATGTGATGTAGCCGTAGAAACGCGGATGGCCGTTGAAAAGCGAGTGCTCCAATAGCAAACCCGTGGCCTCCCGCAGCAGCGCCATGGGGTCCCCGCCTTCCTCCGGCAAGACACGAGGCGTAGCCAAGGCGGCGCGAACTTCCTCCGGGGATTCGGCAGGCGTCACCGGAAGCGTGCGTAGAGAAGCCATGAACCCCGCGATCCGATCCACTAGGTCGTGGCCGAGTAAGCGAAACTGCTCATCCGTCATCTCGAGAGGAGCGGCGCGGAATCTAAGTTGTTCGATACGAGCACGATCGGACATATTCATTCACCGTAGCCCTTCAAAGAGATCGGTTTCTCGCTTTCGCCGGCCGTTGAGGGAGCTATAGACTCGATAGAACTCCTGTGAGCCCCACAGCGCGGTCTGCTGTTCTTCCGTGAGATCGTCCAGCCGCTCGTAGATGGACATCTGCGTTTGATGGCAGCGGACGGCTTTCCAGACGATGGTCCAAAAGGCGGAGGTGTCGATCTGGGTTGTTACGGCCCAATCGGGCCAGGGAGTGGCCTGCCGCTCAACGCCATCGACCATCGACGTCAGCTTGCGAAAGGCGGCCTGATAGGCCTCCCACTTGTCTTTTCGCCATGCCAGGTAGTGGAGTTTTGCGGCGCGGTGAGGCGCAAACGAATCCATTTGTGAGCCGCCGTCAATGCGGTATCCGCTGTCGGCCGCGCAGACGGTGGCCGCGGTCGTGAATTGGGAGATGGCGATGTGGTCGGGGTGCCCATAGGCCCCCTCCGGACCGAAGGTGACGATCACATCGGGACGAATGCGCCGGATGTGCGCGACGATCGCACCAACGGCAGTCGCAGCCGGAACGTTATCAACGGCGCCGTCCGGGAAGCCCAGCACGCAGACTTCCCGGATCCCGAGCACCGCGGCGGCGGCCCGCAATTCCACCTCACGAACCCGTCCCACTTCCACCGGATCGCCGCGCTCTCCTCCTGGGCCGAAGCGGCCGCGTTCTCCGCGCGTGGCGGTGACGAGGAAGGTCTCGATCCCTTCAGCCGCGTACCTGGCGAACGTGCCCCCGAAACCGAGGGACTCATCATCGGGATGGGCCAGAACGGCCAGCAACTTGAGTCCCTTATTCACCGTATTCATTGTGACCTCCCGGCGTTGCCATCATCGGCCCGTGTGTTCGTCCGTCCTGGCCCTATGTTCACCCCAGCGCCGGCTTCAGGCTTGGGTCTCCGGGGGCAAGGGCTGCCCGGATCCCGGCGAGGTGATGGTAACTATGGCGCACCGCGTGGTCCTCCAGAAAGAACTGGCAGGTGAGCGGGGCGTCGCTGTTCAGCGACACCGGCGCGGCCCGGTCCAGCTCTTCATCGTCCAAACCGCGGATCGCCGCGGCCGCCGCCGCGCTGTTAGCCGCCAACAAGGCGAGCGCGGCTTCTTTGGTGACGCCGTCGTTATCTCGCGCGTGATCACGGTTTATGGCGTCGACAGCGCACCAGGTCACATCCGTGATCGGCCGGCCGGCGGCGAGCAGCTTCGCAAGTTGAATCTCCAACGGATACATGCTCGCAACGTGGTGAACCACTACTCCGACCTTGCGCCTGTCCTTGGGAAGGCGCGTTTGCCAATGCTCTTCGGAGAGCGGCGCCGCAAATGCAGCCAATGCCGCCGCTCCGGCCTCGAGACGTTCGGCGAGGGCCTCAGACCTGTTGGTTGTAGTTCGCCGCGCCGGAAACCCGGCACCAGCGAGTTGTTCGTATTGCTGGTTCTTCATCTTCATGTGCATGCTCCTCAGAGGTTGACTATGACTCGCATAAAGGTGGCGGGTATTGAGGTGCCGCCGTTGGCGCTCTTGTTCTCTGTCTTCGCAAGCGCCAGAAGTTGGCTGTGAAGCTCCTCGGCCTTTCCGGCCTGTTCTGCCGCTTCGAAGGCATTCATGGTTGGTCCATAGAATCGCCTGAGGGATTCGATAAAGTAGGCTGGACTCTTGTCGGACGATATGAAGTGGTACGTGTCCTTGGTCATGGATATGTTCTCTTTGGGCACTCCGGCCTGGCCAAAGCGTTCGATGATGTGCGTATCCATACCCCACGTCATTGGACTGACGAAGTCTTCCGGAGGCGGAGGCGTGAAGGCTGAGCTCATCTTCAGGAGCTGCGACACGAATGTTGGATCGTTTGGAATCCAGTTTCCCATCACGATACGGCCACCTGGTTTTGTGACGCGGACCATCTCCCTGGCTACGTCGATGGGCCGGGGTGCAAACATGGCACCAAATACGGAGAGGGTCAGGTCAAACGAGTATTCGTCAACGCCCTGCAAGTTGCAGGCATCTCCCTCTTGAAATTTCAGGCGATCGAGACCAGCCTCCGAGGCGCGTTTCTTTCCAGCCGCGACGAGGTTCCTGGCGATGTCGATTCCGACCACTTCCGCCCCCCAGGCGGCTAAGGGAACCGCGGTTGTGCCGTCTCCGCAGCCCAGATCCAAGACCCGTAGCGGGGGCGCTATCCGGAGAGACCTGACGACTGCTTCTCCAGACTCCCGCATGAAAGCGGCGATCTGGGTAAAGTCGCCTTTTTCCCACAAAGCTTTGTTCGGATTCATTGATAGCTCCTCCATGTCAGTCACTTACCCAGGCCCCTTTCCTCAGTATCCGCTCCCTTACGGTCGCGGCTCTGTACCGAGGCCCGCGTGCCACCATGTGCCACCCGCGCGCAATCGCCTATGATGTGACGTTCAGGATTCTTCCAATTGGAGATCACCCCGCAACCGTCAGGATGCCTGTACCGATCAGGGCGATCGCCCACACCAGATCGAGGTTGAACCACGCCTTGCGCAGTACCCCGACGCCGAGTCTCCTGAATACCAGCCAGGCCGTAGCCGCAGTTGCGACAAGGTACCCGGCGCCATGTAGCAGTGTCACCGTCGCGACATTCGCTGACGCTACGTCCGCGGCGTGGCAACTTGCGGCCTGGGCCGGTGTGGCCATTCCGAGAAACACCGGAAGAACCATCAGGCCTGCGCCATGACAAGTAGCCATCAGAAACGACCATGCAGTCAGTCTCCACATGCCAACCCGCATGCCGCCGCCAGTGACGTGGCGGTGGCGGATCAGCCGGTAGACCCCTAATG
>JADZGD010000048.1 GCA_020854055.1 Bryobacterales bacterium | reverse complement strand
TGATCATGGTTCAGGTGAAAAGCCCGATGCTGTTCGCGGTAGGGATGTATCTGCCGCTTGAAACCACGTTCGCGATCTTCATCGGCGGATTGATTCGCTGGGTGACCGACGGTCTCCGCGATAAACGGGGCTTCAACGAAGCGCAGAAGGCGAGAGTTGAGAATGCCGGCGTACTGACAGCCTCCGGATTGATCGCCGGGGAAGCCCTGATGGGCCTGGTGAAGGCCGGATTCAGCTTTGCCCGCAAGCCGCTTCCGGAGATCTTCGCGACGCCGCCGCCGGTGGCGGCGTTGATTGTATTACTGGTGGTAGCGGCGGTGATGATCCGGGTTCCGCTGGCCCGGGCAGGCGCTCCGGACGAACCGGCTCCTCCGGTTGCGGTTATGTAGGCGGTTCAAAAACCGCTTCATCCACCGGCACATTGACGGCCACGTGACGGGTGACAACCCAGATCATGCGCGGACTCTCGTAGCGGATGCGGTGAGCTAGCGGCACTCCGTTGACAGGGCGGTAGTCTTCAAACTGGTAGCGAATGCGCTGCACCACCCCGTTGGCGAAGGTTTCCGAAAGATCGACGGCCAGCAAAAGCCCGGAGGCTTGGTCAAACCAGAGTTGATCCTGCTCCCCGGCGGCGGTGCGGCAATCAAGGATCACCGCATCGAATTCGTCGATGCGTGCCAGGCCCTTCACGGTGATCTTTGGATAAACGGCGCGGATTGTAAGCGGCAGGCGAAACTCCGACAATCGCCGAACCGCGGACAGCCGCGAACCGGAGAGGATTTCGACGCCGTACTCGGGACTTTCTTCCCAACCACGCGTTCCGTTGAACGCCCGGTCGAGCGAGGCGTAGCCGGGGAACCGGAACGTCCGGCGCAGGCTGCGTGGCGCTTTGGCAAACTCCCGGTACTGGCCCCACTGGCCGTAGGTCACCACGGATACGGTGCCGGTTGCGGCGAGAGTGGCGATACCGTTCAGCCCCCGTTCGCCTCCCATCGCCTGCAGGTATCGCGATAAGACTTGATCCACCGCGGGCAATGGCCTGCCCGGTTGAGACTGTGTATGAGGGACAGCGGGCGCGAATCCAGCCGCTAAACCGGGAATCCACCGCAATGAGTTATCACGAAAGATCTTCCTCAGAACGGTTGGGGGAAGCGCGAGTTCCGAGGCGAAGTATCGCCAATCGTGTTGATAGGCTGCTTCGCAGCGAGCGGTGGCCGCGGCAGCATCTTCCCACTTGAGTTCGAGCAGGTCGGTGCCCCACAGGACCCGATCCTGGTACTTGAGGAGGAACCGGCGAACTTTGGCGCGAGGCTGCCGTTGAAGATCGGACAACCGCGCGGCGGTATCGATAGCGAAGTTCGGGTATCGATCGAGACGCCTGGCGACTTCATCCACATCGTGCTCCATGCTGCCCAGATGACAGCCGACAACGCGCAGCGACGGATGCGCGGCGAGCATGCGGTCACGCGCAGCGATGATCGCATCCCATGATGGGCGATCCGGGTAGCGGAACATATGCCAATCGGGATTTGCCTGGTAGTAGCCGTAATGGGGATCTGCCGGATCGAGCGGGCGCCAACTGGAGCGAGGTTCGGAGAGGTGGGCAAGCAGCGTCGCTCCGCCGGCGGCGATCGCTTCGAGCGGCGGCGAAAACACCGGGTCGTCCGGTAGCACGTACTTGCCCGCAGCGTCCTTCAGACAAAGGCCGATCGGTTTGTACATTTTCACCGCTACCGCGCCGCGGTGCATATCGGCGCTCAGGCGATGGATTTCTCTCCGTGCCCAACCGGAGGCGGCAAACCCGGTGGGATCAAACGGTGAAGTCCAGGCGATGCGCCCACCCGAAGCCAGCGCGATCTTTGCTGCCCAGGATGCCTGCGGCTCCGGTGTGTCAAAACCGGGAACCTGCGGATCGATCAGTGTCACATTCAGAATCCGGATTCTCTGGCGATCGAGCATTTGCAGAAACTGGGGCGGTGGGGGAGCGAGATGGGCGTGGGCGTCGATCCGCTCAAAATCCGGCGTATTGGCGGATTCGACCGCAGGCGGCGCAAATAGCGCGAGCATGGCGGCCGCGGGCAGAAGGAGTGCGGGGAGCGCGGCTTGCTTCATCGCGGGAACCGGGCCTCGCGCGGCGGCATTTGA
Source organism: Bryobacterales bacterium (assembly GCA_020854055.1). Lineage (GTDB taxonomy): Bacteria > Acidobacteriota > Terriglobia > Bryobacterales > Bryobacteraceae > JADZGD01. The sequence goes on along the minus strand of JADZGD010000048.1, from coordinate 5,666 downwards.
GGAAACGTGTGGTGAGGTTCGGTTTGGTACCAATAGGCAACCGATGAAATATCGTCGGTTAGCGGCTGAAATTTGCTGTTGGGCCAATGTCCCAATGCCTGGATGGTGACCTTCAGATTCCGCTTAAAACGGATGGGATCCGGAACGTGCCAGCGATAGAGCGCGTGCTTGGGAATCTGTCCGGCGGGTTTGTGAAATAGCGGGTAACCGAGGAACGGTCCAGAAAACGTAGTGTCGCCGAAGTTCCAGGCGCCGCCAAAATAATCTTCGGTTCCGGTGTAACAGATGGTTGGGAATTTCGTATCTCCATCCAGGTAGAACTTCACCTCGCCCTCACCCCACCAGCCGTTGGAAAGCTGTTCCCAGCCGATGAAAGTGCCTACGTAGTGCCCCTGGCCTTCGATGCCATCCGCAACGACGTGCTCGGGGTGCTCCCGGGTGGTCATCGACCTCCGCCACGATGCATGAAAGTAGGCGGCGTCGCTTGCCACCGGCTCAAGCGAATAAGTGATCTGATAGAAGAAGCCCGGGATATCTTCGGGCCGCTGATTCTCGACCGTAATACGAGCCTGTTTGCGGAACGGCATCGGCCAGTACGAATTGAAGCCACCGCTCGGATTGGAAGCCATCATCAACGAGTTCACCGGATAACGCATGGCATGCGCATTCGTGAAGAAGTCTCCCACCGGAGCTTCCACCGAGGGATTCGCTTCGCCGTCCCAGTAGATGCGGAGGATCGCATCACGATAGGCCGCTTCGGAGACGGTTATCCAGATGTGCTGGATTATGGCGGGCCCCTCAATGTCGGCAATGGTTACCGTTCTACGCCGGGGCAGCACGATGTCCGGGCTCACCTTCCAACCAGTGCCAAGAGCGGATGCATCGCTTAACGGCGTGGGGACCGCCCTGGCTCCACCGGCGCGCGCTCCGGTTGGATTCTCAGCCGAGATTGAACGCGTCTCGGCGTTGCGCAGTTGGGGCAACGTAGCGAAGCCGGACCAGCCGCCCGTTTGCGTCGAGCCGGTTTGCGTTCTGGCGGGCTGGCTTGAAAGCGCCGTCAGCAGTGCAATTAACAGGCAGGCCGGAGGTGCGATAACCGTTCTCTGGATCATTGAGTGCTCCAATCAACTCGAGCAGAAAACTACGCAGGGCGCGGTTTGAGCCGCGCCCCGTCGTGCACCTCTCAGAAATGGAGGCGCAGTGTGTACTGCATCTGCCTCCCCAGATTAGCCTGAGTGACAGAGCGCCCGAACTGCGGGCTCCCGACACTCATGTTAGGCAGTCCGGGAACGAAGCTGTTGGTGAGGTTATAGGACTCCATCCGGAACTCCAGCTTAATGGCCTCGGTAAGAGGAAAGTATTTGGATACGGCGAGGTCCAGGTTCCAGTTGGGCGAGCCCCTTACACCGTCGTACTGCCAGGGATTCGTTCTGGGCGTATAGGAAGGCAGGATCTGGAACTTGGCGGCATCGAAATAGCGGTCGCGGGTTGGGTTGCTGATCGAGGGATCGCCAGATGCGATCGCGGGGCCGAAGCGCAGATACTGACCCGAAGTGATGAAGAGTACCGGGCTGGCCGACCAGCCCCCGATCAGCAAGTCTACGATCTTCGGAGCGGTGGCCGCGTACCGCCGGCCTTTGCCGACGGGCAGTTCGGCGGTGCCGGCAAACGTCATCCGGTGGCGTGGATTGTTGCTGTCGATCATCGTGAAGCGATCGGCGAATTGATCGATGTCGTTGAAGAAGGCTCCGGTCGTCTCCCGCGCGTAAGCGTAATTCCACTGGAACTGGTAGCCCTGGCTGAATTGCTTTCGCAGGCTAAGCGAAAGAGCGTGGTAGCGGTCTTCGATGCCAGGCGTGTTGCGCTGGATCAGGTCGAGATACTGCGGGTATGGCCGCAGTTGATAGGTGGCCGGAACATACGGATAGTTTCTCAGGATACCCGGGAAGGTTGCCTCCGAATAAGTACCGAAAAAGGGATTCGGCGCAGGCTGTTCCGCGGCGACCTTGTACGTGTAGAGTAATTGCGGATCCATCAGGTTGAAGTTCTTGTTGTACGGCAAGTCACGGCTGATGGTCATGAAGTAAGTAGCATCGGCGAGTATGCCGGCGCCGATGAACCTTTGGAGAGAGAAGTTGATACGGTCGTTGACGCCGGTGCGGAACGTCGGGCTATCCCAGGTAACATTGTCGCCCAGTTGCGTGTAGCGGCCGTAGGCTTTGCCCACCGGAGCAAGAACGCCGGAGGGAAAGGGGTTGGCGAGGCGCGCTCCGGGAACCCCCAGCGTCTCCGGCGCGAGCGGAGTGGACTGGCTGAAGCCGTAATAGCCGGGATCGTCGGTGATGGTTCTGGAAACCACCAGCGGCGGCACGACGAACCGGGCCCAGCCTGCCCGCAACGACGTTCTATCGTTGATTCGAATGGAGACGCCGAGGCGCGGGAGAAAGACGTGCGGGTTCGCGTTGTACTTATACGGGTTGGCGGAATCCGTGAAATGGAAGGCTCCATTGTATGTGAATGGCTTTCCGAACATCTGCTGCACCAACGGATGGAACTGTGGAGGTGTCTTTTGAAATTCGGGAATGGGATCGTTCAGGTCAAGGGCGCGGGTAAGCCTGTTCTGTGGATCGCGCGGAGCGGTTTCGTTCTCGTAGCGAAGGCCGAGGTTCAATGTGATGCGGCGGCTTAGTTTGTAATCGTCCTGAAAGTAGAGGCCGTAGAATCTGACCCTGGTCTGCTGCGGCGCGATGTAGGAGGCGATGCCGGCCTCCGGCGCGCCAACCAGGAACGTGGCCCAGCTATCTCCGGTCAGCGCCCAATTTGGATTCTCAAACGTGTCCGCGGTGGGAGTAGGAGAGAAGCCGAATGCCATTGGATTGGGCATGTGGACATCCCCAAAGTGAAAGCGGGTCTCGAGTCCGGCCTTCAGGCTGTGCGCGCCCTGCGTGCTCCTCACACTGGCGTGGCCGCTGTAATGCCTGGGCGTTTGGATCCAGTAAAGATCCTGGCCGAAGATGGCGTCGCCGACGTACAGAGCCGGGTAGTAGAGTTTGGGGAGCCCGTTGAGGTAGGGCTTGTACCAGGCGTTGTTCGGCCAGAACTCTGCAAGTTGCTGCTCTGAGATTTCTGATGGCGGTGAATCGTAATTGTCGGCCAGGCTGGCGTAACCGAAGCGAAACGTGAAGACGGTTCGCGGGTCTTTGATCCAGACCGCATCGGCCGCGAAGTTCTTATTGTTCATGATTCCGCCGTTGGCGTCGCGCTGGGCGACGGAGCCGGAATAGCGTTCGGCGGCCAGGTCCGTATTTACCTGGCTGTAGCGGCCGAAAATTCGCCATGAATCGCTGGGATTGAAGTCGATCCGTTCGCTGAAGTTGAGGTACTTCGTTTTCATCGGGAACGTCTTCTTGAAGTTCTCCAGACCCATCAGCGTGTCACCCGGACTGTTGGGCGCCCAGACGTCCTTCATGAAGCGGACGGCGGTGCGATCGAGGTTAGCGGCAGGGATGATATTTCCGGGAAACGGTGTTCTTGTAACCGCGCCATTGGCGGGATTTACCGCGGTGGACCAGGGGTCGAAGATAGACTGCGGCAGACCAATTGCGTTCAGGGTCTTCGAGAAATTGCCGGTCCGCTCCAGATCCGTGGGCAGGGTGAAGATGTTGGTGATCGGCTCGTTCATCTTCCACTGCTCGTAGGAGGTAAAGGCGAACAACTTTTTCCTGATGATGGGATTACCAAGCGTTGCACCCCAGATATGGTTGCGGGAGGTACTGGGCTGGTGGGTGATGGAATTGACCGCGGCGTTCAGCGCGGGGTTGCGTCCGAAGTAATAGGCGGTGCCGTGGAACTCGTTCGTACCCGACTTCATGCCGACGCTCAAGACGCCGCCGGCGGTGTGGCCGTACTCGGCATCGACGGTGTTTTGCTGCACGCTGAACTCCTGCACGGCATCCATCGGCGGGGTATAGGAGCCCTTCGGACCGATCTGTACCGGCGTGCCATCTACAAAGAGATCGTTCTGCCGTGAGTTGGCACCGCCCACATCGATCGTGCTGGACGACCACATGAAGAACGGATTCGCGTTGGCCGATGCGTAGGCGCCCGTATAACGATTCACCACCATCGGATCAAGGGTAGCCAGTTGGAACGGATTGCGTGCCATCACCGGAAGTTCCTTGAGCATGGTCTGGTTGATCGTCATGTCAACCGAGCTGCTGTTGAATTGGACCGTGGTTGCAGACTCGACCACAGTCACCGAACTGGTTGTGCCTTTCAACTGCAGGCTCGGATCAATCGTGATGTCGGACCGGACCTGAACCAGTACGTCTTTCATCTCATAGATGTCGAACCCGGTGGCTTCGGCACGCAGAAGATATGTACCGGGGATCACCAGCTCGAAGAGATAACGGCCGTGAGTATCGGTTTCGGCGCCCGCCGCAACTCCGGTGTTCTGGTTGGTGAGGGTGACCTTGGCGCCCGGCACAGCTACCTTGCTGGGGTCGGTGACAATGCCCTGTACCGTCGCCCGGTACTCCTGTGCTACGGCGGGTTTGAGGGCCAGGGTGGCCAGCACCAGGAGTATCAAACCGCACTGGCGCAGGCAGATTCGACTGCGTGTTGAGAGCATCATGGTTAACTCCTTGAGGATTTTAGCGGGCTTCGCGACCGAAGTCCGGCTGTACCGAATGAAATCAGGTTACTGAGAAACGCATCCGGAGTTTCGGAAAGGCTTTGCCCGGGGTAGCGTTTCCCAACATCTTGGCTGTTGATGAGGCTATAGACGACGCCTCCGAACAGGAAGTGGATCCAGAAGAACAGGTCGGCCTCGCTGACATCGGGAGCCGCGCGGTGGGCGGCGTCGAGGAAACGTTGAATCATCGCGGCGTACAAATTCCGTATAAAGAGGTCGAGTTGAGAATCGGGTTCGCTTTGCAGTCTGCCGACCAGCAGAATAAAATTCCGATTGGTCTGCCAAGTACGCATCATAGGTTCAAACAGGGCGTTGAGGACCTGTTCAAGGGTGAGGATGGCGCCGGCAGCAGCGGCCTCGGCTTGATTGAGCAGTAGCATGCGCTCCTCATTGAGGGGGTGAAAGCAGCGTTCATAGACGGCTAGAACCAACGCGTCCTTGGAGCGGAAATGATAGTTGACGGCGGCGATGTTGACATCGGCCAGTTCGGTTATTTCTTTGAGTGGAGTTCCTCGAAAGCCCCGAGTGGCAAACAATGCTTCAGCAGCGTCCAAAATGCGTTCGCGGGTAGGCTTTGTGGTTGTCTGAAGCAGGCTCATAATAGACTCCGAGCAATTGACCACTTCAATTTATCGCTTCAAGTGATCATTTGGATTATGCATTTGAATAGAGTGGCGGTCAAGCGGAGATTTTTCGGGGATGGCCTAAAAATGTATTATTTCGGCGTATGTTATTGATAATACGATAGATATTCTTGTTGAAGCGATAGCCGTCATGATGGTGACAGCGATTTTGCGTTTTTCAGGGGATAAGGTGAAGGAGTCCAGCAGCGGCAGCAGCGGCGGTAGAAATTGCGGAGAGCAGCCCAGGGCCGCTAAGATGAGAGGTACGCTTTCGATCCTCCCCGGTCGTCTAATGGTAGGACAGCGGCCTTTGGAGCCGTGAATCGTGGTTCGAATCCATGCCGGGGAGC
>JADZGD010000047.1 GCA_020854055.1 Bryobacterales bacterium | reverse complement strand
TTGAGGAGTTCACCCGGACCAACGCCTGCGACCAGTGCTACGTCTCCATCCGGTCTTATCTCGACAAGACGTTTCCGCAGATTCTCAGTGAGAACGTGCGCGGCTTTCTGTCGCTCGATTCGAGCCGTGGCCAACTGGCGCGCACCCAGGCAACCAAAGCCTGAGACCCGGCGGGCTGTAGTGCCGGGATCGAGTGGTTGTACCATGGATCAAACTCATGAACCGCCGCAGCTTTCTTACCCGCACCGGCGCCGCATTGGCCGCGCCGTCTTTGGAAGCCAGTACCAGCCCAGCGCCGGAAATTGACTTCCGCTTTGCCCCGCTCTCCGGACAGACCGCTTTCTGCTTTCCCGATGACCACTTCAAGAGCCTGATCGGCGACCGCGGCGAACTGCGCTACGGTTTCGAGCGCGGCCAGGCGCTTCAGTACTTTGCCATGGTAGCCACCTTTTCACTGGCGGGCATGGAGCCCGACACGCTGGTGCGGCAGGAACTGGAATCGCCCGCGGTGCCCATCGTTCACACCTGGCTCAGCCGGCCCGAAGCTCTCATCCACCTGACCACCTTTGCCACCAACGAGCCGGGAGAAGGGCGGGTGGACAACGTAATCTTCCACGTTTCGCCGCGCAGCCGGCATGCCCTACATGCCCGCCGGCTGGTGGCGGTCCGCACGGCGGCGCGGCATGTCGCGCGGCATGACGGCAACCGGACGATTGTCAGCGCCGAGGGCCGCCCGGAACTCCCTGTGATGCTGCTAGACGCCTCTGGCGGACGCATTGTTCCTACCGGTAGCGGGTACCAGCTTGATTTCAAGGCCGCGCGGGCGTCGGTGAGCGAACCGTTGCGCATGCTGATTCGCTTCCCGCAGGAGAACCAGCCCGCCGAAAGATTGATGGCCGCGATGAACGATCCGCAGCGGCTGCTCGATAGCGCCCGCGATTACTGGCAGCGCTGGCAACCGTGGCCGGACAAGCTCAACTGGCAGCTTCCCACCCCCTATCAGAACTTCCTCACCGCCTGCGCACGCAACATCCTGCAGGCGCGTGAGGCGCGCGACGGCCGGCTCACTTTTCAAGTCGGTCCCACGGTTTATCGCGGGCTGTGGGTGGTGGACGGCAACTTCATCCTGGAATCGGCCCGGTATCTTGGCTATGACGAAGACGCACAGAAGGGTCTGGAGACCACATGGACCTATCAGGATCCGAGCGGAGGAGTGTTCGCCGGCGCCGGACGCCAACATTACAAGGACACCGGCATCGCCATGTTCACACTGGCCCGCCAGGCGGAACTGGCCCAGGACTGGAGCTACTTCCGCTCCATGCAGGGCGCAGTGGAAAAAGGGGCGGCGTATCTGGAGAGCCTGCGCGAGAAGGCACGCGCCGAAGGCGGATCGAATGGACGCTACGGGATCCTGCCGCGCGGCATGGGCGATGGCGGCATCGGCGGCATTCGCGCGGAGCTCACCAATACGGTCTGGGTGCTGGCCGGGTTGAAGGCGATTCTCGAAACCGCGGCCCGGCAGAAGATCGCCGGATTCGATAGGGTCCGCAAGCTTGAATCTGAACTGCGCCCGGCCTTTTTCGAAGCAGCCCGCCAGGAGATGCGCCATCATCCGGCCGGATTCGAGTACCTTCCGATGCTGATGAAAGAAGACCCGCTCTGGCAGGCGCCGGATCCCTGGGACCGCCCCCGTCCGCAATCCGGGCAGTGGGCCCTTTCGCATGCCATCTACCCCGGCCTGGTCTTCCCCAAGGATCATGCCATCGTGCAGGGGCACATCCGGCTGATGCAGGCCGTCACCCAGGAAGACATCCCGGCCGAGACGGGCTGGCTGCCGCACGAAGGCGTGTGGGGTTACAACGCGGCGTTCGTCGCCCATGCCTACCTGTGGGCGGGCGCCAGGGATTGGGCGCAGCTCTGTTTTCACGGATTCCTCAACCACGCCACGCCGCAGTACTGTTGGCGCGAGGAGCAGCCCATCCGCGGTTCGGTCGCATCGGCCGTGGTGGGCGACATGCCGCACAACTGGGCGAGCGCGGAGTGCGTGCTCTACCTGCGGCACATGCTGGCGCTTGAAGACGGCACGGACCTGCGCCTGCTGGCAGGCATTGGGGATTCGGAACTGGCCGGCGGCCAGCCGTATGTAATTCGTAATTCGCCCACGCGCTTTGGCCGCGTTTCGCTCAACCTGGAGCCGCTGCCGCGCCGTGCCGGGTGGCGTCTGGAATTCCGGCGCGAGCCGGGCCCGGCGCCGAAGCGGCTGGTGGTTCCAGCAACCGCGGGCTACCGCTACCAGTCGGCGGCGGTGGAAGGCGCGTCGCACAAAGCCGGGACCGGCTCTTTGGAGATCGATCCCGCGTCCACCGCCTGGGCGGTGACCTGGAGGCCCTAATTTATTACCTGCGCCGCTTGTGCCGCGCTTCGGGTTCGTAGAGCGAGAACTGGAGTTTGCGCTCAACAGCGTCTACACGATCCAGAATCACCCGCACGCGGTCGCCGATGGCGAACTGGCGGCGCGTGCGTTCGCCGATGATCCGGCGAGTGTTTTCGTGATACTGATAGCGGTCTCCGGGTAGCAGGTCGACGGGGATCAGCCCTTCGACAAATAACTCTTCCAACTCTATCCATGCTCCGAAGCGGGTTGTGCTGATGATCAGCGCCGCGAAGTCCTCGCCGACGCGGCCGGCCATGAACGTGGCCTTCTTCCACTCGATCAATTCGCGCTCGGCCTCGGCTGCGTGGCGCTCGGAGTCGGAACACTCGCGCGCCAGTTCGCGCAGCGTGGACTCGGCATACGGAGGATCCTCGTCTCGCAGCCGGGCGGCGAGAATGCGGTGGACCAGCAGGTCCGGGTACCGCCGGATCGGCGAGGTGAAATGGGTGTACGCCGCCGCCGCCAGCGCGAAGTGGCCCTGGTTCTTTTCGCTGTAGCGAGCCTGCCTGAGCGAGCGCAGCATCAGGTAGTTGAGTATCCGCTCCTCCGGCTTGCCTTCGAGTTTGGCCACCAGCCGCTGGTAATGCTTCGAGGTGATGCTCACCGGCTGGAGCAGTTCGACGTCCTTGCGAATCTTGCGGCCATCGCGTTTGCGATCGACCATCCCGAAGCGCTTCACCGGCATCGCGCCGCCGATCCCGAGCGAGACGCCGAACTGCACGGCCACCTTTTCGAACTCGAAGACCCGCTCCGGATTCGGTGGTTCGTGGATGCGGTAGACGGACGGAATCCCCAGCGCCTCCAGGTGCCCGGCCACCGCTTCATTGGCCGCCAGCATGAACTCCTCAATAATCCGGTGGGCGATGTTGCGCGGGCTGCGGGCGATACCGGCCATCTCGCCCGCCTCGTCAAATTCGATTAGCGGCTCGGGCAGATCGAAATCAATCGAACCGCGCTTGACACGGCGGGCGTTCAGGATCAGCGCCAGTTCGCGCATCAACTCAAATCGTGGCGCCAGGCCGCGGTAGCGTTCGGCCAACGCCAGGTCGCCATCAAGCAGCGCGTGCACGGCGGTATAGGTCATGCGTTCCCTGCTGCGAATCACGCCGTGGGTGAAACGCTGCCCCACTACGTCGCCCGAGTGGTCGATTTCGAGCAGCACGGAAAGCACCAGACGGTCGACGCCGGGGTTGAGCGAGCAGATTCCGGTGGAGAGTTCGAGCGGAAGCATCGGCACCGCGCGGTCGGGGAAGTAGACGCTGGTTCCGCGCAGCCGGGCTTCGTCATCAATCGGCGTGCCTGGGGCGACATAGTAGCCGACGTCGCCGATATGCACGTGCAGCGCGAAGTTGCCGCCCGGCAGGCGGTCCACCCAGACGGCATCGTCAAAATCGCGGGCCGTCTCACCGTCTATGGTGACCACATCCAGTGCGCGGAAATCCTGACGCCGGGCGATCTCCGCGGCCGAAATCACTTCCCGGATGGACTGCGCCTGGGCGATCACCTCCGGAGGGAAGCGATGCGGCAGGTGGTGCTTGCGGATCATGATCTCGACATCGACGCCGAAATCATCCGGGTGCCCCAAAATCTCGATTACCCGGCCTACGGCGTTGCTGTCTTTATCGGGATAGTCGAGCAGTTCCACGTCGACGATCATGCCGTCCAAATCTTCCACCGATTCCACGGCGGCTTCCGGCGCGGCGATCCGGTCCACGTCTTCACCCGGTGGCGGAATCTCCATCCCCACGGGGATTTCGATCCAACTCTGCAAGCGCTCGTCGTGCGGCACGACAAAGTTGCCGCGCGGCCGGATGCGGAACTCGCCTACTACGGTCTGATGCGCCCGCTTCAGCACCCGCAGGATTTCGCCCTCGGCCTTTCCCTCGCCGTCGATCCGGCGGATGCGTACCACCACCCGGTCGCCATTCATCGCCTTGGCGGCCGAATCGGGAGGAATGAAAACATCCCCCTGCACACCGGGAATCGCGTAGTCGGAAATCAAGAAGGCGTAGCCGTCGCGGTGGGCGTTGAGGCGGCCGGCGGCGAACTCCCGTGTCAGCCGCGTGACCGCATACTTGCCCGAGTGTAACTCGACCAGTTCGCCGCGATTCACCAGACGATTTAATTGGAGTTCAATCGCGTCCCGGCGTTCCCCTTTGGCGCCCGTTTCCCGCACCAGTTGCTTGAAGTTCGCACGCGCGTGGGGAAGGCGCGCGATGTGCTCCAGAAGGGCTTCGTCAGTAGGAAAAACTTCGCTTTTTGGCATGCGCGGTGGCGGGTTCAATTCAATTATATTGGAGATTGCTCCGGCATCCGGTTATGGAACTGAAAGCCATCCGTCTGGAAATCCCGGGAAACGGGAACATCATCCTCGGCCAGTCGC
>JADZGD010000046.1 GCA_020854055.1 Bryobacterales bacterium | reverse complement strand
GGCAAACGGCTGGCCAAGTGCCAGATTCAGGAAGTGTCCTATCCGGCATATGGATACACTTTTGCGTGCACAGGGATTACTTACTTCCTGGGGCAGGTGGTGACGGGCGAAGGAGAGTCCGGCGGGTGGGGGCCATGGGGCGCGGCGCGGGACCGGTTGGGATCGGTGCGAGCGGCTCCGTACGGTTATTACTACCACGATCAGGGAGTGAATGCGAGTTCGTATTTCCCGTACGGGCAAGCGCGGACGGGAGGGAGTGTATGGGCGACCTACCAGCCGAGTTCGGTGAGTGGGACGATGTATGCGATGAACCGGGAGTACTCGGCGGCGTACGGAAGGTTCCTGACGCCGGACCCGTACATGGCGAGCGGCGGGGTGGCGGATCCGGGGAGTTGGAACCGGTATGCGTATACGCAGGGGGATCCGGTGAATTACACGGACCCGAGCGGACTCTACCTCAGCGTGGCCGGCCTGCCTCCCGCGACACCCCTGGTTGCGATAAATACATCGGAGATCGGTGTGGCTCGATTGTTGGGCCTGGCGGAAAGTGAACACTATGAGCTGTTTCTTGCTCGCCAGGTGGGGGGACGGGGGCAAAAGGCAGATGGAGACGGAACCCCTCTCGGTTATGCCGGTGCACTCGATCGTCTGAAGAAGGAGAACTGCTACAGTTTCTTCGGATTTAGTTCTGCTAAGGCTGCCGCCACCGCATTTGGGGCTGTAGACTTTCGACGGACCGCGGGTGGGATGATGGTAATCCAACAAACGCCAAGTGGAGATCTTGAAATTCAGAACCGCAGTCCGGCAGTAGCTCAGACGGTTGACAAGAATATCGTTGAAGTCAACTACGATTACAATTGGGTCGATTTCTCGAGAGTTCCAGCCTTCAATTCTAGTACTGGCAAGAACGAGACATTTGATTTCTTCTCCGCCGCTAATGATTCACTGAATACCACTATGAATACGCCTCAGCTCGCGGCACTTATTCTTTTGCATGAGTTTCGCCATACCGTGAACGGTGGAGATCAACCGCAAGAGAAAGACTTCAAGGCGTTTAATAGCGAGATCTACGATCGGTGCCTACGATGAGAGGTAGGCCAATGCTTACGAGAACGGCGCTAGCATCTATTCTAATATCTCAATTGGGCGTGATTGCTGCCGACGCTCCTCCGGCGTTCGAGGTTGTCGTGTCCACGTCCACGGGTATTCCGGTGAGGTCAGTCTTTGTTGAAGAGCTTGATGGAGAGGGCAGGACGCTGGCGTCCACGCGCACGAACGAACAGGGAGTTGGCTGGCTAGACGATGCACCTCCTGGTCAGGTGTCAATACGAGTAGGGAGGCGACTCTGCGGAGCGGTGACCGTGAGTTACCTAACGGCGTACTGGTTACAAACAAGGAGAATAGCGATCACTTATGACAACTGTTCGGGTGAGGAATGGGTAGTTTCCAACGGATGTAAACTCACGCTCCGGATGCACACGAAGGAGGGGACTCCCATATCTGGAGTGGAATTCCGGACATTGGACCGAAGTGCAGTGTTTCCGACCGGAAATGGGAGAAGCGACGATTTGGGGCGAATTTACGTATTTCTCAATTGGGGGAAATCTATCCGCGGCTGTTTGGTACGCGCGGGATATCAAAGAGAGAAGGTCGATCTGGATTGCCCGCGGGGAGAGACGCCCAGGCGTGACATGAGGATCCTCATTATTCCGGATTTGCCGCGATAGGCTGGGACATAGAAGCCTCGGAAGTCCTGAGGGGGAGAATCGGGTCGGGAGAATCGAGTCAGCCTGATCGGGGTGCTTTTCGCCGCTGATTCGCTGATGGCACTTCGAGCATGGACTTGGAGTACCGCTATGACACGACCGGGCACAACAACGGGCAGATTGGGTCGATGAAGGGCTGGGTGAGCGGGACGACGAACCGGATTACGACCTACGGGTTCGGCTACAACGCCAACGGGACGATGGCGGCGATGCCGAACTGGCAGGGGACGTATGACAAGGAGAGCCGGCTGGTGGATGTGACGCAGAGCCAGAACGCCGTTGCAAGCCACACCAAGAAGATCATCGTTACGCCGTGCGCAGGAAAACGGCACGCGCGGTTTGAAAGGGGAAATTAGAAGCGGGCTGGCCTCGATCAGCACTGCGCTAAAATTCTACCAATGAGACTTCTGCTGGTGGTGGCCGGTTTGTTGCCTGCTTTGCTTCTAGCCAAGGGCTTTGAGGCGGGGGTGGGCAGGGTGGACATTACCCCAACCAAGCCGATCTGGCTGTCGGGCTATGCCTCGCGGACGCACGAATCCGACGGGGTGCTGTTACCGATCTCAGCCAAGGCGCTGGCGCTCAGTGACGGCCGCTCAAAGGTGGTGATCGTGACGATGGACCTGGTGGGCTTCTCCCAGGAGTTCGCCGATGTGGTCACCGTACGGGCGATGAAGGCTTACGATTTGCCGCGCGCGAGCCTGATGTTGAACGCTTCTCACACGCACACCGGGCCTGTGGTGGGCCGCAACCTGCTGATCATGTACAATCTGACTCCCGTTCAGGAGGCCAGAATCCATGAGTACACGGCCGGCCTGGAGGAGAAGATCGTTTGGGTGATCGGGTCGGCGCTGGGCCAGATGCGGCCGGTCACGATCGAGTTTGGGCAGACCGAGGCCGGGTTCGCCATGAATCGGCGGCAGCCGGCGGCCAGCGGCTTCACCAACGGTGCCAATCCGAAGGGGCCTACCGACCACACGGTGCCGGTGTTCGAGGTGAAGGGCGCGGATGGAAAGCCGATGGCCGTGCTGTTCGGTTACGCCTGCCACAACACCACCCTAACCGGGCAAATCTATGAAATTAGCGGCGATTATGCGGGCTTTGCGCAGAAGGAGGTGGAAGACGCCCATCCCGGCGCGATTGCCATGTTCATGCAACTGTGCGGCGCCGACCAGAATCCGCTGCCGCGCGGTACGGTGGAACTGGCGCGCAAGTACGGTCATGAACTGGGCGGACAGGTGAACGCCGTTTTGGCCGACAGTACCCGCAGGAAGAAAGTGGCTCCGAAGCTGAAGGCGGTATTCCGGCAGACCGAACTCACGTTTGCGCATCGCAGCCGCCAGGATTATGAGAAGGAACTCGCCAGCAACGACTCCACGGCGCGAAAACGGGCCAAGGCGATGCTGGCTAACTGGGATGACAAACTGGTGCGCCGGCTGCCGTATCCGGTGCAAGCTATCCGCTTCGGCAACGGGCCGGTGCTGCTGGCGCTCGGCGGCGAGGTGGTGGTGGACTACTCACTGCGCGCCAAACGGGAGTATCCCAAGACCGATCTGATCGTTGCTGGCTACTCCAACGTGGTGCCGTGCTATATTCCCTCGCTGCGGGTTTTGAAAGAAGGCGGCTACGAAGGCGGCGGCGCGATGTTGTACTATGGCCAGCCGGGACCGTTTGACGAAACCGTCGAAGAGACGATCTTCAGCGCCATCCACAAGGTGATGAAGGACGTTAAGTAATAGACAACAATGAGGCTGTCGGTCGCCGGGTTCGTTTTGTCAATTTTCGTGGCGCTTTCCGCCGCCGGAGCGGTGGTGCCGGCGGGGACGACTGTCGAGATTCGCCTGAAAACGAAGATGGCCAGCAACGCCTCCAAGGTGAAGGATCCGGTGGAGGCGCTGATCATCCGGCCGGTCATGGTGAACGGGGAGTTGCTGATCGCCGCCGGGAGCACGCTTTCGGGAGAGATAACCGATGTAAAGAAGGCCGGCGAGTCCGGGCAGGCGGAACTTGGGTTCAACCTGACCAAATTGACCCCGGCGGCGGGCGGCAAGTCTTCCAAGGTGTCGATGGTTTTGAAAAAGGTCGATAACGCCCGGGAGACGGTGAACGACAAGGGGACTATCGTCGGGATCATCGGCAGCGACACCATCTCATCCCGCATGGACCAGGGGATCGCCCGGGTGGCCGAGCGATATAAGGGACTGGCCGACCTGCTGGGGACGACCAAGGGCGCGTTTGTGAAGCAATCCGACGCCGAGATCGTGTACGTTCCCGGCGTCGAGATGTCGATGGAGTTGAAGAGCGAACTGCCGGTGGCCACGCCGCCGCCCGCGCCAGTGATACCGGCGATCCCGAATGAGGATGCATTAGTGCAGATGGTGCAGGCGCAACCCTACCGCACCTACGCCGAGAAGCCGCCCAAGCCGTCGGATATAACCAGCCTGATGTTTCTGGCGACCGAGCAGCGGCTGGACGCGGCGTTTCACGCGGCGGGGTGGTCGACTGCCGCCGAACTCACTCATGACACGGCGATGGAGACATTCCGGGCGATCGCCGAGTCACGCGGGTATAAGGAAGCGCCGATGTCGATTCTGCTGCTGGACGGACAAAAGCAGATGATGGTGTTTCAAAAGCAGAACAACACGTTTGCCATGCGGCATCATCTGCGCATCTGGAAGCGCCCGGAGACGTTTGATGGACAGACCGTGTGGGTATGCTCGGCAACGCACGACATCGGAATCGAGTTTTCACCCCAAAACCGGACCTTCATTCACAAGATTGACACCAATATCGATGCCGAGCGGGCGAAGATCGTGAGCGATCTGTTGCTGACAGGCATGGTCAAGGGGTTGTCGCTGGTGGACCGTCCGGAAGTTCCCAAGCACTCGCAAAACGCAACCGGTGATAATTTGGACACTGACGGGGCGATGGCGGTGCTGCTTATCGAGTAGCCGCCGGATCGCCGTTGGATTTCACAACACTCCGTAGTAATTTTCAACAATACTCCCAAGTTATTCATTCTAAATAAATTAAGAGACAAGATCAGCCGACCGTCGGGATGGCAGTCGAAAATTTCAACAGGCTCTGAACCCGCACGATTTTTCATCGTGTTGCCAAGCTACTCATTCCATGTAAGTTATCAGTGCGAAATTGCCAGTCTCAAATGGCCCGTCAGTTGCCCTTTAGGAAAGCGACCGGCTGAGCGGGGAACGCGGAAGCCGAATACAGAAAGGCGGATAAGGACATGGCGGTTATCTTAGTTCTGGCAACATTCCTGGTATTCATCGTTATCGATACGATTCTCAGCCGGCGCAAGGCGGCGGTGCCTGTTATTTCGGCGGCCCGCGAGGATGCAGCCGAGGCGGCGGGCGCGAACTATGTGGAAGGATTTCAGGTTCCGGATCACGTTCGATACCACCCGGGGCATGCCTGGTTGCTTCGGGAGCGGAAGAACGTAATGCGGGTTGGCGCCGATGAGTTTGCAGCGGCACTGGCGGGCAAATTGGAGAAGATCGAGCTGCCCAAGCCGGGGCACTGGATCCGGCAGGGGCAGAAGGCCTGGTCTTTCTATCGCAGCGGCGAGAAGACGGAGATGGTGTCGCCGATCGAGGGAGAGATCGTGGAAGTGAACAGCGAGGCGCTGGCTAATCCGTCGCTGGTACGCGATGATCCCTACGGCAAAGGCTGGCTGATGACGGTATTCGTGCCGGACGAGGAGAGCACGGCGCGCAACCTGGTGCCGTCGAAGTTGGTAACCGGGTGGATGCGGGAGGCCATGGAGCGGCTCTACGCGCGGCAACCGCAATTTGCCGGAGCGGTGGCGGCCGATGGCGGACGCCCAGCCGGGGACCTCTGCGCTGGGATTCCGGACGTGGATTGGAAAGCGATCACGGCTGAGTTTTTCCTCACCGGTGAGCACTAAGCCGCAAAAGTGGGGCAAATTTCAGACTTTCCGATGAGATTCTCGACAGATGGCCGGGGGAAAAATAGCAGCCGGCGTCCCGCGCCCGGCAGCTCCCGGCCCACCCAACTGTCGAAATTTGTTACAGCTAGAGGCAATTCCGGCGTTCCAACGATGGCCGGCCCCTGGGGCCGGCCATTTTTCATTTGGTTGGTCTCTCGATTGCAGTTGAAGGAAATTCATAACCCGCTCGAGTGCCGGGAGCGGAGAGGAGACGATTGTGGCTAAAGCCATCCTCTACGACAGTACGCTATGCGTAGGCTGCCGGGCGTGTGAAGAAGCCTGCGCCAAGAAGTGGGGCAACCCCTACGACGACAAGATTGCCGAGCAGGAGCAGATTTCCGCGCGCAAACTGACGGCCGTCCAGACGCACGGAGACAAGTTCTCGCGGCGGTTGTGCATGCACTGCGAGGCGCCGACCTGCGTTTCGGTGTGCCCGGTGGGCGCATTGGAGAAGACCGCGCTCGGGCCGGTTATCTACGACGCGGACAAGTGCATGGGATGCCGTTACTGCATGGTGGCGTGCCCGTTCCAGGTGCCTACCTACGAATGGGACGCCATGGTTCCCCGGATGCGCAAGTGCGACATGTGCTTTGAACGGCAGAGCAAAGGACTACCGACGGCCTGCACCGAAGCCTGCCCGACCGGAGCTACCATTTGCGGCGAGCGCGATGCGATGATCGCCGAGGCCAGGAAGCGGCTGGCCGAAAAGCCAGGCGAATACCATCCGGCCATCTACGGCATGAACGAAGTAGGCGGGACGTCGGTGCTGATGTTGTCAGCGGTGCCATTTGAGCAGTTGGGCTTGCGGACCGACCTGCCGCGCGCGCCCCTGCCCCAGTTGACCTGGGATGTGCTGTCCCACCTGCCCGACGTGGTGGTGCTCGGCTCGGTTCTGCTCGGCGGCGTATGGTGGATTACGCACCGCCGCGAGGAAGTGGCGTTGGCCGAAGCAGCGAGATCGGTTCCTCAGACAAAACCATCCGGGGAGGGCTCCTCGAAATGAAACGGTTTGTTCCCAAGACGTTCTGGCAATGGGTCTTCGCCCTGATCATGACGGGCGGAGCTTATGCCACGGTAGTGCGTGTACTGTACGGGTTGGGCGGAGCAACGAACCTGACAGACAAATTTCCATGGGGCATCTGGATCGGCTTCGACATCCTCTGCGGGGTGGGTTTGGCGGCCGGCGGATTCACGCTGGCGGCCACGGTGCACATTTTCAATCTGAAAAAGTACAAACCGATTGTGCGGCCGGCGATCCTGACGGCGTTTCTCGGTTACCTGCTGGTGATTGTGGCGCTGATGTTCGACCTCGGTAAGCCGTACAACATCTGGCATCCACTGATCATGTGGAACCCGCACTCGGTGATGTTCGAGGTGGGCTGGTGTGTGACCCTGTACACCACCGTGCTCTCGCTCGAATTCGCTCCGGTAGTGTGCGAACGCTTCGGCTGGCGCCTGCCGCTGAAGTGGCTGCACAAAGTGGAGATCCCGCTGATTATCGTCGGGATCCTGCTCTCAACGCTGCACCAGTCCTCGCTCGGGACGCTGTATGTGATCATGCCCGAGAAGCTTTATCCTTTGTGGTATTCGCCGCTGCTGCCGGTATTGTTCTTCGTTTCGGCAGTTACGGTGGGCCTGGCGATGACGATTTTCGAATCGTGGCATAGCAGCCGGGCGTTCGGGCGGCAACTGGAACTGCCCCTGCTGCAGGGCATGGCCCGGGTGCTGGCGGTACTGCTCTCCTTCTACCTGGTGATGCGGTTCCTCGACCTGCTGCAACGGGACGCTCTGCGCCTGTTGCGCGTGCCACGGACGGAAACGTATCTTTTTGCCCTGGAGATCGCGCTGTTGCTGCTGCCGGCGATGCTGCTGTTCCGCGAGCACGTCCGGCGCAGCCCCGCGGCGCTGTATGCCTGTGCGGTGATGGTGGTTTTCGGCTTTATTACCAACCGGCTGAACGTGAGCCTGACCGGCATGGAGGCCGGCTCCGGCGCACGGTACATACCGAAGTGGACCGAGATTATGGTGACGCTGAGCATCATCGCGCTGGGCTTCTTTATCTTCCGGACGGCGGTCAAGCACCTGCCGATCTTCACTAGCGAAGAAGAGAACCACACTCACGCCCCTCAATTCGCCTCCGTGCCGGTGATGGCCGGCCGGAAGTGACGGGCGGGAAACGAGGGTGACCGATGGGCGCGACAGCGCCTGAACTCAACACCGGAGGGCGCCCGGCCGGGCCGCCCCTCAGATTTCGTCCGCGGCTGCGCGCCGGACTGGCGGTGAAGCTGGCGGTGTGTCTGGTGGTGGGCACCGGAGGCTTCTTCGCGATATTCGGCTATCTCAATTTAGGGATGCAGCGGTCTCAGTCCAAACAGATCGTAGTCCAGGACGCCGACCGGCTGAGCGACCTGATCCTGCGCAGCACCCGCCACGCCATGCTGCGCAACGACCGGGAGGCGCTTTACCACCTGGTGCGGGACATCGGGCAGGAGACCGGCATCCGGCGGGTGCGCATCTTCAACGAGGAGGGGCGTATCCGCTTTTCGACAGAGAGCGGAGAAGTGGGCACCCTGGTGGACAAGAAGGCTGAGCAGTGCTATGCATGCCACGCCAGGGAACAGCCCATCCACCGGCTGGCGCGCCCTGACCGGGCGCGCATCTTCGAGGAGCCGGGAGGCGGGCGGACCCTGGCGGTGATCCGGCCGATCGAGAACCAGACCGACTGTTCGAACACGGGCTGCCATCCGGCCGAGCGCCGGGTGTTGGGGGTAATCGACACCCACCTGTCGCTTGATAACGTCGATGCCCAGATTGCTTCGCAGCGCGCCCACCTGGTTCAGTTCACGGCGCTCGGAGTGCTGCTGGTTTCCGTCCTCAGCCTGGGATTCATCTGGGTGGTGGTGCACTATCCGATTCGCGCGCTGATGGCGGGCATCCGGCGGGTAGGGCGAGGCGATTTGAAGTACCGGCTGCCGGTGGGATCGAGCGACGAACTGGGCGAACTGGCAGGCGCGTTCAACCGGATGACGGCGCAGGTATCGGCGGCGCACGAGGAGTTGACGCAGTGGGCGCGGACGCTCGAAGAGCGGGTGGCGCGGAAGACCGCGGAGTTGAGCCGGGCACAGAAGGTGCTGGTGAACACCGAGAAAATGGCTTCGCTCGGCAAACTGGCGGCGACGGTGGCGCATGAGGTGAACAACCCGCTGTTCGGCATGCTGACCTACGCCCGGCTGACGTTGAAGAACCTGGACTCGCTTTCGATTGACGAGAAAGCGAAGAGCGATATGCGGGATAACCTGCGGGTGATCGAGCGGGAAAGCCGGCGCTGCGGGGACATTATGAAGAACCTGCTGACGTTTGCCCGGCAGGCACCGCCGTCGCGCGCGCCGAACAATGTGAACACGCTGGTGCAGAGGGCGTTGAGCCTGGTGAAGCACCAACTCGAACTGCAGAACATCGAGATGGAAGCAAGCCTGGATCCGGCGCTGCCGGCGGCCTACTGCGACGCGAGCCAGATCCAGCAGGTACTGCTCGTGCTGGTGGTAAATGCCATCGAAGTGATGCCCAACGGGGGGAAGATTTTCGCCACTACCCGCGGCGAGCGGGAGCGGAACCTGATCCGCATCTCGATCCGCGATACCGGTCCGGGCATCGGTCCCGATGCGATGGCGCAGATCTTCGAGCCGTTTTTCACCACCAAGGAAAGCCAGCACCGCACGGGACTGGGCCTGGCGATCGCCAAGAACATCGTCGACCAGCACGAAGGAACGATACGAGTCGATTCGGATCCCGGCCGGGGAGCGGAGTTCGTGGTGGAGATACCAATTGAAGCCGCTACCGCCCCGAAACCAGACGTGCCCGAGACGACTCACGGGAGATAGCGAACCAATGGCATTAGCGGAAACGGAATTCACACCCAAGGGGAAGGTACTGGTTGTAGACGATGATCCGGTGGTGCGGGATTCCCTGGGCAAGTGGTTCGAAAGCGAAGGCTACCAGACGGCGATCGCCAACGGAGCCAGGGAGGCCCTGGAACGGCTGCAGGCCGGCCGCTGGGACATCGCCCTGCTGGACATAAGAATGCCCGGCGTGGACGGCATCGAACTGCAAGCCAAGCTGAAGGAGATCGAGCCGGAGCTGCCGGTTGTGATCATGACGGGGTACGCCTCGGTGGAGACGGCGGTGAAGGCGTTGAAGAACGGCGCCTACGACTACATCACCAAGCCGTTCGATCCTGACGAACTGGTTCACCTGGTGGAAAATTGCCTGGAGCACACGCGGGCGAAAAGAGAAGTAGTACGGCTGCGCGAGAACCTGGAAGAAGTCTTCCCGCGGACGCAGTTGATCGGCCAGAGCGCCGGTATGAAGCGGGTGTCGGAGTTGATTGAAACCGTGGCTCCGACCGACGCCACGGTACTGATTACGGGCGAGAGCGGCACGGGCAAAGAGATCGTGGCCCGGGCCATCCACGCCAGCAGCCCGCGGCGCTACATGCCGATGGTTACGATCCACTGCGGGGCTCTGACCGAGACGTTGCTTGAAAGCGAACTGTTCGGCCACGAGAGGGGCGCCTTTACCGGGGCGCAGTTCCGCAAGAAGGGAAAGTTTGAGGTAGCCGATGGCGGCACGGTATTCCTGGACGAGATTGCCGACATCAGCCTGAAGACCCAGACGGACCTGCTGCGCGTGCTGCAGGAAAAAGAGATCGTCCGGGTGGGCAGCACGCAGGCGATCACGGTGGATTTCCGCTGCGTGGCGGCCAGCAACAAGGATCTCTCCATGCTGGTGCAGGAAGGTACCTTCCGGCCCGATCTGTTTTATCGCCTCAACGTGTTCAACATAGAGATTCCCCCGCTGCGAAACCGGCGGGAGGACGTTCCGCTGCTTCTAAACCACTTTCTGATCAAGTACGCGGCGGCGATGAACCGGCAGGTGCCGCGGGTATCGCAGGCGGCAGTGGACCTGCTGATGAACTATCCGTGGCCGGGGAACGTCCGCGAGTTGGAAAATGCCGTGGAGCGGGCGATGTTAATTGCCCGGGACATGGAGATTCAGCCGCAGCACTTTCCGTTTCAGTTGAATACGCCGGTGCTCGATGTGAGCGGACGGACGCTGGAAGACGTGGAGTGCGATCACATCAAGCGGGTGCTGGAGGAGACGGGCTGGAACCTGTCGCGAGCGGCGCGGATTCTGGCCATTGACCGCACGACGTTGTACAACAAGCTCAAAAAGTACAGTCTGAAACAAGTATGAAGGCCATCCACCTGCTGGCGGTGGGACTGGTTCAGACGGGCCTGCTGGACGAATTAGCCGCATCGCTGGCCCGATTGTTCCAGGTCTCCTGCCGGGTGCGTAAGGAGGTACTGGACGCTGAATTTGCGTTGGACACGATCCGCGGCCAGTATCAATCCTCGATGATTCTGGCGCGGATGGCATCGCTGGCCGCCAATAATGGCACACGCCTTGTGGGTATCACCGAGCATGACCTGTACGTTCCGGTGCTGACGTTCGTGTTCGGTGAAGCGCAATTGAGCGGGGTGTGCGCGCTGGTTTCAGCGCACCGGCTGAGGGATGAGTACTACGGGCTGCCAGCCAATGCGGGAACCCTGAGCCGGCGCCTGGTGGTGGAGGCGGTCCACGAGTTAGGGCACACCTTCGGGTTGCGGCACTGCTCGATGTGGCAGTGTGCGATGGCGTCGACCCACTCGGTGGAACGGTTGGATCTCAAAGAGCCGGGATACTGCCCGGCGTGCCGGCGTATCATATTGAATTCGCGAGAGTAAGAGCGATCCCGGGGGAGATGCGAAGAGTAAGCGGGGTGCAGGTGGCGTACAATGGCGGTGGTGGGTTCTGCCAAGTCTTCGGCTTCGCCACGGTCTTCCGGTTCGAGTCCCGTTGTGTTGTTGCGGCAACTGGGTTTTGTCAGCGCGACGGCGCTGGTGATCTCGAACATGATCGGCACGGGAATCTTTACCACCAGCGGCTACCTGGCGGGTGACCTGGGAAAACCTTCGCTGTTTCTGATCATCTGGCTGGTGGGGGCGGCGTTCGCGCTGGCCGGGGCGTTCTGCTACTCGGAGCTCGGCATCAACTTTCCCAGCTCAGGCGGCGAATACGTCTACCTGACGCGGGCTTACGGGCCAACCTGGGGCTTTATGACCGGTTGGGTTTCGTTTTTTGCCGGCTTTTCTGCGCCGATCGCGGTGAACGCGCTGGCGATTTCCGATTATTGCGGGCACTTTCTTCCCTGGCTCAAGCAGGAAAACATTCAATGGACGATTGGAACCGGGGCGATGGCGCTGAAACTGGGTCCGGCTCAGGCGGCGGCCTCGGGGCTGATCGTGGTTTTCACCACGATCAACTGCCTGGGATTGGGCAAGGTGGCCCGGCTGCAGAACATTCTGACGACCACCAAGGTGCTGGTAATTCTGGCATTCATCGCCCTTGGATTTCTGATCGGCAGCGGCCATTGGGATCACTTCTCGATGCCGGCGGTACGAACTTCGGCCACGCCGATTGCGGCGCAGTTTGCGGTCAGCCTGTTCTGGATATACTTTGCCTACAGCGGCTGGAATGCGGCGACGTACGTGGCCGAGGAACTGAAACGCCCGGAGCGGACGTTGCCGGCGGCGCTGGCGTTTGGCACCGCGCTGGTGGCGGCACTGTACATCGGGCTGAACGTGATGTTCGTTTACGCGGCTCCGCTTGAATCGCTGAAGGGCGTGACGGCGGTGGCGGCGGTGGCGGCGCGGCACCTGTTCGGACCCGGGATCGCGGGCGCTTTCGCGCTGCTGGTGGCGCTGTGCCTGATGTCGTCGGTGAACGCGATGGTGACCATCGGGCCGCGCGTTTACTATGCGATGGCAAAGAACGGCGCATTTTTTCCGATGGCGGCGAAGGTGGATGCGCGGTGGCATACGCCGA
The DNA here is from genome assembly GCA_020854055.1 of Bryobacterales bacterium. Taxonomy (GTDB): domain Bacteria; phylum Acidobacteriota; class Terriglobia; order Bryobacterales; family Bryobacteraceae; genus JADZGD01. The sequence continues at coordinate 41,652 of JADZGD010000046.1, read as the reverse complement.
TGGCGGCGATTATCTGCCAGGGCTGTTGCGCGATTGTGATGACGCTAACGCCGTTCCGCGACCTGATCACATACATCGGCTTTACGCTGAATTTCTTTGCGGTAATGTCGGTAACCAGCCTGATGCTGTTCCGCCGGCGGCCGGGCTGGCAAAAGGTTGGGGTGGTAAGTTTCGCCTATCCGCTGCTGCCGGCAGCCTTCGTGGTGATGGGAAGCTGGATGACGGTTTACGGCTTTCTGAACCAGCCAAAGGTATCACTGGCGGCGGTGTTGACGACGGCGACCGGGGCGCTGGTGTACCACACGTGGCTGAAATCGAGAGCACCGGGGACGAATTGAATGGCTCAGATTCTGGATGGCAAGCGGGTTCGGGACGCGATACTGGCGGAGTCGGTTCCACGGGTGAAAAGAGTGATGGACCGGGGACGTCCGCCGGGGCTGGCGGTGGTATTGGTGGGCAACGATCCGGGATCGGAGATCTATGTCCGCAACAAGGTGAAGGCGTGCGCGGACCTGGGCATCTACAGCGAAAAGCTGACGCCCGCGGAGGCGATCACCACCGATGAACTGGTTGCGCTGATCGACGGACTGAACCGCAGGCCGGAGATTGACGGCATTCTGGTCCAGATGCCGCTGCCCAAACCGGTGGACTCGCGGCGAGTGCTGCTGGCGATTGATCCGGACAAAGACGTGGACGGATTCCATCCGATGAACGTAGGCAACCTCGTGGCGAACCGGCCGGCGCCGCGAGCGTGCACCCCGGCGGGAATCATGGAATTGCTTGAGCGTTACCAGATCCCGGTGACGGGCCGCAACGCGGTGGTGGTGGGGCGCAGCGACATCGTGGGTAAGCCAATGGCGCTGATGCTGTTGCATCACAGCGCCACGGTGACGATTTGCCATTCGAAGACCAGGGATCTGGCGGCGGTGTGCGCCGGGGCCGATATTCTGGTGGCGGCGATGGGAAGACCGGCGCTGGTTAAAGCCGAGTACATCCGGCCCGGGGCGACGGTGATCGACGTTGGCATGAACCGCATCTCGGACAGGGCTCAGGCGGAGGCGATCTTCGGGCGTCTGCCGGAACGCTTGGCGGTGTTCGAGCGAACGGGAAGCCTGCTGGTGGGCGATGTGGATCCGGTGGCGATGGCCGAAAGAGCGGGCGCCTACACGCCGGTGCCGGGCGGCGTGGGGCCGCTGACCATCGCGATGCTGATGAAGAATGCGATTGACGCAGCCGAACGCCACCTCGGGGTACGTTGAAGGGGTTGCGTTGAAGGGGATGCGTTAGACAAGATGCTGCGGGTCGGACTCACCGGAGGGCTGGCGAGTGGTAAGAGCTTTGTGGGCCGTACGCTTGCCGGCATGGGATGTTGTCTGATCCAGTCCGATGAATTGGGGCACCAGGTGCTCTCGCCTGGTGGAGAAGCCTACGAGGCGGTGGTGGGTGAATTTGGCCGGGAGGTGGTGACCGAAGCCGGCGAGATCGACCGGCGCAAGCTGGGCGCGCTGGTATTCCGTGAGCCGGACCGGCTGGCGGCGCTGAACGCGCTCATCCATCCATATGTAATTCTCCGGCAGGAGCGGATGATGGAGGAGGCCGGAAGGCGGGATCCATCGGCTATCGTGGTGGTAGAGGCGGCAATTCTGGTGGAAACAGGCAGTTACAAGCGCTTCCAGAAGATGATTCTGGCCGTTTGCGCCACTGAACAGCAGATTACCCGGGCCATGCATCGGGACGGGATTACACGCGAAGAGGCCGAGAGCCGCCTGGCGCGGCAGATGCCCCTCGAGGAAAAGCGCAAGTACGCCGATTTCGTGGTGGACACGAGCGGCACCAAGGAGCAGACTTACCGGCAGGTGTGCGAGCTGTATCGCGCACTGAGAGAGATTCAGCAATGAGATACCGTTTCCTGTTGATTTCGGGCCTGATGGTGGCGGCCTTCGTAGTGATTACGAGCACCACCCAGTGGCCTCGCCGTGTGCGCGGCTGGCTGCCTTCGGGGCCGCTCTATTCCGAAGGCGTGGTGCGTTCGGCCGGGTTGAGTCCCGATGAGATGAACAACATCGAGGTCTACCGCAAGGCGCACGATGCGACGGTAAACATCACCAGCACGGTGTACCGGCGCGACTGGTTCATGGAGATCGTTCCGCAGCAGGGGACCGGTTCGGGGTTCGTGATCGACCAACGGGGCCTCATCCTGACCAACTATCACGTGGTCTCGGGCCGCGCGCCGGAGGTACGGGTGACGATGTCGGACAAGAGCTCTTACCCGGCGAAGATCCTGGCGCGGGACTACAGCAATGACCTGGCGCTGATTCAGATCAACCCGCGAAAAGATCTGGCGATTTTACCGCTGGGGGATTCCGAGCATTTGCAGGTCGGGCAGAAGGTATTGGCAATCGGCAATCCGTTCGGTCTGCAAGGCACGCTGACGACGGGGATCATCAGTTCCATGGGACGCAGCTTACAGGATGAAAACGGGCGGCGGCTGGAGGGCATGCTGCAGACCGATGCGGCGATCAACCCGGGCAATTCGGGCGGACCGCTGCTCGATTCGCAGGGTAACGCAATCGGGATCAACACGGCGATTTATGGGCCGGGATCGAACATTGGAATCGGGTTCGCGATGCCGATCAGCAGGGCCAAGTCGATGATCAACGACTTTCGCGCCGGGCGCAGCCTGGCGCGGCCGCGGCTTGGGGTGAGCTATGTTTACCTGGCCGGTGACCTGGCCGAGGCGCTGCAACTACCCGTTAGCGGCGGCTTGCTGGTGCAGGAGGTGGAGCGCGGATCGGGCGCCGACAAGGCGGGGTTGCGCGGCGCCCAGGAAACGGTAATTGTGGGTAATAACACGTTGGGGGTGGGCGGGGACTTCATCACGGCGATCGATGGCAAACCGGTGGAAGGAAATGAGGCCGTGGTTCACGCATTGAATAATAAGCGAGCCGGGGACGCGCTGGAGCTGACTGTTTTCCGCGGGGGGCGGTTGATCAAGATCCGGGTGATCCTGGGGACGTCTCCGGAGGACCGGCTGTGAGCGCTACAACGGGCGTTCCCAGGGCCGGCGGGGAAGGCCGAGATCACGCTTGCCGACGCGGTCGTACATGTGCCGGTCAAAGCGGGTTCCGAGAGATTCGTTGTAGTAACTTTCGAGGCCCAGCGCTTCCTTGAGATCTTCCTCGGCGTTGTGAAACGCGGTTAAGACGGCGGCGATAGCAGGCTGGCGCCGGCCGGCGGAGGTATGCCAGAACTTCTGGAAACCTTCGTCCACCAGGGCGGCGATCTGGTTATCGACCAGCAAGCCCATGGAACGGATACCGGCATGGGTGACGTCGGCACCGAAGCCGTCGCGCGTCAACCGCACCACGCCGGGCGCGCCGGAGGGAATGCCGGTGAATCCGGCCTGGCGGGCACGCTCGATCTTCTCTTCAAATGTGGGGACGTGGGGCCGGACTCTGCGAAAGAACATAGATTAGTTTCATTATAATGCCTGGGTGCCCTACATCCTGGCTCTGGACGAAGGAACGACGAGCGCGCGCGCCGCGGTTTATGACGAGCAGGGGAGGCGGCTGGCAATGGAGAGTTCTCCGGTACCCTGCCGCTATCCGCAACCGGGGTGGGTGGAACAGGATGCTGAAGACATCTGGCTGGCGCAACTGGAAGCGGCGCGGCGGGTGCTGGAGAAGGCTTCGATACCAGTGTCGGCGGTGAAAGCGGCGGGAATTACCAATCAGCGGGAAACCACCATAGTATGGGAGGCCGCCACCGGGCGGGCGGTGGCCCCGGCGATTGTGTGGCAGTGCCGGCGGACGGCGGAATATTGCCGCCGGTTGGAGGAGGAGGGCGCGGGCGCGGCGATTGGCGCCAGGTCCGGGCTGATCATCGATGCCTACTTTTCGGCTAGCAAGATTGCCTGGATTCTGGAGCACGTTCCCGATGGGCGGCGGCGGGCGGTGAATGGAGAGCTGCGTTTCGGTACGGTGGACTCCTGGCTGGTGTGGAAGCTGACCGGCGGGCGCGAGCATGTAACTGACGTTTCGAACGCATCGCGGACCATGCTGATGGATCTGGCGCGCGGCGAGTGGTCCGACGAACTGCTGGGAATCTTCGATATCCCCCGGGCGATGCTGCCACGAATCGTCCCTTCCAGCGAGGTGGCGGGTGTAATGGAACCCGCGCTGTTGGGGGGTGCAATTCCGATTGCAGGCATTGCCGGGGACCAGCAGGCGGCGCTGGCCGGGCAGGCCTGCTTCCGGCCGGGGCTATCCAAGAATACTTACGGCACCGGATGTTTCGCCCTGCTGCACACCGGCGGCACACCGGCGCATTCGAAAAACCGGCTGCTGGCGACCCGTGCGGCGTCAACGGATCGGGATGCGCAGTTCGCCGTGGAGGGCAGCATCTTCATCGCGGGCGCGGCGGTCGAATGGCTGCGGGACCGGCTGGGAGTGATCGCCACGGCGGCCGAAAGCGAGCAGGTGGCGGCATCGGCCACCGATACGGCGGGCGTGTACCTGGTGCCGGCATTTGTCGGGCTGGGCGCGCCTTATTGGGACCCCTCGGCGCGCGCCTCGCTGACCGGCATGACGCAGGCCACCGGACGAGCCCAGATTGTGCGGGCTACGCTCGAGAGCATCGCCTACCAGACTAGAGACCTGGTGGAGGCGATGGAGGCCGATTCGGGAGAGCGGCTGAAGGAGTTGCGGGTGGATGGCGGGGCGGCCGCGAACAATTTTCTGATGCAGTTTCAGGCAGATCTTCTGGACAGACCCATTGTGCGCCCTGTGGACACCGAGACGACGGCGCTGGGAGCGGCGTTTCTGGCCGGGCTGGCGGCAGGATTCTGGGCGGGTAACGATCAACTGGAGAGCTTCTGGCGGGTAGACCGGGTGTTTGAGCCCTCGATGGAGCGGGGACGCCGCGAAGAGTTGTACGCCGGGTGGAAGCGCGCAGTGGCCAACTGCCGTGATTTGGCGGCGCGTTCCTGACCGGGGACCGGCTGGTAGAATACGGTTGCTATGCGCCTTGAAACGGTCACCCTTACCCACGTTCGCATTCCGCTGGTAGAACCATTCCGAATCAGTTCGGGAGAGGTGCGCGAAAAGGACGCCATCATTGTCGGCGTGTATAGCGGCCGCTACTGGGGCTTCGGAGAGGCGTCGCCGATGGCGGGGAGTTTTTACTCCAGTGATACGCCGGAAGGTTGCTGGGAGGATCTGAAGGCCAGGATCATTCCGGCGATGATGGCCGCCGAGTGCGATTCGATTGCGGAGTGGAACGAGCGGATGGACCAGGTGGTGGCGAGCAATTTCGCCAAGACTGGATTCGAGACGGCGCTGTGGGACATGGAGGCGATGCGGCAAGGTAAGTCGCTGCACGAACTGGTGGGCGGCGAAAGGGAGCGGGTGGAATCGGGACTGGCGGTGGGGCTGTATGAGACCATCGACGAGACGCTGCGCGCCGTCGAGCGGCATCTGGGCGGAGGCGGCTATAAGCGGGTGAAGTTAAAGATCGAACCGGGGCGGGACGTGGAGCTGATCCGTGCGGCCCGGAAGGCGTTCGGCGCGATTCCGATGTTTGTGGATGCCAACGGGGCGTACAGCCTGAAGGACATTGATGTGTTCCGCCAGTTGGACGAGTTCGGGCTGATGATGTTCGAGCAGCCCTTTCCCGGACCGATGCTGGAGGAGTTAGCCGAGTTGCAGGCTCAGGTAAAAACGCCGATCTGCCTGGACGAGAGCCTTGATTCGGTGGAGGCGTTGGAGCGGGCGGTGACATTGGGTAGCGGCAGGATCGCCAATATCAAGATTCAGCGGGTGGGAGGATTGTACCAGGCGCGGCGGCTGCACGACGCGGCGCGGGAGCGCGGGATTCCGTGCTGGATGGGCACGATGCCGGAATTGGGAGTGGGCTCGGCGCAAGCGGCGGCGATGGCTTCGCTCGACAACTGTCTGTTCCCGACCGATGTAGAGGCGAGTTCCCGGTGGTTTGTAGACGACATCGTAATGCCGCCGCTCGAGGTAAGCGACGGGATGATCGAGTTGTGCAATTGGAAGGTTGACTCGGCGAAGGTGGCGCAGTATGCAATCGCCTTATACACGGCCGCCCATCGAGTATGAACCGGCGGGAGTCTGCTAGCCTGAAACTTGACAAAGTTCGCCGCTCTCCTGATTCTTGCGATCCTGATACCCGCGGTGCGCGCCCAGGAGCCACGAAAGGACACCATTGTCGTTACCGGACAGTATGAGCCGGTTCCACTGGATGATGCCGACCGTTCGGTGTCGGTGATCACCGTGCCGGATGCCGGGACCCTGTTTCGGGGCTTTCCCGATTTGCTGGAACTGGTTCCTTCGGTGGACTTGCGGCAGCGGGCGCCGGCGGGCGTGCAGGGCGACCTGTCGATTCGCGGCTCGACGTTCGGCCAGACGCTGGTGCTGTTGAACGGGATCCGTATCAACGACGTTCAGACCGGGCACCACAACATGGACATTCCGGCGCCGCTCGAAGCAGTGGATCGGATCGAGGTGCTGCGGGGATCGGGATCAACGATGTATGGTTCCGACGCAGTGGGCGGCGTGTTGAACGTGATTACGCGGAAGCCCGAGGCATCGGAGTTTCGCATCGGCGCCGGGCTGGGTAACTTTGGCGTGAACCAGCAGCACGGCACGGCTACGCTGGTGAGAAACCGGTTCAGCGAGCAACTGACGTTCTCCCGCGATTTCAGCACCGGGTTTGCGCCGGACCGGGACTACCGGAACCTGTCGCTGGCGTCCGATACATTTCTGGCGAGTTCCCTGGGTGCGGCCGAAATCCTGCTGGCATATGACGACAAGCCCTTCGGTGCGGACCAGTTCTACGGCAACTACAACTCGTGGGAGAGGACCAAGACCTGGTACGCTTCGATCCGGCAGGCGTTGGGGGCGAAGACGGAGACGTACTTTGCTTACCGGCGGCACTCCGACCTGTTCGTGTTGTATCGCGACCGGCCGCAGCTATTTACCAACCGCCATATCAGCGAGAACTGGGTGGGAGGTGTGCGGCGGCGGGAGGAGTTGTCGCGTGGCGCGACGTTGAACTATGGGGCTGAGGGGATTCACGATTCGATCAACAGCGGCAACCTGGGCGTGCATGCGCGCTCTCGAGGGGCAGCGTATGCCGGGTTGGACGTGCGGGCGCTGGGGCGATTCTCCTTCACGGCGGGCGTGCGGGAAGAGGTGTACCGGAGGTGGCGCGGGCAGTTGAGCCCGACGGTGGCGGCCGGGGTGTGGCTGAATTCGCATGTCAAGTTACGGGCGAGCGCCAGCCGGGCTTTCCGGCTTCCGAGCTACACCGACCTCTACTATCATGACCCGGCCAGTATCGGATCTCCCGGCTTGCTGCCGGAGAAGGCGTGGAGCTACGAGGGCGGTCTCGGCTGGAACGCGGGTGGCAGATGGAAGGGTGACGTTGCCTACTTCGAACGGCTGGAGCGGGACGGAATCGATTACGTGCGGCATTCGGCGGCCGATCTCTGGCGGGCTACCAATTTCCAGCGTCTGCATTTCCGGGGCATGGAGGCCACGGTAGAGGCGCGGTTGCCGCGGGGCCAAATGGCGGGGTTCGACTATACATACCTCACCGGCGCCCAGGATCTGCTGGCGGGCATCGAGTCGCGTTATGTGTTCAATTACCCTTCGAACACGGCGCTGGCGCGCTGGACGGGGACGCTGCCGGGGCGCATCACGGCGCGGTCGAGACTAGGTGTGACGCAGAGGCTGCGGCGGAATGCGTATGCGGTGTGGGATGTCAGCGCCACCGGAAGCTATGGGCGTGTTCATCCCTACTTGCAGATAGCGAACATGACCGGGACCGGGTATCAGGAGATTCCGGGTGTCGCGATGCCGGGCCGCAACGTGATCGCCGGCGTGGATCTGGTGGTGTTCGGTCCGGCGCACTGAGCGGGCCGGAGACTACTTGATGTTCTCCCACACCGGTAGATTATCCGGCGTTGGATTGTAATGTACGTTCGTGGCCGTATCGGTGGTCGGGTAGTCTGCCAGCATGCCGCTCCAGAATCCGGCCCGGTCGTACCACGGATCGCAGATCACCACGTCGTAGAACCAGGCGTCGGGCGGATTGTTCACCTTTTCGCCGGCCGGCCGGCCAATGATGACGAAGGCGTGATCGTGCTTGATGAAGTGTGCCCAATCGAGCGGTCTGACGCCCTGAAGCCGCAGGTACTCGAAGGCCAGCGCGGAGAGTTCGCCGCAGTTTCCGCCATGCTTTTTGCGAGCGGCTTCCGCCCAGACACGGGCGGAACGCAGAGCGTCCGTGCTGGCGACGAATTGACTTTCCGTATCCTGGTCAATTTTGTCCCGGGTCCTGGAAAGATTGCCCATGGCCCGCAACTGGCGGATCCAGTTGTCGGGATTCAGGGATAAAAGCTGCTTCGGCTGATTGGCGGGGCCGTCCGGTACCTGCTTTTTCACATAGGCCAGCGCGTCTTTCGCCGCCTTGAGATAGCGCATCCCCTTCGAAGTTGGCACGGCCATCCTCCTTTTGGTCTATTTATCTTACTGTAAGCAACCGTCATGGAGCCAACGGCGGCACGGCACTACCCCGCTAGAATGGCTTTATGCCCGATGCCGGCTCCGCGATCAATCTTCCGCTTGCGCTGATGGTGGTGTTCGGTTCGGCGAAACTGCTGGCTGAAGTGTGCGAGCGCCTCAAACAGCCGGCGATTATCGGCGAGATTCTGGCGGGCGTCATCATCGGGCCGAGCGTGCTGGGGTGGATAGCGCCGAACGAGACGCTGCATGTGCTGGCGGAACTGGGTGTAATGTTTCTGCTGTTCCAGGTGGGATTGGAAATTAAGGCCAGCGAACTGCGGCAGGTGGGTGGGCCGGCACTGGTAGCGGCGACGGCGGGCGTGATTCTGCCGTTTGTGCTCGGGTGGGGAATCATGGCCTGGGACGGCGCGCCACGGGTGGAATCGCTGTTCGTGGGCGCGGCAATGGTGGCGACCAGTGTCGGAATCACGGCCAAGGTGCTGGCGGAAAAGCGACTGCTCAACGCGCGCGCCAGCAAGGTGATTCTGGCCGCGGCGGTGATTGACGATGTGCTGGGGCTGTTGATTTTGGCGGTGGTGAGCAGCGTGGCGCGGGGCAAGATCAACCCGGTGGAACTGGGGCTGACGGCGGTGGCGGCGATCGGTTTCACCTGGCTGATGGCATGGTGGGGTACGCCGGCAATGGGCCGTGTGATGCCGAGGCTCGATGCAAGCCTCCGGCAGAGCGAATCGCAGTTCAACCTGGCGATGATCTTTCTGTTCGCCATGGCGCTGCTGGCTACCTATGCCGGTGTGGCGGCCATCGTGGGCGCTTTCCTGGCCGGGATGGCGCTGTCGGAAACCGTTGAACGGCGCGTGCACGACCTGGTGCACGGCGTGACGGACCTGTTGGTTCCATTCTTTCTGGCCGGTATCGGGTTGAATCTGGATGTGGGCGCGTTTGCCAGCCGCGCGACCATCGTGCTCTCGCTGGTGATTCTGGTGGCGGCGATCGTTTCCAAATTCGTCGGATGCGGATTGGGGGCGCTATCGCTCGGTGTGACCGACGCGGTGCGGGTGGGTTGCGGCATGGTGCCGCGGGGCGAAGTTGGCATGGTGGTGGCGCAGATCGGCCTGGGCATGGGAGTGGTGCCCAAGGACGTCTACGCGGTGGTGGTGTTCATGGCTCTGGCCACTACGCTGGTAGCGCCTCCGCTGCTCAGTTGGAGTTTTCGCGGCCTGAAACCGGCAGTGGCCAAATCTGCCATCCTGTAATTTCATGATTCCCCGTTACACGCGCCCGGAGATGGGCCGCATCTGGAGCGACGACAACAAGTATTGTCAATGGCTGGAAGTGGAGCTGGCTGCGTCGGAAGCGCTGGCCGAATCGGGCGAGGTGCCCGTGGAAGCCGCGCGCTCGCTGCGGGAACACGCCGGTTTTCGCGTTGAGCGAATTCTGGAGATTGAACGCGAGGTGAAGCACGACGTGATTGCGTTCACCACCGCGGTGGCCGAGACGATGGCGGCTTCGGGCAGGGGCGATGCGTCGCGGTGGTTCCACTATGGCCTGACATCGAACGACGTCGTGGACACCGCGCAGGCGCTGCAGGTGAAGCAGGCCTCGGCGGTGATTTTGGAAGGCGTGGACAAACTGCTGGCGGTGCTGCGGCGGCGGGCCTTCGAGTTCAAAGACACCGTGCAGGTGGGGCGCACACACGGCGTGCACGCCGAGCCGATCACGTTCGGGTTGAAACTTGCGCTGTGGTACGACGAGATGACGCGCAACCGGCGGAGACTGGTGGCGGCGGCCGAAGAGATGCGGGCGGGCAAGATTTCGGGAGCAGTGGGCGTCTTCGCCCACATCGGTCCGGATGCCGAAGAGAGAATCTGCGAGAAACTGGGGCTGAAGCCGGCGGCGATCGCGTCGCAGGTGATCGCGCGCGACCGCCACGCCAACTACGTCTGCACGCTGGCGCTGATAACGGCGACGCTCGATAAGATCGCGCTTGAGGTGAGGCACTTGCAGCGGACCGAGGTTCGGGAGGCCGAGGAACCATTCGGCGCCGGGCAGAAGGGTAGCTCGGCGATGCCGCACAAGCGTAATCCCATCACCTGCGAGCAGATCTGCGGGCTGGCGCGGGTGGTGCGCGCCAATGCGCAGGCGGCGTTTGAAGACATTGCGCTCTGGCACGAGCGCGATATTTCACACTCCTCGGTGGAGCGGGTGATTCTACCCGATTCGACTATTCTTACCGACTACCTGCTGGCGCGAACCTGCTGGCTGGTGGACGGGATGCGGGTGTATCCGGAGCGCATGCTGCGCAACCTGAATGCGACCCGGGGGCTGATTTTCTCCGGACAGGTACTGCTGGACCTGGCGGCCGCGGGCATGCTGCGGGAGAAGGCCTACCGCCTGGTGCAGAGTCATGCAATGCGGTCGTGGGAACAGGAGGGTGATTTTCGCGCGGCGATCGAGAGCGATCCGGACATCGCCGCCTGCCTGACGAAAGAACAGATCGCCGGGAGCTTCTCGCTCGCGAGACAACTGGCGAACGTGGATCGGATCTTCTCGCGCGTATTTCCCGAAAGCGCGTGAGGCGGGGTCTACTCCAGCACCTGAACCGTCACGTGGGAGCCATCGGGGCCGGTCCGATAAACGCGCTGCGTGGCCCTGCGGAAATCCGCCGGCGAGGCGTGGTAGATATCGACGAAGGTCTGCGGGTTGCGGTCGGCCAGCGGGAACCAACTGCTCTGCACCTGAATCATGATGCGGTGGCCCCGGCGAAAAGTGTGGAACACTCCCGGCATGACGTATTTCACGCGGGCCGCCTGGCGGGGAGTGAAAGCCTCCGGGCGTTCGTAGCTGTTGCGGAAGCGGCCCCGCATCAATTCGCCGCGCACCAGTTGTTGATAACCGGACATCCGGCTCAGGGCTGGAGCGGCGGAGTGGGGCGCGTCGGGGTAGACATCGATCAGCTTTACAACCCAATCGGAATCGGTTCCGGTGGTGGAGACGTTCAGATTGGCGCCGACAGGACCGGCAAGGGTGACTTCGCGATCGAGGACTGGCGTCCGATAGGTGAGCACGTCGGTGCGGCGCGAGGCGAAGCGTTGGTCGGCGGTCATGTGCTGGCGGGTCATGCCGGCAACGATGCCGGGAACGAAGGGCACCGGGTGCTCCGGATCGCTGACGTACTCGTCGTATGCGCCGCTCTCGCCGGTTGAGGGTTCCAAGGAGAGTCTGCCTCCGGCGGCGAGATAGAGCGAGCGCGGGCGGGCGTTCGCAGGCGGCCAGCGGTCTTCTCTCGTCCACTCATTGCGGCCGGTGCGGAAGACGTAGGCTTCGGGCAGATGGGGATCGGAATTGCCTTTGAGCAAGTGGGCGAAGAAGGGAAACTGGATCTTATCGCGAAAGAATTCACTGGTCTTCTGATCGAAGCTGACGTCGCCTAGCGATTCGCCGTCGGAATTGTTCCAGCCGCCGTGATGCCAGGGGCCCATGACCAGAATGTTGTAGGCTCCCGGATTGTTCTTCTCGATTCCTTTGTACACTTCCAGAGCGCCGAACAGGTCCTCGGCATCGAACCAGCCGCCAACCGTCATTACCGCGGGACGGATGTTGGTGAGATGCGGGCGGATGTTGCGCGCTTTCCAGTAGGCGTCGTAGGCGGGGTGCTCCATCAACTCCTGCCAGAAGAGAGACTGGCCGCGGAAATACATCTTCTCGGTGTTGCCGACGGGGCCGAGACCCAGGAAGAACTCATAGCCGTCGCGGATGTTGATTTCGACCGGCAGGGGCGATTCGGAGGAGGGCTTGGGAAACTCCTTGCCAAAGCCGGCGAAGAAGGAAAAAGCATGGGCAAGGTAGAGCGCGCCGTTGTGGTGGAAGTCGTCGCCGATGAACCAGTCCGAAATGGGGGCCTGGGGCGAGGCGGCAACCAGCGCGGGATGAGCGCCGATTGCTGCCATGGCGGCGTAGAAGCCGGGATACGAGATACCCCAGATGCCGGCTTTGCCGTTATGGTTCCTGACGTGCTTCAGTAGCCAGTCGATGGTGTCCCAGGCGTCGGAGCTTTCATCGACGTCACCGGGGCCGCGCTTATTGGGAATATAAGGCCGCACGTTGACGAACTTGCCTTCCGACATATAACGGCCGCGCACATCCTGGTAGACGAAGATGAAACCATCGCGGGCAAACGGGCCCACCGGGCCCAGTTGCTGGGGATAGGCATCGACGCCATAGGGTCTGATTCCATATGGCGTGCGGGTGATGAGGATGGGGTAGGTGGTGGAGGTGTCCTTGGGCGAGTAGACGGCGGTAAACAGTTTCACGCCGTCGCGCATGGGGATGGCGTACTCGTCCTTGGTGTAGTGGGCCGGAATGGAGAAGGGTTCGTCCGTGGCGGCGAGTTGGGGCGCCAGCGCGCAGAGCAGCAGGATTGTCCAGTATCGGGTATTCATGCAGACGGCATTATGATACCGTGCCCGCCGCCGGTCCGGTCATTCTGTAGTTTGCGTTGCTGTCAAAAGATAGAGATAAATCAGTACGAAAGTTTCACGAAAAAAACCGGGCGCTTTGCTAACGTTTGACTCATGTCGAGCGCAACACGATCGCCTGCCGCCGGCAGATGGAGCGAAGCGGCGCCCGGGTTCGGGTACACGCCTGACCCTGAACGCCGCAAGGGAGTTCGTTTTGCCAGTGGCGGGACTGTTCCGGTCACCATTCTGGACTTGGATAACTGCTCTGCATTTGAGGTGGAGTTAGTCGATATTTCCCGCCAGGGGTTGGGCCTGGTTATGAACCAGCCGCTTCCCGTGGGGACGCAAATTGTGGTCGAAATCGGCGCGACCGATGTTTTTGGCGTTATCCTGCGAAACCGCAGGCTTCCCAACGGCAGATACCGGGCCGGGGTGGCGATCGACCTGGCAGTCGGATCGAGCAATGCCGGCGTGGCCGCCGGTTAAGCCAACTGTCGTGAGCCTGGCAACCGGGCGCTTGCCCGGCCATGGCTTCCATGGAATGCCCGACCGCCCGCTCGCTGACGGTCGCGGCTCTGTTTGGCGCGTCGCTATCACGATCCGCGAACAGGGCCGCGACCGTCAGGGAGCGAATCTTCGCGTGTTCGGATACGCTCTTAGGACGCAGTTGACGGCGGTTCGGAAGCCCCGAACGATTGCAGAGCCAGATAGCTCTCGCCGAAGCGTTCGATGTTGTCGCGCTGCTTCTCGAATTGGTCGAAGTGACCCTCTTCGTCGTTTACCAGCGACTCGAAAAGCTGTTTGGAGGCGGCATCCGAGTTGGCCGAGCATTCGAGCGCCGAGGCGTTATAGGACTGGGCGCTGGCATCTTCCATGGCCATCGCCTTGGCCAGCATCGCCTTGGGTTCGATGATCTTTTCCACCGGTCCGGCGCATACCATTTCGACATCGCCCTTGAGAAACAGGATCCGGTCGGATAGCGTCTCCACGTGTCCCATCTCCTGTATGGCGATCCGCTTGAATAACTGGGCGAGCGGCTCGAAGCCCTGGTCGTCGAGATGAAAGTGGAAGTACATGTACTGGTGGACGGCCTGGAGTTCATCCGCCACGGCTTGATTGAGAAGATGAATGCTTTTCGCCTTATTCATACCGTAACCTCCTGTTTATTATCGCTTGTCCAGGGATGGAAGCGCTACCTCTGCACAACCATGGGCCGCGTGGTCAGGGCGCGTGCCACGGCATCGGGATGGGCGATGTTCGGTTGCCAGAGCAGGTCGAAGGTGAATGTCATGTCACCATGCTCATTACCCACAAAGTTGGTGTACCAGAAGTTGGTGAACAGCAGGGAGAGGATCCGGTTGGCCGGCGCCGGGGTCTTGCGGCGCGTCCAGACCTCCGGTTTGTCGAAGGTGACCAGCGGGGCGTCGTGGCTCACCCAGAGCCAGTCTCCGGCCGGAGTGGTGTAGTGGGCCCAGCCGTCGAAGGCGAAATAATCCATGCAGGTGCCGGGGATTTGCTCATGATAGGGCACAAACGGCACGCCGCCTTCGGACAAATGCACGGTGGCCGATTCCACCGGCAACGGGAAAGCCAGGTAGAAGCTTTCCGGCAGGTCCGATGAGTTGCGGTATAGGGTCACGGTCAGCCGAGCGCGCGGCGAGCCCTTCCAAACCTCCAGGACACGGCTGGCGCGCCTGAGGCTGGGATGGGTGAAAGGCTGCGTGTAGACGAGGGTATGTCCGGTACGATGGACGGAGGCAGCACCGGCCACGGCGTTGGTCGTTTCGATCCTGCCTGGCTTGCCAGCGGCCATTTGGTGGAGGATGGCGCGGGGAGCGAAACCTGCCGGCCGCACGGAGGTGAAATCGGCAAGACCGGCGGCAAACAGGGGCTTCGACATGCCGGGCCAGGTGATGCGAACCGGCCACCCGAGGCTGTCGAGGGCGATATTGGGCAGGGTGGCAACGGGCGGCTGTCCGCGAACCGGTTCGACGGAGTTTGGCGGAAGATTCTCCACCCAGAACTTGGCCACCTGCTTTGGCACGGTGTCGGCAAAAACAGCCGGGTCGTTGGCGGGCGAAATGTCGGCCGGGCTCCTGGGCTCGGCCCAGGGCTTCATGCCGCTCTCGTAATGGTCAATGCCAGGGTACTCCGCGCGCAGGGCTTCGGTGGCCACCGGCAGCCATCCGGTATAGGGCAACGGCGCTGGATTCACCACATACAGTCCCGGCTCTCTGGCAGCTACCACTGCGCGGGTTCGTTGTGCAACCAGCCATTCGGCCAGATCCATGGAACGCAGCGCCAGGCGCGCTTTTTCGTTGAACTGGCCGACGGTCTCCAGACTGTAGGGGCGGGCGACGCTCATGCTGGAGCCCCAGGTGTGCTCGTCAAACAGACAGAGGTCTTTGAGAAGTTCCTCGGGCAATCCCACCGGTTTCGGCTTGGCACCGCCCCAGACGGGAGATTCCAGCGCGAGCAGCCAGCGCTTGGCGGCGCGGCTGGCGGCGACTTCCCTGGGCGCCGAGGCGGAACCGTTGGCCCACCAGTCCGGCCACTCGCCGGTGAATTCGGGTATCGTTGGGCCGGCCTCCGCCTCCAACTCCTTCAATGCCTCGCCGGCGGTCACCAGCCTCAATTCCGGTTTCAATCCCAGCCGGTTCCAGGCGGCGACGAATTTGGCCAGGGGCGGAAATGGCGGGTCGTTATCCATTCGCCACTGGTTGGAAAACGGGATTACCAGCGTGGAATGGCGATAGCCGCGGGCTTCCATCCGGCGCAGGCGGGCGGCGCAGATGCGATGGGCCTCATGGAGCGCGGTTTCGGTGGTGGCGAAGAAGTCGCCCGCGTGGGGTTGGCGGAACCCGGTGTCGGCCACGCGTGGCACGGGCCCGCGCCGCCAGTCATCCTTGTGGAAGTAGTAGTAGCCCACCGGGTAGCTTTCACCCAGATAGACGAACAGCCGGCGCGAATCGGGCATCTTCCACCAGAAGGCGGCGGGCGGCGCCATGGGTGGACCGCCGCTGTCGCTGTTCATTCCCATGAACAGGCGGTGGACTCCGTGGTTGAGAAGCTCGATGGCTCCAGCGCGCGGAAAGCCATTCACATCGTCTTGAATGGCAACCGAAGGAGCGAAACTGCGCCATAGCTCAGCGGGAATCCAGGCCAGCATCTGGCGCCACTGCCGGCGATCGAGAAACGGGGTGTTGTTGAACGGCAGGGCGCCGATGCCGATGCGCCCGGCGTCGACCAGGCGCAGCAATCCGGTGCGGCGCTCCGGCGGCGCCTGGCGCCACCAGTCATCAACGGCAACCAACGATTCCGCCGTCCAGGCAAAGCCCGGATCCCGCAGGCAGGCGTCGATGGCCTGATCGAGATAGATCTTCTGCATCTCCCGCGTGACCGATGGATGGTCCGTGAAGCCGACGTCCATGTGTGAGAGATGGATGATGTCGATGCGGCGGATTTCCGCCGCCAGCGAGCCACAGAAGGCTATTAGTAAGAGGACGATTACGGCCGGCACTCTGCTCACCATGCCGATGAGGGTATCATTGCGCGGCGGCGGGGTGCGGCGGCGGGCAGGAAGCCAGAAACTCGAAACCATCCCACGGAAGGCGGTAGGTCCAATCGGCCGCTTCGTAAAGGATTACCTCATTGATGCTTTCCGGGCGGGAGAGCAGCAGGCAAAGGTTGCGCTCCCGGGCGCGGCGTCCGGCTTCGTCCTTGAGCGTCCATTGACCTTCGTACATGATGCCTGACGGGCCCTGGTAGCTGGAATGGCGGTGGCCGGAGGCATCGGGGATCGCACGGTCGAGAAACTCGTTGAGCACGTGCCCGGCGACGAAGGGGCCCACGCCGAGCAAGACAGTTTCAAACCGCGTGCCCGTCAAATCGAGCAGCGCCAGACCTTCGCCGATGTTGGCGATATAGTTGTTGCGGTTGCCCGTATATCCCTCGGTTCCGGCCGGTTGCCGCTGCTGGAGCCGGGCCATCGCCTGGGCCACCGCCGCGCGCTCCGGCAGGACGATGCGGAGGCGAGCCTCGGGAAAGGATTGCTGGACGTCTTCAAGCAGTTTACGGATGCCGTGGGCAATCGCCTCGTTGCGCCGGTAGCGCCAGGGAAATGGGCACTCCGGCGTCTGGCAAAATCCCTTCCACTCACCGGGCGTGAAGTTCATGATGGCGGCCGGCGTCAATGACCCGATGACTGCGCCGCGCGGCGTGTAGGCCAGGTCGATGCCCAACTGTCCGGCGGGCTTTTTCGCCGCGCGGTAGGCGGCCAGCGATCCGATCCCGGCTTCGCCGTCGCCTGATTCCGCCGCCAGCGAGGTGTGCGAGCGGGTGTTGACGTAAATCTGGTTGAACGCCGGGTGACGCAGAATCGCCGCCAGTTCGCGAATGGCGTTACGGCGCGCGGCGGGCAAATTGTAATCCACCATTTCGCGCGAGTACTCTTCGCCACGGTTGATGACCAGCGCGGCGGTGTCCAGTCGCGGCTCGGCGGACTTGGCGAACAGCAGCGTTCCGCTGGCCTCGGTAGCGAAGAACACGGCGTGGGGGTTGCCATCGGGTTGAATGCCGGCGATGCGCGTCGCTTTGAATTCCGGCGAGGTTTCGGCAAAGGCGACGTAGGCGGCATCGCGGCCCATCGTGGTTCCATCGGCAGCGAGGAGGCGAACCGGCTGTGAACGCACCAGCGTGAGCGGCGCCTGGCCGGATGGGTTGTCGATCACTATGTATGCCGGACCGGAGGGAATGCGCAATCCGCGGATCACCACGCCCCTCGACGGTTCGTACTCCAACTGGAAATCGGTGATCGCCAGGCGTTGCGCGTCCGCCCGGCGCGCGATCCGGCCGAACGGCGCCAGGCGGAAAGCGCCTTGGGGATTCCGCACCAGTACCAGCGAATCGGTTTGAATGGGCGGATAGCCGGAGACGAGAATGCGGAGGTTGTCGCGCCATTTGTGAAAGCGCTCGAGGAAGCGGTCCGGCCGGTCCGGTGTTCGCAGTTCGATGGTTGTCACCACGGCGCGCGTCAAGGCGCGGTAGTGGGCGAAGCCAACGGTTTCCGCTTCGAAATTCACCGCCGGCGAGGAGAGTGGCTGGAACATCCAGAGGAACCGGCCATCGCTTTCGAATGCCGGGAGCTGGTAATACTTGGCCGCGGCGTGTTCAAACGGCCTGTAGCTGACACCCAGTTGGATACCGTGCTCGGTGGCGCTTTGGGAGAGGTCGCGGCCAACCCGGGGATTCAGGCGCAGTGGCAAAAGGTCGCGGATCCAGCCCCAGTTGGTGAGGCTCTTCGAATGGACGACAATTTGCGTCAGGACAGGATCGTGCAGGATGGCCTCGGCCTGGCGGCGATAGAGCGCGGTGGCACGCGGTGAATAGACATCCGGCGCGGTAAGAAATGGATAAGGGAACAGCCACAGGATTTCGCTCGCGACGCCCTGGCACTGCAAACGCCGGAAGTACTGGTCGAAGCCCGCCTTTTCGTAACGGATAAAAGAGTCTTCGCCACGGGAGGGCGCGCGGCGCACCGCGGCTCCACCTTCGCGCAACTGGTGGTGCATGATGGGTGGGCCGCCGCCGAGCCCGGCGCCGAAGATGTTGATCAGGTCGTCACCGAAATCGGCATAGTATGTGACCGGCCGCACGGGCGGCGCCGGACGGATGCGCAGGGTTTCGCTCTCCATGCGGCCGCCGCGATGATTCAGTTCAATGCGCAGATCGAACTCACTTCGTTTGTCTTTCGCTCCGGACTCAAGCCGCAGACGGCCATTGCGCATGGCCTCCAGTTGAAGTCCTTCGAACGACAGCTTTCCATCGGTGGAACGCGCCAGTTCGGCGGAGCCGCGAAAGATTTTCAGCTTAATCGACGTCCCGGACTCGAGCGGTTCATTGAGCAGCGGCCAGATACGGGTGGCGCCGCATGGATAGCAGAACGGCACCTCCGCCAGGCGCGGCGAAAGCGAAGGCGCGGCCACGGCCATCGCGGCCGTAAAGATGGCGGAGGCGAGCGCTCTCATGGCTGCAATAGCTGGCTGAGTGCCTGCCTGGAGATCCGGCAGGCTACCGTCTTGCCGCGTGGGTTCACCACCGCCCCGATGTCGTAGCGGGCCGAGGTGCCAATCAGCACGTGCGCCTCTTCGCGCGTCAACTGAAACTCGCCGGTCAGCCAGTGGATCATGTTCGCCGTGGCCCGCTGGAAAGCCTGATCGAGCGGGTCGCCGATGCCCAGGGCGGCGTAGAAATCTTTGGTCTCCGCGCGCACGGAGGGAATCTTCTGCTTCGGCCGTAGATCCACCCGGAAGCGCACGGCGAGCGTGGTTTCCACGGCTCCCCCGTTCGGTTCGCCATCGCCCTGGGCGGCGTGGCCGTCGCCGATGAAAAACCAGCCGCCGCGAACGTTCACCGGGAAGTAGAGCGTGGTTCCTTCCACCAGGCGGTTGTAATCGAGGTTGCCGCCGTGGGGTCCGGCCGTGAGCGCCGATAGTGACTCGCCCCATGCCGGCGCTACGCCCACGCAGCCGGGGAACGGCGCGAGTGGCAGCTTGTATCTTGCCAGCCGCGGGCTGAGGCCGGTGGAGCCGGTCATCGAACCGGTGTCGAAGGTCCAGTGATAGCCGCGGCCGGAGAACCTGCTGCCGAGCAGGTCGCGGACGGTGTCGGCCTCATCCGCCATGCGGGAGGAGGCCGCGCCCCGCCGGCTGTTCAGGCGAACGCGCTCCAGATGCACCACGAGCGTGTCGCCCGGTTCGGCGCCGTCCACGTAAAACGGCCCGGTGAGCGCGTTCCATACCGGTGCCACGTGCTTGCCGGTTTCGTCATCCCCGTTGGAGTCGACCGTGGTGGTTTCCACTGTGTCGCCGGGCTTGACACGCAGCGCCGGTTCGCCTGATGCGGTGAAGACCAGGGAATAGGACCTGGCCTGGAACTGGTGTGTTTCGGCGGCCAGCGAGGCTGCAAGCGTAACCAGCAGCAGTGCGCGTGTCTTCATTTCGAACGCCCAATCCGGAGCGCCCGATCCACCCCGCCGCTGATGCCGGAATCCGAGCCTACCGCCAGGAAGCGGAATCCCTGCTTTAACCGCATGGCCACGCCGCCGGCGCCAACCAGCGTGCCGCAGGGCACATTCGCCTGGCGGCAGGCGTCGAGCACCTTTACCATGGCCGCTTCGACCTTCGGGCTACCTTCGGGAACACCGAGCGACATCGCCAGATCCGACGGACCGAGGAAGATGCCTCCGACGCCTGGTGTGGCGGCGATTTCGGAGGCGTTCTCCACACCGGCGCGGGATTCGATCATGCACCACAACAGCAGATCGCCCGATGGATCGAGCGGCCACAGGTCTGCCCGCGAAACATATTCCAGCGGAGCGAGGCCCCAATAGCGCGCCGCCCAGCCGTAGCCGACGCCGCGATGACCTTCCGGCTCGCGGTCCCTGGCGTTTTCCGCCTGCGCATAACGCATCGCGCGCACCGCCGCCAGGGCGTCTTCCCGGCTGCCCACGTGCGGCACCACAACGCCGAAAACTCCGAGGTCGAGTACCTGCTTGATCATGAACTCCACATGTTCACGGCCATTGGCCGGAAGGCGCACGATGGGGGTGACCGCAGGCTGCAATTTCCCGGTGGAGGCGATGCGGCGCTTGTCGATCATCCCCAGCAGGTAGGATTGGAGCCTGGTGACGTCGTAAGGGCTGTGCTCCATGTCGATGATGATGAAGTCGAGCGGAGCGGCGGCCAGCGCGGCGGCGGCACGCGGATCGATTTCGGAGGCGAAGATGCCAAGAGGCGGTTGATTCTGCTCGAGCAGTTCCACCACCCGATTCAGCCTTTCGGCGGAAAATGCCGGAGAGGCTGCAGCGAGCAGCATTAGTAAAGATGAAAGCCACAACACCAGAGTGATTCCTTTCCGGGCGAGCGATGCTTCTCACCGATTGTATGTTGCCGAACCACGGTGTGCAAAGCGGATAGACTGTTCGCTATGTTCCGCTGCATTCCGGCCCTCGTCATGGCAGTCCTTTCGCCGCTGGTACTGCCTGCGGCGGCATCTCACAATGTTCGCCGCTACGGCGCCAGGGGCGATGGCGCAACCAGGGACACGGCGGCGATCCAAGCCGCCATGGACGCCGCGGCCCGGCAGGGCGGAGGCACGGTGGAGTTTCCACCCGGCCGGTACCTTAGCGGCACGCTGCACCTGAAAAGTCACGTCACGCTGCGCCTGGGGTCTGGCGCCACGCTCGTTGCGAGCGCCCGCGACGCCGACTTCGACCCTTACGAAAAGTTCAGCTACCCGACGCCGGACGACCGGGAGACCACGGACTTTCATTTCGCGCTGCTGGCGGGCGAGCAGGTGGAACACGTAGCCATCACCGGCCAGGGGGTGATTGAGGGCAACCGCGCCCGCCGCGGGGGACCGAAGCCCATCGCCCTGCGCCGCTGCCGCTATGTAACGATTCGCGGCATCACCATTCACCACGCGCCGAATTACGCCATCAGCCTGCTTGGTACCGATTACGTGAATATCGACGGTGTCTCGATCCTGGAAGCCTGGGCCGACGGCATCGATCCCGACAGTTGCCGTTTTGTACGCATTTCCAACATCGTCTTCGACGGCTTTGACGACGCCATCGTCGCCAAGGCCAGCCATGCGCTGGGCTACCGGCGGGCAGCCGAACATCTGAGTGTCAGCAACTGCATTCTCTCTACGAACAGTTGCTATCTCAAGTTCGGCAGCGAGAGCGGGGGCGATTTCCGCAACGTTTCCATGACGGGCTGTGTGCTGGAGCGCCGGCGGAATGGCAACCCCCGCAACCTGGCGGCAGTTTCGCTCGAATCGATGGATGGCGCGACCGTGGACGGAGTGGTGATCTCAAACATCGTGGCGCGCGACGTCTACATGCCCTTTGCGCTGAAGATCGGCAACCGCGGACGCGGTCCGTCGCCGGAGCCGGGAGCGATCCGCAACGTGACCATCGCCAACTTTATCGCTACCGGAGCCAGCGTAGCGGCGCGCATCACCGGCTTCGAGAAGCACATGGTGGAGAACGTCACCATCCGGGATGTACGGCTCTGCTTCCGCCCCCCTACCGAAACCGCCGCCGAGCTGAAGCAATTCCCCGGCACTACCTTCCGCCCGCAGGCGACCTATGGGTTGCTCGTCCGCAACGCTGCCAATATCAGGCTATCCGGAGTTTTCCTGCGGCACGATCCGCCCGATGCGCGTCCGGCGGTGATTGCCGATACGGTCCGGAACCTGCTGCTGGATGGCGTTGACGTGGAGACGCGCGCCGGGGCCGGGCCGGTTGTGTTGTTCCGCGGCGTGGAGAACGGGCGGATCGAAAACTCCCCGGCAGTGAGCAGCACGGTGGTGCCGTAACATCATATCATTCTTTTCTTTTTGGCCGCGCTAGCGTAACATCATGGATATGGCGCAGGTTCAATTGCAGAAGCGCACCTTCCGGCGCGGCCGGCTGAGCGAGCAGTTGGTCACGGAACTGGAAACGATGATTGTCGAGGAATTTCCCCAGGTCGGTTCCACGCTTCCTAAAGAAGATGAACTTGCGGTCCGCTTCGGCGTGAGCCGGATTGTGGTGCGTGAAGCGATGAAGATCCTGCAGGACCGAGGCCTGGTGGAGGTTCGGGCCGGGCGCGGCACGCGGGTGGTTTCGCGCGAACTCGACCGGGTGAAAGAGGCGCTGGCGCGGGTGTTTGCGGACCAGCCGGTCCCCTCGCTGGCCGATATGGAGCTGATGCTGGAGTTGCGGCAGGTGTTGGAGGAGACGGCGGCCGAACTGGCCTCGGTGCGCGCCACGCCGGATGACCTCGCGGCGATGGAACGGGCGCTACAGGGCATGGAATGCGAGGGGAGTGAAGCCGAAACCATGGAGGCCGACCTGGCTTTTCATCATGCGGTTGCCCGGGCCAGCCACAACCGCTACCTGGAAATGATTATCGAGCCGCTGACGCAGGTTTTCTTGCAGCAGATCCAGATTACGAATGTCTACAGCGTGGGCGCCGACCTGCATCGTCACATTTTCGATGCGATCAGGAAGGGAAACCAGATCGGCGCCCGGCAGGCCGCCCGGAGACTGCTTCGCGATACGAAAAACCACACCCGGATGGCCTTGCAAGCGATTGAACGGCCAGTATAAAGAGTAGTTGACTCCGTCGCAGGACTTCTATAACATATGATCTTTAAGGAGTCCCTCGATGAAACGCCTGATTCTGCTCGCCCTCTCATTCGCCCTGAGCCTCGCCGCCCAGAGCGTAACCGGCACCCTGGTGGGAACGGCCTCGGACGCCGGGGGTGTGGTTCCCGGAGCCCAAGTCACCATCACCAACCAGGGCACCAGTGTGACCTGGAAAGTAACGACCAACCAAACGGGCGACTACGTGGCGCCCAACCTGCCGGCGGGCGTGTACGAGGTTCGAGCCGAGCACCCGGGCTACCGCGCGGTGACCATTCGCGACATCAAGCTGGCGCTGAATGGAACGGTTCGTAACGACATACGCTTTGAGCCGGGCGAAGTGAAGCAGACGGTGGAGGTGACCGCCACGGCGCCGGTGGTGCAATCGGAGACCTCTTCGGTGGCCAATACGATCGACACGGAGGCGCTGACCTCACTCCCGGTTAACGGGAGGATGATCGATACCTTTATCCTCACCACGGCAGGCAACACGGGTGATTCGGCGTCGAATCCAAAGATCGGCGGCGCGGCTCACTGGGGCGCGACGACGTTCACGGTGAACGGGGTGACTACGAACGACCTGGGCAACGGAGGCGGATCTTATTCCTTTGCCACTGCGATGGCCACACAGCCCTCGCTGGACACCATCCAGGAGTTCAAAGTGGAGAGCAACGCGGCGTCAGCGGAGTTCGGCGGCTCGGTGGCCGTCTCGATTCTGACCAAGAGCGGAACCAACGAGTTCCACGGCAGCCTTTATGCCTACAACCGGAACCGCCAACTGGCAGCCAACCAGTTCTTTTCCAATTCCGCGGGAAAGATGAAGCCGCCGTACAACCGCAACGAGTTCGGAGTGTCGGCGGGCGGCCCCGTCGTGAAAGGTCATACGTTTTTCTTCCTCTCCTACGACGGGCTGCGGCTGCGCAACTCCAATCCGGGAACCTTCTCGGTGCCGATCAACGCGATCCGGCAGGGCGATTTCAGCACCTACCCGGCGGTGAAGGATCCTGCCGCCGCGGGTGCTCCGTTTTCGAACAACCAGGTTCCGGCTTCGCGGATCGACCCGCGGGCGGCGAAGATGATCAGCTTTATTCCCGCTCCGAACCTGCCGGGCAAGACCTACAACTACGCCGAGACGCTGGCCAACGTGATTGATACCAACCGCGCGTCGGCGCGCATCGACCACAACTTCAACTCGATGAACATGCTGTCGGCATCGCTGAACTGGTCCAAGGGCGACCCCTACAGTGTCAACCAGTACTCACCGATGGCTTACGGCAATTACTCAAATGCCGGGTTTATGACCAAGTCGGCGGCGCTCACATACACCCGCATTCTGAGTCCGTCGATGACCAACGAACTGCGCGGGTCCTATTACGCGATGGAGAGCGTGCGCATGGGGCAAAACCAGGACTTCAACCCCGCCTCGCTGTTTCCGGACCTGTTCGCTCCGCTGCCGCGCGGCGGGCTGCCTACTTTTAACATGACCGGCTTCACCAAGGTCGGCGATAGCGGCGGCGCCGATCCGCAACCGCAGATCACCGATCAGATTGGCGACACGTTCTCCTGGGTTCACGGCTCGCACATCACCAAGGCGGGGGTGGACGTGGCAGTGAGCCGGGTCTCGACGAATCCCTCGGTGACCGCGGCGGTGCTGGGCACCTTCGGATTTAACGGGCGTTACACGGGCAACGCTTTCGGCGACGTATTGTTGGGGTTTCCCTATACCGCGACCCGCGCGACACCGACGCCGGCCAACGTGATCGGCCAGCAGCGCTGGGGCGCCTACATCCAGGATGACTGGAAAGTGAGCCCGCGGCTGACGCTGAATATCGGGATGCGCTATGAGTTGCAAACCCAGATGAGCGAGCGCACCGACTCCTGGACCAACGTGGACCTGGCGACGGGGCAACTGGTCATTGCCTCGGCCAACGGCAATTACTCGCCCTCGGCCAACCAGACGCTGCTGGGAATCTACCCGTCGGTGAAGTCCGAGGATCACGGCTGGGGAACGGACGTGACGTTGCCCGACCACCGCGACTTCGCCCCGCGCGTGGGCTTCGCCTTCCGGCCGTTTCACGACAACAAGACCGTCATCCGCGGCGGGTACGGCCTTTTCTTCTACCTGATTCCCATCTACCAGGGCATCTACCAGTTGGGTATCAGCAACCCGCCGTTCCGCCTGGTGCAGGCATTTACCGGCGGAGCAACGGCGCCAACCATCTCGCTGGCCAGCCCGTTCAGTGTGACGCCGGTAGTCTCCGCGAACCCGGCTTTGTACGCCGTCAATCGGCAGATTCGCAACCCCTATTCCCAGCAGTGGAACCTGACCGTGGAGCACCAGTTGCCGGGTGATTTTGGAGTCCGCGTTTCCTACGTCGGCAATAAAGTGACGCGCTCCAGCTTTGTAAACTACAACCTCAACCAACCGGTGACGCAGCGCGCCGGTGAGCTCCAGGCGATGCGCCCGTTCCAGCCCTGGAGCGACATCTACGCCATGATGCAGACCGGCAACGCCTTCACCAACCAGTTGCAAGTGGAAGTGACGCGCCGCTTCAGCAAAGGATTCTTCCTCGATTCGAGCTTCACCTGGAATCGCAGCCTGGACAACGTGCCGGTGTCGGGCACGCCGCAGAATCCCTATGATGCCAGCGCCGACCGCGGCAACGCCGATGGAATCCGCAGGCTGGTCTCCTACACCAGCGTCAGCTACGAACTGCCCTTCGGACAGGGCCAGCGGTTCAACCCCGGGCTGCCGGTGGTTTCCACCCTGGCCAGCGGGTGGCGCGTTTCGAGTATCACCCAGTTCCGCTCGGGTGGTCCCTTCACGGTGGGATTCAGCCCGGCGCTGAGCGGCTGGTATGCCAGCCGCGCCAACGTGGTGAGTTCCAATCTCTACCCGGCGAGCCAGACCATCAACAACTGGTTCAACGCCTCGGCTTTCGCCATCCCTGGCAACTATACCTTCGGTAACTCGGCGCGTAACATGCTGTTCGGTCCCGGGCAAAAGATCTTCGATGTCAGCGTGGCCAAAAGCACGGCGATCAATGACCGCATCAAGACCGAACTGCGTGCGGACTTCTTCAACATGCCCAACACGCCGAGCTTTGCCAATCCGGCGTCGAATATCACCGTGCCTTCGACGGTAGGCGTTATCACCGGCACCACGGTGGACGCGCGCACCATTCAAATCGGGATGCGCGTATCGTTCTGATATCATCTGACAGCCGGCGCCGGCACATTGACATCTGGAATGTTCAGCGGACATCTGGAGATCGGGCTGTTCATCGCCTACCTGGTGGCGAACGTATGTCTCGGTCTCTGGGTGGCCCGGCGCCGCGCGGCAACGGCCAAGGATTACTTTCTTGCGGGGGAGCGTCTTCCCTGGTACGCCATCGGCGGCTCCATCATCGCCGCCAACATCAGCACGGAGCACTTCATCGGCATGGTGGGCGCGGCCTATGCCGTGGGCTTCGTGGTGGCCCAATGGGAGTGGGGCAACTGGTTCACGTTTTCGGCGCTGATCTGGATCTTCCTGCCTTATTACCTGCGCGGGGGCATCTACACGATGCCCGAGTTCCTGGAGCGGCGTTACAACCGCGCCTGCCGCTATCTGTTCGCCGCCGCTTCGCTGGTGTTGTGGATCGTGGCGCAGATGGCGGTGGTGATGCTGGCCGGGGCGAAGGCGCTGCATGGGATGTTCGGCATCGAGCCCATATGGACCATCATCGGACTTGCCGTGCTGGCGGGCAGCTACACGATCTATGGCGGCCTGCTCGCGGTGGCCTGGACGGACTTCCTGCAGTTCGTGGTGCTGATGATCGGCGGGCTGATTGTCGCCGTAACCGGCCTGGAACGCGTGGGCGGCATCCAGGCGCTAATGCACGAATTCCCGGCGAAGTTCCGCATCATCTACCCGATTACCGATCCGAACTATCCGTGGTTTGGCGTTTTTACGCTGTTTCTGTCGGTGGGCATCTGGTACAACTGCACCAACCAGTTCATCGTGCAACGCTGCCTGGGCGCAAGAACCGAATGGGACGCGCGCATGGGCGTGGTGTTCGCCGGCTTCATGAAGATCCTGCTGCCGTTCCTGGTGGTAATCCCGGGCATTGTGGCCTTCAAGATTTTTCCCGGATTGAGCGATCCGGACCAGGCCTATCCGCTGATTGTGAAAAACTTCGTTCCGTTGGGGCTGGGCGGCGTAGTGATGGCGGGAATCGCCAGCGCGCTGCTGTCGCACCTGAGTTCGGTGTTGAACTCGTCGAGCACCGTCTTCACCATGGACCTGTACCGGCCGCTGTTCGGGAGCGGACGGGAGGATGGCCACTTCGTGACGGTAGGCCGGGTGAGCGCCGGAGTAATCCTGTTTGTCTCGATGCTGCTGGCAATCTGGTTCACCCGGGGCCAGCACAGTGTCTTCCTGCTGATTCAGGATGTCGGCGCGTGGGTCGCCGCGCCCATCGCGGCGGTTTTTATCCTGGGCGTGTTGTGGCGGCGGGCTACGGCCCAGGCGGCTACGTTTGTGTTGTTGTTCGGCTTCCCGTACACGGCCTTTGTCGAGTATGTATTGTTCAAAGTTGTGCCGTGGCTGAGGCCATTCGACAACTGGCTGAACCGGACCTTCCTTGTCTGGGCAAGCTGTATGGCGTTGATGGCGGTGATCTCCTGGTGGACGCCGGTGCCGAGCGCCGAATCGGTAAAGGGCGTGACATGGTCCTGGCGTTACATGCAGTTGCCGCCGGAAGAGCGCAAGCGGGCTTCCGGCATTCGCAGCCTGACGCTGTGGTGGTTGTTGATGATTGGTTCGATGGCCGCGCTTTATGGATATGTGCTCTGGTTCCAGTTTTTCGGACCGGGGCGTCAATAGGAAAAATTCGTGAAAATTACTCGTATCTCCACCGTGGTTGTGAACGCGCGCATGCGCAACTGGATCTTCGTGAAGGTAGAGACCGACCAGCCGGGACTCCACGGCTGGGGAGAGGCCACGCTGGAGTGGAAGACCAAGGGTGTCGTTGGCGCCGTGGAGGACCTCTCCGTGTTGCTCGTCGGCCAGGATCCCCGGCGGGTGGAGCATCTTTGGCAAATCATGCACAGGCAGTACTTCTGGCGCGGCGGCATCGTCAGTTTTACGGCGATGAGCGGCATCGACCAGGCGTTGTGGGACATCAAGGGCAAAGAGGCCGGCAAGCCGGTGTGTGAACTGCTGGGCGGGCCGGTGCGCGACACGCTGCGCTTTTATGACCACCTTGGCGGCGGCACGCTGGAAGGCATGTACAAGACCATCGAGCCCGAGCAGTTCGCCGAGCGGATGCACATCAGCCTGGAGCGCGGCTTTACCGCTGTGAAGGCGATGCCCATTCCGGTGTCGGAATACATCGAGAATCCAGTGACGCTGAAGCGCGCGGCCCGGTGCGTTGCGGCGATGCGGGAGGCAGCGGGCGATGGTGTCGATATCATGATCGACCTGCACGCGCGGACCACCGCCGCGGCGGCGATCCAGTTCGGACGCCTGCTCGCCGATTACAATCTTTACTGGTACGAGGAGCCCTGCTGGCCGGAGCACGTGGATGCGCTGGTGGAGGTGTCCCGCGCGCTCCCCTACCCGATCGCCACCGGCGAGCGGCTGGTGGGGCGGTGGGAATTCCGCGAACTGCTGGAGAAACGCGCGTGCGCCATCATCCAGCCCGACGTCAGCCACTGCGGAGGCATCAGTGAAGCGCGGCGCATCGCGGCCATGGCCGAGACGTACTCGATCACGGTGGCTTGCCACAACCCGCAGGGACCGGTGAGCACCGCCGCATCGACGCACATCGGATTCGCCACGCCGAACTACCTGATCCAGGAGATGGTGCGCGCCGACGTGCCGTGGCGCGGCGAGGTGGTGGACGAACAGGTGCCGCTCGAGGCCGGGCAATGTAAGGCGCCCACGCGGCCCGGCCTGGGCATTGAGATCAACGAAGAGGCGGCGGCGCGGCATCCGTTTCAACCCGAAGTGATCATGGCCTACAATCACCGCGATGGCTCTGTTGCCGATTGGTAGCCTCTGCCTGCTGGCGGCGCTGGCTGCCCCGGCCGCGCCCCTGCTGCCCGGCGCGTACTACCGGGCCATGGAAGCCGGCGTGGCGCGGGTGGAGGCGCGGCTCAAAGCCGAGCCCGCGGCGACGCTGCGCTCCATTGAGGAGCAGCCCGGCTGGCATCACTTCCCGCACGCGCTGCTGGCGGTAGCGGTGCTCTACGCACGGCCGGAAAGCGGCCGCTATCACGACAAGACGCTGTTGGAGCTTGGCCGTCGGATGGGCGACTTGTTCGCCTCCGCGGACGAGCGCGGCCAATACTACTGGCGGCTGGACAGTTACTGGGATACCTACATGTGGCTGGAGGCGTTCCGGCTGCTGAAGCCGGAACTATCGGGCGGGCGGCAGGCACGCTGGCGGCTGGCCATCGAGCGCAACGTCGGGATGATCGCCGCGCGCTCCGCCGAGTGGCGGGACTTTCCGGCATACACCTCCTGCTACATCGGCACCTCCACCAATCATTTCGCCCTCTGGGCGGTGAACCTGATGCTGGCCGGCCGGCTTTTCGGCAACAGGGAGTGGCAGGCACTGGGTGAGCACATCCTGCACCGGTTGGTTACCACGGAGCAGTCTCCCGACGGCTTCTGGGGTGAGTACAGCCGGGTGGGCCCCACCAGCGGTTACAATCTGCTGACGCTGGCCGCTGCCGGCGTCTACCAGCAGCACAGCGGCGATCCGGCGGCGCTGGCGGCGCTGGCGCGGGCAACCGATTTTCATGCCAACTACACCTGGCCCGATGGCCAGCCGGTGGAAGTGCTCAACGATCGCAACCGCCATTGGGATCTGAGCCTGTATGGAAACTTCGCTTTTACCCACACGGCGCGGGGCCGGCGGCTGGCCCTGTTCTTTTGGCAGCGCTTTCCGCCCGGCCGCCTGGACATGGAGGCGCTTGGCCGCGTGGCCCAGAACGCGCTTTATTACCATTCAGGCCCGGAGGCGCCTATTCCACAGGATCTGCCGGCCTATCACCGCCACCTGGAAGGACCGGCCGGGATTCGCAAGAGCGGTCCGTGGGTCGCGGCGCTCTCCGGCCTGATTGTCACCCGGCCGGTGGCGAACCAGTGGGTCTTGGACCGTCAATCGAGCTTCGCTCTGTTCCGCCAGGATGCCGGGTTGGTGGTGAGCGGCGGCAATTCAAAGGCCCAGCCGGAGTTGGCCACGTTCACCGAGACCATCAACGGCGCCACGTACTTCCTGCCGCTTGACAGTCACCTGGCGATGACTGCCGGGGCGGACCGGCTGTGGGTTGCCTTTAACAGTTTCTTCGCTGAGCTGGAGATTCCACGGCCGATCGATTCCGTCTTCCGGTTGGTTTGCCGGACCAACGGCAGGGGGCCCGCGCCGGAACGGGCTGCCTTTGGACTCCAGTTGCAACTCCACGCGGGCGAGGCGGTCGAAACCGGCGGCGGCGTGCGCGTCGTGTTGGGGAAAGATCCGGTGGAACTGAACGCGCGTGAGATCGGTGGCATGCTGCGGCACCATGGATGGACGTTGGAGACACCCGCAGACGCGTCACTCAGGTGGCCGGTATTTCCGTACAATCCATATCGCAACAGTCCGGAGACGAAGTTGGAACAGGCCGTTGGGGTGCTGCATGTCCCGCTAAAATTGAAACCGGAAAAGGATCGCTTCGTGCGGCCGAACGAACAGGTAATGGAGTTCCGCTTCCGGTAGAATGTCCCGGCTCAGAGCGCCTTAAGCAACCGGTCCATGAAGTAGCAGTAGTTGCGGTAAGGAACGTCGGGCGGGGCGCTGTGATCGAGCATTGGCACGAAGCCGCCATCTTCGATCAGCGGGCGGTGTTTGTCAATCTCGGCGTCGATTTCGCGCTCGCCGGCGACCAACGCGCGTTTGTCCATACCGCCCCACATGCGGAGGTTGCGGCCGTACTTCTTGCGCATCGCGCGCACGTCCATGCCGGCCTGTACTTCGAAGGGGTAAAGAATGTCGATACCGGCGTCGAGCCACACCGGAACCAGCAGATCCACCTTGCCGTCGCTATCCAGGCAGAAGTACTTCACGCCGCGGCTGCGAGCGAAGTCAATCACCTTGCGGTAACGGGGCAGCATGAATTTGCGTGCCTGGGCCGGTGAAATGAGCGGCCCGGCCTTGTAGGCCATGTCCTCCCAGAAGCCGAAGACATCAATGCTGGTAACCTCCAGTATCTGGCCGAGCATGGCGATCAGGAAATCGGCGTCGGCCTCCATCATCTCTTCGAGCCAGGCCGGGTCGTCGTAGAACAGCATGCAGAGCTTTTCCACGCCTACCAGGTTGCGCAGGGAGCCGAAAAAGCCTCCCCACCGGTCTGCCAGTACCACCAGGAGATAGTCGCGATCGCGATGGCGCGCCAGTTGTTGGCGCCAGTCCGCTCCGATGCGGGCGGCGAGATCGGGTTGCATCCGTTCACGCCAGAAGCGGCGGAAATCCTCGCGCGTTTCCACCGGGAACTTCAGAAACTGCGGCATGGAGCTGAGCGGATTCTTGCGGAACTCGCGCATCAGGATGCCCTGCGGGTCGATGTAGGTGACGTAGGTGTCATCCTCGGAGATGACCTCGCGGGTGAAGGGCGGATTGGGGAAGAACCAGGAGTCGGTCACCAGCCAGCGATCGCACCCGAAGTCGGTCGTATCGGGGTGGTAGCCGCCTTCGGCGGCCCAGCGGTCCACCGTCTCCGGCCAGGTGGGCCAGGGGAACTCGTGAAACGGGGCACGGTCGCGGGGGCGGTAATCCATCGTGGCGTGAAAACGTTCTTTGGCGTTCATGTTCTGGCGCTCTTTTCTATCTCGTCCCACATGGCGAGCACATTGGCGGCCGCGATCGCCAGGTGGATCTCGGTGCTCGACCCCAGCCAGAGACGGCCATTCGCTCCGGCGTCCCCTATGGTGCGCCGCACGTCGCCCGTCACCGCTTCGATCACGTCGAGATTTTGAGTGAGATCGAAGACCGGCACGCGATCCGGGAGTTCTCTCGCCGGCGACGTTTCGATGCGTTGTGGCGCGGTCATGGTGTCAGTTCGAATCCGGCGCATTGCACTCCCGTGGATGCTGTTTCAGATCCGTTATACCACGCAGCCGGATTCTCTCCGGCTCCGCAAGTATAATCGGGGGATCATGGTGCGTCCGTACACGGTGGTGTGTCTTATTGGCGTCATTTCGGCGGTGGCAAGTAGCGGCGAGCCGCGGGTGGTGCCGGCGGTGAATCAGGTTGAGTTGTGGCAGCAGGTGGGCCAGCAGCCTTACGAATTCACCTGGGTTCAACGCCACGAGGATCCGCGAGTGCTGGAGACCTTCGAGGATCTGGCCGGGTGGACACTGGAACTCCACGACGGGGCGCGCGGTGTGCTTCGCCGGAGCCGGGAGCAGCAGTTGTGGGGCGCGCACGTCGCCAAGTTCGAGTTTGCAGGCGAGCCGGCGGGCAGCCGCGTTGTTGCGCGGCCTCCGAAACCGGTCGCCGTCCCCGATGACTTCGATTCGATTGATCTGTGGGGTTACGGAAACCGCTGG
Organism: Bryobacterales bacterium; assembly: GCA_020854055.1. Classification (GTDB taxonomy): domain Bacteria; phylum Acidobacteriota; class Terriglobia; order Bryobacterales; family Bryobacteraceae; genus JADZGD01. Next base: position 8,877 of record JADZGD010000046.1, on the reverse strand, counting down.
AATTTTATTCCGGACGAGAGTACGCCGGGCGTGAAAGTGGCCATCCTGGTGCTGGACGCGCGCGGCCGGGAGGTAGCCATTCCCATGGCGGAGGTGATCTGGAAGCAGTGGTGGCTGATCCATCGCAGACTGCCGGTTGAAATCTCGAAGAAGATTCAGAGGCCGGCGCGTTTCTCGGGCATCGAGATCTCCGGCATTAAGAATCGCGACATTCGCTATTTCTTCTGTGACTCGCTCACTTTTTACCACGAGGAGTTGAAGCCGCTGGTGTTTCAACCGCAACCGAAGCGCAACCTGCGCCCCTACCGCGGCCAGATCGTGGGGACGAACACGGGCCCAGGAACGCTTCCTTTCCCTACGCGCGAGGAGACGATTCTGCCTTCGAACTTCGAAAGGCAGTTTACGGTGACGGTGCGCGAGACCGGTCCACGCCGCTTTGCACTGCGCTATCAGGGGAAGGATGCCACGATCACCTACCAGTACAATCCGGTGGTGGGAGTCCTGGATGAGTTGACCGCCACGGTGGACGGCCGCGCTCCCTTCCGGCCGATGCACGGCGGCGGGGTGCGATTCGACGGCACCGGAGAAGGCCAGGTGGAGCGCGGACAGTTTCTGGACGCCGTCGCGCGCGACAACGTGGTTACCGCACGTTTCCGGATGGGCGCGCGCACCGTGGAGTATGAACTGCGGTTGTGGCAAAAATCCCTGGTGCTGGATGCGCGGGTGGAGGGCGGCGAAGCTTCCGAACTGGACTTCGGCATGGTGGATGGCATCACCAATCCCCGGCTGATTACGGTGCCTTTTCTCACCTACGGCAAGACCAATCCGCGGGTGCTGCTCTGGGGACCCGCGGCCAAGCCGCTGTTCACCTCTATCTGGTTCGACTGGTACCGTACCAACGCCTCGGAACCGTACTACATGACGGAGCCCACCCTCACCGCCACCGGCGCGCGCATTAACGGAGGGATGCGTTATAACGCCAGGACCGATGGCAAGCGGAACAACTTCTACGAACGGATCTTCATTACCTCCTCGCCGATCTACGAGGAGACTCTGCCCACCATCGCCAATCCGCCCTCGCTGCGCCAGCAGGAAGGCAGGGAGGTGCTTTGGACGGTGACCGGGCTCGGCGGTGGTTTTGAAGGCGACCACCGCCAGAGCATGGAGATCCGTTCCTACGGCATGGACAAAATCATGCAGCACAGCCACGAAGTAACCTGGCGCGATGAGGGCGACAGTAACACCCTGAAGCTGCACGCCGCGCCGCAAAAGGGCGGCGACGCGGCGTTGAAATGGTATGTTGCCGCGCAGAACGCCATGGGGTGGCTGCAAGGGGTTTACACTAACTACACCGATTTCTGCACGGTGAATTCCAATTGGAACCCGGACCACGTGCTGCGTCAGGGTGACGGAGAATGGCGGCGTGCCTGGCCGCGCAACTACGTGCTGAAGCCGGCCAAGGCGGCGGAATTCGACGAGTACTACGCCAGGCGGATCAAGGAGAAGTTCGGTGTGAAGATGTCCTACACCGACGTACATTCGGCGGTCTCTCCATGGGCCTTCTGCGATTACGACGCGCGGGTTCCCGGGGCGGCGACGCTGGCCGCAACGTTCTACTCTTATGGGCAACTGCTGTTGAACGATCAGCGAGTGTACGGGCCCACGCAATCGGAAGCTACCTACCAGTGGCTCTACGCCGGACTCGCTTCGGGACACTATGGCTGGACCTACACGCCGGTAAACCTGCTGACACACCCGGTGGATACGGCCTTCATGCTGCACAAGTTGCATCCGCTGGAGTGCGACTACGGCATGGGATACACCTACTTTTACCTGGAGCAGATCGACAGGAACTGGGCCAGTTCGCCGAAGCGCCGGGAGTATCTGGATTTGTTTCTTGCCACCAGCATCGCCTATGGAAATATGGGATGGCTGGCGCGTGAGTTCCCGGCGCCGTTCCACGTGGAGGCAATGGCGCGCTCTTATTACATGATGCAGCAGTTGCAACAGCAGTACGCATTCGTGAAACCGAAGCGCATCGAGTATGCCACCGCCGGCGGACGGTTTTTGACGCCCTCGCAGGCGCACGCTACCGGAGCGATTGCCGGCTCGCGGCTGCACGTGGTTTATGACAACGGTACGGAGGTATTCGTCAACCGGGGAACCTCGGGCAACTGGACGGTAAAGGATGCCGCGGGCGAGCAGGTGGAGTTGCCGGTGTCGGGCTGGCTGGTGTTTCATCCTTCGAACGGTTTTCGTGAAATTTCGGCCAACGTGGGCGGGCGGCGGATCGACTACGTCACCTCGCCGGCCTTCGAATTTCTTGACGGCCGCGGGGCGTGGACCCGGCACGGAAAGCTGGGAGCCGCCGGAAGCGTTGTGATGCGGGCACAAGCGGGCGGCTCAGTGGAGTTGATTGACCTGTACGGTAACGAGCGGATCCAGTTCGCGGCGCCGGGTGGCGGAAAACTGACGGCTTTCGCGCCAGATGGAAAGAGGCTCGGGGAGGTGGCGGCAGCTCCGGCCGGCGGCGGTTGGATTGAGTTCAACCCCGTAGCGGGCGGCCGGCGCTACGTATACCGCCAGGAATAGTCCAGCCTGAAAGCCCGGTGCGTCAAGTCTATCAATCTCGATTCTTGAGGGCGTGGATGTGGTACGGGACGTAGTATCTCGGGTCGTCTTCCCGCAGTACCAGGCGGAAGCCGGCGGCGGCGAGGAACTGGCAGACTTCGTCGAAGGTGCGGAAATGCTCGCCTTCGCCCCGCGCGGCACGGAAGTCATGGGCGGCGACACAGACGGCTTGGGTTCGTTTGAGTGCTTCGACGCAACCGGGTAGTGCCAGGCGCTCGGCGCCTTCGATGTTCATTTTTAGAAAGTTGATCCGGCCGATGCCGAAGCGTTCGGCGAGAGTATCGAATGGCATCGCGGTGACGGTGTGGCTCGTTGGCGAAGGGGCGCCACCGCGGATATAGTTCGACTCCCACACCGGCAAGGTCTCGATCTGTAAATCTTCCGGCCGGGTGGTGCAGGCGTAGTTCAACCGGGTGACGTTGGTAAGTCCGTTGAGCCGGCAGAACAGGTCGAGCGCGGCGAAAGAGATTGGATGCGGCTCAATGGCCCAGACCTTGCCCTCGGGGCCAACGGCGCGGGAGAAGGCCAGGGTGTCCTCGCCGCGGCCGGCGCCGATGTCCACCAGCACGTCTCCGGGTTTCGGCTGGTAGGCGTAAAACCAGTAATCACGGGCGTCGCGAAGATACTTTTCCTCCTGCTTTAGCCACCTGGTCCAATCGGGCTCAGCTACACGGAACAGGGCCGGATCGGGAAAGTACATGCCGCCGGCACGTCGCAGCCACATTCCGTCCCATAGAATCTCGATATCGGCATTACCAGTGGATTGGCGCGCGGCGGCGGTGGCACGGCGAGCCAACTCCTGGCGCTGTCCCGCCTGTTCCAGCTCCCGCGCCTCGGCCTCAGAGATCCACATTCCCGACCGCTCCCGTTCGCATCTTTCTTAACCGCAGTTGCAACAAGCGCCGCCGTTCGTCGGCAAGCGGCGCCGCGGGCATTGGCGCCCGCCTGGGTTTAGCCAGCAGACTTTCCAGGTAGGCTTCAAATGGTTCCACGTTGTAGCCGCGCGCGTAGTCGAGCGCTGCGCGGCGGCACTGGGCCGAGAGCGTTTCGTAGTGCGCGCGATCGGTGGTGAGTTGCTCCAGCGCGTGAGCCCATGGCTCCACGTCCTGGGCGGGAATTCCGCCTGCCGGGACCATCGACTCGTCGAGGCTCGCGTGATACGCGATTACGGGCGCGACGGGCAGCAGGTAGGGCTGGCCGAGCATGGCTTCCGGGAGGCCTCCGACGGCGGCAGCCATCACCGGAATGCCGCGCGACATCGCTTCCAGGATCATGCGCGAGCGCGCTTCGGCCCACAGAGAAGGGACCAGCACTACTTTGGTGTGGCGCAGAAGGTCGTTGATATCGTCAACCGGTTGCAGCACGGTGATGTTGGATTGGCGCGCCATGGCCTGGTAGTCGATCCTGGTGGTGCCCCAGGTGGGAACGGCGGCGAATTCCAGCGCCGGAAAGCGTTCCGCCAGGCCGAGGAAAATAGAGATTCCCTTAAAAGCACAGGGATTCACCATGGTGATGTAGCGATTGTCGAACGAGCCCAGCATGGGCCATTCGCCGGGCGTCAGCAGGGAAATGGGCGCGTAGACTGCCTCCAACCCTCCATATTGGCGGGCGTAGCCGGCCACGTATTCGCTGACCCCAACAACTCCGTCGGCAGCTCTGAGTGTGGCGGTTCGCTCCGCATTCGGCAGCGCGCTGTCGGGGCCGAACGGAGTGGCGACGATGGCCCGCGCCAGGTAGACTACGCGCGCCCGGGGAACGCGCAGGGCAGCGCCGAACAGCAGCAACGCGGGATCGTCGGTGGAGGTGAGAATTACATCCGGCGCGAAGACGGCTGCCTGGGCCTCGAAGTAGGCGCGCCAGTAGGGATTGGCGGTGAGGACCGAAACCTCTACACCGTTCAAGTGGAATTCGAGCGAGTTTCCGTCCGGCGAGCAGGCAGTGACGCCGCGCCGGTCGAGCTGGCTGAGCAGCGCGGCGTGCGACGCCGGAGAGAAGTCTTCCACTCGCGCCACCGCGCGCACGCGATGGCCGCGCGCGGCCAGGGCCTCCATCAGCAGACGATTGGATTTATCTCCACCGCCGTGCGAAGGATAGTAAAGTGAGTTGTGGGCGAGCAGGACTTGCACTGAATTTCAGGATAGCCGAACGCCTGGCCGGAGTCGCGCGTCGGCGCCGGCCGCTACCTGATATTCTGATCACTTGTTAACCGGATTTCCCGGTGAAGACCGCAAAGAAAGCGAGGACTGAATAGCGTGAGAATAGGATGTCTTACCGCACTGTTGGGCCAGATGCCTCTGGAACAGGTGCTGCAGAAGCTCAAATCGCTGAACATCGACACGGTCGAGCTCGGCACCGGCAATTATCCCACCGATCCGCACTGCAAGCTCTCCATGCTGGAGAATGAATCCGAATTGGCCGGCTTCAAGAAATTGCTGGCTGACAACGGATTCACCATCAGCGCCCTTTCCTGCCATGGCGAACCGCTGCACCCGGACAAGGAGATTCGCGAGAAGAATCAGGAAGTCAACCGGAAAACCATCCTGCTGGCCGAAAAGCTGGGGATACCGGTGGTGATTGACTTTTCCGGTTGTCCCGGAGATTCGGAGAATGCCAGGTATCCGAACTGGGTCACGTCGCCCTGGCCGCCGCATTACCAGGAACTGCTGAAGTGGCAGTGGGAGTCGGTGGCCATCCCGTTCTGGAAAGAGCGCACCAAATTCGCGGCCGACCATGGAGTGAAGATCGCGCTCGAGATGCATCCCGGGTTTCTGGTTTACAGCCCGGAAACGATGCTGCGGCTGCGGGAGGCCTGCGGCGCGAACATCGGCTGCAACTACGATCCGAGCCACATGTTCTGGCAGGGCATCGATCCGATCAAGGCGATTCGAGTGCTGGGCGACTCCATCTTCCACGTACACGCCAAGGATACGCAGATCTATGACGTGAACCTGCCGAAGAGCGGCGTGCTGGACATGAAGCTTTACACCGACGAGAAGAATCGCGGCTGGATCTTCCGCACCTGCGGATACGGGCACGGCGCCGAGTGGTGGAAAGAGTTTGTCTCCACGCTGCGCATGTACGGCTACGATTACGTGCTCTCGATCGAACACGAAGACTCGCTGATGTCTCCCAACGAGGGGCTCACCAAGGCCGCTGCCTTTCTTCACGAAGTTGTGATCCGGGAAGAGACGGGCGCGCCCTGGTGGATTGATAACGTCAGCGCCTGAGCAAAGCGGGCATCTATGAAATTGCGCGATCTGCTGTGCGGGCCACCCCTCGGGGTGGCCTTTCTGTTGGCGGCGGCTCCGGTTGCAGCGGCCGGCCTGGAGGCCGGCGCGGCCAGCCGCATCGTCACGCCCGATCTTGCAAAGCACGCGCCGATCTACCTGGCCGGGTTCGGCCAGAACCGTCCGGCGACCGGCGTTCACGACGATCTTTTCGCACGCTGCCTCGCCTTGCGGGCTGGCGGGCGTCCACTGGTGCTTTGCGGGGTCGATTCGATCGGCCTGTTCTCGGATGACACCGGTCGCATTCGCAAGGCTGCGGTGGAACGCCTGGGCCAACCGGCGGACATCGTGGTGGCGGCGCTGCACGACCACGAAGCGCCCGATACGCTCGGCCTGTGGGGGCCGTCGCAGGCGAAAAGCGGCATCAGTGAGAGCTATGTGGCCTTTTTGACGGCCCAGACAACTGATGCCATTGTGGAGGCGGTGCATAACCTGGCGCCGGCCGAGGCGGCTTTGGCCAGCGTGCGGGATGCGCGATTGGATGCGCTGATACACGACAACCGCCCGCCGGTGGTACACGATGCCGAGGTGATTGCGCTGCGGTTGCGCGCCAAGACGGGCGGCGCTCCGATCGCCACGCTGGTTAACTGGGCCAATCACCCCGAGACGCTGGCTGACAGGAACACGCTGATAACGGCCGACAACAATGCGTCGCTGTACCGGACGATCGAACGGGAGTTGGGTGGAATCGCGGTCTATCTGAACGGCGCGGTGGGCGGGATGCAATCTTCACTGGGAGCGCACCTGCGGGAAGCCGACGGCACGCCGGTGCCCGATCGAAGCTTCCGCAAGGCGGAGATTGTCGGTCATACGGTGGCGATGTTCGCGGTTCAGGGCTTGCGCCGGGCTCGCTGGCAGGAGATTGACCGGATCAGCTACCGGGAAACGCAGGCCAAGGTTCCAGTGGCTAATGAGAATTTCCGGATGGCGGCCGCGGCCGGCCTGTTCCGTGGGCGTAAGCAGGCCATGTCGGATGGCGTCGCCGAAGTGCCGGTGGCTTTTGTGCGCTTGTCGGCAGCCGGTAAGCCGGTGCTTGAAGCGGCCTGTATTCCAGGGGAGTTGTATCCGGAGCTGAGCGTGGGCGGCGTGCAGCGCTACAGCGGAGCCGATTTCCCGAATGCCCCAATCGAGCCTCCGGTCAAGCCGCGAATGAAGGCTCCCTACAGGATGCTCTTCGGGTTGGCGAATGATGAGATTGGCTACATCATCCCCAAGGCCGAATGGGACAACCTGGCGCCGTGGCTGCAATCTTCCCCCAAACGCTGGTATGGAGAGGTCAATTCGACCGGACCGGAGACGGCGCCGGCGGTATTGGATGCGCTGTTCAAATTAATGAACTGAAAAGACGGCGTTGGAACCGGATTACTTCGTGGCTGCCGGTTGAGACCAGCAGATCGGTTCAACTTTCCTGATTAAGACCAGGTAGGCACCGGCTCCGATAACCGAGGCAATACACGCGGCGACGAAGGCGAATACGAAATTACCGGTCGCCGAGACGATAGCGCCAGTGATCCAGGGCGCTGCCACGCCGGAGAGGTTGCCGATCATGTTCTGTATTCCGGTCCATTTGCCGGCCGCGGTGGGACCGGCCATGGTTTGGGTGACCGCCCACAGGTTGCCGGGAATCAGCCCGAAAAAGGCACAGGCCAGAAGCATGTAAACCATGCAGGAGAAAGACGTCGGAGCGATGGCGGCGGGCAGCAGCAGGTTCATGCCCAACAGTCCGGCGACCAGGCAGGATTTCCGCACCGCCGTTGTCGAGCGTCCGGAAAAGATAAGCTTGTCGGCCACGCCGCCGGCAATCAGGGTTATGAGAGCGATCATCAGATAGGGCAGCGATCCGATGACGGCCATCTCTTCGGTCTTGAAACCGCGCTCCCGAATCAGGTAGTAGGGCAGCCAGGTGAGCAGGAAATACCAGACGTAATTGCAGGAGAAATGGCCGATGAACGTACCCCAGGCCGAAGAGCGTGAGGCGATCTGGAGGAGACCGGGACCACCGGCGGTGGAGGAGTGAAACTGGTGGTCGCCGCGCGGGGCGAAGATGACCCACGGGATCAGCCATGCCATCGCGCCGAAACCGAGAATTAGAAAAAGCGCCCGCCATCCCCAACTGGCCACTACGAGGCCGCCCAGCAGGATGCCCAACGCCGGACCGGCTTTGGTGCCCACGTCGATCAGCGCGTTCGCCAGCCCGCGGCGGTGCTCGGGAAACGCCGCGCAGATGATCTTGGAGTACGCCGGATAGGCTACCGATTCGCCGATCCCCAACAGCAGGCGGAAACCGAAGATCATCCAGTAGGAATTGGCCAGGCCCGTGAACGCGGTCGCCGCGGACCAGAGGAAGAATCCCAAACCGTACAGCAGGTAGACGTTGAAACGGTCGATCAGCCACCCGGACACCAACTGGAATAGGGCGTAAGTCCAGAAAAAACCGGAAAGAAGCAGGCCGAGCCGTTCGGGGGCGATGTTGAGTTCGTGCGATAAAGCGTCTGCGGCCACCGAGAGGTTGCCGCGGTCGATGTAGTTGATGAAACTCGAAGCCACCAACAACGAGAGCACCAGCCATCGGGTGGAGGCGAGATCGCGGTTACGGGCCGGCGCAACAGAACTCATCTGGAACAGTAGATCACGTTTTGGGGCTGAACGGAACGTGCCGGCTGGCGCCGGTCAGCATCATCACCCCCCAGGCGCGGCTTTCGCTCCCGTCGCATTCAAGTTTAACAGCGTGTTGGGATTCTCCACGGCGATCCGGCCTTTGTCCGCGTTCCCGGCCAAGCTCAATCCCGGCTTTGCGAGGCCGATTATCGGAACAACAGGTACCTTCTTGCGCCGAAGTTCCAGAATAAGACGATCGATGAGCTAATTAGTTTTGCTATCATATAGTGCCAATGAACCTTTTCGATTACAAACCAAATGATTGCTTCGTTGAAGCCTAGTCCGACCACACCGATTATGG
>JADZGD010000045.1 GCA_020854055.1 Bryobacterales bacterium | reverse complement strand
GATTCCTACGAATTAACTTCGTGAATGGTTTCAGTTTGCGGGTATTGATAATGTCGCCGGCTTCCAGCCAGCCCCGGCGCGCCATCAGCACTCCGTAGCGCATGTTCGCCAGATGTTTCGGGTGATGGCTGTCGGTCGAAATCACGAAGCGGCACCCCTTATTTTTTGCCGCCCGTATCAGCGGCGCGCTCAGATCCAACCTCTCCGGACTGGCATTGATTTCCATGGCCACCCCGCGCCGCGCCGCTTCGGCAGCGATTTTTTCGAAATCGAATGTGAATGCGTCGCGCTGTAGCAGTACACGGCCGGTGGGATGCCCAAACGCCGTCAAGTGGGGGCACTCCAGCGCCTTCATCAGCCGATCGGTCATTGCGGCGGTTTCCAGATTCATGTAACTGTGCACGCTACCGATCACGTAATCCAGTTCCGCCAGCGCGTCCCACTCGATGTCCATCGCCCCATCGCGCCGGATATCGCACTCCAGGCCTGAGAAGACGTGAATGCCCAGGTTCCCCCCGGCGTTGATTTGGCGAACCTGGCGCGCGAACGCCACCACGCGCTTCTCATCCAAACCGTTGGCCATGGCCAGGGCTTTCGAATGATCGGTAATGGCCACGTACTCGTACCCGCGTTGCTTGGCCGCTGCCACCATCTCTTCCAACGTCGCGCGGCCGTCGGTCTCGCGCGTATGCATGTGCAGGTCGCCGTGGATGTCGTTCAACTCCACCAGCGAAGGCAACCGGTGTTCGGCAGCGGCCTCGATCTCGCCGCTGTTCTCTCGCATTTCGGGTGGAATCCAATCCAGTCCCAGGGCAGCGTAGAGTTCCTCTTCCGTTCGGCCTGCTTCACGCCGGTTGTTGTCGAGCCGGGTAAGCCCATACTCGCTCAATGAGTACCCCATCTTGAGCGCCCGGCCGCGAAGCGCCACGCTGTGCTCCTTGCTGCCGGTAAAGTATTGCAGAGCGGCCCCGTAGTCTTCCGTCGGCAGCGCGCGCACGTCCACCTGCAGTCCTTCCAGCCCCACTTTCGCGCTGGCTTTGTTACTCCCCTTGGCCAGCACTTCGTGTACGCGCGGATTGGCGACGAACCGGTCCAGCGCGGCGGCGGCTTTCGGACCCGAAACCAGCAGGTCGAGATCCCCCACCGTCTCCTTGCCTCGCCTCAGGCTGCCTGCCGGCGTGATGGAATCGATTCCCGGCAGCACGCTCAAGTATTCGGTCAACTCTGTCGCCATCTCATCGGCAAAATTGATCAGGAACCGGCCGGCGTTGCGCCGGTATTGGCTGATGGAGCGTAGAACCTTCTCCTCAAGTTTTGCGCCCATCCGAGGCAGCAGTTGTAACTTGTGCTCCCGGCAGATCTTCTCCAGATCGTCGATCGTCGAAACGCGGTAATGAGCAAACAGCAGGGCGATGCTTTTCGGCCCCAGCCCCTGGATCTTCAGCAGTTCCAGAGCCGTAGGCGGATACTTCTCCAGCATCTCGTCCCGGCGTTCAAAACTTCCCCTTTCGGAAATCTCGTGAAGTACCGTCGCAATCCCCTTGCCGATGCCGGGAATCTCGGTGACGGAGCGGTTGGGATCGGCCAGAATGTCGTCGATGCGTTCCGGGTAGCCTTCAATCACGCTGGCGGCATTGCGATAGCTACGGATGCGGAAACCGTCCTCGGCCGCGATCTCCATCAGGTCTGCGGTTTCCGATAAGAGGCGGGCGTACTCGTGATTTTCCACGCCCATGATTGTAAGGGATTGACGCCGCTGTAAGATAGATGAGCGATGAACCGTCGTCAATTTCTGCATGCGGGCGCGGCCCCGCTGATGGCAATGAATGGCAAGCCGCGCCGTGTCGGCCTGATCGGCTGTGGATGGTATGGAAAGGTGGACCTGCTCCGCCTCATCCAGGTCGCGCCCGTGGAAGTGGTTTCCCTGTGTGACGTGGACCGCCGGGCAGTAGAAGGCGCCGCGGCGATCGTGGCTACCCGGCAGAAGTCTGGCAAGACGCCGCGCGTTTACCACGATTACCGCGAGATGCTCCGCCCGAAGGATCTCGACATTGTCCTCATCGCCACCCCGGACCACTGGCACGCTCTCGCCATGATCGCGGCCGTCAAGGCCGGCGCCGACGTCTACGTGCAGAAGCCCATCAGCGTCGATATCATCGAGGCTCAAGCCATGCTCGCGGCCGCGCGAAAACATGGCCGGGTTGTCCAGGTGGGCACCCAGCGCCGCAGCACCCCGCACTTGAAGGATGCCCGCGAGCAGATCGTTCAGGCCGGCAAGCTGGGCAAAATCGGCCTGGTGGAGATTTACTGCTACTCACCGCGCCCCACCCAGCACCCTCCCGACATCCCGCCGCCTCCCGAGTTGGATTACGAATTTTGGACCGGTCCGGCGCCTATGCGTCCCTTTAATCCACTAATCCATCCCCGGGGTTGGCGGGCATTCATGGAGTACGGAAACGGCATCATGGGCGACATGGGTATCCACATGCTCGACATGGTTCGCTGGATGATGAACCTGGGATGGCCCAAAACAATCTCATCTACCGGCGGCATCCTTATCCACAAAGGCGGCAAACCGAACATCTCCGATACCCAGGAGGCGATGTTCGATTTCGGTGACGTCAAACTGGTCTGGCAGCACCGGTTGTGGGGCCAGGCGCCCGACAAAGAGTACACCTGGGGCGCGACTTTCTACGGCGAGCGGGGTACGCTCAAAGCCAGCGTCATGCGGTGGGACTATTTGCCCATTGAGAACGGCGCTCAGCCGATCCACCGCGACGTTGTCTATGAGTTGGACCAGTATCCGGAAGACCGCGCGGAGAAGGATCTGGAGCTTCCGGTAGCCCCGGCCGTGCGCTATCACATGCTGGACATGTTGCATGCCATCGACAACCGCACCCGTCCCATCGCCGATATTGAACAGGGCTATATCTCCACGGCCTGCTGTATCCTGGCCAACCTGTCTATGAAGACCGGCCGCAGCATCGAATGGGATGCCGCGACCGGCCGGGCCGTTGGCGATGAAGAGTTGAACCACCTTCTCGCCCGGCGATACCGGGCCCCTTGGAAACATCCGCAACCGGACTCGGATTAGCCTGCGGCGGCGTTCGAGATGGGGGTATCCTTGAGGACGATGCGGTGTACCGTCCGGCTATCGGTTGCCCTTGCGCTTGTTTTCGTCCTGGCTTTTCCTGCTTTGAGCCAGACCACGTTTCGCGCACTCACCATTTCAGGGGTGGTGAAGATGGAGGACGGCCAGGCGCCACCGAATCCGGCGCTGATCGTGCTCTGGTGTGACGGCCGCCGTGAGCCGCAGTTCAACACCAATCGCAATGGCAAATTCAGCTTTCGCCTCGGCGCTGATCCGGCGGCGATGGCTCCGGATTCTCGTAGCCAGCTTCCTTCCCGCCAAATCGGTGCTACGGGGCCGGACCGCTCGTATGTCAATCTCCAGAATTGCGAGGTGGAGGCCGTACTTGCCGGATATAGCTCCAGCCGGATCCAACTCGGCCGCCGCAGTGTCTTTGAATCCAGCGACATCGGCGTTATTATTCTCCACCCGCTCGCCAAGGGAGAGGGCAGCTTCATCAGCGTAAACTCGGCCGCGGCGCCGGACAATGCCCGCCAGCTTTTCGAGAAGGCCGGCCAGGAGATGAAGAAGCCCCGGCCGGACACGGGCAAGGCGATCAAGCAACTGACGAAGGCCGTGGCGGCCTACCCCGCATACGCCGAGGCGTGGAATCTGCTTGGCCGTGCTCAGGCGTTGAACACGGACTACTCCAGCGCCAGGGAGTCATTTGAAAAGGCGGCTACGGCGGATCCCAAATTTGTCAGCCCGATGCTGGCGCTCGCTTTACTTGAAATGCAGCAGCGCCATTTTAAGGAGTGCGCCGATTGGGCCGCGAAGACGCTAAAATTGCTTCCGGCTCTTGGCGAAGCCAACTATTACATGGCCATCTCCCAAATGTCGCTTGGTAATCCCGGCGCCGCCGAGGGGCCGGCACGCGCAGCCGCCGCCAGTCCGGATGCCACTGAATTTCCCAAAGCGCACTTCATTCTGGGCAATGTTCTCGCCCAGAGGGGCGACATTAAGGCTGCTGCGGCCGAGTTTCGCAAGTATGTAGAACTCGAACCCAATTCGGCTGCCGCTCAGGCTACGAAGAAACAACTTGCCGAGTGGGAAGCCGCGGGCGCGCTCAAGTAGTTGCCAGCAGCGCTCTGGCGTGTTCGAACACTTCGCGCAGCATCGCCGCTGTTAACCGTCCGGTTGAAGTGTTTTGCTGGCTCGGGTGGAAGGAGCACAGCAGCAGCGGTTGACCCTCGGCGATCTTATGAAGCCGGTTGTGCGCGAAGGGAAAAGCCGCACGGCTCCGAATGACGCCGCGGTCCTTCAAGATTGAAAGGTACGTATCGGAGGCGATTTTGCCCAGCGCCACCACCACCTTCACGTTCGGCAGCAGATCCAGTTCCTCTTCGAGAAACGGGCGGCAGGCTTTCATCTCCTCCCGGGTCGGTTTGTTGTCGGGAGGGGCACAGCGCACCGTGGCCGTAATGTAGGCATCGGTCAGCCGCAGCCCGTCATCGCGCGAAACAGCGACGGGTTGTGAGGCGAATCCGGTTTCAAACAGTGCCCGGTAGAGGAAATCGCCCGAGCGGTCTCCAGTGAACATTCTTCCGGTGCGGTTCGCTCCGTGCGCCGCCGGCGCCAGGCCGAGCAGCAACAGCCGCGCCCGCGGGTCTCCGAACGAGGGCACCGGCTTGCCCCAATATTCCTGGTCGCGGAAGGCGCGCCGTTTCACACGGGCGACAGTCTTGCAATGATCGATCAGCCGGGGGCAGGCCTGACATTCGATTATTCTCCGCTCAAGATCGTCCAAGCGGGTGAGAAGTGAATCCATCGGATGTATTTATTGTCCTACATTGTCCGTCCGCCGTCGTTTTCGAACGAAAATGGATACCATGCCTGAGTTCGATGTAGCCGGTATCGGTCTGAATGCGACGGACACACTGATCCTTGTCGACAAATTTCCCGCCTATGCCGGTAAGGGGCTCTACGCGGACGAGATCGTAAGTCCCGGCGGGCAGGTTGCTACTGCCATGGTGGCTTGTGCCCGGCTCGGACTTCGCGCCAGTTACACGGGCGTTGTCGGCGACGACGAACGTGGCAGAATCCAAATCGAGAGCCTGCGCGCCAGCGGTCTCAACATCGATGGCGTCGTTGTCCGCAAGGGCTGTCCCAACCAGTCGGCCTTCATCGTCGTCGATCGCAGCACCGGGGAGCGTACTGTCTTCTGGCGCCATCCCGAATGCCTGCGTATGGAAGCCGGCGAGCTTCGCGCGGACGTGATCACTTCCGCACGCCTGCTCCATATCGACGGTTATGACACTGCTCTGGCCGCTCGCGCTGCCGCCATCGCGCGTGGCGCCGGTATTCCCGTCACAGCCGATGTCGACACCATTTATCACGGTTTCGAGCGTGTCCTCGCCAACGTAGACTACCTCATCGCCAGTTCCGAATTTCCCGAGCGTTGGACCGGCGAAGCGGATCCTTTCAAGGCGCTAGAGTTGATCCAGAAAGACTACGGGATGCGCGTGGCCGCCATGACGCTCGGCTCCTGGGGCGCGCTGGCCCGCTGCCATGGCCGCTTCTTCTATGCACCGGCTTACGTCGTCGATTGCGTTGACACCACCGGTGCCGGGGACGTCTTCCATGGAGCCTTCTGCTATGCTGTCCTACAGGGCATGGCGATCGGTGAGGCGCTGGAATTTTCCAATGCGATGGCTGCCTTGAACTGTACCGCGCTAGGCGCGCGCGGCGGTATCGCCACTCTCTCCGAAATTCGCCAATTCATGGCCCGGCCCGGACGGCGCGGCAAACCGGAATTTCAGCGACGCACGCGCACCTTTTGATATTGCATGCTGATTCCGCTTCGTGACACGCAACCGAGTTACTCACGCCCGATCGTTACCATCATATTGATCGCCATTAACGTTCTTGTATTTCTGTACGAGATCTCACTCGATCCTTACTCGCTTAATCACCTCGTGGCGGTCTACGGCGTCGTTCCCGATCACTTGCGGTACTCCACGTTGCTCACGTCCATGTTCCTGCACGGCGGATGGGCGCACATCGGCGGTAACATGTTGTTTCTCTGGATCTTCGGCGACAACGTGGAGGACGTGCTCGGGCACTTCAAATTTGTGTTGTTTTACGTCGCCTGTGGTCTGTTCGCCGGGCTGGTGCAGGTGCTGATGAACCCTTATTCGCGCGTTCCCACCATTGGCGCCAGCGGCGCGATTGCCGGCGTGATGGGCGCCTACCTGCTCAAGTTCCGCAAAGCCAGGGTGCTGACGCTGGTATTCTTCTTCTTCATCACGTTTGTCGAGATTCCCGCGCCATTCCTGCTCGTGTACTGGTTCATCATGCAACTGTTCAGCGGCCTGGGATCCATCGCTTATTCGCAGGCTTCCCAGGGAGGCGTTGCGGTTTGGGCGCATGTCGGCGGCTTCCTGGTGGGCATACTATTGATCAAGATCATGGGCGGCCGCGATCGCTATAGCCGGCGGCCGCAACTTCACTGGTAAATGAACGGCCTCAATCTCGATTCCGATTTCCGCCCGCTCGACCTGCTGGCGATCGCCGCGCATCCCGACGACATTGAACAAACCTGCGGAGGCACGCTGCTGCGGATGGCGGAGATGGGCTATCGTACCGGAGCCCTCGATCTTACCGCCGGCGACATGGGCACCCGCGGCACACCGGAGCAGCGCATCGCCGAATCAGAGGCCGCGGCGGCGATTCTGCACCTTGCCTGGCGCGGCAATCTGCGAATGCCCGATGCACGGCTGGAGAACAACATCATGGCTCGCATGTCGCTGGCCGGTGAAATTCGCCGCCTGCGGCCGCGCGTGCTCATCCTGCCGTACTGGGAAGGACGCCATCCGGATCACTACAGGACAGCGGAACTGGCCTACGAGTCCTGCTTTCTCGCTGGATTGAAGAAGCTGGACGAGTATACCGAACCGCACCGGCCCTTCAAGCTGATTTACTCCTCTCTTTACGCCAACGTCGTGCCATCGTTCGTGGTTGACATCACTGCCCAATTCGAGCGCCGGATGGAAGCCCTGCTGGCTTACCAGTCGCAATACGGAGAAACGGAAGAAGGCTCCGGCCTGTTTCCAAAACAGACGGAGATCCGCGAGCGCCTGTCAGCCGTGGCCCGCTTTTACGGAAACCAGATCGGCGTGAAGTACGGAGAGCCCTTCGTCGTGAAAGAGATGCAAAAAGTCGACGACATTGTGGCGATGGGCGTCAAATCCTTATAGCGTATGGCGGCCGGCCCGCTTCCGCCGGATGCGGTGTTAACCCTTCGTCAGCATAGTTCTCTAAAATAACCGGAACATCGTCGAAGGAAGTTCGGATCCCAATCCGGTGGGACCGGTCTTGTTATGAGATCCGCGGCGCTTCGACACCGGTCGCGGCTCTTGGTTGAATCATATCGAAGATCCGATTGAAACGAACGCAAGAACTCCGGATCGTGGTTCAGCATATAATGCAGTATCCTTCATCGTCCTTGGCGGAAGGAAAGGAAGTTTTCGAATGAAACGCCTTCACGCTGCTGCATTTTTATTTCTGCTAACCCCGGCTTTCGCCCAGACGGAGGTCGCGGTGGTGTTATCCCCGCGCGCAACGGAAGTGGAAAAACTCGCGGCTTCCGAGCTTACCGCGCACTTGGCGTTGCTCTATCCGGCAACTCGATTCGTCGTGAGCGGCTCGGCGGTTTCGGGCCCCAGCGTGCTGCTCGGGACTCCCGCAAGCATGCCGGAGTTGGCCGGTTATCTCCAGCGCGACCACCCCGGAACGCCCGATAGCTTCGTCGTGACGACGGTGAAGAGCCGGAACACCCGGCGGGCCGTCGTGGCGGGCGCCGATCCCCGCGGCGCGTTATTCGCGGTTTATGCGCTGCTGGAGAAACTCGGCTTCGGATTCTATCTCTCCTACAGTACGCAGCCGCCGGCGCGGCAAGGGCCATTCAACTTTGACGGTTGGGCATTGGCCGACCGGCCGCTGGCGGCGACTCGCATGGTCTTCAACTGGCACAACTTCCTGAGCGGGTGTTCCACCTGGGATCTCCAGGACTGGCAGAACTGGATCGCCCAGGCGGCGCGGATGCGATTCAACACCGTGATGGTCCACGCCTATGGCAACAACCCGATGTTCAGCTTCACGCACAACGGCGTCCGCAAGCCCACGGGATACCTGAGCACGACCGCCCGGGGGCGTGACTGGGGCACCGAGCATGTCCTCGATGCCCGCAGCGTCATTGGCGCGGCGGGCCTTCTCAATGAACCGGTCTTCGGCTCGACTGCCGGGCTCGTGCCGGAAGACCAGACCGTGGAGGCCGCCGCCGAGCTGATGCGGAAGGCGTTCCGCTTCGCGGCGGCGCGCGGCATGGGAGTAACGTTCGCTCTGGATGTCGATACCTCCTCCGCTAATCCGCAGAATATAATCGCCCAGTTGCCGGTATCGGCCCGTTTCAGCGTGAACGGCTTCCAACTGGCCGATCCCGAGGCGCCGGAAGGCCGTGCTTACTACCGAAGCCAACTGGAGCAACTCCTCAAGACTTATCCGGAGATCACCCGTATCGCGATCTGGTTCCGCAACAGCATGAACAGCCCGTGGCGGGGAATCAAGCGCCGCGATTTTCCGCCGTCGTGGCGAACCCGCTATGAACAGGCGCTCGAAGCGCGGCCGGCCCTGCGCGGAGATCCCGACTCGCCCAGCATGTTCGCGATCGCGCGGATTGTCTCCGTTTTCCGCTCCATTTTGGACGAAAGCGGGCACCACTCCGTGGAGTTGGCTGCCGGCAGTTGGCGTTTCGACTATATGCGCGCCGCCGACGCGTTCATGCCGCCGGGCGTAGCCCTCATCCCGCTGGACTATGACTATGCCTTCTCCAGCGACCCCGCGGTGCAGGCGATTCACGCCATCAGCGACCACCGCCGGGTGATCCCTGTTGTCTGGGCGCAGCACGATGACCATAGCTATATCGGTCGCCCTTACCTGCCGTTTACGGGTTTCGCATCGATGTTGCGCCGGACCGGCAGCGCGGGTTTCGGCATCATTCACTGGACTACCCGTCCGCTGGATCTGTATTTCAAGAGCCTCGGCAACCAGGTCTGGCTTTCCCGTGAGAACGAACTGCTGAGTGCGACCTGCGATCGAATGGCGCTGGACACCTTCGGAGCGGCCGCGCGCCAACAGGGCAGCCGGTATCTCCCGGAATGGATCCAGGACGCGCCCATGTTCGGCCGCGAAACCAGCGATCGCTTTATCGATCAGCGCCTGGACGAAGCGCCCGTGGCGGACGGCTGCCGGCGCAGGCTACGGATTTTGGAAGGCGTCAAATCCCTCGCGCACTCACCGGAAGCCGCCGCGTGGGCAAGTTATTTCGAAGGCCTGGAGCGCTTCACGATGGAGTTTTACCACGCGCAGTCGGCCTGGCATCGCTCCGTGGCCGCAGTGGAAAGTGGGGATGCCGCCCGCGCCCGGAACGAACTGGCCGGCCTATCGGCGCAGGCCGTCATCAAACGGTATGCGCAGACCATCGCGCACGGAGGCGCGACCAGGGGCGAGAAGGGAGTCTTGATTTCGCTGAATCTCCGTTGGCTTCCCTATTATGTCGCGCTGCGCCAGGCCCTGGGTCAGGAACCGCTGCGAGTTCGTTTTGCCCCCACCGTGTCCGAGGCGCTGGCGCAAGCGCCAGGGAGGAATAGCTTCGCCTTCGACGCGGACCACCATTTATGGCGGGTTCTCGGGAAGGACGAGTTGGGAGCCGATGTTCGGTCGTCCAACGGCGGGCGCGCCTGCTCGGGAGGCCTCAAGGTCGATCGTGACATTCCCGTCTCGCTGAGGCTGCTCGGCTCCATCGGCTTGCCGGACGGAAGAAAGGAGATGAAAGTCGAATTGGAAGCCGGTTCCAGCATCGAGGTGCTGGCCGACGGCACGCATCGCCTGGACGCGAGCCACGACACCGTAGCCGTCCAGGCCGCCGGCGGACGAGTGAATTTCACGTTGCGGCCGGTGCACGGCACAGGCTTCGTGTGCGGAATCGTGCTCAACCCGGTTTCCGGCCAGGCCACCGGATTGCGGTGAAGGGGCGTCCCGGTAACCCGCTATCCCGGTTTTCGGATCCACTCTACCGGACCTATTTCACACCCATCCCCCTCCACTCGGCGACGCCGGCCGGCACGGCTGTTTCGAGGTTGGAGTAAACTTCCGCGGCCGGATTGCTCGACTGTGCCAGTCGTTTCAGGATGGCGGCGCGCATCGTGCCCTGGGATGGAACGCCCCGGGGTGTCCGCGCCAGGTCCAGCAGGATGTTCAACTCCACCAGCCATTGCGAAGGATGTTCGGTCGCGATTGAACTCCCGCTGAGCGTGGTTACATAGCTTTCCAGCACTCGCTGCTCGAATTCGGCTCCGGCGCCCATCTGCAGTAGTCCACGATACAGAGCCAGTGTTTCGTGGAAGGCGTCAATGGCATTCGTACTGGCTCCGGGTTGCCACCCGTCCACTGCACTGAGTGCGGCCAGGGCCTTCGTGCGCCACTCGGTCTCTTTCCGCTGCTCGGGTGTGTAGAGTTGCCCGGCGCTTGTCAGATAGAGGCCGCGCACTTTCTCGGTCAGCGATCTCGCTTCGTCGTCAGCCGGATACGGCGTCACATGCAGCGCCATGTCCGGGTTGCTGGGTAATGTGCCGCCTCGATCGAGTGGCATTGCGGCTGTCAGGTTGGTGTCGGTACCGGGTAGCTTCGCCGAGTGCTCAGTCAGCACCCCCTGGCATCGGGGCCCTTTCTCCTGGCGCGTGACAAAGCTCTTCCAGCCCTCGCTCAGCGCATCCCCGCCGCCCACGCCATCGCGGATCAACGCATTGACACGCGGTGCGAGCTGCATTTGCATCACTGCGTATGTGTACGTGCGGTCATCGTCATTCGCCGCTTCGAGACGTGCCGCGAAGGTGCTTTCGAGCAGTTCTCGCTGTTGCGGGGTCATTCGGACCTCCGCCAACAACTTTGCCAGCGGTGCCAGTTGAACCGACGAAGTCGCCGACTGCACCACTGCCAGCAGCATCCGTACCGGCTCCTGCCTGGCCCTCTCCTCCGCCGTGTATGCCTGCTCGAAAATCTCCCCCAGCATTCGATAGTACAGACTCGGATCGTTAACCAGCGCATCGGCACAGGTCAGTTTCGCCGCCTCGGGAGGTGTCACTTGACCGAACAGCTCCCGCGCCCGGGCCGGTTGCTGTGGCAGAATGCCGCCAATGGCGCGAAGCTGTATCGACATCCGGTCCAGTCCCAACCCTGCCGCCAAACCCTCAAATCGCTGGCTGCTATCCGGAAGGTTGTAGGCCAGCTTTCTGGGGCCAAGCTGGCGAACCGAACCGGCCAGTTGAAACGCCGATTCGTAGAGTTCCAGTTTCCAGCCCTTGTCCTTCGCCTGTTCGGATTCCGCCACGCGAAGCATTACATCGGCGGCGAGTTCCGGGGGCAGCGACCGGGCGGTCTGGACCAGTTCTTTGATCTTCTCCGGCGCCGGCGCCGCCCATAGACTACCGGTTAAGAATATTCCCAACCAAAACTTCCACGTCATGTCTTCTCTTAATGGTTGTAGCAGATCGTTCCTTTCAACAACTGACGCGGCAGATCGGCCATTGTCACCCGCCGCGCTACACTAATGCTTTGTCTCCCGCGCGCAGCGTAGCCTTCGATACCCTCCTCCGCGTAGAGCGCGGTGGTTACGCCTCCGATCTGTTGCTGAAGCTTACCGCCAGCCTGGACACCCGGGACGCTGGACTCGCCACCGATCTCGTCTTCGGTGTACTCCGCCGGCGCGGCCAATTGGACTATTTAATTCAGTATTGGGGCGGACGCATGGCGGCAAAGTTCGACACTGAGGTGCGTATCATTCTGGAGATGGGCATCTATCAGATCCGTTACCTTGAACGGATTCCGAGGCATGCCGCGGTGTCGGAAAGCGTCGAACTGGTGAAACGTGCCCGCAAGCGCTCGGCTGCGGGCCTGGTCAACGCCATCCTTCGCAAGGCTGGAAACGACGAAATTGATTTCACGAATGAGCCCAACCGTCTCTCGATTCCCGCCTGGCTGTTGGAACGTTGGCAATCTCACTATGGCGCCGATGCCGCCCGCAGTCTTGCTGAGGCAGCTCTTCATCCACCCGATGCGTACCGCCGCCTCACTCCGGCGGGCGCCAGGATGCAGGACATTGGAGCGCAGTCCATTGTTCCGCTGCTGGCGCTGGAGCCCGGACAGAGATTCCTCGATCTCTGCGCGGCCCCTGGCAACAAGACTGCCCAGGCGCTGGAATCCGGCGTCCATCCAGTCGCCTGCGACCGGTACTGGTTCCGCATGGAGATGCTGCGTGGCCTGCCTTGTCCCCTGGTGCAGTTGGATGGCGTCCGGCCCCTGCCCTTCGGGCCGGTGTTTGATCGAATCCTGGTCGATGCGCCCTGCTCCGGTACCGGAACACTGGGCAGGAACCCGGAGATCAAGTGGCGTCTGCGCCCACAAGATCTGCCTCGCTTTGCCGAGCGGCAACGAGCACTATTGTCCAATGCCCTGGCCTGTCTTGGTCCCCGGGGGCGGCTGGTTTATGCCACCTGTTCCCTCGAACCCGAAGAGAACGAAGAAATCGTTGAACCCTATCATCCGAAAGAAGTTCTGCGGCGGATGCCGGGCCGCGATCCAGGGGATGGCTTCTTTGCTGCTGTGATAACATCGGAGTAGGTTTTTCCTGCCATGGCCGAGATTCTCCCGTCGATCCTCGCCGCCGACTTCACACGTTTGGGTGAAGAGATCGCTGCCGTCGAAAAGGGCGGCGTGAAAATGCTTCACATCGACGTGATGGACGGCCACTTTGTTCCCAATCTGACCCTCGGTCCTCCGGTCGTCCAGGCCATCCGGAAGCGCACTGCGCTTGCCCTGGATGTACACCTGATGATTACCGACCCGGATAAGTATGCCCCCATCTTCATCGAAGCAGGGGCCGACTGCGTCTCGGTCCATCAGGAGGTATGCCATCATCTGGATTGCACACTGCGCGCCATTCAGGCCGAAGGTGCCCAGGCCGGCGTCGTGATCAATCCCGCAACTCCGGTCGCCAACTTGCGCCATGTGTTGGAAATTGTGGACTATGTTCTGGTGATGAGCGTTAATCCCGGATTTGGCGGCCAGAAGTTTATTCCGTATACTCTCGGCAAGCTGAGAGAGTTGGACCGCCTCCGGCAGGAGATCGGAAAGCCGTTCCTGATCGAGATCGACGGCGGCATCACTCTCGAGAACGTTACGGAGGCGGTACGCGCCGGAGCGGATTGGCTGGTCGCGGGAACCTCGATTTTTCATGCCCCCGATGTCGTCGCTCGCACCACCGAAATGCGGCAGATTGCGGACCAGGCGAAGAGTGTCCATGTGTGAAAATCAGGAGAGTGGCCATTAGTGCCAGCTCGGTAGGCAGCTTATGATGTGTTATCGAAAGTGGATCGTGTTTGTGGCCTCCTGCGGATTTCTGTTTTCCGTCGGTTGCCGGCATAAGAAATACGAGAATCCGATTGCCAAAGACACCCTCCAACCGGATAAGGTTCTTTTCGACAAGGCCGTAAAGGACATCGAGAAGGGCCGGTATGAGATCGCCCGCCTTACCCTGAACACGCTGATGAACACGTACGACACCAGCGAGTTTCTGGCGAAGGCGAAGCTGGCGATCGCCGACAGTTGGTATCGGGAGGGCGGTACTCACGGACTGGCTCAGGCGGAGGCCGAGTATAAGGATTTCATCCTCTTTTACCCAACGCTGGAGGAATCGGCCGAGGCCCAGGAGAAGGTGTGCATGATTCATTTCCGGCAGATGGAGAAGCCGGATCGCGACATGGCGCAAGCGCTGCGCGCCGAAGATGAGTGCCGTCAGGTCCTGGTTCAATTCCCCAACAGCAAGTTTGCGCCCGAGGCGCAGCAGCGGTTGCGGGAAATCCAGGAAGTGATCGCCGAAGGTGAATTTCGCCGCGGCTTGTTCTACCACAATAAGGGCAGTAACCCCGCCGCTGCCAATCGGTTGCAGGCGTTGGTCGATCAGTATCCCCTGTATAGCAACGCCGATGGCGCACTCTGGCTGGCTGGAGATTCTTACTCCAAGATGGGACCTCGCTTCCGGCAGCGGGCCGGCCAGGCATATTCCCGCATCGTGAAAGATTATCCTCTCAGCGAATACGTCGAAGATGCCAAGAAACAGCTAACCTCCATGGAACTGCCGATTCCCGAGGCCGATCCGGTCGCCGAAGCCCGGATGAAGTACGAGATCGAAAACAGGGAGAAAGCGGGAATACTGAGTCACGCCTGGGGAGTTCTCAAGAAGAGCCCCGATGTGCGGATGGCTGCAAAATCCGGCCAGCCCGCGATGACTGTTCTTCGGCCATCCGTGCCGGCCAGCGTCCCGGTTCCAGCCGGCGGTGGCGCTACTGGTGTAAGCGACGTTACGATCGGGACCACTAGCGACTCAACTCTTGACACCAAACCGGATGCCCGGCTGAGTTCGCAAAACGGTAATTCGCCTCAATCCGCAACCGGCCAGGCATCAACCCCCGCGGCAACGGTTGAACCGGCTCAGCCGCTCCCGACGAATCACACGGCGCCTCCGCGGAAGCTGAAGAAAAAGAAGAAAAAGAGCCAGGAGAAGGCCGAGGCCGTCAGTCAGAATAAATAAGGCCGGCCACTGGAGGATGATGCGGGTTCTTCTTGCCGATGATAGCCCTCACGCCCAGCGCATGGGCGAACGGATATTGAGCGAGGAAGGCTTTGAGGTTGTTAGCGTAACCGACGGCGAAACCGCGATTCTACGTCTGGCTGATGTGGATCCGGACGTCATTATCGCTGATGTCTTTCTGCCCAAACGCTCCGGCTACGACTTGTGTCGAATTGTAAAAACGAACCCAAGACATGCGCACTCCCGCGTCATCCTGACGGCCGGTCTTCTGGAACCGTTTGATGAGGACCAGGCACGAGGCGTCCATTACGACGGAGTGCTCAAGAAACCATTTGAGGCATCCGCCATGATGGAAGCGGTAAAGCCGCTGGCGGACGCGGCCGGCAAGGCTCGCCTGAATCGCCCTGCCTCTCCCGATAAGCCGCCTTCCCAGCCTGTCTCCGCACCGTCCGCTCCGGTGGCTGAATCGGTTTCCGAGTCACCTGCTACCGAATCAAAGGAACGTCGCGGACTCGGGTTGCGAGGGCTATTCGAACGTAAACCAGCCGTCATTCGGGTAATACCCGATACACCGCCGGAACCGGTTTCCAGTCCGGTCCAACGGCCTGAACCAGTGCCAGCACCGCGGCCGAAACTGGTGGTGAAGCCGCCACCTTCTCCAGCGCCGGATGCCACTGAGCAGCGGGCGGTGGTAAAGTCTCAAGTTCCCGCGCCGCTGGCAGACAAAAGCCCGGACAGCGCTATTGAACGCTACGCTCGGCAGTTTCTCTCTAAGTCCGCCAGGCCGGCGGTTGATCCGGAGGCCATACGGGCAGCCGTCACACTGGCGTTGGATGCGGCCATGCCGGCAATGGTTGAAGAGATTACCAACCGGGTGCTCGCCGCGCTCGAAACCGCTACTGATTCCTGATTTCGTTTTCAAGTCGCTATGCCGGAAAACACCTTCGATATCGTCTCCAAAATCGAATTGCCTGAGGTTGTCAATGCAATCCAGCAGACGCTCAAAGAGATTCAGACCCGCTACGATCTGAAGAACTCCAAGTCCACCATCGAATTGAACGAGAAGGATCACAAAGTGCTGCTGGCCAGCGCCGACGAGTTCAAACTGAAGGCCGTAGTGGAGATTCTGGAGTCGAAACTGGTCAAGCGCAAGGTTCCGCTAAAGGCCCTCGCTTTCGCTGCCATTCAGCCGGCCGCGGGTTCATCGGTGCGCCAGGAGATCTCTTTACAGCAAGGTATCCCCATCGAGAAAGCGCGAGAGATTGTCAAACTGATCAAGGACAGCAAGAAGAAGGTGCAGGCGTCCATTCAGGGAGACCTCGTGCGAGTCAGCGGCAAGGATCGAGACATACTGCAACAGATCATCCAACTGCTCCGCTCCCACGACTTCGGCATTGACATGCAGTTCACCAACTATCGTTCCAACTGAACTCCTTTGCCGAGACGCATTGAATCCCATCTGATCACCGGCCCGGCTGGGCGGCTGGAAGCACTGCTCGAGGAGCCCGAGAACGGCCCTCCAACTGCGGCGGCGCTGGTCTCTCATCCCCATCCGCTATATGGCGGAACAATGCATAATAAGGTGGTCTACCGGTTGGCACGCGGCCTGCGGCGGAGCGGCTCGGTAGTGTTACGGTTCAACTTTCGAGGGGTCAACCTGAGCGAAGGGGAATACGATCAGGGTATCGGGGAGGTGGACGATGCCCGCGCCGCGCTCGACTGGTTGCGGGAGCGATACCCTCAATTGCCTTATACCTTGGCCGGCTTCTCGTTTGGATCGAGGATCACTCTGCGGCTTGGCTGCTCGCTTCCCGATGCGGAGCGCTTGATAGCCGTTGGCTTCCCATCGGCGCTCGATGATGCGGTGCGGTTGGGAATGTGCCCGGACATCCCGAAGCTCTTCGTTCAATCGACGAATGACGAATACGGCCCCCGCGGCTCGATGCTCTCGTACTTTGCGCAGGTTCCGGAGCCGAAGCAGTTACTGTGGGTGGATGCGGGCGATCACTTCTTCAAAGGGGCGCTCGATCAGTTGGAAGATGTTGTCGCCGGTCTCGCTCAAACCTAATTGCGGCGCATTTCGCGCGCCAGCAACCGCATGGCTCGAACGCTGATCATGTCGGCAACCGTAGATAACAGCCCTGCTACGTCTTCAGGTTCAACCAGGACACCCGCATCTTTGGCTTCGTCAGCCGATCCCGATTCGGAATCGGGGTAGGTTGTCACCAGTGCCGTCGCCGGTTTGTAGTCCATCATTCGCGCATGGGCAATCACCTTCAATCCCGCTTCCGGTGATTCCATGCTCATGTCGCTCAGAACCAGTTGGTACTCTCGCTCATCCAGTTTGATGACAGCCTCTGCGGCGGTCGCCGCCGCATCTACGGAATAACCACCTGCTTCTAAAAGTGTCTGCAGCGTCAGGCGAGAGGTTGGGTCGTCGTCTACCACCAGAACGCGGGCTAGATCCAGCCGCTGTCCAATCTTCATTCCGCCCATTCCTCACCGGCCAACATCTCTCCTTGAGTGTATCCCAAACAGGTCTAAATCGTACCCACAACTTTTCAGGATTCGGTAAGATGTGGGATCATCGACAATTGTAGAAGTAGATTAATCAATTCAGTATCAACTTCTTAGGTGCATATATTAAAAATAGTACTACTGTCTCAAAAGCGGAATCGCCCGGCCCAAGCCGTCGCTGTGGGGAGTGTTACCAGAAATTGGTCCGCCCGGAGCGTTCCAGCCGGTTTCTTTACGGCTGTCGATGTGTAAGGGAGGATGCGGTTACAAATACAGGCTCGATGTCGGTCGGAAGGTCGTTCAGGCCTGCCAGGGCTTGCTGGAGTGAGCCTGGGAGAGTCTTCGACTCTTCCAACAACGCCTTCGCCGCGGCGTAGTTTCCCTCGGCTTCGATGGTCAGCAGCAGATGGTCCAATTCTCGGACCGCGCTCTTCATCTTCGCCGTGTCCACGGAAAACTTTCCATCGCCAAGCTCGACAAAAGCTCCACGCTCCATCAGGAACCGGAACTGGACGGACATCCCCTTGCCATGAGCCTCCTGAATACCGAAGCGCAACGTGCGAAAGGTGGATGCCAGGAAGGTGGTATACAGCTTTTGTTCGCGCGCCGCGCCGCCCGGCAGCAAGCCACGGTCCATCAGGAACTGGAGCAGAAACAATCCGGTGACATCCGCCTTAGCCTCTTCAATAGCGCTGTACAGTTCTTTCAACTCCTGCCGTGGCGTGGTGTTGCCCCCCGCGCGGTGGATCACGTGCGGTCCGATGCCATGGCTCAATTCGTGAGCCAGCACATGGGTGAAGAATGAATCGAACTCCAGGTTCGCAAGTTCGGATGCCGCCAGAACACGGCGCGAGATCGGAACCAGAATCTTTTCGAACTTCGCCATTTGGACATTGCGCATCAAGACTTGCTTGCTGCCCTTTCGCTGCACCACCCGTTCGTCGTTCGGCAGGTTGTAGGCTGCCGTCTGTACACCGTGGTTGCCGTCGCCCGCGCCGTACAACTCGTTGACGACACGAATCGGCGACAGCCCGCCCAGTTTCGGATTGCGATACCTGGCGTCGATCGGCAGGTTGTTTTCCACATCCTGAAGATGAGAGGCGAAAAACTTCACTTTCCCGGTCTCGCGATCATCCCGCAGATGAATATAGGCTTCAAACGATGCTTTGTAGCCAAAAAGCTGGTCGTTATAGGTCTCGTAAGGGCCGAACGTCACATCGACAGGAGCGTCGATCTCCATCCACGCCAGGTCGCTTGCGTAGTAATCGTTTGTCAACAGGGCGCCCGCGCGCAGCAGCAGGAACTTCTTGAGAGATGCATTGTCAGTCTGGGCGGCTGCCCGGCGCAGGTGGACGGCCATCTGCCGTAATTCCGTCGCGTATTCCTCGCTGTAGGGGATGGCCCTCAACTGGCGTCCCGCGCCGCGCCGGATTACGGTAAAGAAGCCTTCGGCCTCCTCTCGCTTTGCCGGAGAGAGCGTCCGGATCCACGCTTCAAACTCGGCGCGGGTCATGTCTTCGGGATAGAAGTTCGCCCCGGGAGGCCGCTTCGCCGGCACATCGGGCAGGAACGCGGCTCCACCGTCCAGCTCGGACCAGGGCATCTTGCAGATCTCAAAGTAGCGCAGGCGCAGGCGGCCGAGCGGAGAGCGGTCGTTGCGCAATCTGGCGAGCAGTTCCGGATTCTGGCTCCACATCTGCCGGAGAAACACCCGGTCGAGGACGCGAGAGGCGGCAATCAACTCGGGCAGCGCTCTCCGGTCGCCCGGCGACAGGTGGCTGACATCGAGCCGGTACTCGGCCGGGGCGAAGCGGGCAAGCATCGATTCCAACTGCGAGAGGTTGGCAACGGACATCGCCAACAGGATCGGGGATAGCCAGCCGGTCACACCACCACTATACAGGCCACCGGTCAGGGTTAAAACCGGGCCGGCAATCAGCGAAGGTTGAACTTCTTCATTTTGTAGCGCAAGGTGTCGCGTGTAATGCGCAGCAGGCGCGCCGCCTGAGTCTGGTTACCACCCGTTCTTTCCAGCGCTCTCACCAGCAACTGGCGCTCGTTCTCTTCGAGCGACAGCCCGTTTTCACCGGCTGCTTGCTGGGGCGAATCGGCCGCCGTGGCAATCGCGTAGCCGTGAACCTCGCGCGAGTGGCTCACCGACAACGGCAGGCTGGCCGTGGTAATCTGGCCGGTTTCCTCAAGGATCATCGCCCGTTCAATGGCGTTCCGCAACTCACGGACATTGCCCGGCCAATCATGCGCCGACAGCATCCGCGAAGCCTCCGGTGTGATGCCTTCAACGTGACGCTTGAATTTCCTGTTGTAGTGCTCGATGAAGAAGCGGGTAAGCGGAACGATGTCGTCCGGCCTCTCCCGTAATGGCGGAATGTTGATGTGAATCACGTTCAGCCGGAAGTAGAGATCCTGTCTGAATGCATTCTCTTTGACCGCCTCGCGGAGGTTCTTGTTGGTGGCCGCGATCACCCGCAGGTCCAGCTTAATGTCCTTGAGCCCACCCAGACGCCGGAAGTTCTGCTCTTCCAGCACCCGCAGCAGTTTGGCCTGCAGCATCAACGGAATTTCACCGATCTCGTCCAGAAACAGCGTACCTTTGTCGGCCAGCTCGAAGATTCCCCGCTTCTGCGCCTTGGCGTCGGTGAAGGCGCCTCGCTCATAACCAAACAGTTCACTTTCCAGCAGGGTTTCCGGAATCGCCGCGCAGTTGATGGCAATGAACGGCTCGGCCTGGCGCAAGCTCTGGTAATGCAGCGTCTTGGCCACCAGGTCCTTGCCGGTGCCGTTTTCCCCCTCGAGCAGAATCGTGGTGGCTTCACTGGCGGCCACGCGGCGCACAAAGTGGAACAACTCGCGCATCGCCGGCGATTCGGCGATGATTTCCCGCTTTTGGGGCGCCACTTCGTCGGTGATGTCCTTGATCGTGGCGACAACGCCCTCCAGTTCGCCTGATTCACTGTGCAGTTGGTTGGTGCGGATTACAGCCATCCGCTCCCGGCCGTTGTCGGTGTGCAGGCGAACCGTGCTGTGCGCGCTTCCTGCTGTTTGGGTAAGCCCAACCACCACGCCGCAGGTCTGATCGCAAACGACGCAGTGAAATACTTCGCTGCAGTTGCGGCCCACCATCTCTTCGGCGCTCATCCCAAACAACCGTTCGGCCGCCTTGTTGACGCCCGTGATGACCATTTGGCGGTCATACAGCACCAACGCATCGGAAAGCTGATCGAACACCGCGTGAAGCATCTCGGAACGTTGCCAAGGAGTGGTCAGCTTTTGAATCTGCATACGAACCTTCAGCACTAATCCATCAAGCGGGAGTATAACAACTCCCTCTCCCGGCCTGCCACCACCGATTGGGTCATTTGCCGCATAACCGCTCTGCGTTGTGCTGCCGCTAGGGGTAAATGCGGTTGAAAGACGAGGTATCGTGAACGCCGAGGCTCCAGAATCACAAACGATATATTTCAGTATAGCCCTGGAGTCATCGCAATTCCAGGGCTGGCGTGAATAAGTGGTTCGCTTTGGGCGATTTGCCGCCGTCGCCGGCGCGGGTCAACGCGTTTCGTGTTTGCCGGGGGAGGACGCTCATGCCCGGCACGGGATGGGGCAATTGGCGCTCACAATCCTTGTGGTAGAGCGTTTTCACGAGTGGCCCGGCATGCGCCGCTACCCGCAAAGCAGCTGGAGGCGGTGAGTTTGCCCTGCCTTATCAATGATATACAACCATTAGAAGCTGGCTGTTTTGGGTGGCACCAGGATTGCTTTGTTTTTGGCGGAGGCAATTATCCATGAGGCTGAAGTACCTGGTGCCGGCGGTTGCTTTATTCGCCGGCTTGCTCGCGAACACCACGATTTCATTCGCGAAAAAAGAATATACGGTTAAAGAAAAGAAGCCGTGCATCTTCTGTCATACAACGGCCGCTCCCAAGGACGGTAAGAACTTGAAGCCGGCCGGTGAGTACTACGAGAAGCACAAGACCCTAAAGGGGTTTTCCGGGTAGGAATAACCGGCGCCACCTGGTGGAGTCAAGGCGGCATGGAACTGATTCAAATGGCGATAACCAACACCTCGTACGCTACGGCGTTTCGTGATCTGTTGGTTCGAAACGGTAACTGGGAGGTTCGGTGTGTCGACCTTCCCGACATGAACCGTGACGGCGTCATGGTGGTCGATTGCGACCACCTGGCGCGTCTGCCAATGCCGTTGCCGCACCCCGAACGCGTCGTGCTGGTGGCCAGGAAAGATCCACTCTGGCTTTCCCGGGCGTGGGACGCCGGGGTTAATTCGGTGGTCTTTGACAGAGATCCATTAAGTACCGCGGTTTTGGCTGTGATGGCAGCCCGTCTGCGCGTCGCAAAAGCGCGCCGCAATTCGCCGCCTCATGAATGCTCCGCCTGCGGTTGGCCGCTTCCGGCCCCGGAACAGCGAAAGTCACCGGGAGTGGTATCGGAACCTACCGCGAGCCGGAGGATGGTTTCGGGCCGTTCGCATGAGCGAGCGGATTCCTGAGTGTTGCCGGCCTGGATTGGGCCGGCGTTTGATGGCACCAAAGATACTGCAATAAAGGCAAGGAGTTGACAAATGACTCTCACTCCGTTGGCAATTTCGTGGATTATTCTCGCGGTGGTCGTCCTGGCTCTTGCCATCTACCGCTCGGTTCTGGCCGGTAAAGGTGACGAAACTGTACACATCAGCGACCTCGAAACTTCGATGATCGCTCAGCAGGCAGCCACAGCCGGCCGGTTGGAAAGGATTGACCGGATCGGAAAGACCCTCACGGTCGTGGCCCTGCTGTACGGCATGGCGTTGGCCGGCGCTTGGATCTACCGGGTCTGGGTCGAATCCGGTACGGTCGGATTGAACGGTTGACAATCGGCTATAATTCTCTCCTTTGGGGTTTGGTATGAGCGCTCGCCGGCGCGGACTGTCCGTCCGTGTAGTCGTAATCTGTTCTTTTTTATCATTTTTGAAGCTTGCAAGTTTCGCCCAGACGCCCGCGATCCAGGATCCGGGTGAACAGGCCGGCTGCTCCACCTGCCACGATCAGGGACAGAAACTCGCTAAGAGTGCCCATGTAAAGGCCGGCTGTCTGGAATGCCATCCGAAGCACCAGGCCTACCCCCACCCGGAAGGCATTCCGAAGCCGGCGTGTGCCACCTGCCATGCCGACGTTGCCGCCGATTACTCCCAGAGCGTTCACGGCCAGGCAGCCAAGAAAGGGAATGAGGCGGCGCCCAATTGTGGTGTTTGCCATGGCGATGTACATGAGGTGGCCCACGCCCGCAGTGAAGCCTTCCGGCGGACTGTCCCGGAGATCTGCGGCATGTGTCACACCGATGTCGTCGAACAGTACAAGGGGAGCATTCACGGCAAGGCGGTCGCTGCCGGCAATCGTGACGCTCCGGTCTGCACCGATTGCCATGGCGAGCACAAGATTTTCGCTCCGAAAAACGCTCAGTCGACCGTCAACTCCGCTCACATCCGCGACACTTGCGGGCGTTGCCACAGTGACGTGAAACTGGCCCGGCGTTACAATCTACCGCTCGACCGAGTCACCAGCTTTGACCAGTCGTATCATGGACTGGCGGCCGAGGCCGGATCGCAAACCGTGGCTAATTGCGCCAGTTGCCACGGTGTCCACAACATTCTGCCGAGTTCGGATTCCGCGTCGATGATCAATCCCGCCAATCTCCCGGCCACCTGCGGCAAGTGCCATCCGGGAGCGGGCACCCGGTTCGCCATCGGAAAGATTCACTGGGTGGAAGGGAAGAGCGAGCCAGCCCCGGTGCGGATGGTGCGGTTGTTCTACATCTTCATCATCCCGCTGACCATCGGGCTGATGTTTCTTCACCATTTCGGCGATTTTGCCCGTAAACTGATCCGGCTGCGCCTGGCCCCCCGCGAGGCGTCCGTTATCCGCCCGAGGCCCATCAAGCCGGAACTGCGTATGTACGGACCCGAGCGCGTCCAGCATCTGTTATTGGTTCTCTCGTTCGTGGTCCTGGTCTGGACCGGTTTCGCCCTTAAGTACCCGGATGGCTGGTGGGCCCAGCCGCTGGTTATGTGGGAGTCCCGCTGGCCCGTTCGCGGCACCATTCATCGCATCGCGGCGGTGGTGATGATCGGCGTGGCTGTGATTCACGTGATCACCTTGTTGTTTAGCCGCCGTTTGCGCAATCACTGGATCGATCTGTTCCCACGCCGCGCCGATGCCGTCGAGGCCCTTCAGATGCTTTTCTATAACCTCGGTCTCCGCGCGACCAAGCCCGCCGTCAGCGCCCATTCCTACGTTGAGAAGGCCGAGTATTGGGCCGTCGTTTGGGGAACGTTCATCATGGGGTTGACTGGCCTGATGCTGTGGTTTGTCCGCTACACACTCGTCTGGCTGCCCAAGGAATGGTTGGATGTGGCTACCGCCGTGCATTTTTATGAGGCCGTTCTTGCGTCGCTTGCCATACTGATATGGCATTTCTACACTGTTATTTTTGACCCGGATGTTTATCCCGTCGATCCTGCCTGGCTGACCGGCTTTACGGTTCGTAAGCGGAGTCCGCATCCACCCCAACATCTCCCGGAGCCCAAACCACACGCCGAAGAAGCGGCGTCCATCGAAGATGCAGCAAAACAACAAGAGTAACGTTCGGGAGTGGTTGTCGCCGCTCCTTTATCTGTGCAATAACCCCATCAGTCTGGCAGGTGTGGTGCTGGTGACGGCCGCCACCGTCTTCTGGCTATACATGTTTCCCACCGGGATGGCCGGTGAGACGCCGAATCCCTACATCGGCATCGCCCTGTACGTTATCCTGCCCGGCTTCTTCTTCGCCGGTCTGGCATTGATTCCCATTGGCGCCTGGTTTCGTAAACGGCGCGACCGCCTCTCCGGCCGTAAGCCCGGCAGCTATCCCCCCATCAACTGGGGTAATGCCGATTTTCGCCGCCTGGCACTATTTATCATCGGCGCGACTTTCGTCAACATGGCGCTCGCCAGCGTGTTTAGCTATGACGCCATTGACTATATGGATAGCGTTACGTTTTGCGGCAAAACCTGCCACCAGGTCATGGAACCCGAGTATGCCGCCTATCAGAACTCGCCCCACTCCCGGGTAGGATGCGTGAAGTGCCATATCGGCTCCGGAGCATCATGGTTCGTCAAGAGCAAGTTGTCAGGCGCCGGTCAGGTCTTAGCGGTAATTTTGAACAACTACGAACGGCCGATTCCTACCCCGGTCCGCAACCTCCGCCCCGCCCGCGATACCTGCGAAACCTGCCATTGGCCGGAGAAGTTTGAGGAAGACCGTTTGCGCGTAATCCCCAAGTTTGCCGATGACGAGACCAACAGCGAGAGCAAGACAGTGCTGCTGATGATGATCGGCGGTGGAAGCCGCGGCGGCGGAATTCACGGCGTGCACATGGGTCCGGGCGTTACTGTCCGTTATTGGCCGTCCGACGAAAGCCGTCAGACCATTCCCCGCGTCGAATACACCGGTCCGGGTAAGCACGCCGTTTACACGGCCACCGACGCCAAGCCGGAACTGTTGCGGAATCTGAAGACCGAAAGGGTGATGGACTGCATGGATTGTCACAACCGGCCCACGCACACATTCGAACTTCCCGCGGCCGCCATCGACAAAGCGATCGCCTCCGGCCAGATATCGAGTGCCCTGCCATTTGTCAAGAAGAAGGGGATGGAGATTCTGAAGGCTACTTACGCCAGCAACCAGGAGGCCGCTGAGCGTATACCGGCCAGTCTTGAGCAGTACTACCGCCAGAGCTATCCGGCCGTCAGCCAGCAGCGCGGCAAAGAGATTGCCCGTGCCGGCCGGTCGCTGAGCGCCATCTTCAACCGGAACGTCTTTCCGGCGATGAAGGTCACCTGGGGGTCATACCCGAATAACCTGGGCCACACCGATTTCCCAGGCTGTTTCCGGTGTCACGACGATAACCATGCCACGGCCGACGGCAGTAAGAGCGTCACCCAGGATTGCAACACCTGTCACAAGCTGTTGGCCGTGGAAGAAGTAAAGCCCAAGATACTCACGGAATTAAGCGTGCAGTAGTTGCTCTCTTTTTTGCGGCTCGTGACCGGGGCGGTCTTGTCCGCCCCATTTGCAACCTCCGCTATCCCGCGTATAGTAAAGCTCGGAGGCAATCGTCATGTTCTCTCTCGGTCGAATTCTCCTGCCGGTTGACTTCTCCGATCGAAGCCAGAGTGCCGCCCGTTATGCGCAATCTCTGGCGCGACGATTCGGAACGGAACTGGTCCTGATTCACGTCTTGTCTCCTCCCCACTACGAGTTGGCGACGATTGAGGCTGGAGGCACCCTCCTGGACGACCTGTTCACCGCCCGCATCGAACATGCCCGCAAGCAACTGGACAGCTTTCTCGCGTCCGAGCTGGCTGGCGCCGCTGTCGAGCGCATATTGCGCGAGGGCGACGCCGCCCGGCAGATCATCGAGACTGCGCGGGCTTGCCACGCCGACCTGATTCTGATGTCCACCCATGGCTACGGAACATTTCGCCGGTTCATCCTCGGTTCGGTCACCGCCAAAGTTCTGCACGATGCCATGTGTCCCGTGTGGACCGGCGTTCATATCGAGTCCGCTCCGAAGGTGGAGATGCTCGAACTGCGCCGCATCGTGGTAGCCGTGGACCTGGGACCGCAAAGCCCGCAAGCAATCGCCTGGGGGCTGCAGATTGCTTCCGCGTGTCAGGCCAGGTTAGTCATCGTGCACGCTTTGCCCTGTGCCGGGCGAACTCCGGGCGCCGGTCCAATCGATCCGGCCTGGCGGCAGCAGGTGACGGCAGAGATCGAACAGCGAATCCATGCTCTCGGGGCGCCTGACGGCGTGGAGATCGCGCTCGAACCCGGTGATGCTCCCGACGCCATCTGCCGCTACGCAAGATCCGTGGGCGCGGATCTTCTGGTGATAGCCCGCGGCTCGGCCGCCGGTTCATTTGGCCGCCTGCGGACCAATGCCTACGCGATCATCCGCGAATCGCCTTGTCCGGTCGTCAGCGTGTGACCGAAACGGGTACCGGTGGTGGCACCAGTCTCATCTCACGCGCGGCCCGGCTGAGTTCGTCGCGGAACTTGGGATGGGCGATGCGGGTAAGCGACTCTGCCCTCTGCCGCAGGCTTCTGCCGTGCAGGTAGGCCACGCCGTACTCGGTGACCACGTAATGCACATCCCCGCGTGAGGTGACCACCCCCGCTCCCGGCTTCAGAAACGGAGTAATTCTGGAGATCTGGCCGTCTTTGGTGGTGGATTGCAGCGCGATGATGGGAAGTCCTCCCCTGGACCGCGCCGCGCCCCGGACAAAATCCACCTGCCCCCCGATGCCGCTGTGAATCCTGGTTCCAATCGAATCGGCTGAGACCTGGCCGGTGAGATCCACTTCGATGGCAGAGTTGATGGCCACCATCCGGTCATTCAGCCCGATCACATAGGGATCGTTCACATAAGCCGTACGGTGGAACTCGAACACAGGGTTGTTGTCAATGTAGCGAAACAGCCGCTCGGTACCCAACACGAAGCCGGCCACCGCTTTGCGGGGATGTAGCGTCTTTCTTGCGTTGTTGATCACTCCCGAGTCGATCAGCTCGATTACACCGTCGGAGAACATCTCGCTGTGGATACCCAGATCCCGGTGGTTAACCAGGCACTCCAGCACCGCGTCGGGAATACCGCCCACTCCTGTCTGCAGCGTGGCGCCGTCGGGAACCATTTCCGCGATGTGCCGGGCGATCTGGCGGTGAATCGGCGTTGTCTCCGGCTTGTGGTACTCGGCCAGCGGCCGCGAAGTCTCCACGATTGCATCCACCTCGCTGACGTGCAGGAACGAATCGCCGAGTGTCCGCGGACATCGTTCGTTTACTTCGGCAATCACGTGACCGGCGTGCTTGGCCGAAGTCAGGGATACGTCGATGCTCGGCCCCAGGCTCATGTAGCCATGGGCGTCCGGCAGGCTCAGTTGCATTAGCGCGACATCCATCCGTACCGCGCCGTCTTCCACCAGCCGTTCTATCTGATGCAGAAAGATCGGGACGTAGTCGGCGCGTCCATCCCGAACCGCCGGCCGGACGTTGGAGCCGATGAAACAGCCGGTGTGACGAAAGTGGCCCTCGAATTCGGGATGAGTGTAGCGGGCGGCGCCGAACGTCATCATATGGTAAACCGAAACGTCCACCAGTTCCGGCCCGCGCTGCACCATCGCCTCCACCAGCGTTTCCGGTTCGCCGCAGCCCTGATGAACATAGACCGTCTGCCGGGAGCGGATCACTTTCACCGCCTCGGCGGCCGTGGTAAGCTTCTTTGAGTACAGTT
This sequence comes from Bryobacterales bacterium, assembly GCA_020854055.1. Taxonomy (GTDB): domain Bacteria; phylum Acidobacteriota; class Terriglobia; order Bryobacterales; family Bryobacteraceae; genus JADZGD01. The sequence goes on along the minus strand of JADZGD010000045.1, from coordinate 12,165 downwards.
GAGTCCAGTTTGCCATCATCCTAACCCGCATCAATCTATAAGCATTCTTAATACCAAGAATAAGTCGCGGGTTTAGAGGTCTGTTTATCGGTTTATTGGGTGAAAGTACTCAATCGACCCACAGTTCGGTGGGGCTTGTCGTAATTCCTCATCCAGTGGCACATTAAGGGGAACGGACAGGAGGAAACGATCGTGCGCTTTGATGAGATGATCCGCGCGGGCATGATTATACGCGACGTCAAAGTAAAGTATCCGCAAACCATCGCCGTGTTTGAGGGTTACGGCTTTCGCGGAGCTTGTGACGACTGCTCGATCGAAGCCGTCTCGCGCAAGCATGGCGTCAAATCCCAGGACGTGGTCGAAGCGTTAAACGAAGCAATCTTCCTGCCGAAGCTATAGGCCGGCCGGACTACTCGGCCACCACCTTCACCTTGCGGCGGCTCATCGTGGGACCGTCATAGTGCTTGTCCGGTGTTTCAGCCACTGCCTTCAGCAGGAACTGACCTGTCTGCCGCGGCGCTTGGAAATCGAAGTAGTAGGTCTGCTGGCCGAGAGAAGCCAGAGAAAACTTCATGCTCTTGCGGCTGGCCACCGCTCCGTTCTCATCTTCGATAACCAACGACAACGTGCCCTCGACGGGCCTTGGCTCGTCGTTGACCATCATTACCGGCATGTCGCGCCGGCTTCCGGTCTTGATTGATTCCTCCCAAAAGCTCAGGTTGACGCCAAGCGGCTGGAAAGCCTGGCTCATGTAGTCGCGGAACCAGGGGTTCAATTCCAACTTCTCGATGTCCCGGAAATGGTCAGCCGTATATCCTAGAGGATCGCTGCTCATCAAATAGACGAAATGGAGCACGCCGGCATACTGGCGGTAAGCACGCCAGAACTCCGTGATGCCGGCCAGCAGATAGGCGTTCAACTCCAGCCTCTGGGCGGCGGTTGAGTTCGGCCCGAGCAGTTTCGGGTAGAGGCTTTTGGTCAACTGGGTGGGGCTGCCGTCCCGGTTCAGCCACAGCCAGCCATACTCGTTCAGGATCATGGCGTGTCCACTCATCACTCCCGGTCCCTTCTTGCCTGCGCGCTCGAAAGTGGTCATGCTGAAGGGGTCGCCGCGCACGGCCGCCATGCCGCTAAATTCATAAGGATGATCCTCGATGGGATCATCCGGTCCCACGGGAGGATTGTAGCTGTTCTCCCAGGCGCGGTGAGAGAGGTCGAGGCCGCGCACCGCCGGGATTACCTTTTCGCCGAAAATCGGATCCCAGGTCTCGTTGTTGGCATCCCAGATGGCCACGCTCGGGTGGTTCCAGTTGTCGCGCACCCACTCGCGATACTCCTTGATCAGTCCGTCGGCATTGAACAGGGTCTGGCCGTCCTTTCCGTGCCAGGTGTGGCCGGTCCATACGAAGTATTCGTTCTGAATGAGCAGGCCTGCCTCGTCGGCAATGTCCAGCCAGCGGTCGGGCACCGGGCCGATACAGAACCGGAAGGCGTTCCAATGCATTTGTTTGGGGATGTCGACCAGCAAACGGCGCACCCAGGCATCGTTCCAGGGGAGGGTTCCTGAAAGGGGGTCCTCAAAAAAACGGTGTAGCGTAATATTCGAGCCCCGAAGAAAGTAGATCCGTCCGTTCAGCCAGGCGCGGCGGGTGGGAGTATCGAAGCGGATTTCCCGCATCCCGAAGCGGGTCGAGGCCGAGTCGCCACCCGTAGCGCTTTCTATGACATATAGGTTCGGTTCTTCCGGCCACCACAGTTTCGCGTGCGGGATGCGAATGGTAGTGAGTAGTGTTCTGGTCTCACCCGCCGCCAGTGTGACCTTTTCCGGCACGGCCTCGCCCGCGGTCCCGGCAGACTTCCACAAATGTACGCGATGAGTCACGGTGAAAGTGGCCGGCCCGGCGGCGGTATTGCGGACAACGGTCTGAACCAACACACTGTTCGATGCGATTCGCGGCGCCGCCTGAATGGTTTCAATAATCGGGTTGTCGCTCAATTGCAGAGACACATCGTCGTAGATACCCGGCGTCCAGAGGTTTTTCTCAAAATCGGTTCCCGGTGTCACCGTGGGCGGCAATACGCCGGGATGCGCCCCAACGCGCACCACCAGATCATTGGTCCCGGTCCACTGGATGGCCGAAGATACGTCCAGGATCGCCGCTGAAAAGCAGGGTAGGTGCTCGCCCACCTTCACGCCGTTCAGCCAGATTGCGGCGCCGAATTGCGCCTTGTTGATCTTGAGGATAGCCACCGTTCGCCGCGCAGGCACTTCGAACGTACGCCGGTACCAGAACCAGTTGCGATTCTGGTGGGAAACGCCCGCCGTATCCACCAGTGCGCTCTTTGGCAGCATTCCCTTGGAAACGCGGTTTTGAATCAACTGGCGGCTGTCAAAGCGATCGACATCCGGGAAGGTGGGTGTCGCTGAGTGCGCAAGGCCCGGCACCGGGACCGTGTGGTCATAGCGGGACGGAATGGCGGATCCGTCCCGCGAATCGGTAATCTGCCATGTGCCGTTGAGCGGGACAGTGATCCGCTCGCTCGCGGCCACGGTGGAAGCCCACAACGCACACAGCACGGCAATGCGCATCTTGTTATCTCCGAACCTGCATGATGCGCCCAGATTACAGGCCGGCGCCGCGGGCCGTCAACCGGCTCGCTTCCAACCTGCCCGCTTCAAAGCACGGACTTAGTAGGTTCCGTAGCCTTCCTGTTCGCCTTCCAATCGAATTTTTCCCGCGAAGCGGTGGTATACGAATGCGGTGTAACCCACGGCCAGCAGCATGCCGGGAATCCACCACATCAAGCCCACGCGCAATCCGTAAGCCGGAGCGGCGGCCGCGTACACCGTGAGTCCAAGATGCGTCGGAGCGTTCGAAGGCAGCACGTAGGGGAAAATGCCGAACGCCGCGCTGGTCAACATTCCAACGATGAACAGGCAAGAGTGCAGAAATGCCATCAGTTCCCGGCCACGCAAAAGGTAGAACGGAATTCCTGCCAGCCCGGCGATGGCCAGCAGCGGGAAGATGTACCCCAGCGGATAGCGGGCAAAGCTGGCCGGGATCTGTGGCTGGACGCTCCAGGATGCGATCGTCGTCACCACCATGCACACCGTCACCGCGGCCAGCGCCCACCAGGCGATCCGGCGTGAGCGTTCCTGCACCGGACCCTCGGTCCGGTACCACACCCACAGCGCACCGTGCAGGGTGAGCGTAGCAAAGGCGAATACTCCTACCAAAATCGTGTACCAATCCAGAATTCCAGCGTCGGTTCCGGGGAGGAAGTTGGTCCACAGCGGCAGGAAGAACTCTCCTTCCGGGTTAAGAGGCACGCCGCGAACTACGTTTCCCAGCGCCGCCCCGAAGAAAATCGCCAGGAGCGCGCTGGCGAAAGTGAAGACGAAATCCCACAGCGGCTTCCAGGTTGGTGAGTCCAGGTGGTTACGGAACTCGATCGAGATGCCGCGCAGAATCAGCAGCCACAACACCATCATCAGCGGCAGATAAAATCCGCTAAACGAAGACGCGTAGAGCGCCGGAAAGGCAAAGTACAGCGTTCCGCCACCGGCCAGCAGCCACACCTCGTTTCCGTCCCACACCGGTCCAATCGAAGCGATAATGCTGCGGCGCTCCCGTTCGCTACGCGCCGCGTAGAGGTGAATGATGCCTGCGCCCATATCGAAGCCGTCCAGCACCACGTAACCGGCAATCATAATAGCCACAAGGGCGAACCAGAGGACTTCCATGACTATTTGACCTCCCCGGCCGGAGCCTGTTCCGGTCCATGCTCGATCTCGCGCCGCACCAGAAACAGGAAGAGGATCCCCAGCACCAGGTACATGCCCATGAAGCCAATCAGCGTGAATAGCGTGTTCCCGCTCGATACATGAGGCGACCAGCCGTTTTCGGTACGCATCAAGCCGTAGATCAGCCACGGTTGGCGGCCAAGTTCAGCCGTGATCCAACCCGCCGTATTGGCAATGTAGGGGAAGGGAAGCAGCAACATGAGCGCCCACAGCATCGGCCTGGTTCTGTCCAGGCGCCGCAACACTAGCAGCAACGCCGCCAACGCCATCAGGGCGATGAAGATCGTCCCCAGTCCCACCATGATATGAAAGCTGTAAAACAGCAGCGGAATGTTGTCCGGCCACTGGTCGCGGGGAAAGTGATTCAGCCCCTTTACCTCCGCTTCCCACCGTTGGTGGGTGATGAAGCTGAGTACTTTCGGCAGCAAAAATGGATTATCCAGCTTCTGATTATTCAGGTCCGGCTGGCCCATAATGGCCATCGGCGCGCCCTCTACGGTCTCAAATAGCCCTTCCATCGCAGCCAGCGTCACCGGTTGGTGACGAGCGATGTTACGCCCCTGCCCATCGCCGGTTGGAAACGCCAGCAGGCAGGCGGAGATGAGGCCTACGATTACTCCGATGCGCACAAAAGTCCTGCCGTAGTTCGTGTGCTTGCCGCTCAGCAGGTAAAAGGCGCCGATGGAGGCCATCACCCCCGCCGCCGTCATCACCGAACCGGTCATGTTGTGCAGGTATTGCCACAGGATCCAAGGGTTGAGCAGCAATCCCCAAAAGCTGGACAGCAGAATCTCACCGTTCGGCCCTAGCGTGTAGGCCACCGGATGCTGCATCCAGGCGTTGGTGGCGATGATGAAATAGCCCGACAGCCAGGAACCGGCGAAAACGGCAAATGCGGAAAACCAATGCCCAATGCGCCCCAACCGCTTTTCTCCAAGCAGAAACACGCCCAGAAAGGATGACTCCAGGAAGAAGGAAAACACTCCTTCCATGGCCAGCGTCTGGCCGATCACCCCACCCGCCGCCTTGGAGAAGCGCGCCCAGTTCGTCCCAAACTGAAATTCCATCGGGATGCCGGTCACCACGCCCATCCCGAAATTGATAGCGAAGATTTTTGCCCAGAATCGGGCCGAACGATCATAGTGAGGATTGCCGGTCCTGAGCGCCATGGTTTTCAAAACCACGATCAGAAGCGCCAATCCCATGGTCAACTGCGGGAACAGGTAATGAAAGGTAATTGTAAAGGCAAAATGCAGCCTGTGCAGTGCAAATGCTGAATCCATGATGTTCTCACGCCAACATACCCTCAGTTTAACTGTGCGGGAGCCGGCGCAAGAACAGATTCACAGGATCGCCAGCCAGGTTTGGCGAGACTCTTACCAGCAATGCACCGCCAGTACCTTCGGCGGACCTGGCGTTGTGCCTACCACCTTAGTTTCAAGGATGAACTGGCAATTCTGGTGCTCCCAGCCCTTCGGTAGAAGTGGGGACGCGGACTTCAAGTATTGCGGCTCGGTGAGAAATTCGCCGGTTACCTGCGTCCCGAAGCTGTTCATTCCCGCCGCCGAGAGGATCACGCGCCCGTTGGCCGAGTCGAACAACCGGCTGACGATCGCATAGTCGACCGGCTGCGGGTGGTAAGGCCAGGTCTTGTTCACTTCCCACTTTCGAACGTTGGGAGCTTTCCGGTCGCTGATCCAGGTGACTTCGTGGTTTTCGGCCTGATTGGTGGACTCGAACCGGTAGCGTAATTCCTGATTGATCTGCATCGCCCAGGGGTTGTAATAGGCGCCAATCAGAATCACGCCCTGGTGCCGGATTTCGTCGGCTGAGATCTCACTAGCCGTGCGGAACTGCGCCTGTTTCCCGTGCTCCGTAAGAAACGATGCCAGGCTCAGAATGGCGCGGAAGTTTTGCAACGACATCACCGCGTCCGGTACCACCGCCACTTCATTCTGCTGTAACTGCATGTCCAGCCGATCACTATCGCCTTTGGCTGCTTCTCTCAAAAATTGGTTCAGCCGTGGCGGCAACCGGTAGTCGTCCCGGGCTGGAATACACGCTACCACCGATCCGGGAGGAGCCAGCAACGGCGCCCAGAAGCGGTCCAGTTCAGTTGGCGGCGGCGACAACTGTCTCCAAATGATCAGGGAGGCTACCACGACGCACAGTCCTACGGCTGCCCAAGCCGTAATGAAGATCCTGCCCCGCGGCGTGGCGGCTTTACCGGCGGACTCTACCGCGGCGGATGGGGTGGTATTCTCGGCTGTGCCGGATTCCGGCGGAATGACCTTTTCGCCCTGCCAAACGAAAAGTGGAACATAGGAACCGGCCGGCAGTTTGATGTGGAGAGGCTCTTCCGCACCCGACTCCTGATAGTACTGTGCAAGCCGCTTGCGAACCTCGTTCGCTTTCACCCGGACAATGGAGTCTCCGGAGGTCTCAAAGCCCGCCGGCCGTCCGAACACGTTTACACCGATCACGCGCTCCTTCAGGGCATCGAAATCCCCGGTCAAGGCGTGATCCACTGTGTACTTCAGAAACTCCTGACAGCGCTTGGTGCCTTGAAAAGAAGGACTCAGCAGAATTCGCGCCAAGTGGCTCTGTACTACTGTACGGTTCTCCTCCGCCGTCTGCTCTCCCCGTTTTGTATCGTGTTCGTCTCCTTTTACTCCCACACTCCTCACCGTAACCCTATCCTCAAGGTATGTTAACACGAGGCATAACGGTTCGTAACGCTTGTGTTTCACCTGTACGGATGCATGGAAAAGGGATGCGCCTCTACCGTTGAACCGTAACGAACCTTGACGGTCCTATGCTGTGTTCGCATATGCTGAATCACTACCATCTCCAGTTTTAGGGGTGTGGCGCTTGCGCGAGATTTGGGCGGGAGCCACCATCGAGGAATTTGTCAATGAAGGTTCAAAGTCGCATCATATTCTCACTGGGTCTGATGATGCTGGTGTCTCCAGCGCTCATGAGTCAAACCAACTCGGCCTCAATTGTGGGGACCGTTACGGACCACTCCGGTGCCAGCATCAGCGGCGCCACCGTGACCGCCCTCCGTGTGGATACAAACCAGAAGCAGTCGACAGTCACCAACGCCGCCGGTTATTACAACCTGCCCTTCCTGCCCGTTGGACGCTACACATTGAGCGCGGAATACAAGGGCTTCCAGACTGTCGAGATCGCCGAGTTCACTCTTGTCGTCGGCCAGACGGCGCGCATGGATGTTCAGATGCAAGTCGGCGCGGTGACGGAAAAGGTTCAGGTAGAGGCCAGCGCCGTCGACCTGCAAACGGAAAACGCTTCCGTTGGCGCTGTCATTGGCCGCCAGCAGGTGGCCGAACTGCCGCTCAACGGCCGATCCTTTGTCCAGCTTGCGCTCCTTATCCCGGGTGTGAACCCGGTCACCCCCGGTAGTTTGAGCGCCCGCAGTTCCGGCGGATCCCTCGGCCAGAACGTCGGCATGAACGCCAATGGCAACCGCGACTACATGAACCGCTATTACTACGACGGTATCGAAGCCATGTCGTATGGTTCCTATAGCTTCTCCTTCTCGCTCTCCATCGATGCTATCCAGGAGTTCAAGGTGGATACGAGCACTTTCTCGGCCATCAATGGCGGCGCGCCCGGCGGCCAGGTCAACCTGACCACCAAGAGCGGAACCAACGATATCCATGGCACGGCCTGGGAGTTTAACCGCAACGACAAGCTCACCGCGCTTGCCCCCTTCCAGCCCTACTCGGCCAGCGCAAAACCGCCCCGCCTCAACCGCAATCAGTTTGGCGCCAACCTGGGTGGACCGGTGATTCTTCCCAAACTCTACAATGGTAAGGACAAGACCTTCTTCTTCACCAACTGGGAATCCGGACGCCTGGTCTCGGGTTCGTTCGGTGCAACCGGCTACGTGCCTCCAGTTCCTTATCGTACCGGCGATTTCTCGAGTTCAACCGCGATCATCACAGATCCCTCGACAGGCAATCCCTTCGCTGGCAACGTAATCCCGGCCAGCCGCATCCAGAGCTATGCCAGCAAGTTTTTGGGCTTTGTTCCTAACCCGAATGCTAATGAGCCGGCAATCAACTTCCGTGGTCCCGTTGTCGCCGCCCCCATTAATCAGAATCAGATTCTCGCGCGCATCGATCACCGCATCAACGACAAGAACACAATCTACGGAACCTACATCTTCAATCAGCAGACTTCAGTTGGGACTCCGGCCTACACTACCTGGGACTACAGCGGCTCCCGCGGCCGCCAGCAGGTCGCTTCCCTCACGGATACCCACGTCTTCTCACCCTCGATTGTCAACGAATTCCGAACCGGCTGGTCACGGAAATTCGCACATGCCTACTTTGGCACGACTGACAAACCGGACTTGGATATCGCCAACATAATTGGTATTCCGGGTGTCTCTAAAGATCCGCGCAATTACGGTCCGCCCACTTTCAGCATGGGCTATAGCTACCCGACCATTTCCGGAATCGGACCCGCTGATAACGGGAATCAGAGCTATCAGTTCGACGATCACCTGTCCATCTCCAAAGGGAGCCACTTCCTTACCATCGGGGCCAGCATCATGCACCGCAGCTTCACTTTCGACGAAGCCTGGCAGCCGCGCGGGACGTTTGGCTTTGATGGCCGGATCACGTCGGGCGGCGCCCCGACCACCACGCGGGAACACCCGTTTGCCGCGTTCCTTTTGGGTTTGACGACAAACGCCACCCTGAGTCCGACCCCCTTTTCCAACCGGATGAGTCACATCTGGCAGGCCTACTACTTGCAGGACGATTGGAAGGTCACCCGTAACCTGACGCTGAACCTCGGGATGCGCTACGAGTTCTACGGCCAGCCGCTCGAACGCGGAAAGGTTACCGATTACGAACTGAACGGACCGACACCCGGTTTCACCCTATCGCGGCAGATCTATCACGGTTTCCCCGACATCCCGGATACTCCGGATGTGCCCGCCACCATGCTGTATCCCGACTACAACAACTGGGGACCGCGGGCCGGTTTCGCTTATCGCGTGCCGGGCATTTCGGATCTTGTGGTTCGCGGCGGATACGGCATCTACTATGCGCAAGAGGTCAGCAACAGCTACACCGTGCTGACCTTCAACCCTCCCATCGTGCAGAACCTGAACTACACCGGCACCTTTAACAGTCCGCTCTCGGTGACGAGTGTGTTTCTCGGCTCCGGCAGCGCCAGCAACGTCTTCAATGCCGAGGCTGTGGATCCACGCATGCGCAACGGCCTCGTCCAGCAGTGGAACTTTACCGTACAGAAGCAGCTTCCCGGCCAGGTGCTGTTCGATATAGGCTACGTCGGATCGAAGGGTTCCAGGCTTGGCATCGCGTTCGACGGGAACCGGCCGATCCAGGTAGTCAATCCGTCCACACCGGGTCTCGCGCCCCTTGGAGACCGCCGCCCATTCAAAGGCTATAGCTCGGTCCGGGCGACGAAGTCCATCGGCACATCCGGATACAACTCGCTGCAAATGAAGGCAGAGCGGAGATTGGCCAGAAATTTCACCTTCATCGGCTCCTATACGCTGGCCCATTCCACTTCCCTGATGGATCAGACCACGGTCGGTGGCGGCGGTTACAGCCCCTCCATTCAGGATGTCTACAATCTGCGGGCTGAGAACTCCGATTCCGCCTACGACCTTCGTCACCGCTTCTCTCTGGCCGCCGTTTACAACATTCCTCTGTTTGCCAATAGCGGAACCGTCGCCAGGGCGCTACTTGGCGGTTGGCAGGTGAATGCCATCGTAACCGAGCAGACCGGCTTCGCCGCCGCGATCTCCAACTATGGTGACACGACCGGCACCGGCACCGCCTCGCGCTACAACATCGCTGCCGGCCAGAATATCAACATCGACAACCCCAGCCGTAGCAAGTGGTTTAACACGGCCGCCTTCGTGGCGCCCGCGCTGGGAACCTGGGGCAACGCTCCCCGTATGCCCATCCATCTGCCCGGCTTGAACAATATCGATTTCGCGGCCAACAAGAACTTCCGTATCCGCGAACGCTTCAACACCCAGCTCCGCTTCGAGTTCTTCAACTTCTTCAATCATGTGAACCTTGGAGCTCCCGGACTTAACCCGGCGGCGCCCAATACCTTCGGCATCGTCACCAGCAGCAGCCAGGGCGCCGGAGCAACCGGCGACCAGCGGATCATTCAGCTCGGAGCGAAGTTCCAGTTCTGATCCGGGCCGAGCTTGTCAAGGGCTGCCACACTCTTGTGGAGTGGCAGCCCATAATCGCGGGACGATGGCTCCCACCATAATCCGCCACTCCCGGTAAACTGGCGGAAGGCACCAAGGAGCCACCATGAACGAACACCCCAGCCGCCGCTCGATGCTAAAGGCGGGCGCCGGCGCAGCCGCATTCGCCAATCTGAATCCTCGCGCTGTTGGAGCCAACGATCAAATCAACCTGGCGCTGATCGGAGGCAGGAACCAGGGCAAGGGAGTTGCCCTCCGCCATATCAAGGCCGGCGGACACATCGCCACGTTTTGCGACCTGGACGAGGCGATCCTGAGCGCCACCGGCCCCCTGCTTGAGCGCGCGCAGGGCGCGCGCCCCACCTACGAACGCGACTTCCGGCGCGTGCTTGACGACCGCAACATCGACGCTGTGATCATTGCCACTCCCGACCACTGGCATACCCACATCGGCTTGCTGGCCTGCCAGGCCGGCAAGGACGTCTATATCGAAAAGCCGCTGTCGCAGACCATCTCTGAAGGCCACATGTTGCGCGACGCCGCCCGCAAGTACAACCGCGTAATGCAGGTGGGTACCCAGCGCCGCAGCGGAGAACATTTCATGCGTGCCGCCGAGTACGTCGCCTCGGGTAAGCTCGGCAAGGTCTGTCTGGTGAAGGCATGGATGTGCCAGGTTCGTCCCAGCCTCGGTAACCCGCCCGACTCCGAAGCGCCATCAACGGTCGACTACGACCGCTGGCTGGGACCCGCGCCCCTGCGCCGCTTCAACCCGAACCGGTTCCACTACAACTGGCGCTTTTTCTGGGATTACGGAAACACCGAACTCGGCAACCAGGGCGTCCACATGCTGGATGTCGGCCTGATGGGCATTCAGCGCATGAAGAACAAGGAGCACATGTTGCCCAGGCATATCTCCGGCCATGGTGGTATCTATTGGCTCGATGACGCCAAAGAGGTACCCGATACCCAGGTGCTCACCTATGACTTCGGTGACCTCCTGCTCACATGGGAACTCCGCAGCTTCGGAGACCAGGATCCTATCGACGGCACTCGCGCCGGCACCGGCTTCCACGGCACCGAGGGCACGCTAATTCTCGATGGCAGTGGCTGGAAGGTTTACGATCGCAAGAACCAGATTGCTGCTTCGATGGGCGCCACCCCGCTGTTGCACGAAGCCAATTTTTTGGAGTGCGTCAGAAGCCGGAAGCGGCCCAACGCCGATGTCGAGATCGGCCGGCTCAGCACCACGCTCTGCCATCTGGGCAACATCTGCCAGCGGTTGGGACGCGATGTACGCTTCGACCCGGAAACCGAAACCTTCGCCTCCGATGCCGAGGCCGCGGCGATGATGAGCAAGCAATACCGCGAGTCCTATCCGTTGCCCAAGGTCTAGCGCCGCGCGCACCTCAGCGGCGGAACAACAGCGGTAGAAACTGGATCATGTTCCGCCGCCAGACCCGCCAACTGTGGGAGCCCGGCGTCTCGATGCCGGAGAACTTGACCCCCTTGCCCTTCAACCAAACCTTTAGCTGGCGGTTCAATGCCAACAGATGGTCGTCCGTGCCGCAGGCGATCCACAGCAGGCGCAAACGCTGGTTGGTGCCTGCGTCCACACCGGGGTAATACTCGTCGAAATTGGTTTTCATGCCACCGGAACTGAAGGCGCCGATCCAGGCGAATCGATCTTGGGCATTGAGGCCGGTGTAAAGCGATTCACTCCCGCCCATTGAGAGACCGGCGATGGCTCGCTCCTCGCGTCTCGCATTCACCCGGTAAGCGCGCTCCACCTGTGGCATGACCTCCGTAAACAGAGCCTCACGGAACTTGTCGTAGCTGCGCTTCCGCAACTCGTCGTCGGCCAGGCCGCGTTCTGAACCGAGCACGATCTCGGGAGCGCCGTAGCCGTTCGGCATCACCACAATCATCGGCAGCGCTTTACCGGCGGCGATCAGGTTGTCCAGCACAACGTTAACCCGGCCCACCCCGGTCCAAGCACTCGCATCGTCGCTATACCCATGAAGCAGGTAGAGTACCGGGTAGCGCCGTTTTGCGGCCGGGTCATAGTCCGGTGGGGTGTAGACGTAAAAGTCGCGATCGTCCCCCACCACGGTGGAATGGTACTCGTGCCGGT
>JADZGD010000044.1 GCA_020854055.1 Bryobacterales bacterium | reverse complement strand
GGCGGCAAGCACCAGCAGCCCCCAGCCGGCGGCGAGAAAGTGCGCGAGGTAGCGGGCGTGGGCGTATTCCGTGGCCTGGCGGTAGACCTCGGGCGGCAGGTGATAGACGAAGCGTGCGGCGTGCGCCGTGGTTGGGGCGAGTAGCATCCGGTGCGATTGTACAATGGGTCTCAGTGGATAAGCGTCGCATGTGCCCGAACTGCCGGGCGTTCATCAAGAGCAGTGACAAGGTCTGTCCGTACTGCGAGATGCGCCTGGGGCCGCGGGCGATTGATCAGCGAAATCCCGGGGATTTACTGGGGGGCCTGATCCCGCAGGCGCGGTTCACCACCGTCATGATCATGACGTTGAACTTCGGCCTGTATGCGGCAACCGTGCTCTACAGCATGCGGCACGGCAACACGAACATCATGGACGTGGACGGGCGGACGCTGCTGCTATTTGGCGCCAAGGCTCCGGCGTTCATTTTCGCCGGCCAATGGTGGCGGCTGATTACGGCGGGTTTTCTGCACGGGGGGCTGTTCCACATACTGATGAACTCGTGGGTGCTGTTTGACCTGGGGGCTCAAGTGGAGGAGGTCTTCGGATCTTCCCGGCTGGTGGTGATCTACTTCACCAGTTCGGTTTTCGGATTTATTGCGAGCACGTTCTGGTCTCCGGCTTTGAGCATTGGCGCTTCGGCGGGGTTGTTCGGGTTGATTGGGGCGATGATCGCCCTGGGGACGCGATACCGCTCCGGGATGGGCGGGCACATTCGCGGATTGTACATTCGCTGGGCGATTTATGGGTTGCTGATTGGCGTGCTGCCGATTTTTAATATCGACAACGCGGCTCACCTGGGTGGGTTGGTAGCGGGATTCCTGATGGGTTATGTGGCCGGGGTTCCGCGATTGTCGCCCGGGTGGCAGGAGCGGATGTGGCACTGGCTGGCAGGCGGAGCGGTTGCACTGACGGCACTGGCTTTTTTGCGCATGTTCATTTGGTTTTCTTCGGTGAATGGGATTTGAAAAGGCGGCTGCAAGACCGAGAAAACGCTATCTCCGGCAGGCTCCCAGGCGGGCCGGTTCTTAGTCCTGGCTGAAGAGGCTGGATCTGGCGATGTGTTCGCCCCGGAAGAAGATGGCGGAGATTCGTTCGGTGGCGGCGATGTCTTGGGCGGGGTTTCCGTCTACCAGCAGGAGGGTGGCTTCCCTCCCCTGCTGGAGGAGACCGGTGCTTTCTTCCAGATTCAACTGGCGGGCGGCATTGCTGGTTGCGGCGGCCAGGGCGGCCGCCGCGGGGATTCCGGCTTCTACCCAGAGTTGGAGTTCGTGATGCAGGGCCGGGCCGTGTACTAATAACGGATATCCGGAGCCGCTTCCCGCAATTAAACGAACCCCGGACTTCCAGGCGTTCCTCAGATTCGCCTGGGCGATCGCCATGTCTTCGACCGGGCCGCCGGGCTCAGGACAGGTGGGAAGCAGGCGGCGTGTGCTGGCCAGCAGAGCGGCTGGACCTACCTGTTCCACCAGCGAACGATCGAGCAGGCGAGTCGCGTGGCGGCGGAGATCGGCGGCGGCCTCGATCAGCGAGAGGGCGGGCAGGTAGGCGATCCCATGCGACTTCATCTGCCTGAAGTGGACATCGGAAATGATCTCCAGGCCGGAGCCGTGCTCGATGGGACCGATTCCGGTGGGCGGGCATAATTCTGCCCCCAGCAGTTCTCCGGAGCGCACCTGGCGGCGGAACCGGTCGAGTGATCCGGCGGGATCCGGGGAACTGCGGACGGTGGTGATGCCGCTGTAGAGGTAGGCTTCGAGTTCGCGGGGAATGGCCCGGGATGGTTGGAAGGCAGCGGGGTTGGCGTAGAAGCCTCCGGGTTGGTGGAGGTGAACGTCGCAGTCGATCAGGCCGGGGATGGCGGTTTTGCCGGCGGCTTCGAAGGGTTCGGCGTGAAGATCGGCGAGCGGGGGAGCGGCGCCGGGGTAAGTGGCGGCGATGCGGCCGGCGCGAATCAGGATGGCTCCGGAATCAGTAAGGACGCGATCGCTCGAGAAGATGCGGGCATTGCGAATCAGGATGGTACGGCTGCGATGCAGTTCGCGGTAGAGAATGCGAGCCTTGGCGAGGTTGTCCTGGCTATAAACCTGATAGCCGCCGATGATCAGAAAGGGCGCCAGCACGGCCAACAGCCAGGCCTTACCGGCAGTGGGGATCTTTTCTTCCTTCTCCCAGCGGAACAGTTTGACTCCGATGAAGGTGGCAAAGCCTCCGGTGACAAGCAGGCCGGCGATGGGGAGCCAGTTCACGGCGAGGTTCTCATGGCGGAACAGAATGCCCTGCATGCCGGTGTACAGGTAGGTGGCGGGCAGAAACTGGGCGAAGATTTGCAGCCAGCCGGGGAGTTCGCTAACAGGAAACGTCGCTCCACTCAGAAACAGCATCGGCAGGTAGAGGATCTGCACCAGAATCTGACTCTCCTGCATGGAATTCACGACGCTGGCGACAATCAGGCCGACGGCGCGGAAGGCGAGGATACCGAGCGCGGCGAACACCAACAGCGACGGCCACTCCGCGGGTACGGTCATGCCGTAGTAGAAGTGGGCGATGGCGAGGACAGCGAACACGGTCGGCATGTAGATAAGAAAGCCGGTGACCATGGAGGCGGTCAGGATGAGCAGCGGGGTGATGGGAGCGACCTTGAAGCGGCGGAGAATATTGAACTCGCGCTCCTGGACCGAGCGAACGCCGGCCCCGAAGAAGCCATTGCCGAGGATGCCGATGATGAGCACCATGGTGACCACCTGGATGATGGCGCCGCCCTGGCGGGCATGGTAGGCCTGGGCAAAGATGAGAAAGAAGGCCAGCGGGAAGACGTAGTTAAAGAAGATATTCACCCGGTCGCGCAGGGCGAGCAGGAGGCTGATGCGGGTGTACTCGAAATACGCCTTCATTCGCGAAGCTTTCTGCCGGTGAGTTCGAGGAAGACGTCTTCGAGCGTGGGCCGGCTGAGGTGGATGTCGGCCAGGCCGGCGCCCTGCTGGTCGATCCACTTGACCAGATCGACGACGGTGCGCGCCGGGCGGGTACTGTGGACGGTCAACTTGCAGCGGTCCGGGGCGAGCAGGCAGCGCTCCGTGCCGTCGAAGCTGGGCAGGCGATCGGCCGGCAGCGGCTGCTCACAAGTGATTTCGATGCGGGAATGGCCGAGGGTGCGCTCCTGAAGCTCACGCGGGGAGCCGCAGGCGATGATGCGGCCCTGATCGACGATGGCGACGCGGTCGCAGAGGCGTTCGGCCTCCTCGATGTAATGGGTGGTGAGCAGGATGGTTCGATCGGCGGCGCGAAGTTCCTCGATCAGCGAATGAATTTCGATGCGGACCTGGGGGTCGAGGCCGGTGGTGGGCTCGTCGAGGAAGAGAAGCTGGGGGTCGTTGATCATGGCCAGGGCGAGGGCGACGCGCTGTTTCTGGCCGCCGGAGAGGTGCATGTAGAAGTCGTTGCGCTTGCTCTGGAGTTGGAGGCGGTCGAGCAGGCGGGTGATGTCGGCCGTGTGTGAATAAAAAGACGCGAACAGGCGCAGGGCTTCGTGGACCCGGATTCTCTCTGGCAGGTTGGTGGCCTGGAGACAGACGCCGATGCGATTCTTGATGGCCTGAGACTGCAGGGCGGGGTCGAAACCCAGGACGCGGACCTGGCCGGCGGTGCGGGGGCGCAGACCCTCGAGAATTTCAACGGTGGTGGTTTTGCCCGCGCCATTGGGGCCGAGCAGGCCGAAGACTTCTCCGGTGTGGACCTCGAAGTCGAGACCGCGAACGGCCTCGAAGCTGCCGTAGCTTTTGCGGAGGCCCTGGACCGAGATGGGTGTCATTCCGGCAGACGGCAACCCTTACGCGGCGACCGGCGCCTGGGCGGCAATGCGAATGGCGGCGACGCAAAAAGCGGGCAGATCATCCGGCTTGCGGGCGCTGACCAGGTTTCCGTCGACGACCACTTCGGAGTCTTCCCAACTGGCGCCGGCGTTGATGACGTCGTCCTTGATGGCGAAAAACGAAGTGGCGCGGCGGCCGCGCAGGATTCCGGCCGAGCATGGCACCCAGAGCCCATGACAGATGGCGGCGACCAGCTTGCCCTGGTCGTTGATCTCGCGAACGAACTGGAGGGCCTTGGAGTGGCGGCGAATGTGGTCGGGCGCGAAGCCGCCGGGGATGACCACGCCGTCAAAATCCGAAGCGCGCACCTCGCCGTATGACGTGCCGGCGACCGCCGGGTAGCCAAGCTTGCTGGTGTAGGTCTGGCCGGCGGCGGCGCCGACCAGAACGACTTCCGCGCCGGCTTCACGGAAGCGGTAAAGCGGGTACCAGACCTCCATTTCCTGGTACAGGTTGTCGACCAGAACGGCGATTCGCTTCCCTTTCAGTTCCATGATGATCTCCTTAGGTTGATTTCATTGTAGGAGCTTACCGGCGCGGGCGGTTACCCGGCGGCCGCCTGCGTACCGCGCCCTTCAAACCGATTGCGGCCTTCCACCAGGGCGCGCATTTTGCCGTCGGCGACGCTGCGCTGGAGCATCCAGAAGCCGCAGTCGGGGTGGATGAAGGGGATGCGGCCGGGACCGAGGATGGAGGTGGCGTGTTCCAGGCGGCGGGCGATCAGATCGGCCGGTTCGATGCCGTTGTCCTTGATGTCGACCACGCCGAGGCCGAGGCCGATCTTAGGGTCGAGGTCGAGGAAGGCGTTCAGTTCGTCGTAGCCGCGCCGGGCGAATTCGAGCACCAGGTGATTGGCGTGGAGCCCGTTGAGGAAGGGCATCAGGTCCTTCCAAAAGCCCCGCTGCACGCTCTGGCCACCGTAATTGCCGAAGCAGATATGGACGGCCCGCTGGCCGGTGATGCCGTCGAGGACGTGATTGATGGCGGGGAGAGCCCAATCGCGGTCTTCCGGGTGGCCGCTGATGTTAGCCTCGTCCAACTGGACCACGGCGGCGGGGATGGCCGCGAGCTGGCGCCGGAGAACATCGGCGATGGCCATGGCGATGCGCCCGCGGTCCCCACCGTAGTGGCGGTCCGTCAGCACCTTGGTCAGCATGTGGGGGCCGGTACAGGTGAACTTCAGCGGGCGGGCGGTGAGAGCGCGGGTAAACTCGAAATCGCGCGGCAGGTTGAGGACGCCTTCGGTGATGCCGGAGACGACAATACCGGCCGGGTCGGAGCGGTAGGCAAGGCCGGCATCGTTACGGAACGCGGCCAGGTCAGAGACCGAGAAGCGGGTCCGGATGCCGTCCAGCTTGCTGACGAAGTAGTCGATCATGCCGTTGGTTTCCGGGTGGGATGGGTCGAAGCGGTTCAACTCGCCGTCGGCCACCACGTCAATACCGGCCAGTTCCTGGGTTTTGAGAACAACCATGATTGCGTCCCGGAGTGCTCCGCGGGACGTATTTCCGAGCAGCCACGAAGGGGTAGGGTAGCTGCCCACAACCGTCGTCTGTATCGCCATAAAGAATCATTGTAATATTGAACGCGAAGGTGGTCTGTGACGCGATGGACCTGTGCCTGCTCGATGCTGCTGTTGGTTCCGGCCAACTGTTGGGCGGCAATCGCGGTATCGGGCAGGATTACCAACGAAAATAACGCTCCGGTGGGGGGCGCCAAGGTCGAACTGCGAAGGGAGACCGGCGGGTTGGTAAGAGCGGCGGCGATCACCGATCCGGCGGGCGAGTTCCAGATCGAGCTGGCGGAACCCGGTGCATACCTGCTGACGGTGGAGCGTAAAGACTACTTCCCGATTCCGGCGCGACCGGTGGAGGTGGCGGCCGAGGGAACCGAACTGCACCTGACGCTGAACCCGGTGCGGGAAGTCTTTCAAGCGGTGGAAGTAACGGCCGAGCCGCAGCCGCTTGAGACCGATCAGGCAGCGTCGGTGGAGCGTGTGACCAACACCCAACTGCTGGAAGTTCCCTACCCTTCGACAAACAATCTGAAGAATGCGCTGCGGATCTTGCCGAGCGCGGTACAGGACAACGCTGGGCGGCTGCACCTGAATGGCGGCAGCGAGGGCCAGGCGCACTATGTGCTGGACGGATTCAACATCGCCGATCCGCTGACCGCGCGATTCGAGACGCGGCTGAGCGTGGAGGCAGTTCAATCGGTGGAACTGCTGAGCGGAGCCTATCCGGCGGAGTACGGCAAGGGGTCGGCCGGGACGCTGGTGATCAACACGGTTACGGGCGACGACAAGCTGCGTTACAACGCCACCAACTTCATTCCGGGGTTTGAAAATCACAAGGGCTGGACACTGGGCAACTGGGAACCGCGGTTTAACGTATCGGGTCCGATCCGGCGGGGCAAGGCGTGGTTTTCCGACAGCACCTACCTGCAATACGTCAACACGGTGATTGACGAGCTGCCCAAGGGACAGGACCGGACATCGAGCTGGCGGCTGAGCAACCTGCTGCATGGGCAGGTGAACCTGGCGCCGTCGAACATTCTTTTCGCCAGCCTGCTGGTGAACCTGTGGGTGGCTCCGAATAACGGCCTGGGCGCGCTGACGCCGCTGCCAACTACGGCGGACCGCCGGGCGCGGCAGTGGTTTGCCAGCGTGAAGGACCAGATCTATTTCAACGGGGGCGCGCTGCTGGAGGCCGGTTACGCTTCCAACCGGACCTTCAGCCGGGAAAACCCGCAAGGAGTGGGAATCTCCGAATTCACTCCCTACGGGCAGAGGGGCTTTTCCTTTGTCAACGCCCGCCAGACATCGAGCCGGGACCAGTTTCTGGCCAACGCATTTCTGCCGCTGCTCCAACTGGCGGGTGAACACCGGCTGAAGGCGGGATTCGACATCGACCTGCTGAATTACTGGCAGAACATCAACCGTACGGGGTTTGAACATTTCCGGGCGAACGACACACCGGCGCGGTCGGTGAGGTTTTTGGGCAACGGACGGTTAAGCCGGTCGATGGTGGAGACGGGAATCTACGCGCAGGATAGCTGGCGGGTGCGGCCGTCGGTGACCATTGAAGCCGGCCTGCGGACGGACCGTGACGATCTGCTGAAGAACTGGAACCTGTCACCGCGCCTGGGCGTGGCGTGGGCGCCGGGGCGGTCGGCCAACACAAAATTGTTCGGCGGCTACGCGGTGGTGTATGACGCCACGAACCTGCAACTTTTCACCAGGCCGTTCGATCAGACGCCGGCGACCACCTATTACAACGCGGAGGGGCTCGAGCAGGGGAGCCCGTCGCTGTTGTTCTACCGGGTGGCACTTCCCCACTATGCGACGCCGCGGGCGACCAACATCAACGCCGGGATCGAGCAGCGGCTGCCGGGCGGAATTTTTTCGCGGCTGAACTACCTGCACCGGCGCGGCAGGCGCGGCTTTACTTACTTCAACGGCGCGGACCTGGCGCCGGAGCCGGATGTCAACGCCGTTTATGACCTGGGCAACCATCGGGTGGACCGCTATCACGCCTTCGAGCTAACGCTGCGGCAGCCGCTGCGGCAGCAATACGAATGGATGTTGAGCTACCGCAAGTCGCGGGCGACTTCCAACGCCGTAATGGATATCAGCCTGGACGATCCGCTGATTGTGACCGACAACGCGGGGCCGCTGGACTGGGACGCTCCGCACAGGGTAATGGGCTGGTTTTACCTGCCGGTGCCGCGCACGAAGAGTTGGGCGGTGGCGTCGCTGTTCGAGTATCATTCGGGTTTTCCGTTTTCGATACAGGACGAATACGGCCGGATTCAAGGCGCCGTGAACTCGATGCGGTTTCCGGTGTTCGCGGAGTTGAACCTGCACCTGGAAAAAAAGTTCCGGGCAATGGGATACAAATGGGCGTGGCGTTTCGGCTTCAACAATATTACCAATCACCGCAACTACAACGTGGTGAACAATAACCTGCAGGCCCCCGGCTTCCTGCGTTACTACGGCGGGCAGAGCCGGGCTTTCAACATGCGCTTCCGGTGGCTTGGCCGCGCCGCGCGGTGAACGCGGCGATGTTCGGGTAGAATTGAGGGTTGTCGAGCCCGAAAGTCACGGTGATTATTCCTACGCTGGCAGCCAATTCGGCATGGCGCGCCGCAATTGGCTCGCTTGAACGGCAAACGTTTCGTGATTTCCAGGTGGTGGTGGTGGATAACAGCGGGCGTGATGTAGTTCGCGGTCAACTGCGGACGCGGTTAGCGGTAACGGTGATTGGCAACACGGGCAATGCCGGCTTCGGAGCCGCCATCAACCAGGGTATTCGCGCGAGTCAGAGCGAGTATGTGGCGGCGTTGAACGATGACGCCGAGCCGGAAGCGGAGTGGCTGTCCGGGATGGTGGCGGCAATGGACCGGCGCGCGGATGCCGGCATGTGCGCCTCGCAGATCCGGTTATATGGAAGCGGGGTGCTCGATTCGGCGGGAATGCTGATTGCGGGCGACGCCAGCAGCAAGCAGCGCGGCCAGGGACGCAGGCCGGAAGAGTTCGATACTCCCGGCGAGGCGTTGTTTGCCAGCGGGTGCGCGGCGCTTTATCGCCGCAAGATGCTGGACGAGATGGGATTGTTCGAGGAGAGATTCTTTCTGTACTGCGAGGACACGGACCTGGGCTTGCGCGCGCGCTGGCAGGGGTGGGGGTGCGAGTATGTGCCGGCGGCACGGGTGGAACACCACTATTCCATGTCGAGCGGCAAGGCGTCGGCGATGAAGGCTTACTACGTGGAGCGGAACCGGCTGATGGTGTTGGTGCGTAACTTTCCAGCCCGGGCGTTGTGGAAGGCGCCCTGGGTTTCGCTTCACCGCTACTGGTGGCACGCCAGGGCGGCGCGAGAGGGCCACGGCACGGCCGGACAGTTTGCCGCCTCCGGCGGCGGTGGAGTGGCGCGGCTGGCGTGGCTGCTGGCGCAGGCGCACCTGGTCGTGCTTTGGCAGCTTCCGCGTCTTTTGCGGGAGAGGGCGGCGATCCGGCGGAAGGCGCGGATTTCCGCGGGCGACTTTTTGCGATTGCTGGAGCAGTACTCGATCAGCGCGAAGGAGATTGCGCGGTTATGATCCGGCCCGTGGAGCCGGGGAGCCTGCTGATACTGATTCCCGCCCTAAACGAAGCGGCATCGATTGGCCAGGTGGTGCAGGAATGCCGGGCGGTGATGGGCGCGGCTCCGATTTTGGTAATCGACGACTGCTCGCGGGATTCGACCGCGCTGGTGGCACGCCGGGCGGGCGCCGAGGTGATGCGGCTGCCGCACCATCTCGGTTTGGGCGGCGCGGTACAGGCGGGGTACAAGCTGGCGTTCGAGCTTGGTTATGACTACGTGATCCGGATCGATGGCGACGGGCAGCACGATCCCGCGGGAATTCCCAAAATTCTGGCGGCGCTGAGGCAGGGCGGCGTCGAGATGGTGATCGGGTCGCGGTTTTCCGGGCACGCAGGGGAGCACACCAGCCTGGCGCGGGCGATTGGTATTCGCTTCTTCCGGCTGCTGCTGTGGCCGATTCTGGGGCAGAAGGTACACGACCCGACATCGGGGTTCGTGGGGGTGGGACGGCCGGCGCTGGCGCTGTTCAGCAATACGTTTCCGCTGGAATATCCCGAGATCGAGGCGCTGGTGGTGCTGCAGCGCAAGGCGTTCCGCTTTATTGAAATACCCTGCCGGATGCGGCCGCGCCGGAGCGGGCGCAGTTCGATTACTACGTTGAAATCGTTTTACTACATCATCCACGTGCTGTTGGGCGTGTTTGTGAACATATTGAAATACGAAGGACCGAGAAGGAGAAGCTAGATGGACCGGCTATTGAATTTGATGACCGGGTTCAGCATCCTGTTGATCGCCACGGTACTGGCATCGCTGCGGCGGGCGCACATCCGGGTGGAGTATTCGGTGAGCTGGCTGGGGGCGGGAGTGCTGCTGCTGGCGCTATCGCAATGGCACGGCCTGCTCGACCACATGGCGGATTTTCTCGGGGTCTCCTACCCGCCGGCGGTGCTCCTGTTCGTCATTCTGGGAATTGGTTTTCTGGTGTTTTACCGGTTTTCGATGATCCTGTCGGCATTGAAGGATTCCAACGTCGCACTGGCTCAGCGGGTGGCCATTCTCGAATTTGAACTTCGCTCGATGGACCGCCAACCGCATGAGTAAAGCGAAGCGACCGGTGGTGATCCGGCAGCAGCGGACGGACGGCAAAGCGCACTGGAACCGGCTGCTGTGGGCCGCGGCAATTGCCGTGGCGCTGGCGGCGTGGATTGCCTATGGGCGGGCGCTCCACGGGCCGTTCGTATTTGATGACATCTACCTGCCGATGTTCGAGCCGCCGCGATCCCTCGCATCGTGGATGAGCGGCGTACGGCCGGTGCTGATGCTTTCCTACTGGCTGAACTTCCAGGCGTCGGGGCTGGAGCCCTTCTCTTACCATGTGGGAAACCTGGCGCTGCACCTGGCCAACTCCGCGCTGGTGTATCTGATCGTGCTGCGATTGCTCGAATGGAGCCGGCCGGATGAGCGGCGCGGCGAGTACAAACAGCGGATGGCGGCGCTATTTGCCGCGGCGGTCTTCCTTCTGCACCCGCTCGAGACCGAATCGGTGGCTTACGTGGCGGGGCGTTCGGAAGCGCTCAGCGTGCTGTTCGCCTGGGGCGCCTACGCGCTGTTCCTGTACCGGCGCGAGAGAGCGGTAACGTTGCCGGTAGCGGCGGGCGTGGTGGTGCTGTTCGGGCTGGGGGTGATGAGCAAAGAACACATCGCGGTGCTGCCGGCGCTGCTATTGGCGACCGACTACTACTGGAACCCCGGATTCAAATTGGAGGGCATCCGGCGGAACTGGAAGCTTTACGTTCCGCTGGGCGCGGCGGCGGCAGCGGGGCTCAGTATTGTCTTCCGGGTATTGAGCGGGTCGGACTCGGCCGGCTTCCATCTGGATCAGATCACGCCGGCGCGCTACTTTTTCACCCAGTGCCGGGTGATCTGGGTCTACGTGAGAATGTTCGTGCTGCCGGTGGGGCAGAACGCCGACCACACGTTCCCGTTATCCAAATCCATTCTGGATCATGGCGCGATCTTCGGGTTGGCGGCGCTGGCAGGGCTGGCAGTGGCGGCCTGGATGATCCGGAAGCGCTTTCCGCTAGCGAGTTTCGGAGTGCTGGTCTTCCTGCTGTTGTTAGCGCCGACGTCGTCATTCGTGCCGATTCAGGACATGCTGGCGGAGCGCCGCACGTATCTTCCCATGCTGGGATTGTTGTTGGTGGTGGCCGACCTGGTGGCGCGCTGGAAGGCGAGCCCCCAGGTGGCGGGAGTCACGCTGTGCGCGGTAGCGGCGGCGCTGGCGGCGGCAACCTACCAGCGCGCCGCCGTGTGGACCAGCGAGGTGGCGTTATGGGAAGACGTGACAGCGAAGGAACCGGCCAGTCCACGCGCGCAATTCCAACTGGGCTTTGCTTATTACCAGGCCGGGCGCTGCCAGGAAGCGGCATCGGCCTACGAGCGGGCGAAAACATTCACCGCGAAACCGCAGGCGCGACTATGGGTGGATTGGGCGCTGGCGCTCGATTGCGCCGGAAAGCCGGAAGAGGCGCTGGCGATGCTGGACCGGGAAAAGACGCGCTATGGCGACGGGCATTTGTACGCAACGCTCGGAATGATTGCCGGCAAGCAGGGTATGGCGGAGAGGGCGCTGGAGGCGCTGGCGACGGCGGAGCAACTGAATCCCAACAACGAGATGATCTACTTCTACCGCGGGAATGTGTTCATGACGCGGGCGCGGTACGCCGAGGCGGTGGCCGCCTACCAGAAGATGCTCGCCATCAAACCGGACGTGCCAGGCGGCCGGGAGGCCCTGGCGGTGGCGCTGCGGCAGGCCGGCGGCGGACGGTAAGGCCGCGAGCGGCGAGGAGATACCGTGCGTATCGGCGTGAACGCTCTCTACCTGATTCCCGGCGGCGTGGGTGGGACGGAGGTCTATCTGCGGAGCCTGCTGGCGGCGCTGGCGGCGATTGACGGCGCGAACCGGTACTTCGTTTTCGTGAACCGGGAAACGGGCAAGGACCTGGCGCCCGAGGCGGAGAATTTTCGGATTGTCCGGCAGGCAGTGACGGGCCGGAACCGGCCGGCACGGCTGTTGTGGGAGCAGACCGTGTTGCCGCTCGAAGCGGTGCGGCGGCGGCTGGATGTGATGTTCAATCCCGGCTTTACCGCCGCGGCGTTGTCACCGGCTGTGAACGTCACCGTGTTTCACGACCTGCAGCATAAGCGGCACCCGGAACACTTCCGGCGGTTCGACCTGCCGGCCTGGCGCTTGATGCTGTGGATCTCGGCGCGCGTTTCGCGAACGCTGGTGGCTCCTTCGGAAGCAACGCGGGAAGATCTGCTGCGCTATTACCCGCTCAAGCCGGAGCGGGTGGTGACGATTCCCCATGGGGTGGATGAACGGTTCTTTGCATTGGGCCAGGCGCGGCGGATGGAAGCGGTGGAGCCGCTGTGGTTGTGCGTCTCCACACTGCATCCGCACAAGAACATCGAGCGGCTGGTGCGGGTGTTCGCGCGCTTCCGCGAAGCGCATCCGGAATACCGGCTGGTGCTGGCCGGAATGCGCGGGTTTCAAACCGGCCGGGTAGAGGCGGTCATCGGTGAACTGGGGCTGCGGGATTCGGTACGTATTACCGGCTGGATCGAGCGGGACGAACTCTACCGACTGTACCGCCGGGCGCGTGGGTTTATCTACCCTTCGACATTCGAGGGTTTTGGCATGCCGGTGTTGGAGGCGCTGGCGGCGGGCATCCCCACGGCGTGTTCGGCCATTGAGCCGCTGGTGGAGATTGCCGGGCGGGCAGCGGAAACCTTCCCGCCCGAAGACGAACAGGCGATGCTCGGGGTGATGGAGCGCCTGATCGAACGGCCGCCCGTGGACGAGGGGGGACCGGCGCGGGCGCGGTTGTATTCGTGGCAGCAGGCGGCCCAACGGACGCTCGCAGCGATTTACCGCAGCACGTCTTCCAGTTGAATCCGCGAATCGGTCTTGTCATCGCGGTACTTCACGATGACCGGCGTGTAGAGGGAGATGTTCCACTCCTGCCCCTTGCCGTGGGGGATGGCGCGGGCGCCGGCGACAACCACCGCGCCTTCGGGAATCACGATGGGCGCATCGCCCGAGCCCGAGTAGACTTCGCCGCGAACCAGGTCATAGACCGGCGTCGAGCGATTGAGGATGGTTCCGGTTCCGAGCACGGCGCGGCGCTTCACGATGGTTCCTTCATAAACTCCACAGTTGCCGCCCACCAGCACCTCGTCTTCGATGATGACCGGCAGCGCGCCGACCGGTTCGAGCACGCCGCCGATCTGCGAGCCGGCCGAGATGTGGCAGCGCTCTCCGATCTGGGCGCAACTGCCCACCAGCGCGTGAGAATCGATCATGGTACCGCCGCCGACCCAGGCGCCGGTGTTGACGTACATAGGCGGCATGCAGGTGACGCCGCGGCCAATGAAGCAGCCGTCACGAATGCTGGAGCCGCCGGGCACGATGCGAACCGACTCACTGCCGGTAAACTGCCGTACCGGATAGGTGCTCTTGTCGAACCAGGGCTGGCGTTCGGTGTCGATGGACCAATCGACAATCACTCCCATGCGAAAGCCGGCCAGGATGCCCTTCTTCACCCAGGCATTTACGCGCCATCCGGTGGGGGAGTTGGCGGCGGGCTCGGCGGCGCGGATTTCACCCTCGTTCAGCGCCTGTTTGAAGCGGGCGAAGAGTTCAAAATCGGCATCCTGAAATTTGGGCGGATTGGAGGCGAAAAGCTGTTCGATTTGAGCTTGCACCGGGATGTCCTTCCTTAGGCCATCAGGCCGGTGGCGCGCAAGACGCCTTCGATCTTCTCCTGGCTCTGCGGCCGGGGCGGCACCAGCGGCAACCGCCATACGGGCTGAAGGAGTCCCATGGCGGCCATGGCCGCCTTCACCGGGATGGGGTTCGATTCGACGAAATTCACTTCCATCAGGGGGAGATATTTTTTCTGCAGCGCGCGGGCGCCAACAAAGTCGCCCGCGATTGCTTTGCGGGCGAGGGCGGTCATTTCAGCAGGAATTTCGTTTGAGGCGACCGAGATCACCCCTTTGCCGCCGAGGGCGATCAGCGGCAGGCTAATGGCGTCGTCGCCACTGAGCACAAGAAAATCTTCGGGCACGGTAGCGGCGATGCTGGCCTGCTGGCCGATGTTGCCGGATGCCTCTTTGACTCCGATGATATTGGGGATGGCGGCCAGGCGGCGCAGGGTGGCAGGCTCCACGTTGGTCCCGGTGCGGCCCTGCACGCTGTAGACGATGATGGGCAACGCCACCGCGGCGGCAATGGCCTGGTAGTGTTGGAAGAGTCCTTCCTGCGTCGGCTTGTTGTAGTAGGGCGTAACCGAGAGGATGCCATCGACTCCGCGCGCCTTCAGCTCGCCGGCCAGTTCAATCACTTCGCGCGTATTGTATCCGCCCGCCCCGCCGAGTACGGGAACCTTGCCGCGGGCCTCTTCAACGACGATCTCGATGACGCGCAGGTGCTCGGCGCGGCTGAGCGTGGGACTCTCGCCGGTGGTTCCACAGGGGACCAGAAAATTGATGCCGGCGTCGATCTGGCGCCGCGCCAGGCTTCTGAGCCCCGCCTCATCGAGCGAGAAATCGGGAAGAAACGGAGTTACCAGCGCCGTGCCACAACCAGTAAACATGTACCACCTCCACTAACTGAAAAGAATATCCTTGAATTCGTAAAAGCCCTTTTTTCCGCCGATCCACTGGGCGGCCTTGAGCGCGCCGCGCGCAAAACCCTCGCGGGAACGAGCGGCGTGGCGCAGGGTGATGGTATCGGCCGCCGAATCGAAGCCGATCTCGTGCGTTCCCGGATGCGCCCCGGCGCGGTTGGCGCTGACGTCAATGGGCCGGTCGTAGCCGGCGTTTTTCATTTCCTCAACCAACTTGAGGAGCGTACCCGAGGGCGCATCCTTTTTGGTGATGTGATGGATCTCCCAGGCCCAGGCGCCGTACTCGGGATAAGCGGCGAGCAGGCGGGATACCTCGGCGGCGGCACGCAGGAAGACGTTGACGCCGATGGAGTAGTTCGGACTCCAGACCAGGCCGTTGCCCGCCCGTTCCACCAGTTGGCGGACATGCTCCAGTTGATCGAGCCAACCGGTGGTTCCCACCACGGTATTGACGCCCAGCGCGGCCAGGCGCTCGATGTTGCCGATGGCAGCGGCGGGCACGGAAAACTCGATGGCCACGTCGATGGCGCGGAAGTTTTCGGCGGTCATTGCCCGGTAGCCGGCGTTATTGAACTCGTCGAGTTTGAGAACGGGATCGAATCCATATTCGGGAGCGAGTTGCTCAATGAACCGGCCCATCTTCCCATAGCCGACGATCGCAAGATTTTTCGCCATGGCGCTAGTCAAACACTGCCGGGTCGAGTTCCCGGAAGAACTCGGCGTGCAGCGCCTCCACGGATTTCACCAGATCGTCCTGGCTCACGACAACACTCAAATTGAGCAGCGAAGCGCCCTGGGAAATCATTCTGACGTTAATGCCGCCCAGAGCGTTGAACACCCTGCCGGCAACGTGTGGAGTATACCGAATGTTGTCGCCCACCAGGCAGACGATGGCCTGGTTGGGATCCACCTCGACTTCGGCGAAGGCGCTCAACTCCTCGACGATATCCTCGAGCCTCCCGGGCTGATCGACGGTGAGCGAGACGCTGACCTCGGAGGTGGTCACCATGTCGACCGGAGTTTCAAAGCGGTCAAACACCTCGAAGATACGGTGCAGGAAGCCGTGGGCCATCAGCATGCGCGTGGAATGAATGTTGACCACGGTGATGTTGCCTTTGCAGGCGATGGACTTGACGGCATTGGCGCAGTGTACGGCCTCGGCGACGACGCGCGTGCCCTCCACCTGGGGCCGGCGGGAGTTGAGGATATGCACTGGAATGTTCCTCTCCATGGCCGGCACGACAGTGGCCGGGTGGAGGATCTTAGCGCCGAAGTAGGCAAGTTCCGCCGCTTCGGCAAACGAGATGAGGCGCACGCGGTGGCCGGCGCCGGGCAGAATGCGCGGATCTCCGGTGAGCATGCCGTCGACGTCGGTCCAGATCTGGATTTCCGAGGCGCCAATGCCGGCTCCCACGATGGAAGCAGTGAAATCCGATCCGCCGCGGCCGAGCGTGCTGGTTGCGCCGGCTTCGGTAGCGCCGATAAAGCCGCCCATCACGACCACATTCTGTTCGGCAACCGGGCGGACCTGGCCGGCCAGGCGCGAGTAGGTCTCCTCCAGAATGGGCGCGGCCTGGGTGTGGCGGGAATCGGTAACGATGACCTTGCGCGAGTCGATGTGCTCGGTGGGGATGCCGAAGTAACGGAAGGCATGGGCGACGATGACACTCGAGAGGCGCTCGCCGTAACTGGAGATGGCATCGATCGAGCGGGGCGTCAGTTCGCCCAATACGACCAGGCCGCGGATGAGTTCTTTCAGCTCCTGAAACGTAACGTTGAGGAAACGTTCCAGCTCCTGGCGTTCCTGCTCACAGGTGATGCGGAGCGACTCGCGAAAGTGGAAGTCCTGCAGGTCGATGGCGAGATCGATGGCGCGCTGGCGCTCGCCGTTGATGGCGGCCGAGGCGATGGCCAGCAGCTTATTCGTGGTCTTGCCCATCGCCGATACCACGACGATGGGCTTTTCGGGCAGACGATCGCGGACAATGCCGGCGACACGCTCGATGGCAGTGGCGGACTCAACCGAGGTTCCGCCGAATTTCATCACGATCATATTCAGTCGAACAGTCCTTCCGAGTACATCAACTCGGCGTTGAGAACGGCCGCGCCGGCGGCTCCGCGGACGGTATTGTGGCCCAGTGCGACGAACTTCCAATCGAGCACCGCACAGGGACGCAGGCGGCCGATGTAGACGGCCATGCCGTGGTCGCGTTCCACGTCGCGCCGCGGCTGCGGGCGGTCGCGATCGGCCATGTACTGCACGGGGCGCTCGGGAGCGCTGGGCAGGTGGCGCTGTTGCGGAAGGCCGGAGAACTTCTCGAAGGCTTCAAGAATTGCGGCCTCGCCGGGCTTGGAGGCGAGTTCCACCGAGACGGTGATGGTGTGGCCATCCAACACCGGGACGCGGTTGCAGTGGGCGCTGACGCCGGCCGCCAGCGGCGCCACGGCATCGCCGGTGAAGTCGCCGAGAATCTTCTGCGTCTCCTGCTGCATTTTCTCCTCTTCGCCACCGATGAAGGGGATGACATTGGCATTGATGTCCATGGAAGCGGCACCGGGATAACCGGCGCCGGAGATGGCCTGCATGGTGGTGGTGATCACTTTGGTGATGCCGAACTGCTTCAACGGGCCGAGTCCCATGGTGAGCACCACGGTGGAGCAGTTCGGGTTGGTGACAATCTGCCCTTTCCAGCCGCGCTGGCGCTGCTGCAGCGGAATCAGCTTGAGGTGATCGGCATTGACCTCGGGCACCAGCAGCGGCACGTCGGCGTCCATGCGGTGATTGCGTGAATTGGACACCACGATGTGGCCCGCCTGGGCGAATGCACGTTCAATCTCGCCGGCAACCGAGGCGTCCATGGCGGAAAAGACCAGCCGCGGCGCATTGCCGGGTTTGCACTCTTCCACGGTGAGTCCGGCCACCTTCTCCGGCATGACGCCATCCAGACGCCAGTTGGTGGCGTCGCGATAGAGCTTCGCGGTGGAACGCTCGCTCGCGCCGACCCAGGTGAGATCAAACCAGGGATGATTCCGGAGAAACTTCACAAAGTGCTGCCCCACCATGCCGGTGGCGCCGAGTACGCCGACTTCAATACGCTTTTCCATCTGTTGTGTGACGTCCTTAACGGGTGAGCAAATGCCTCACCATTTTTTGGTAAAGATTGACCGCGTCCAACAACTCCCGCTTGGGGACCCGCTCTTCGGAAGTGTGGGCGACGTGAATGGTGCCAGGGCCGAGCAACAGGGGGCGGCCCCACTGGCCCTTGAATTCGGGAATGTCGGTGGTGTAGGCCATAACGGCGGTTTCGATTCCTTCCACCGCCTCCATTTTGAGCGCGGGGATTTCCAGCACGTTGTGGGCTTCCACCTTGCCTGCGCAAACCTTTTCGATCGCCGCCCGCAGCGGCGCGCTATCGGCAACCAGGCGGAACATGACCTCGGCGCGAGCTTCGTCGGCAATGACGTTGGGCGCGCGCCCGCCCTGGATGGTGCCGATGTTCAGGCTGCCTCCACCGAGCAGTTCATCCACGGGCAAGGGAATGGCGCGGGTGGCCTGAAGCACGTCGAGCAGCTTGTTGATGGCCGATTCGCCCAGGTGCGGATAGGCCGAATGAGCCATGCGGCCACGGGCAATGAATTCATATCGCAGCGCGCCCTTGCAGCCTAAGGCGAGCCTGTTTTCCGTGGGTTCGCCGTTGATCAGATACCTGCTGCCGCGCCCGTGGCGGGAGGCTTCGTGGGCGCCGGCGCTGTTGCGTTCCTCACCGACGACAAATAGCAGAGCAATGTCGCGGACACCATCGGCAAGCAGCGCTTCGGCGGCTTTGACCATGCAGGCGGCGATCCCTTTGGCATCGCAGGAACCGCGGCCCCAGATATATTCGCCATCTTCACGCGAGGGGAAGAAGGGGGGCACAGTGTCCAGATGCGTGCTGAGGGTGACGCGCGGCTCGCCCCACCAGGCGAGCACGTTGAAGCGGCGCGGTTCCACCGGCATCCGCTCAATGGTTCCACCATAGCGGGCGGCCAGCGGGGAGAGGTAGTCAAACAGGAAGTTTCCGGCCTGCTCCTCGTTTTCAGTGATCGATTCGATATCGACCAGGTTGCGGATTAGCTCAAAAAGTTCCATAGCGACTCAGAACGCCGGTGCACCGGGTACTGTCCAGGGTCTGAGGATGGAAGCGTAAGGAGGGGAAGCAGCCCGCCAGGTTGCGGACGTGCTCCTCGATAGCGCTCCATCCGGATCCCCAATGATTCGGATGACAGTGAGCCGGTATTAACCAGACTCCCCAACCATCTTGGCAGATGCTGCCTTGACAGTTTCGGCGGGATAGAACCCGACCCCTTTCACCGGACCCCGAAGCATCTCAGGACCACCAGTCCGGCTACTCTTGGCCGCCGCACCTCTACCAGGAACTTTCAAGATAGCTGATTTGCGAGGATAAGCGCAACCGCACCCCGGCCGAAAAAGCTTGAAAATAACGCCGATTTCGGCGATGCTCGTTCCCATGTCCCTGATGAGCCGACGAAGCGTGACGCCGCTGCTGTTATCGGGACTGGCATGGAGCAAAGGGCGGAAGAGTTCCCTGCGGTACTCGCGCTACCGGATTGTGATGGACCGGCAGGCGGAGGGCTATCCGGTAACGGCGGGCCACGGCGTGCTGCTCGGGCGGGAGTTCCGCCTCGTGTTCAGCGGTTTCGTTCACGATGAGGAGCAGGGCGGCACGACGCTGGTCACGAGCACGTTCGACCAGGGGAAATCCTGGACGGGGGTGGAACCGTTCGGCCGGGAACTGGCGGGGGTGGTGGTGAAGACGCCCGAAAAGGAGTTCCTGGCGTTGTCGATTTGCGGCCCCACGGCCAGGGGCACGGTGCTGGCAGTGGGCTTTCACCAGCAACACGGCAGCCGCGCGGGCGACAGCAAACAGTACGACGAAGACCAGCGGTGGCGGCCGGGGACAGCGTTGATCGGCCGGCAGCGGGGAGCGAAGGGGCCATTCGACTACCAGATCTATCGTTCCGGTACGTTCCTGGGGGAGCAGTTTCCGGCGCCGGGGGTGGTTTTGGCAAGCGGCCGGATCGTGCTGCAAATCTGGGGAGCGCGGGCGCCCGGCGAAAACTGGCGTTGCGGCGTGCTGCTGAGCGATGACGACGGCGTTAGCTGGAAATACCGGGATGTGGGTTACGAACCGGACCTGGCCATCCGCAACCGGGCGGTGATGCCGGCCGGATTCAACGAACAGACTCTTTTCGACCTGGGAAGGGGGCGGCTGGTCTCAATTATCCGGGGGCGAGAAGGATTGGGACGGGTGCCGGGGAGTCCGCGCGATACGTTTTATTTTCGGTCGGTGTCCGCCGACGGCGGGGAGACGTGGTCGAAACCGGAGGCGACGGACATGGCCGGCACGGGCGCTCCGCCGGCTGGTGTTGTGCTGGAAGACGGTTCGCTGCTCACCACGTCACGGGTCTGTTATCAGCGCGGCCGCTACCCGCTGCCCGACAAGAATCTGTTCGGACTGATCTTCTTCCGCAGCCGGGATGAGGGCCGGACGTGGCAGCCGGAGAAGTTCTACCAGCACGATCCGGCGGGAACCGAGTTCGACAACCACTACAACGCAATGAACGGCCAGTTTCTGCGGTTGGGCAGGAACCGGTACCGCTACCTGTTTCCGCAGTTCGACGTAAAGCGAAAAATTCAGCGTTTGCTTGGCCTGGAACTGGAAACCGGCTGAGGGTGGACTGCTAGAATGGTGATTTAACAATGCAAGTTCTGCAAGCTGGCCAGCACAAGTTCCTGCTGCTGGAACTGGACGCTGATCTTATCGTCAACCTGGTGAAGCAGGCGGGCTTCGAGTACCGGCTGGACGACACGGACAGGACCATCAGCCTGGATCTGACAATTCCCGACCGCCAGGCGCCGCTGCTGTTGTTCGATGCGTCGGATCCGGGGAACCTGGGGTGGTTTTCGCGGTGCCAGTTTTATGTCAGCGGGCAGACGGGCGCGGTGCTGCAGACTCCAATTTTCGTCGCCAACCAGAAAGACCGTTCCGGGAGGCTGCTCCCCCAGGGGATCCGGCTGCAGATTTCCAAGGAACTGCCGGCCAGCTTCCGGCTGCCTGGACGCCAGCCAATCACCGAGGAGAGTATCTACGCGGTGCTGTTCAATTTCCTGAACGCTTTGCTCAATGTGGGTGTCGGAGTATGCGGTGGACCGATCGTCCGTCCACTGGCCGGACGCACCGAGCGGGTGGGCAGCCGCAACTGAACCTTCCAGCCCGATTGTTGCCGTGAATGCCGCCCGGGGTCTATCTTGGTGGGGACAGTTATGGCACAACGGACTCCTATTACGGTCGCCAAGGGCGACGGCATCGGACCAGAAATCATGGACGCTACCCTCCACATTTTGCGGGAGGCCGGCGCGGCGCTTGACATTGAAGAAATCGAGATCGGCGAGAAGGTTTTTCTGCGCGGCAACAGCGCGGGAATCGAGCCGGGCGCGTGGGAATCCCTGCGCCGGACGAAGGTGTTTCTGAAAGCGCCGATCACCACGCCGCAGGGCGGCGGATTCAAGAGCCTGAACGTAACCACGCGCAAGATGCTGGGGCTTTACGCCAACATCCGGCCGTGCGTGGCCTACGCCCCCTACGTTGACACGCTGCACCCGAAGATGAACGTGGTGATTGTGCGTGAAAACGAAGAAGACACCTACGCCGGGATCGAGTACAAACAGTCGCGGGACATCACTGCGTGCCTGAAGCTGATCAGCCGCCCCGGCTGCGAGCGGATTGTACGTTACGCGTTCGAGTACGCCCGGCGCAACAGCCGCAAGAAGGTCACCTGCTTCACCAAAGACAACATCATGAAGCTGACCGACGGACTGTTCCACAAGGTATTCGACGAAATAGCGCCCGAGTACCCGGACATCGAAAAGGAGCACTGGATTGTGGACATCGGCGCGGCGAAACTGGCCGACACGCCGGAGACTTTCGATGTGGTGGTGATGCCGAATCTGTACGGCGATATTTTGTCGGATGTGGCGGCGCAAATCGCCGGGTCGGTGGGACTGGCGGGCTCGGCCAACATCGGTGCAAAGTACGCAATGTTCGAGGCCATCCACGGCTCCGCGCCGCGGCGGGCCAACCAGAACCTGGCTAATCCATCGGGATTGCTGCTGGGCGCGGTGATGATGCTGGTGCACCTGGACATGCCCGAGATCGCCGCGCGCGTACACAACGCCTGGCTGAAGACGATCGAGGACGGCATCCACACTTACGACATCTACACCGAACAGAACAGTACCAGGAAGGTGGGCACCAAGGAATTCGCCCAGGCGGTGGCGGCGCGGATGGGCCAGTTGCCGGAAAAACTGCCGGCTGTCAGCTACCACGGCGCGCCCAAGCACACGGTGGAGTCCAAGTCCAGTACGCGGGCGGCGGAAGTGAAGGAAATGGTGGGTATCGATCTGTTTCTGGAATGGACCGAGGGCACTGCCGATGAGTTGGGCGGGCAACTGGAGAAGCTTGCCGGGCCGGACTTCAAACTGGTGATGATCAGCAACCGCGGCGTGAAGGTGTACCCGGGAGGGTTTCCCGATACGCTGACGGCCGACACATGGCGCTGCCGTTTCATGAGCCCGGCAGGCGGAGCGGTCACGCACGCGCAGATTGTGGGATTGCTGGACCGTACGGGAAAAGCGGGCCACGACTTCGTGAAATTCGAAAGCCTGTGCAACTTCGACGGCAAACCGGCCTATTCGCTGAGCCAGGGACAATAGGAGACATATGGCGCAAGACGACGGCCTGCTGGTAGCGGTAATCATGGGCAGCAAGTCGGACTGGGAGACCATGCGGCATGCAGTGGACACGCTGGCGAAGTTCGGGGTTGCCCACGAGGCCCGGGTTCTCTCCGCGCATCGCACTCCGGGACCGCTCGCCGATTACATTGCCGGCGCGGAAAAGCGCGGCGTCGAGGTGATTATCGGCGCCGCCGGCGGCGCCGCGCACCTGGCCGGGGTAATTGCTTCGCACACGCTGCTGCCGGTGCTGGGAGTACCGATGGAGAGCGCCCTGAAGGGGCTCGATTCATTGCTGGCGACCGTGCAGATGCCGGGGGGAATTCCGGTGGGCACGCTGGCCATCGGCAAGGCGGGCGCAACCAACGCCGCGCTGCTGGCGATCGCCATCCTGGCCAACACACGCCCGGAACTCAAACAGAAGCTGAAGGAGTTCCGCGCCGAGCAGGCTCGCAAGATATTGAGCGAGACGCTGACATAAAACGTTTTATGCTTCGGTTGATTTTAGGGGTTGTTGCTGCTCTGGCGGTATGGGGAGCGGCCGCTCCTCCCTTAACGCCGGAAGAGAAAGCGATGGCCGGCCAGTTGCGGCAGATGCGCGCGGTACCCGACGGCCAGCGCGGACAGGCGACCCGGCAAATGGCGGGGCGAATCGGTCAATTGCCTGCCGGCGCGGGCAAGGTGAACCTGGCTTACCAGTTGGCCAGCCTAGCCACCGAAGGTGACTTCGGCAGCGATACGCTCAACCAGGTGGCAGCCGTGCTGGCGGCAGCGCTGGCGGAAACTCCCGCGCCGGATGAGCAGGGCAAAGTGGCGGGACCCTACCGGGCGCTGGCTCAACTGGCGCGGTACGAGGGCGTGCCGGTAACGCTGGACGCGCCGGCCTACCGCGAAGCCGCCAAACAATTGGAGGCCGAAGACCAGCGCCGGGCCGTGGCCGGGTTCCGGCTGCCCGATCTTGAAGGCAGGCAATGGGACCTGCGCGCGCTGGGCGGCAAGGTGGTTCTGTTGAACTTCTGGGCCACCTGGTGCCCGCCGTGCCGCAAAGAACTTCCGGACATGCAGGCGCTTTACAACCGCTTCTCGGCGCAGGGGCTGGTGATTTTGGCGATCAGCGACGAAGAAGCGGCCACGGTGAAACGATTTGCGGCGTCCGCGAAGCTCAGCTTCCCGGTGTTGCTCGATCGAGAGCGGAAAGTCCACGAGGAGTTCGGCGTCGAAGGCATTCCGAAAAGCTTCGTCTACAACCGCGACGGCAAGCTGGTGGCGACGGCGATCGACATGCGCACCGGACGCCAGTTGCGGGCGATGCTGGCCAAGGCCGGATTGCGGTAGACGCGCGCGGTTCAGGCGCTGAATTCCAGCGCTGCTTCGTACATGGCGGCGATGTTGGCGGGCGGCACGTCGGCCTGCAAATTGTGAACGCTACAAAGGACGTATCCGCCGTCGTGATATAGATCGTCGATCCTGCGGCGCACCTCATCCCGCACTTCGGCCACGGTCCCCAACGGGAGCACGTGCTGCGTGTCGATGGCGCCCCAGAAGCTGAGATCGCGGCCGAATTCGCGCTTCAGCAGGGCGGTGTCCATACCGGTGGCGGCCACTTGCACGGGGTTGAGCGCATCGACGCCGGTCTCGATCAGGTCGGGAATCATCTTCACCACCGAGCCGCAGGTATGAAACACCAGCGGCTTGCCGGTACTGCGGGCGGCGGCGAAGACGCGGGCGTGCCGCGGCTTGATCATTTTGCGATACAGCTCAGGGCGCATCAGCGGACCGCGCTGGGTTCCGATGTCGTCGCCGAACTGGACCAGGTCCACCCAATCGCCGCACACGGCGAGGGCGCGGGTGGTGGCTTCCACCCAGATATCGGTGACGCGATCGAGCAGGGCTTCGAGAAACACCGGGCGCAGCAGCAGGTCTTCCAGCCATTCGGCATATCCACGAAGAAACTGGGTGGCGTGAACCGGTCCCAGCCAGACGTTCAGGATGACGGCGCGATCGGTAGTTTCGTGCAACTGGCGGGCGCGTTCGGCGAGACCGCGGTAGCGTCCGGGATCGGCGGGATCGGGCCAGGGAACCTTGTCGAGATCGGACGGCTGAGGCTCGTCGATCTTCATTAGCGGACCATCGACGGGGATGAAGTGGGAGCCTTCGAGTTTGCGCCAGGTGACACCCCACTCGTCGCAGAGCAGGCCGGGGCCGATCTCGCGCTCCGCGCCGGCGTCGGGCGCCTGGCTGATAAGCGGCAGGGTGTCGGCGCCGAAATGATCCAGCACGGCGCGATCGGGAACGACGGTGGAGGCGCGGCGCGAAAAAACGCCGGGCGGGGGGGCTGTGGAGAGGCCGAGATGGGCGCTCAGGCGCTGGTAGCAACCTTCGGTGATGGTGGTGGTTCCGGTGCCGCCCAGGTCGATGGGGACGCGGTCCGGGGTCTGGTGGCGGAGAGAGGCCAGGATACGTTCACGGTGGGTCATGGTGTTCGAACCGTCCGCCATCCAGTCTACCTCTGCCACCGGACCGGGCGGCGGGTTTCTCAGCCGGAGAGTTGCGCCGGCAGACTCACTTCAAACACCGAGCCGCGATCGACCTCGCTGCGCACTCCGATGCCGCCTTTGTGCAGGTCCACGATGGCTTTGGCCAGCGCCAGG
Source organism: Bryobacterales bacterium (assembly GCA_020854055.1). Taxonomy (GTDB): domain Bacteria; phylum Acidobacteriota; class Terriglobia; order Bryobacterales; family Bryobacteraceae; genus JADZGD01. The sequence goes on along the minus strand of JADZGD010000044.1, from coordinate 168,168 downwards.
CCCAGACCGGCCCCGCCGGCGGCGGGCACCCGGCGGGCGCGCCAAAAGCGTTCAAAAATGTGAGGCAGTTCTTCGGCGCTGATGCCGCAGCCGGTATCGCTCACTTCGAGGATCGCCCGGCCCTGGCGGGGCGCGGCCGACACCGTCACCTCGCCGCCGCTACCGGTGTACTTCAAGGCGTTATCAACCAACAATACGGCGAGGCGGCGCAGCATGGGCAGGTTGGCCGGGAGAGGCACGGGCGATGCCGCGGCGGCTGAGAGGGAGATTTGTTTCCGTTCGGCCGACGGGCGGGCCTCGTCACAGACGTCGCGGATGATGGCGGAGAGATCAACGATTTCAAACGGAGCATGGTCCGGGCCGTGATCGGAGCGGGCCAGCGCCAGCAGGTCATCGATCAGGCAGGTGATGTGCCTGGATTGGTCCTCGATCTGCGAGAGCGCCTGGCGGTATTCGGCTTCGCTCCGGGTGCGGCGGAGAGTGAGTTCGGCGGTGGTGCGGATGATTGCCACCGGGTTTCGCAGTTCATGGGATGCGTCGGCGGTGAAGCGGGTCAGGCGTCCCACGGCCTGCTGGAGACGCCCGAGAACGCCATTCCATGCCTCGGCCAGGCGCGCTAACTCGTCGCCGGAGGCCGGTACCGGCAGGCGCGCGCGGAGGTTGCGAATGCCCAGCGCATGCGCCTGGCGCGTCATGGCATCCACCGGGGCCATGGCGCGGCGGCTCATCCACCAGCCGCCGGCAGCCGCCAGCAACAGCACCAGCGGAATGGCGGCGACGATCGCCAGTGCCAGCTTACGGAGGGTGGAGTGGACCGGCTTCAGCGCAGTTGCCAGTTCCACCGGGTAAACGCGGCCTCCGAGCAGAACCTGGCGCCGCACGCTGCGCATGGAACCGGCAGCAGCGGCTTCGGGCGGCCAGGCGTAGATCAGCCGGCCGTGGTAGTCCCACACGCGAACACTCTGGCCGGGAAACAGGCCGGCCGCGTATTCGCTCGCCTCGGCGGCGACCAGGGCGGTCTTGTCGGTGGATGCTTCGGCTGCCAGGAACCGCGCGAAGCCGGCGGCGCGGTTGTCGAGTTCGTGATCGAGCTCCAGCAACATCGCCTGGCGCAGGGCCAGCCAGATGGCGACGGCAAACAGAGCCAGCGAGACGCCAAGCACGGCGGTGTACCACAGGGTGAGGCGCGCGCGAACCGAAAAGGGACGCTTCACGCGGGAACCTCCCGGATCATGTAGCCAACGCCGCGCACGGTGTGGATCAGCCGGTGCGCGTGGCCATGGTCCACCTTGGTTCGCAGCAGGTAAACGAAGGCCTCCAGCGTGTTGGGCTCCACTTCGTTATCGTAGCCCCAGACACCGGCCACGATCGTATCGCGCGGAACCACGCGGCCCGCGTTGCGCATCAGCAACTCCAGCAGGAGATATTCGGTGCGGGTTAGGGAGACCGCCCGTCCGGCGCGGGTAGCGGTGCGGGAGCCGGTATCGAGCGCCAGGCCTCCGGCGGAGAGCACCACCGGGCGGGCGATGGGACCGCGGCGGGCAACGGCGCGCACGCGCGCCAGCAGTTCATCGAGCGCGAAGGGCTTGGTGATGTAATCATCGCCGCCCGAATCGAGCCCGGTGACGATGTCGGCAACACGGTCGCGCGCGGTAAGCATCAGTATGGGGGTGAGGCATCCGGCGGTCCGCAACCGGCGAGCCACTTCCAGGCCGTCCAGCCCGGGCAGCATCAGGTCGAGAACAATGGCATCGAAGTGCTCCGACGCGGCCAGCGCCAGCGCGTCCAGTCCGTTGTGGGCGGCGGTGACCACGTGGCCGTCCTCGGTTAATCCCTGACGGAGCAGTTCGGCCATCTGGGGTTCGTCTTCAACCACCAGCAGTTGCATGGATCCCTGCTCCCAGTATGCCTTTTCAGCGGCTCGCGCGGCGCGCTTTCAGGCTCGCTTCAGGTTGATTTGATCCAATGGAGGCACCAAGCCGTGCGTTCGACGATTCGTTTCGCGTATCTCTGCGGATGGGCCGTTTGGGCCTGTTATGCCCAGGCGCCCCCTCTAACGCTGGCCGAATGCCGCCGGCTGGCCGAAAGCGTGCCTTCGGCGGTGAGTGTGGCGCAGTTGGAGGCCCGGATCGCAAGCACCGGGGTGAGGGTGGCTCGCAGCGCGTTCCTGCCCCAGGCGGCGCTGGCCAGCGGGTACACCTACAACAGTCCTCTGGCCGGCCAGCAAAGCTTCATTGCGCTGAACGGCATTCGCGAATACCAGGCACTGGCGGGGGCGGCGCTGGAGCTGGACACCTCCGGCCGGCTGCGCGCTTCGCTAGCCCGCGCGCGGGCGGATCACGCCATTGCCAATGAGAACGCGGTGATCGCCCGGCGCGATTTGCGAAGGGCCGTGGCGGCCGCGTACTACGGTCTGCTGCTGTCCCGCCATCTGGCCAGCGCGGCCGCTACCAGCCTGAACGAAGCCTCCGATTTCCTGGAGCGCACGCGGGCGCTGTACGCGGGTGGCGAGGTGGCCCGCGCCGACGTGGTAAAAGCGGAAAGCCAGGTGGCGTTTCTGGAGCAGACCAGCATCGCCGCCGGGATGGCCGCCGAACTGGCCAACCAGGAACTGGCCAGTTTCTGGACTGCCGGCACGGCCGCGCGCCTGGAGATTGTCGATTCGCTGGTAACGCCCGAGCCGCCGCCTTCAACGGGAGAGGGCGCGTACCTGGCGCGGCCCGAGTTCCGCTTGTTCACATTCGAGCGGCAGGGCTTTGAAGCCGATGCCCGGCGTGAACGGGGGGCGCTGTATCCGCAGGTGAACCTGGTCTACCAATACGGTCTCGATTCACTCCGCGTGAGAGCGGCGGATCGTGGTTCGGCGGTCTTCCTGACGATGAACGTTCCGATCTTCGACTGGTTTCGCGCCCGCGATACAGCCCGTCAATTCCGGTTGCGCGCCGAGCAGGCCAACGCCACGCGGACCGCTGCCGGGCGCGTGTTTTCCCAGCAGTACTCAGCCGCGGCGACCCGTCTGCGGCTGCTTTGGCGGCAGATTTCCGCGACCAGAACGCAGATTGCAACTTCTGAAGAGAATCTGAAACTGACGCGGGCTCGCTATGTGGGCGGAGAGGGCCCGGCGCTGGATGTGGTGGCGGCCCAGCAGCAACTGCAGCAGGCGCGCGTCAACTACTACACGGCACTGGCCGATTACGCCAACGCCGGTGAGGACCTGGAGGTGGCTAGCGGAAGATGAGATCCCGATGGGTGGCGCCGATTGCGGCGGCGGTGATGGCGCTGGCCGGATGCGGAAGGCAGCACGGGGCCGGAGAGGGCGCGCCGGCGCCGGTGGTGGAGGTGACGCTGGCCCGGGCGGCTGCCGCCGATGTGCCGCTGGCCATCGAAGCGCCGGCTACGGTTTTCCCGCGCGAACAGGCGAACATCTCCGCGCGGATCACAGCGCCCATCCGCCGCCTGCTGGCACATAAGGGCGATAGCGTAACGGCCGGCCGGACGCTGGTGGAATTAGAAGACCGGGACCTGAAGGCCCAGGCCGCCGAGGCTCAAGCAGCGGTTTCAACAGCGCGCGCGACGCTCGAAAAGACGATCGCCGGAACGCTACCCACCGACGTGGAGCGGGCGCGCGGGCAGGTGGAGATCAGCAAAGCGGTGCTCGCACAGTTTGAACGGCTCTACCGGCGGCGCAAAGCGCTGTTTGAAGAGGGTGCGATTCCCAAGCGCGATTTCGAGCAGACCGAGGCCGACCTGGCCACCGCCAAAGCCAATGCCGAGGTGGCCGCGCGGAGCTACAACCTGCTGCTCAATCAATCCCGCGGACGGGATGAGCAGATCGCCCGGGCCAACCTGGAGCAGGCCGAGGCGCGCTTCCAGGCAGCCACCGCACAGTTGCAATTCACACACATCCAGGCTCCTTTTGCCGGCACCATCACCGAACAGATGCAGTATCCCGGCGATATGGCGCAACCCGCGGCAGCCACCTTCACACTGGCCGATCTGTCGCTGGTGACGGCTCGGGCGCAGGTGCCCGAGGCCGCCCTGGGGCGGGTGAAGACCGGCCAGGGGTGCCGCTTTGTTCCCATTGACGGCGCGGGCGCGGCGCTGGCGGGGAAGGTGACGGTAGTCAACCGCGCGGTGGATCCGCAGCGGCGAACGGTGGAGGTGTGGTGCGAAACGGCGCATCCGGCGGCCTGGGTCCGGACGGGAATGTTCGGCACGGCGTCGATTATCACCGGCGAGATCCGGGGCGCCGTGCTGGCGCCGCAGGCGGCGGTGCTGCGGGAGGAAGGCACCAACAGCGCCACCGTATTTGTGGTGGATGATCACAGAATCGCCCACCGGCGCGAAGTCACGCTGGGCGAAGCGGTAGGAAACCAGGCACGGATCGAGAGCGGGCTGCGGGCGGGAGAAACCGTGGTGGTGGAAGGCGCCTACGGCCTGCCCGACAACGCACGCGTGACCACGGGAACCGGAAAGGAAAAGCAGTGAGCGCGGCACTGGCGCGTTTCGTCGAAGAGTACGGCCGCGCGCTGGTGCTGGTATTGGCCGGCTTCGCAGTGGCGGGGTTGATTCTCATCTTCCATATCCCGGTGGCGCTGCTTCCGCAAACTGATTTTCCGCGCATTATCATCCTGGCCGATAGCGGCGTGCAACCGGTGGACGTGCAGATGCTGACCGTAACACGGCCCATCGAGGAGGCCATCCGCCTGGTGCCGGGGATTACCCGTGTACGCTCCACCACCAGCCGCGGAGGCACCGAAATCAATGCTTTTTTCGAGTGGGGCACGGACATCAATAATGCGCTGAACCTGGTCGAGGGGCGCATCTCGCAGATTTCGGCGACACTGCCGCCGAACACTTCGTTCTATATCAACCGGCTCACCTTTTCGGCCTTCCCCACCTTTGGCTTCAGCCTGACGTCGCCGCGCCGCAGCCAGTCCGAATTGTACGACCTGGCCTTCTACCAGATTGCGCCGCGGCTGTACCGGATTTCCGGCGTGTCGCAAACCCGGATCACCGGCGGCCGGCCGCCGGAGTTGCACGTACTGGTTGACCCGGCAAAGCTGAATGCCTTCAACCTGCCGTTGACCCGGGTGGTGGACGCGTTGAGAAGCAGTTCCCTGATCTCGGCTTCCGGCCTGGTGGCGGAGAATCATCATCTCTACCTCACCACGGTGAGCGGACTGCCGCGCGACCGGGAGCAGGTGGAGAACACCGTGGTCCAGGCGGTGAACGGCAATCCGGTGCGGGTGAAAGACATTGCGCGGGTGGAACCGGGAGAAGCGCCGATCTACCAGATTGTGACCGCTAACGGGCGGCCGGCGGTGTTGGTGAACGTCCACCAGCAGCCCGACGCCAACACGGTGGAAGTAGCCTCGGCGGTGAATCGCGAGATTGGCGAGATCCGCAAGGGCTTGCCGCGCGATATCGAATTGGCGACGTTCTACGACCAGTCGGCGCTGGTTCGCGATTCGATCGGCGGCGTCACCGAGAGCATCATCATCGGGCTGCTGCTTTCGACGCTGGTACTGCTCGTTTTCCTGCGCGACTGGCGCATCACGATGGTAGCGGCGGTGGTGATCCCGATCGCCGCGCTGACGGCGGTGGTGGCGATGCGACTGTTCGGCATGAGCTTCAACCTGATGACGCTGGGCGGGATTGCGGCTTCGATCGGCGTGGTGATCGACGACGCCATCGTGGTGGTGGAAAACATTCTGGTGCACCTGTCGGGAGGGCAGAGCCCGGCCGAGGCATCCCGGTCGGCGATCACCGAGCTGACGCCGGCTCTGATCGGCTCGACGCTGACTCCAGTGATGGTGTTTGTTCCGCTGGTGTTTTTGGGCGGCATCACGGCGGTGTTCTTCCGCGCACTGGCGCTGGCGCTGGTGACGGCGCTGCTTGCTTCGCTGCTGCTGGCGCTTTGCTTTACGCCGGTGCTGGCGCGAAACTTCCTGATCCACCGGCAACGCCCGCTGAGCGGGATGCCGGAGCGCGCGGACCAGGCCGAGCACGGAGCGCTGCGCTGGTTCTCACTCCGCTATGAACGCGCGCTCGGCTGGGCGCTCGCGCACGGGCGGATCACGCTGGCGGCGGCGCTCGTGTTGCTGGCCGGAACCGTGGGTATGTACTTCCTGCTGGGCAGTTCGTTCCTGCCGGAGATGGACGAAGGCGCGTTTGTGCTGGACTACTGGATGCCGCCCGGTACGGCGCTTGAAGAGTCAAATCGTGTGCTCAATCATATCGAGCGGATGATTCGCGCCATGCCCGAGACCGAAAGCTACTCACGGCGCACCGGCACGGAGCTTGGCTTTGCGGTGACCGAGCCGAACCGGGGCGATTTCGTGGTGAACCTGAAGCGGCGGCGTTCCCGATCGGTGGAAGAGATCGAGGCCGCTCTGCGGGAGCAGGTGGCGCGTGCCGAGCCGGTGCTCGAGGTCGAATTCGTAGACATCGTGGAGGACCTGATCGGCGACCTGGTGTCGTCGCCCGAACCGATCGAGATCCGGGTCTTCAATTCCCGCGATGAGTCTTTCCGCCAGGCTGCGGCGCGAATAGCCGATTGGCTGCCGCGAATTCCGGGCCTGGTGGACGTCAAGGACCGCACCGTGGTGATCGGGCCGGCGGTCAATTTTCGCGTGGATCCGGTACGGTCGGCGCGAGCAGGCTTCAGCGCCCAGGACATCGCGGCCATTCAACAGACGATGGTGGAGGGCCAGGTGGCGGCCAACATGATCCGTAACGACCGGCTGGTGGGTATTCGCGTGCGCTACCCGGAGGCATACCGCAACAGCATCGCTACGCTGAATTCGAGCCTGATCAGCTCGCCGGGCGGCGCCACCATGCCGCTTTCCAGCGTCGCCACGGCCGAGGTTGAGCCGCGGCAGACTGAAATCCAGCGTGACAACCTGCGCAATATGACCACAGTTACGGCACGGCTGGCGGGCCGCGACCTGGGCTCCGCGGTGGCCGAGATCCGCTCCCGGCTGCCGCGGGAGGTGACGCTTCCGGCGAATACCGAGATTCAGTTCGGCGGGCTATCCGAGATCCAGCGGGAATCCTTTGTCTCGCTGGCCGAAGTCCTGGCGGCCTCGATCCTGCTGATCTTCATTATTCTGGTTTTCGAGTTCCGTTCCCTCGCGCATCCAGCCGCCATCCTGGTAGCGACCATCCTTTGCGCCTCCGGATCGTTTGCGGCCCTGTACATTACCGGGCAGACGCTCAACGTCGCTTCCTTCATGGGGGCGATCATGGTGGTGGGCATCGTGCACAAGAACGGCATCCTGATGCTCGATTCCGAGCAGCACTACACGCGCGCCGGATTGCCGCTGGAAGAAGCGGTCTTCCAGGCGGGAAGGCGGCGGCTGCGGCCGATTGTGATGACGGCGCTGGCCACGGTCTGCGGGATGCTGCCGCTGGCGATCGGCGCCGGTTCGGGCGCGCAACTGTTGCAACCGCTGGCGATCGCCGTGATCGGCGGCGTGACGGTTTCCATGGCACTCTCGCTGCTGGTGACGCCGGTGCTCTTCTGCGCGCTGCGCCGGCGCGGCTGGTAAGCTCTGCGAAACTGGAATGGTGAACTCCTGCGACGCCGACGTAATCGTGATCGGGGCCGGGGTGGCGGGACTGGCGGCGGCCGCCGCTCTCTGCCGGAACGGGCTGCGAGTAATCTGTCTGGAGGCGCGCGGAAGAATCGGCGGCCGCATTCACACGGTTCACGACGCGCTGGCGGCGGTGGCGGTGGAACTGGGCGCCGAGTTCGTTCACGGCTGCCCGCCGCTGACGCTCTCGCTCGCGCGGCGTAACTCGCTGCCACTCATCGAAGTGACCGGCGGACGTGTCCGGCTTGAGCATGGCCATGCGATCGACGACAGCGCCGCGGCCCGGGGCGCGGAAGCGGTGCTCGGCAGCATGCGCACCGAGGCCGGCGAGGAACACGATTCGAGCTTCGCATCGTTTCTGGACCGTCACCAGTTCCCTGCCCCGGACAAGCGGCGCGCTACCGAATTCGTGGAGGGATTCAACGCCGCGTTTGCCGGCCGAATCAGCATCGCCGCGCTGGCTGATGAAGCGCGGGCCGCCCAGGCCATCGAGGGCGAACGGATGTTCCGGCTGGCGGGCGGCTACGATGGCATTCCGCTGGCGATCCACCGGATGCTTTCGAGCGGCCTTGGCCAAGTGCGGCTTCACTCGACGGTCCGGCGGGTAGAGTGGAGCGAGGGCCGCGTACGGGCCGGTGTAAGTTCGCCCTGGGACGGCGGCGAGGAAGCGCTCCGCAGCCGGGCGCTGGTGGTGACGGTTCCGCTTGGCGTATTGCAAGCCGCGCCGGGAGAACCGGGGACGATCTGTTTCGAACCTGAACCGGTGGAGGCGCTTCAAGCGGCGCGCGCGTTGTGCGCCGGGCAAGCGGTACGCGTGACACTGCGGTTCGACCGCGCATTCTGGATGGAGCGCGAAGAGCTTCGGCAAGCCTGCATGATGTTTTCCGGCGAACCGGTATTTCCGGTCTGGTGGACCATGGCGCCGTTCGATACGCCGGTCATTACAGGCTGGTCGGCCGGGCCAAAGGCCGCACCACTCACCGGACAGCCGCGGCCGGCGGTGATGAGCGAGGCGCTAAGCACATTGAAGCGCATGCTGGGCGGCGTTCCGGCACGGCTCGAAAGCGCCTGGTATCACGACTGGCAGGCCGATCCGTTCAGCCGTTGCGCTTACAGTTATGTGCCGGTGGGAGGATTACCGGTCCGCCGCCGGCTGGCCGCGCCGGTAGCCGAAACGTTGTTTTTTGCCGGAGAGGCTACCGACACCAGCGGGCACACCGGCACGGTTCATGGGGCGATGGCTTCGGGTTTGCGAGCCGCCGCCCAGGTGCTTGAAGCGCTGGGTCGATCCGGCGGAACTTCCCCACCCGGCGCTGCGTATCAACTTTTGTGACTCGTTTTCTGCTGTGGTGCATTCTGCTGTTTCTATGCTGGCCACTGGCGCTTGCTGCTCTGGTACTGTATCCAATTGTCTGGCTGCTGCTGTTACCATTCCGGATCGTAGGCATCGCCGTGGGAGGCGTGTTCTCCCTGCTGACGGCGATCATCACGCTGCCGGCGCGGCTGCTACGCGCCATTTGAGGCGTCGGCCGAGTCGAGACCCATCTGCGTGAGCCGGTAGCGCAATGCATTGCGGGTAAGGCCGAGCAAACGGGCGGCCTGGCTCTTATTGCCGGCGGCCCGTTTGAGCGCTTCGCGGATAATCGACTGCTCATATTGATCGAGCGTCATCCCTTCGGGCAGGAAGGTACCGGCCGCCGCCGGCTGCGGCCTTTGCGGCGACATATCCAGACGGATATCAGGCGCGTCGAGCATTACGCAACCACAGAGCACAACGCTACGCTCGATTACGTTTTCCAGTTCGCGTACATTCCCCGGCCAGTGGTATCCGAGCAGCCTCTCGACACCGGCCGGCGTAACTCCCCGGGTTTCGCTGCCGGTCTCCTTGGCCAGTTTGGCGACGAAGTGCTCGGCCAGATAGGCGATGTCTTCCCGGCGGTCGCGCAGCGGCGGAATATTGATGGGCACCACGTTCAGCCGGTAGTAGAGATCTTCGCGGAATGTACCCTGCTCAAGCGCCTGCCGCAGGTCCGCGTTGGTGGCGGCGACGATGCGCACGTCGATGTGGCGCGTCTTGTTGCTGCCCAGGCGTTCGAACTCACGTTCCTGAAGGATACGCAGCAGTTTCACCTGGATCGAGGGCGGAACATCGCCGATCTCGTCAAGAAACACGGTGCCGGTGTCCGCCTGCTCGAACTTGCCGGGCTTGGTGGTGCTGGCCCCGGTGAAGGCGCCCTTTTCGTAACCGAACAGCTCGCTTTCCATCAGGTTTTCGGGAATGGCCGTGCAGTTGATCTTCACAAAGGGCCGCTCACGCCGGTTGGAGTGAAAGTGGATGGCGCGGGCGATCAGATCCTTGCCGACACCGCTTTCCCCGGCCAGCAGAACCGTGGCGCGGGAGCCTGCCACGCGGGAAATGGTGCCAAAGATTTCCTGCATCGCGGGGCTGCGGCCGACAATGTTGTCGAATTGATAGCGCCGGCCCAGTTCTTCCTTCAGTTCGCGGTTCTCATCGCGGAGTTGGGTCAGTTCGAGCGCCTTGCCCACCACCGCCATCAGATGCTCCAGGGAGAACGGCTTGAGCAGAAAGTCCACCGCGCCGGCTTTCATTGCCTCCACGGCCACTTCCACCGTGCCGTAGGCGGTCATCACCACCACCGGCACCTGCGAGTTCTGGCGGTGAATGGCGTGCAGCAGTTCGAGGCCGTCCATGCCGGGCAGGCGCAGATCGGTCAACACAAGGTTGGCGCGATCGGCCAGTTTCAGCCCCTCCTCGCCGGTGCCGGCCTTGTCCACGTCAAACCCGGCCGAGACCAGTTGCAGCTCGATTACCCGGCTTAGCTTCTCTTCGTCCTCGACAATCAGAATGCGGCGCTTCATCGGTTCCCATTCCAAACGTGGAACTCCATTATCCCCCGGGCAGATAGACGCGGAACACGCTGCCTTTGCCGGTCTCGCTCTCCACTGCTACTTTACCGCCGTGCTCATCGACGATTTTGGAGACGATGGCCAGACCCAGGCCGACGCCGGCTGGCTTGGTAGTGAAGAACGGATTGAAGATGTTCTCGATCTCTTTGACATCGATGCCGCTGCCGCGATCGATGACGGTAACCTCCACGCCGGCTTCAAAGGGACGTGTCTTGACGGTGATCGCTCCTTCCTCGGGAGTGGCTTCAACGGCATTCAGCAGGAGGTTGTACATCACGCGCTCGATCAGTTCGGCATCGAGCGGAAAAGGACGCACATCGGGTGAGTAGTTGCGATAGATGGTCACTTGGTGCCGCGGTGAATGACGTTCCAGTTGCGTGATGGCCTTGTCGATGACCTCGGTAATATCGCAGGGGTTCAATCGCAGGTGAAACGGCCGGGAGAATTCCAGAAAGCGGGTGATCAGCGAGTTGGTGCGGTCCACTTCTTCCCGGATATAGCCGGCCATCTCGATGGCGACCGGATCATCGGGCAGGCGGCCGCTGAGCACCTCGGCCGAAGCACGGATGGTGCCCATCGGGTTTCGCAGTTCGTGCGCCAGGCCGGCAGTCAACTGGCCGAGCGCGGCCAGGCGCTCGGAACGCCGGACGGCGGCCTCGGCCTCCTGCAGGTTCCGGTTGGCCTCGGCCAGTTTCTCGGCGGCTGCCTGGTAGCGCCGTGCTTCGATGCGGTTCTGCTCGGCCAGGGTGTGCGTCAGGTAGCCCACCAGGGCGAGGAACATCAACCGCAAAGAAAACTGCCGTACCTCCTGGTCGCTCATATAGAAGCGCGACCAATCGACATTGAGCGCCAGCGAGACATAGGAGGCGCAGGCCAGCAGCGTGAACAGAGAGGTTCCGAGAACGCCCAACGAAGTGGCGGCGGTGACGATGGGCAGCAGCAGAATGAGGTAATCGGGACTCTCCAATCCGCCGGTGGAATACATCAACAGGTAGCCCAGGCCCAGTTTCAGCAGAATGGAAAAAATGATTCCGCGGCGGGTGGCGAGCCACTCGACGCGGGGTTCGGCGATCTGAAAGATGCCAAGGGTGGCCAGCAACAGAATCTCGGCCGGCGCGCGGCGGGGCGCGACCACCGCCATGGCGGAAAACAGCAGGACCCAGGCGATATCCTGCGTGCGAATGAGGCGGAAAAGAGGGCGGAGATGGATCAACGGAGGCGTCCCTGGAAGGCCGGCAAACGCGCTTCTAACAATGCCGCCTCCCCGCTGCCATCTTAGCGGAGAATATGCCAGAATGAGAATTCATTCCGGTTTTCTCAATGGATCAGCAGAACAACTTTGACATGGCTTCCGAGGGCGTGGCCACGCCCGCGGAAGATACGTCCTTCGGCGACATTCTCTCCCGGTTCGAGCAGGAGCGCCGGGCGGGCGGCGAGAACCAGGCGCTGGACGGAACGGTCGTTGCGGTGACCCCGGAAGCGGTTTTCGTCGACATCGGCCGCAAGATGGATGGGGTGCTGGCGAGCGCGGATCTGGGCAAGACGCCGGGCGGCGCTGAACTGAAGATTGGCGACAAACTTCAGGTGATGGTGACCGGCCGCGATAGTAGCGGCAACTACAACCTGTCGCTGATTGTGGTGGAGAGGCCGAAGGACTGGAGTTCATTGGAGCAGGCTTTCGCCTCCCAAGCGGTGATTGCGGCCACGGTCACCGAAGCGGTGAAGGGCGGCCTGAGGGTGGATGTCGGGGTGCCGGCGTTCCTACCCGCTTCGCGAACCGCCACCCGCGATGCCGTCGAGATGGAGAAACTGGTCGGCCAGGAGATCCAGGTTAAGATCATCGAGCTGAACACCGCCGAAGAGAACGTGGTTGTGGATCGCCGGGTGGTGCTTCAGGAAGAGGAGCGGCAAGCCAAAGAGCAGGCCTTCCAGACGCTGGAAGAGGGCGCGGTGGTTCACGGCACCGTGAAGACGCTGATGGACTTCGGAGCCTTCATCGACGTGGGCGGCTTTGATGGCCTCCTGCACGTGGCCGACATGGCCTGGCACCGGGTGAGCAAGCCATCGGACATGTTGAAGGCCGGCGATCAACTGGATGTCAGGATTCTCAAGATCAATCGCGGCACGCGCAAGATTTCGCTGGGGCTGAAGCAGCTCTTACCGGATCCGTGGAGCCTGGTGGCAGACCGGTATAAGGTGGGCGACCGGGTTCGCGGCACGGTTTCCCGCACCACTGACTTCGGCGCTTTTGTGGAACTGGAGCCGGGCGTGGAAGGGTTGATTCACGTCTCCGAACTGTCCTGGTCCAAGAAGCAGCGCAAGCCGTCGGAAATCGTGCAACCGGGCGAGACGGTGGAAGTTGTGGTATTGGGCGTTAACCAGGGTGACAAGCGGATCTCGCTTGGCCTTAAGCAGGCGCTCGGCGACCCTTGGGAGCACGCGCTGGAGAAGTTCCCAGTGGGCGCGATGGCCGAGGGTCCGATTGTGAGCCTGCAGAAGTTCGGCGCTTTCATGAAACTGGCCGAGGGCGTGGAGGGGATGATCCACATCGGCGATATCAGCCAGGAGAAGCGTCTGGAACATCCCAACGAGATGCTCAAGCTGGGCCAGGTGGTCAAGGCCGAAGTGCTTGAAGTGGACCGCGAGCGGCGGCGAATCCGGCTTGGAATGAAACAGTTGGAGCCGACGAGCGCCGATGAATATATCGCCGGACATCATCCTGGCGAGGTGGTCAACGGGCGGGTAGTGGAGTCGTCCCCGGTGCGGCTGAAGGTGGAACTGGGCGAGGGAGTCTACGCCCACTGCCGGTTGCAGGCCGAAGAGAAGAGTGAAACCAAGGCGCGGCGGGAGAAGTTGGACCTCTCTTCGATGACCGCAATGCTTTCGGCCCATTGGAAACTGGGCTCCAACCCGGACCAGCCCGGCCAGGAGCAAGCGCGCAACGGCCAGATTCGATCCTTCCGCATCCTCTCGCTCGATCCGGCTCAAAAAAAGATCGAAGTCGAACTGGCCAGGTAGGGGCGCCGACCCCGGCGGCAGGCTGCAAACGGTGTTTGTTCGGCGCTTTTGCACACCGGGCGGGACCTTTTTCACTCCAGTCCGTCTAACGCTTCATTGGCGGCCGGTACTGTTCGATCCATCCCGAATATGGAAGAAGCCGCGCTGATCAGGGCGGCACAGGCGGGCGATGACTCCGCGTTCGAGGAGCTGGTCCATCTGCACGACCAGAATGTTCTGCGATTGTCATTGAACCTGCTGCGTTCGCCCGAAGACGCCTACGACGTGTACCAGGAAGCGTTCCTGCGGGTTTATCGCAACCTGGACCAGTTCCGCTTCGATTGCAGCTTTCAGACCTGGCTGTACCGGATTGTCAGCAACCTGTGCCTGGACCAGTTACGGAAGCGGAAGGTGCGCCGGGAAGAGCAGTCGCACACCGCGGAAGGCGCGGGCGGCTGGGACCGTTTCGATGGCCTGGCCGAGGAACGCGCCGAGGGCGACCCCCAGCGCCGGCTGCTAAGCCTTCAACTGCGGGACCGCATCGAGGGTGCGCTAGCGGGCCTGACCCCCCGGGAGCGGCTGGTTTTTGAACTGCGCCACTACCAGGGCCTGCGCCTACGGGCGATCGGAGACCAACTGGGCACCACTGAGGAAGCCGCCAAGAACTGCCTGTTTCGAGCGACCGGAAAGATGCGCGCCGCGCTGGGAGATTTCCTATGAACTGCGAGCAAGCCAAGAGCCTGATCCCATTGTTTCTTTACGGCGAACTGCTGTTCGACGAGGAGGAGGCCGTCGAGACGCACCTGGAGAGCTGCGCCGGCTGCCGCAGTGAAGTCGTTCGCCAGACGATCTGGCACCGCGCCCTGGACCGGGCCGCGTTGACGCCTCCGGCTGCCCTTTTGGCCGGTTGCCGGCAAGAACTGATGGCGCGGATCCGGCAGGAACCGCGAACCGGGGGCAAGCGCGCTTCCGTGTGGCGGCGGCTGGCAGGGTGGTGGAACCCGGGCGGTATCCCGCGCTGGGTGTGGCAACCCGCCGCGGCGGCTGTTTTGCTGGCCATCGGGTTCGGATCGTCAAGGCTGCTGATTCCTGGCAGTTACCGGGCCACGGAGGCGGAACGGGTGGAGTCGCGCGTCCGTTACATTGAGCCGGAGGACTCCGGCCGCGTTCAGTTGGTAGTGGAAGAGACGCGGCAGCGCGTGCTCAACGGCCGGTTGGACGAGGAACCGATCCGCCGCCTCCTGCTGGCGGCCGTACGGGATCCCTCCGATCCGGGAGTGCGCGTGGAATCGATCAACGCGCTGGGGCGGGACTCCAACACCCGGGAGGTGCGTCAAGCGCTGCTCAATGCCCTGCGGCAAGATCCGAATGCCGGCGTCCGGCTGAAGGCCATCGAAGGGTTGAAACCGTATGCAGAAGAGCCGGAGACGCGGCGCACGCTTACCGAGGTTCTGTTGAACGACGACAACCCGGGCGTGCGCACCCAGGCGGTGGATCTGTTGATGCGGCGCCGCGAGCCCGACGTGGTGGGGGTTCTGCAGCAATTGCTGCAAAAGGAAGACAACGGTTATATCCGGATGCGTAGCCGCCAGGCGCTACGCGCCATGAACGCCTCCGAGGGTACGTTCTGATGTTCCGGCGGTGGCCACTGGGGGGGGCTGGCGTGACGTTCACGCGGCGGCCCCGTCTAATCCCGGTGTGGTGTTAGCGGTTCCGGCCGGGCCGGAGGCGGTGAGGTTGCACGAAATGAACTGGATCGAATGTGGGCGCTGTCGTTTGAGAGGATCCGGGTGGCGGGCGGTGATACTGGGCCTGTGGATTGCGGGTGGAATGGTATCGGCAGGCCAGGAGCCATCGAGCGGGCCGCCTCGGCCCGCCCCGCCCCGCCAAGCACCTGTCGTGGCTTCGAAGACTGTTGCCGCGCCGGTTGCCATGGGCTATCTCTCGGGTAGTTACCTCGGCCTGGGCGTGCGCGAGATCGACTCCAGCCGGGCGCAAGCGCTGAATCTCGACGGAGAGTTCGGTGTGGAGATCACCAGTCTGGTGCCTGACGGACCAGCCGCCAGAAGCGGAGTGGAGCGCGGCGATGTCGTGCTGAGCTACAACGGCCAGCGCGTGGAAGGGGTTGAGCAGTTCGTACGCATGGTGCGGGAAACCCCCGCCGGCCGCCACGTGAAGCTGCAGATAGACCGGCACGGAGGCACACAGACGATAGAGATCACCACTGCCCGGCGCCCACCTTTCAAGCCGCCGCTCCGCATGGCCGACGTCCAGGTGCCGCTGTTTCGGCTGCCAGACACTCCACGTGCGCTGCTCACCTGGAGAAGTGGCATTCTGGGCATCGAGGCCGAGCGTGTCGATTCGCAACTGGCTGCGTTCTTTGGAGTCAAGGAAGGAGTACTGGTGCGCGCGGTGAACGGTGGCACACCGGCCGCGAAAGCAGGCCTGCGCGCGGGCGACGTGATCGTGCGCATCGGTCCCACCCCGGTGGGTACTCCCCGCGCGATCACGCTCGCCCTGATTGCGATGCCCACGCCGCGGGAGTTTCCGGTGGAACTGATGCGCGAACGCAAGCAGATGACGGTTACGGTCTCGATGGACGAAGGGGCGGAGAGCGGATCAGCGGCGGGGCGGTCCAACCACATCCGCCATATTGTTAGCTGCTGGGGCGATGATTGGAGTTTCGGCCTTTAAGGGTATGGTTTCCGCCATCACGCGGTGAACCTTCAGCAACAAGGCCACTTCGGTGTGAGGAATCTGTAGGGCGGCGGCGATCTGGTCGGCGCGGTCGCCACGCCTTGCCATCCGCAGCGCCTGGCTGCGCCGGTTCAGGTTCAACCCGGAGGGCGTGGGTTTTGGAGCGACCATCAGCGACAATCCTTCCTGGGCTTCCTTCAGCTTTGAGTCCATTGCCGCTAACTGCTGTTCGAGGCTGGTGACGGTTGCGCTCAGTTGTTCCATCTGCCGCCCGGAAGCCAGGCTCACTGCGTGTAACTGCCTCTTGGTGGCGAGAAACAGGTAGAGACAAACTCCCATGCCGGCGGCCAGCATCAGGTAGTAGAACAAGGGCTGTAAAATCAATTCGGGTCGCATAGTGGCTTAGTTCAACGTTCGCAGCCGCTCCTGGCGGCTGATGATGTGGTGGATTCTCACTCCGTAGTTTCCTTCAAGAACGACAACCTCACCCCGCGCGATGACACAGTTATTGACAATGATCTCCACCGGCTCGGAGACCGAGCGGTTCAGTTCGACAATCGAGCCGGAAGTGAGCTTGAGGACATCCTTCAGCGGAAGTTGCGCCCGGCCGAAAGAGACGCTCACGGGAAGCTCCACCTCGAGTAGCAGTTCGAGCGTTCGCGAATTGGTAACCGATGACGGAAGGTCGGCCTGCGTAATCCGGTCTCCCGAGTCGCTCAAAGCGCATGACGGCGAGGCGACCGGTACTTCCGGATTAAGGACAGAGAGCAGCGGATCCGAAAATACAACTTGCACTGGAGGGAGCGTCTCGTCTCCGGCCCGGATAATGAGCTCTAAGGCGAGACCACCCTTGCAGGGAGTCCCCATCGACGCCGGTTCGCAGGTTACTTCCCGCTTCAGCCGGGCGCCGATCGCCTGAGCATGCGAGGAGAGAGCCTGCGTGAGAATCTCCTGATAGGTGCTCCGCAGGTCGGCCTCCTCGGGCTGACCCACACCGGCCGAACTCAACACCCTGCGTCCAATCGCCGACCAGGCCGCTTCCGGGGCGCCGGCGCAAATGGTGGCGCCGGCGCCGGCCGAAAGCTGAAATGCCAACCAGAATAGCGCCGCTTCGGCTCGGGCGGCTGGGCGGACATCGACTTCGGGCGGCTCGCCAGTCATCGATTCGATGGCCTGCCGCAGCCGGGTTGCCAGGTCTTCTCCAAGCCACTGTTCCAACTCCTGACCGATGGACATGGCGTCAGAATTCCTGTCTCGGTCCAGGCCAGTACTTTTGCAGGTAAGACCGCAACCGCAGAATCGCCTGTGACTTCAGTTGCGAGACACGCGATTCATGCAGGCCGACGACTCGCGAGATTTCGCGCAGGGTCAATTCCTCGTAGTAGTACAGGCTCAGCACGGTGCGTTCAACCTCCGGCATCTTCCCGATCGCCCGCGCCAGAAGTTTCTCCAGTTCGGACCGTTCCATCAGGTTCGAAGGTAGTTTCTCATCGCTGTCGGCGACATATTTGAGCAGGTTGTAGCCCTCTTCGCCGCCGCTGGCGCAGTCGAGGCTGCCGAGGTTGATGCCGCGGATGTCGATCAGCCAGTTGTGGTACTCCTCGATCCCCAGGCCCAGTTCGACGGCGATTTCGTCTTCGGACGGGGTGCGGTGCAGCCGCTGCTCGGCCGACGCGATGGCCGCTTCAATCTGCTTGGTGCGTTTGCGCTGCTGGCGCGGCGCCCAATCAAGACCGCGGAGGCTGTCGAGAATTGCACCCCGGATCTTGTACTCGGCATAGGTTTTGAGCTTGACGCTGTGCGCCGGATCAAAGTGGTCGATCGCGGCAATAAGCCCGACAATCCCGGTCGATACCAGGTCGTCGAGGCTCACGCTCTCCGGCAGGCGCTCGTGAATGCGCCGGGCAATCAGCCGCACTTGCGGCAGGTGTTCCAGAATCAACCGTTCGCGCTCATCGGCGCAAGCCGTGGTGGCACTGACCTGATATGGATGCATCATGCGAACCAGCATTCCTTGGGCGGACGTGCAGCCCTCAGGCTGCTACCCATGCGCCTTGTTCCAATTCCTTTTGAACCTTGCCTCGAAGTATCCGCCGGGCGAGTTGGAGACTGTCGGCAGGCTCGATGTCTTCCGGAATCTGCTGGCCGGTCCCGAGGAAGGAGACCGGCAAGCCGGTGTGGAAGCAGAGATCAATGATCGGGCCGAACGATTCAGTCTCGTCGCAGCGGGTGAGCACCAGCTTGGACGGCCCGAATATGGCATAGCGATCGGCCGCAGCTAATAGATCGGCGGTTTTCGTGGTTGACGATAGAACCAGGTGCACGTCAATTTCCCGGTGAGCGGCAAAAAATTCAGCCAGATCCGGAGCGGCGTCCATTTCACGCGCGCCGTATCCCGCAGTGTCGATGAGAATAAGGTCCTTTTGCCGGTGCTCCTCCAGTTGCTGCGAAAGCAATACGGCGGTTTCCGCGGTGGCAAATCCGACGCCGAGAATGGCCGCATAAGAGCGAAGCTGCTCGGCGGCGGCGATGCGGTAAAGATCGGCGGTGAGAATCTGTGCCGGGCGCCGGCAGCCTAGGGCCTGGGTCACGGCAAGCTTCACCAGCATGGTGGTTTTGCCCGCTCCCGGAGGCCCCACCATTGCCACCACGCGGCGGCCGGAGCGGTTGGTACGGATGCCGGCCGATACCGGAATCGCGGCGGCAACGGCCTCGTCAGCTTCGCAAGGCGGATTCTGAGTCTCGCCAAGTACGCGGTCCGCGATGCGGAGTGCGGCTGCCGGGGAGACTCCGGCTTCCTGAAGCTGGGTGATGATCTGTCCGGCGGCCGGGTTGGAAGTTGCCAGCGCCGCTGGATAGTGGCTCGCGCGCGACACGGCGCTGGTGGTTCGCTCCAGTTGCCGGCGCAGGTCGGCGACATCATGCATCAGCTTGTCGAAGGCCGGCGGTAAGCCAGGCCCGGTGCGCGCCGGTTCGGCGGGAGGCTCGGCCTCGGGCGCTGACTCCGGAGCCGCGAAGACAACCTCATAAGCTCCCAGGTAGCGGGCTTCGGGCATCGCCGGTCCGGATTTCATCAGCAGCGCTTCGGGCCCCAGTTCCCGCCGTGCCAGGCTCAGCGCCGATTCGACGGTGTTGGCGAAATAGGATTTCAGTCTCATCTCGATATCTCCTGACTACTGCAAAATTCCCAACGAAATTACCTTGACGCCGGCCGGAACTTCGTTATGCGAGAGCGCCACCAGGTTGGGCAGCGCGGCCTCCGCGATCTGCCGCAAAAAGTAGCGGCTGCCTGAACCCACCAGCGCCACCACCGGCATCTCCCGGCCGGGCAGCGAACGCCCGATGCGATCGAGCAGCTCGCGCATGCGTTGCGGCGGAAGATTGAGGTGGCTGGTGGATTCGCCATGCTCGATGGCCGCTTCCAGTTGCTGCTCGAGCGCGGGGTCGAGAAAATAGGCGGCGAGTTCGCCGTTCGGATTCAGATAGGGCTTCACGACCATGCGCCGGATCGACTGGCGAACATATTCGGTCAGCAGGACGGGGTTCTTGGTGATCGTTCCCCCTTCGCCGAGCGCTTCCAGAATCGACACCGCATCCCGGATCGACACCCGCTCCCGCAACAGGTTCTGAATCACTTTTTGGACTGCCGCCAGCGACATGGTCTTAGGCGCCAGGTCCTCCACCAGCTTGGGGTTCTCCTCGGCCACGCGGTCCAGCAGTTTCTTGGCGTCCTGGCGGGAGTAGAGTTCGTAGGCATGCCGCCGGGCGAGTTCGCTCAGATGCGTGCCGAGCACTCCAATCACGTCCACCACCGTGTAGCCGGCGTTGCGTGCCGCTTCCACGCCGGTGTAGGGCACCCAGACGGCGGGGATTCCGAAGGCCGGCTCGCGGGTAGTCATACCGTCCACCTGAGAGGCTACCGGACCGGCCTGAATCGCCAGTTCAAATCCCTGCGGCAACTCAAAGCGGGCGATCTCGACCCCTTTGAGCGACACGACATACTCTCTGGCCTTCAGGCTGAGGTTGTCGGTGACGCGCACCGGCGGAAGGATGTAGCCCATCTCGCCGGCCAATTGCTTGCGAATAGCCCCGATGCGCCGCAGCAACGGAGAGCCGGGTCCGCCCTCCACCAGATCGACCAGGCCAAGCCCGACCTCAACCGCCATCGGCTCCACTTTGAGCAATGCATCCAGGCTCTCCCGGGCCGTAACCGCCTTCACTCCGGCCGGTTCCGTGGAGGCTGGCGCCGGTCTTTTCCGAAGTTTCCAGCCGTAGGCTCCAACCGAGGCGCCCAGGATCAGAAACGGAATCTTCGGCAGGCCGGGAAAGGCCGCCATCGCGATCAGGACGCCCGAGGCGAGCAGCATGGGCTGAGCGTGGCGGAATATCTGTTGGCCGAATTCGCCGCCCAGCCGTGCTTCCGAACCGGCCCGGGTGACGATCAGGCCGCCGGAAACCGAGATCATCAGGGCGGGAATCACGGTCACCAGGCCGTCGCCAATGGTAAGCACCGTGTAGGTGGCCAGGGCGCGCTGGAGTTCCATGCCATGCTGCAGCACGCCGATCAGAAATCCGGCGATGATGTTGATGGCCGTGATGAGGATGCTTGCCACCGCGTCGCGCTGGGTAAACCGCGAAGCGCCATCCATGGCGCCGTAGAATTCGGCTTCCGTAGCCAGTTGTTTGCGGCGCCGGCGCGCTTCGGCTTCGTCGATCAGGCCGGCATTCAGATCGGAATCGATCGACATCTGCTTGCCGGGCAGCGCATCGAGGGTGAAACGCGCGGTCACTTCCGAGATGCGCACCGCGCCATGGTTGATCACCACATACTGGATGGCGATCAGCACCAGGAAGATCACCACGCCGATGATGTAGTTGCCACCCACGACAAAGTTGCCGAAGGCCTCAATCACTTCCCCCGCCGCGGAAGTACCCGCGTTGCCGTTCAGCAGGATCAGCCGCGAAGAAGAGATGTTCAACGCCAGCCGGAATAGCGTGGTCAGCAGCAGCGTGGTGGGAAAAACGTTCAGCTCCACCGGCCTGGTGATGTGGAGCGAAACCATCATCACGATCACCGAGAAGGTGATGTTCGCGCTGATCAGCACGTCCAGCAGAAACGGAGGCAACGGAGTAATCATGGCCAGCACGATGCCGAGCACACCGAGCGGCACGCCGAGATCCGCCCAGGGCAGCTCCTTCAGCAATCTGCCGGCGGCTCCGTTATTGCTTCCGCCCGCGGTCACCAGTTGTGCTGTCGAACTCAATTGCATTCTCCTCGGCCCGCTATCCGGGCAGCCGTCCGTTCATGATGCGATAGATATACGCCAGAATCTCCGCCACCGCGCGGTACAGATGAGCCGGGATGTCCTGCCCCACTTCCACGGATTTGTAGAGGGCTCGCGCCAGGGGAGGATTTTCGACGATCGGCACCTGATTTTCGATCGCCCGCTGGCGGATGCGCGCCGCCAGGTAGTTGCGGCCCTTGGCTACCACCTTGGGCGCCGCCATGGAATCGAGACGGTAACGAATGGCCACCGCATAGTGGGTCGGATTGACTATGACGGCACTCGACGTAGTGACTTCCTTCATCATCTGGCGGCGCAACAGGTCACGCTGGATACGCCGGATGCGAGCCTTGATCTGCGGGTTGCCCTCCACCTCTTTCAGTTCGTCACGCACCTCCTGCCGCGTCATCTTCATGTCGCCCAGGTGGCGGCGGCGCTGGCGAACCAGGTCCACGGCGCCGTACAGAAAGATTGCAATGGTCGTCTTCCAAAGCAACTGGCCGATTGCCGTCCCGGTATGCTTCACTCCAGCTTCAAAGCCCATCAACGGCAGCCGGAGGAACTGGTTGACATGAGCTCCGGCCACGGCATAGACGGCGTAGAGAAACAATGGCAGCATGACGAGCGCCTGGAAGAACGAGGGGAGATTCTGCCGCGGCAGTTGCTTCAGTTTCTCGACCGGATTCAAGCGGTTCAGCGCAGGCGCCAGACGCTCGAGCGAGAAGCCCATCCGGGTCAAACCCAGATGAACCCCCAGGCTCAAAACCACCAGTGCCGCGCCGGCCGACAACAATGGCCTTAACGCCGGCATCACCATGATAGAGAAGCAGCCGGCGGCCTCATGTAGGCTTAGCTCCGGACCAAAGGCGCGCACGATCAACTGCCGCGTCAGCAGCCGGAAAATCTCGATCAGGCTCATTGCCGAAGAGGTCACCAGGGCAGTGAAGGCCAGTAATTGAACGCCCGAAACAAAATCCCTGCTGGCGGCAAAACGGCCCTCCTTGCGGGCCTTGTCGATGCGCCGTTGGGTGGGCTGTTCGGTCCTTTGTCCCTGGTCGCTCACGGCCTCCCCAGGATTTGTCCGATGACCGCCATCGAGCGGCGGGCTTCCTGTTCAAACAGCACCGGTCCCAGTACAAGAACGGAGCTAAGCAGCATCAACCCAAGCAGCATTTTCACCGGAAAACTCAACATCAGAAGCTGCAGTTGCGCATTCAGCTTGCCCAGCAGAGCGAGCGTGAGGTCCACCAGGATCAGCATCGCAACCACCGGCAGGGCCAGACGCGCCGCAAGCAGGAACATCCCGGACCCAAGGTGGATGACGGCCTGCGCGCCGCTCATCGTAAGGACGAAGGAGCCGGGCGGAAACAGGCCCAGGCTCAAGGCGATCACCCCCAGCACCTGGCGATGGAACCCCAGCGAGAAGAACAGCAGTGAGGCGGCCATCTGGACGGCAATCTGCAACACCCCGGAATCCGATTGGCTGTTGGGATCGATGGTGGAGGCATAGGAGTAGCCGGCCTGCAATCCGAGAAATTGCGCTGCAAGCACGAACCCTTCCACCAGTAGCGCTACCACGAGTCCCACCGCGACGCCGAGCGCGGCATCGGCCGCCAGCCAGACGAGCATCATGCCCATTGATGGATCCGGCACCGGAACCGCCGGCCACAGCGGGTAGAGCGCGACCGTCGTTGTTAGCGAGAGGACGATTTTGGCCATATCGGCCTGATTCTTGAACCCCGGCAGGGGGATGAACGAAAACGTCGCCGCCACTCGCGACAGCACGGCCAGGAAACTCCACAGGCTGGGCAGGGCGAAGGTGATGCTACCGGGCATAGCGGCTGAAATCTCCCAGCAGTGCAATGCTGTAGCTCATCAGACGGGCCAGCATCCACGGTAAAGAGAGCAGTAATCCGGCCAGGAACGCTGCCAGCCGCGGTACGCTGCCGAAGGCCGGATCCTGCATCGAGGTGACGATCTGCAGCAGGCTCACCACCACACCGGCCACAAATCCGATCGCGAGCAGCGGAATACTGATCCAGAAGGCCGTCATCAGAGCGTGTTGAACAACTTCGATTGCGCTTTGCGGGGTCATCTGAGGTCCTCAATAAAAGCTCTTCACCAGCGAGCCAACCACCAGGTTCCACCCGTCGATGAGCACGAACAGCAGGATCTTAAACGGCGCCGAGAGCATCACCGGAGGCAGTTGGACCATGCCGATCGAGAGCGTCACCGAAGCCACCACCAGGTCGATCACCAGGAACGGCAGAAATAGAACAGCGCCAATCTGGAACCCGACCTTGAGTTCAGAGAGGATGTAAGCAGGCACCAGCACCTGGAGTTCCAGGTCAGCGGGGCGCGCCGGGGCGGGACGATGCGTCAGCTCTACAAACAGCCGGATGTCCTTCTCGCGGGCGAATTTGAGCAGGAAGCTCTTCAGCGGACCGGAAGCCGCCTCCATCGCCTGGGCGGTGGTCATCTTTCCCGCATCGAGCGGCTCCCAGGCCTGTTGATAGATTTGACCAAGTACCGGCTGCATGATCAGGATGGTGAGAAAGAGCGACAGGCCGATCAGCACCTGGTTGGAGGGTGCCGACTGCGTGCCCAGGGCCTGTCGCAGGAAGTGCAGCACGAGAGAGATGCGGAGAAACGGCGTCACCGCCATCACGATGGCCGGCAACAGGGTCAACAGGGTCAGCAGCGCCACGATCTGCATCGGCACGCTGAGGTTTCCTCCATCGATGCGGGCGCCCGGTAGGATGGCAATGGCCGGCCACAGAATCATAAGCTGCTTCCGGCGGCGGAGTCGGAATCGCCGATCGCCTGGACTACGGTAAGGCCGGCGGCATGTGTGCCCACCAGCAGTGTGCGGCCGCCCAGCCGGACCAGGTGCAGGGTGTGCTGCGGAGTCAGTTGCAAACGCCCGACACGCTGCATGAGGGGGCCTTTGGCGCCCGGAGTGGCGGCGCGAAACGACACCATCCGGCTCCGCTTGAGCAGCCAGAAGGTTCCGGCCATCAGCAGGAAAACGACGGCGATTGACGCCACCGGTTGCACGATGTCCATCTATGTTCTCCTCATCGCCGGGGCCGGCCGCGGCGCGGTTAGCCCCGGCAACCTATTCGTCGCCGACGAAATCGGTGATACGGATACCCATGCTGTCTTCGATAATCACGATTTCGCCCGATCCGATCATGCGGCCGCCAACCACGATGCTGATGTTCTCCCCGGCCGAGTGCGACAGCTTGACCACACTGCCCGGCTCGAGCTTCAGGATGTCGCGTATGGGGACCATTTTTCGATCCAGTTCCACCTCGACCTCCATCAGGACGTCGGCCAGGTGGGCAATCCGTTCCGCCGGTGTCATCGGGATAGCGCTCTCCTGTTAACGCTTCAGATTGATGGTGTCCTGACTCAGTTCGTCCACCGCCGTTACCACTTTGGAGTTGGCCTGATAGCCACGCTGCAGCACGATCAGGTTGGTGAATTCGCGCGCGATATCGACCGTGGAGTATTCCACTGCCCCGCCAATGATGGAGCCTCGTCCGCCCGTTCCCGGCACGCCGACGGCGGGCAGAGCCGAGCGCGCGCTCAGTTGAAAATTGTTGTTGCCTACCGCGATCAATGATTCCGGATTGCGGATGGAAGCCATCGCCAGTTGTCCCACTACGGTCTGCTCTCCGTTTGAATACTGCGCCAGCAACTGGCCACCGTCGGCCAGTCCAACGCGCACCAGCTGTGCCGCCGGGGAGCCGTCCTGCGCGTTGGCCGAGATGGCGGAGGGCTGCGCGAACTGGGTGAAACGCGGAGCCGTGTTGTTGTAGAGATCCCAGGTGAGGTCGAGTTGCCCGGCGCCGTCGGACAAGCCGGTGATGCTGATCGCGGGCATGGCCGCGCCGGCGGCCGGATCCACCAGTTTCCCGTTGGTATCAAACGTCAGCGTGCCGGTGACCGGCGCAATCGGCGTACCCACGTCGGCGTCGGGAACCGAGATCGAGTAATCCCACTCGTTCGCTGTCGCGGACTTGGTGAAATCGACGGTAATCAGATGCGAGTTACCGATCGAATCATAGACTTCGATGGTGGCCGAAGAGACCCCGGTGGGCTCGCCCACTACTCCGGACGCATTCAGGTTCATGTCGAAGCTGAAGGTCTTGGTCTGTATCGGCGCCTTCAAACTGCCCACCGGCACGCTGATATTGCTGATGGGAGTGTTTGTGTCCAGCACCCCGTTGACTTCGGTCCAACCCTGCACGCGGTCGCCGGTGGCTGTCAGCAGGTTACCGGCCTTGTCCACCTGGAGGTTGCCGCCGCGGGTGTAGAGGGTCGCTCCGCCCGCATCCTGCACTACCAGAAAGCCGTCACCCTGGATGGCCGCATCGAGCGGGCCGGTGCTCGATTGAATGGCGCCCTGGGAAAACTGGCGGATGGTGATCGGCCGGCCCACTCCGAAGCCCACCTGCGTCTCGCCCAGCCCGGCGCCCAGCGATTGCGTCACCAGGTCATGAAACGACACGGCGCTGCTCTTGAATCCAGGCGTGTTCAGGTTCGCCAGATTGTTTCCTACTACGTCAATGGCCGTCGAGTGCGCTCCCAATGCGGAAAGCGCGGTTGAAAATGAGGTAAACATGTGTTCTCTGACCTTTCCTTTAATCTTGCCCGGCCCCATCCGAAGTGCCGGCGCCAGATGCGGTTGTCGCCGCCGCCGGCGCGACGGCGGCGCGGATGGCCGAGACATCCTGGCTCAAAGCCATCGATTGCTCGAGTTGCGTGAATTGGGCTAATTGGGTGACAAACTGCGTCCCATCCTGCGGATTCAGCGGATCCTGATTTCTCAGTTGAGCCACCAGAAGATTCAGGAAGGTGGTCTTGCTCGCCAGCGGGTCTACCGCCGCGGTAGCCTGTTTGCCCGGTGTGACTTCCCCGGTCGCCGGATTGAGCCAGTTGATTGCCGATGCCATTGTCAACTCCTGTTATGCAGGTTGGTGGCCGAAGAGAAGGACGACTCCAACTCGTCTACCCATTCGGGCTGTTCCTGCTGGTCGCTATTGCGTTGCTGTTGTTGCTGTTGCCGGTACCCGCCGCCCTCTCGGAACGATTGGCTGCCGGATGAAGCCGCCCCATCCTGGCTGGCGCGGCTGATGGGAACCGTGGTGTCCGCCGGGCTCCAGGCTTCCGATTTGAAACCCTGGTGTTTCAAATTTGAGACCAGGTCGTTCAGATCGGAACGCAGCGCGGTATTCAGCCGCGAGTCGTCGGATCTCACGGCTACGTGGAGCCGCCCGGCACGCTCCATGACCTGTAGCGCGACATCCTTTTCGCCCGGCCGCTCTACCCGGATTGACAACTGCCCGGCGGTTCCGGCTTTCGGTGGAACCGGCGGGGCAACGGGATTGGCCGGCGCAGGTGCCTCCGGCTTCACGTGGGCAGGGGAAGTGCCGGAGCGAGGTTGCGGCGAAATTGGCGCAACCGAATCCACATGCCCGGCGGGCAGTTGTTTCTCCCCGGTGGTTTGAGCCATTTCCGGCCGGTCTTTGAACGGCGCCACCACAGGTTCCGGCGCCGGCTCGGGCGGGTCCAACCGGCGTCTTCTTTCGCCTTCTTCGGGTTTCGCCGCACCCAGGGAAGGCGGCGATTCGATCAGGGAAGTGATGGCTGCGCGATCGGCCGGGTCAGGAACCGGTGACGGCACGGCAGCCCCGGCTGGCGACGGTGGCACGGGCGTTGCCGGGCCCGGAACGGGCGCCTGGTAATCTACGGACGCAACGGCAGGTGCGGGCTCCATCCGGATAGCGAAGGCCATCTCCGACGGTACGGCGGGCGCGATGGCCGGCCGCGGGGCGAGTTCGACCGTGGATTGTCCAGTAGACCCGGTAACCGGCGCACGATCCGCGAGGCGGCCATCACCCTTCGCCTCGACCGCGAACGTGGGCGCGGTGAGGGATTGGGGTGCGGGGATTGCCCCGGCAGCGGGCTCCGGGGTTATCTGCGCACTCCGGCCTGGCGCTGTCGCAGCCGGCTGCCCCGGGTCTGATTCCACCCGCTCCGGCTCTTCGAGTTCTCGATCCTTTTCATATTGCCGGGGCGCCGGTTTGTTATTTCCGGCGGGCACGCCGGCGGCAGGCTTCCATTGCTCGAAAGTGTCCGCCGGCTCTATCAGACCGGTTGCCGGCGCGGGCTGCCCGGCCGGCACGCTGTCAACTGATGGCGCGAGGTCAACCGATGGCGCCGGTTCCCCGCTTCCGGCGGCCTGCGTATCCGGTTGGCGGGCAGCCGGTGCGGTGCCGTTGCCGAGAGCGATCACCGGCAACGGACCCAGCAGCGCGGCAACGGAAACGGCAGGTTCGCCGGCCGGAGCCGCCGCGTCTTGCTCCGGCTCCGGTGCCGGACCGGCGCCGTGTTCCAAACTGGAACCCTTTCCCGAATCAGAACCAAGCAGCGTACTTAAGAGGGGGGTGAATCCGAAATCGAACATTCCGGCCAACGACAAAGCGGCCTGCGGCCGGGTGGCAATTGAACCGGAAACCGAATCGGTTCCGGTTGGTGACGCGCCGACAGTCGCAATCTGCACGCAAGCACAAGAAGCAAGTGGTGATCCAACCGGAAAGTGAAGAATCAAAAGGGCGCGGGCGTGGCTGCCAGATGCCAAATAGTTGCCACGGCCGGCTGAGCGGCAAAAACTTGGCTCCTTTTCATCCTCTTTCTCTTCGGCATATCGTCCCGATTTCGGGGAATTTTGTCGAATTTTCACGATTGGCCCGGCGAATGCTTTAGACCCGTCGGGCGGTACACGATGGACCCATTGACAATCACAGCGGCCAGCGGCTTACGGGCGCGCATGGAGTCGCTCGACATGCTGGCCAACAACCTGGCCAACGCTGGAACCACCGGCTTCAAGGCCGACCGCGAATTTTACGATCTCTATACCGGCGATGCCGATCCGGACTTCATCTCCCAGCTTCCGCTGATCGATAAGCCCTGGATCGACTTCTCGCAGGGAACCATCGTTCCCACGTCGAACCCGCTGGACATCGCTTTGTCCGGAACCGGGTTCCTGACCGCGCGGGGTCCCAATGGCGCCCTGTATACGCGCAACGGAAGTCTGAAGCTTTCCACCGCCGGAGTTCTCCAAACAAAAGATGGCTATCCCGTTTTATCGACACTCAACCAAGCGATCCAGATCGATCCCTCGCGCGCTTTCGATATCACCTCCGGCGGCCTGGTGCGCCAGGATGGCGCCGATATCGCCACTCTGCGCATCGCCGATTTCGACGACACCGGGACGCTCATAAAGCACAGCGCCACCTATTTCCAACTGGCGAACGGCCAAGGGAAGGAGCGCCCGGCGGCCGGCGTGGAGGTCAGGCAGGGAAACCTGGAATCGACCAACTCGGGGGGGCCGGAAACGGCCGTCCGGCTGATCGGCGTCATGCGCCAGTTCGAGATGCTACAACGCGCCATCACCCTGGGCGGCGAGATGAACCGTCAGGCGATTGAGGAGGTCGCCAAAGTGTCATGAAAGGTGTCATGAGCTGTTACCAGCAACCATTTCGTGGAGGTTTTGAATGATCCGGGCACTCTACAGCGCGGGCAGCGGCATGACCGCGCAACAGACCAACATCGACAACATCGCCCACAACCTGGCCAACGCCAACACGGTTGGATTCAAGATGCGGCGTACACAGTTCCAGGACCTGCTCTATCAGAACCTGATCCAACCGGGCAGCGCGGCCGGGTCGCAGACCGTGGTGCCGGCGGGACTACAACTCGGCCTGGGGACCCGGCCTTCGTCCAACGAGATTATTTTCTCCCAAGGCAGTTTCTCGGTCACCAACAATCCGCTGGATCTCGTCATTCAGGGCCGTGGCTTCTTCCAGGTGCGTCTTCCCAACGGCGATCTGGCCTACACGCGCGCCGGCACCTTTCAGTTTGACCGCGACGGCAACATCGTCACCAGTGAGGGCAATGCGATCGAGCCGCAAATCACCATCCCGCCGGAAGCCCAATCGGTAACCATCGCCCCCGATGGCACGGTCAGTTACACACAACCCGGCCAGACCTCCGCGCAGTTGGCCGGCCAGATCCAGCTTGCCAACTTTACCAATCCGGCCGGCCTGAACAGCATCGGATCCAATCTTTACCAGCCGACCGATGCCAGCGGCGAGCCGACCGTGGCAAATCCTGGAGACCAGCAGGGCCTTGGCACCCTGCTGCAGGGTTACGTCGAGCAGTCCAATGTCAGCGTCGTGGAAGAATTCATCAACATGATCGTCAGCCAGCGAGCCTACGAAGCCAACTCGAAAGTGGTCAAAGCGGCCGACGACATGTACCAACAGGTGAACAACCTCACGCGATGAACGCCGCCGCATTCCTCCTGTTCGCCTGGTTGCCATCGGGGGCGGCTTGTCTTACGCTCCACGGAGACCGCATCACGGCGGGCGATCTGGCCGGTGTTTTGCCGGCGTTTTCCGCCGTGGCGCCCGAGACGGCGCTCGGTTACGCACCCGAACCCGCCCTGACCCGGGTGCTCGACGTAGCCGAACTGCGCCGGCTGGCCAAACGCTACAAGATTTCCGCCGATGGACTTCACCCGGTGTGCGTGGCGCGCCAGACACGCCTGCTCACCGCGGCCGAGATTCTGAGCACACTTCGAGCTTTGCCGCGGCTAGCCGGGGCGCGAATCGAACTGGTGGATTTCCTGCGCGCGCCGGTGCCGGCGGGGAAACTGGAACTGGCTCCGGCGGGCCTCGTGGTTCCCCAGGCGTCGGATGCGTCACGGCCAATCCTGTGGCGCGGGCACATCCGTTACTCAGCCACCCGGACGGCGTCCTTCTGGGTTCGCTTCCGGGCGCTGATTCGCCGTCACCGGGTAGTGGCAGCCGCCGAGATCCGGCCGGGCACCGTGATCAGCAGCAGCCAGTTGCGGGTGATCGATACCGAGGTATCGCCGTTTGCGCCAGCGGTGTGCGAGACCCTCGAGTGTGCCGCCGGAAAGATATCCTGGCGCAGTTTCAGCGCGAACGAGGCGATCCGGCCCGAACAGATCCGGCCGGCGCCGGTGATCGCCCGCGACGACATGGTGACGGTCCAGGTGGAAAGCGGAGCGGTGACAATCAAGATTACCGCGCGCGCCGAGAGCGGCGGCGCGGCCGGACAGCGCGTCACCCTGGTCAATCAGGAGACCCGGAAGCGTTTCCAGGCAATCGCCACCGGATGGCGGCAGGCGCGGATCGACTATGGAAAAGAGGCAAAAGATGCATCATCGAAGCAAGCTCACAGCGGGAGCAAAATTGGGGCTGGCGTGCTCCCTGCTGGCGGCCCTGCCGCTGGCGGCCGGCCGCAAGCCGAAGCAACCCGTGCAATCGCCAATCGCTCAATACTTGAGTGAAGCGGTTCGCAATGCCGCCACACAGGCCAGCCGGAGCGGGTCGCCGGGATCACTGTACGCTCAGGGCTCGGTGGATGGCAACATGCTTCGTGACCTGCGGGCGTTCCAGCAGGACGATATTGTAACGATCATCGTTTCCGATTCGGCCTCGGCGGTCTCCAAGGGAGTCACTTCGTCTTCCCGTAAGTCGGCGGCCTCGGCATCCATCGGCCAGTTGTTCGGTAAGCCGAGCGCCGCCGGCGCGCTTTCCAATCTCGCCGGCGCCAATGGCGCAACCACACTGGACGGCCAGGGCTCCACCAGCCGGGAGAATACCGTCAGCACCGCGCTGAGCGCGCGCGTGATCGCCGTGGCGCCCAACGGCAATCTGATTATCGAAGGACTGAAAAGCGTGCGCATCAATTCCGAACAGCAGACGGTGCGTGTACGCGGCATCGTGCGCGCTACCGACATCAGTCCGCTCAACACGGTTGCATCCAATCAACTGGGGATGCTTGAAGTGGACATCAACGGAAAGGGGGTGGTGGGCGACGCGATCCGCCGGCCCTTCTTTCTATACCGCCTGCTGTTAGGGCTGCTGCCGTTCTGAACGGAGGACTCCAATGAACGTCCGCCTGCGTGTGTTCGCCGCGCTGGGACTGTTGCTGGCGCCGGCGCCGCTTGAGTCCGCGGTGGCCCGGATCAAGGAACTGGCCGCGCCAGAGGGAGTGCGGGACAACCAGTTGCTCGGTTACGGCCTGGTGGTCGGGCTGGCCGGAACGGGCGACAAGCGCCAGACCATCTTCTCGGCGCAAAGCCTCACCAATCTGCTGCAGCGATTCGGCATCTCCGTGTCGCCGACGGCCATTCAGGTGCGCAACACCGCCGCCGTGCTGGTTACCGCCACGCTGCCTCCCTTTGCCCAGCCGGGTTCGCGGATCGACGTGACGGCCGCGGCAATCGGCGACGCCACGACCCTCCAGGGAGGGCTGCTTGTGAGGACGGAACTTCGTGGCGCCGACGGCCGCACTTACGCCGTTGCCCAGGGTTCGGTGGTAACCGGAGGGTTCGTTTCCGGACGTGGGAACAACAGCCAATCGGTAAACCACCCTACGGCAGGGCGCATCTCGAGCGGCGCCATTGTGGAGCAGAAGCCGCCATCGGTGAACCCGGAGGGCCAGGTGCGGCTGCAATTGATTCAGCCCGACTTCACCACGGCCACCCGCATCGCCCAAGCGATTAATAAGCAGTTTGCGGGAAATCCGCCCGCCCACCCGGAGAACGCCGCCGTGGTGGTAGTGGAGACACCACCCGCTTACAAACTCCATCCGGTAGAACTGATGTCCCTGATGGAGAACCTGGAGGTGAATGCCGATAGCCGCGCGCGAATCATTATCAACGAGCGTACCGGAACGATCGTATTGGGGCGGGATGTCCACATTGCTCCGGTTGCGATTCTGCACGGAAATCTATCGGTGGAGATTCGCACCAGCCTGGCCGTATCGCAGCCCGAAGGATTTTCTCAGGGTAAGACGGCGGTGGTTCCCCAGACCGAAGTGAAGGCGCAGGAGGAAAGGGCCCGCAGCGTGACCCTCAAAGAAGGAGCGACGGTGGATGACCTGGTACGCGCCTTGACGGCGATCGGCTCGACACCGCGTGACGTGATAGCGGTACTCCAGAATCTGCGCGCGGCCGGAGCACTGGAGGCCGACCTGGAGATCATATGACACGGATTACTCAACTGGCTTTAGCGCCACTCAACCAGCCGGCGGTGGAAAGCAAACCACCGCGCGGCACGAAACTACATGACGCCGCCGTCGAATTCGAGTCACTCTTGATCGGTGACATGCTCCGGTCGGCGCGCGAGTCCGGCTGCGGCTGGATGGGCGGCGGAGAGGATCAAGCCGCCGGCCCGGTACTCGATCTGGCTGAACAGCATTTTGCCAAAGTCATGGCGGCCGGCGGCGGTTTGGGTGTGGCCAAACTGATTACCGAGGGTCTCGCTCAGGCTGCCGGCCGCGATCCCTCGGCTGCTCAGCCATCAGAAGGATTGAGTTGCTCGGCCATTCGCAGTGCATGCTCGGGTGGAATTTGACGAACCACCTCCCTGGTCTTGCGGTCTACCAATCGCATTACAAAACGCCGGCTCTCCCTGTCGAAGGCGAAAGTCAGCTCTTCTTTCTGGCCGAACATCTCACTCGCATTCAATGCCTGGACGGCCCGAATCAACTCCTGCTGCCGCGCGGGGGTTTCGGTTGGCGCCGGCTGCGTTGCGATTGAAACGACCGAGGCTCTTGCAACTGATCCGATGTCCATGATTGCCTCCTTGCGGGGACTTCGCCCCATAGAACATATCGGCCGCCAACGGCCGCTATTAAGGCAAAATTCACCAGCGCGTGCTTAGCCTGGAAGGACGGCTCGAATCGAGAATACCGGACAAGGCGACTGGCGGATTACGCGCAGCGCTGTGCGGCTCAGGACGGAACCCTGAAAGAAGCCCCTTTCGGTAGCGCCTATGACCAGCAGGCCGGCTGCCGTTTCGGCCGCCGCCGAGATGATCTCCCCGGCCGCATCACCGTAGCGGACGACCTGTTCGACGCTACACCCGGAACGAATGCTCTTGGGAACCCACTGGCAGAGATCGGCAATCGGCGCATCTCCATGCGGGTCATGCACGTTCACCACCGAGAGGCTGCCGGCACAGTGAGAGGCCAGAGCGGCGGCCTGAGCCAGCACCCGCCGTGAGAGTTCGGTATCGTTCACCGCCGCCAGCACCCGGTGGAACTCGGCCGCCGGAGCCGATCGCGCCGTCAACACCGGGACCGGGCTTTCGCGGATCACCCGTTCGGCCACCGAACCGAGCATCCAGCGATTGATGCCGGTCCGGCCATGGGTTCCCATGACAATCAGATCAGCGCCGTGATCGGCCACCAGTTTTAAGATGGCCGGCGTGGGAGACCCTTCAACCACCGCCAGTTCCACGTCCGCCCCATCACCGAGCGTGGCTTCAACAAAGCTTCCCAATGCGGCGCGGGCCTCAGAAAACGACGCCCGCGCCTGTTGCCGGAACTCCTCGATCCGGCTCTCGGTGAAATACGGAGGCACATGGAACCAGACGACGTGCGCAGCGACCACCCGGCCTCCAAAGCAAGCGGCAAACCGCACCGCATGCCGAAGAGCGTTGGCCGCGATCGGGCTGAAATCCACGGGGCACAGAATCACGTTGAATCCGGTTGGGGTCATGGCGTCTCCATCATGATGGATGCGCCGCCGCCGATGGGGTGACAGACCGGATCGAACGATTAATGAGGAGAGGCTAATCCAGGTTCAGGACTTTCTTCAGCGTTCCGCTCTCGCCCTGAATCTTCTTCTGCAACAGCATCAGCGCGTAGATCAACTGTTCCGGGCGCGGAGGACAGCCGGGAACGTAGACATCCACCGGAATCACCTGGTTCACCGGAACCAGCGCATAGTTGTTGAACACGCCGGTCGATGTCGCGCAGGCGCCCATCGAGATGACCCATTTGGGCTCCGGCATCTGTTGGTAAAGATGACGGATCACCGGCGCCATCTTGTTGGAAACGCGTCCGGCGATGATCATCAGGTCCGACTGGCGCGGCGAGCCGCGAAACACCTCAGCCCCGAAACGCGCCACATCGAAGCGCGAAGCGCTCATGGCCATCATCTCAATCGCACAGCAAGCCAGGCCGAACGTCATCGGCCAGATCGAGTTCTTACGCGCCCAATTGATGGCCTGGCCGAGCGTGGTCGTCAGCACGCCCTCGGAGACCCCGGCGCCTTCGTTGTCGATTCGGGCAAACAGTTCAGCGGGTTGACCCAGTTCTAACATGGTGTTCTGTATACTGGTTTTAGTATCCCACGTTCGGATGCATTCGAACGTTTCGACCCTGAGCCGCCCGCTTTCCGAAAGACCGATCATGCCACAACGCACAACGCTGGAACCGATGGTGTCGTTCCGCGCCGCCGGAAGTTATGCCGAGGCACTCACCCGAGCCGCCGAAGCCTGGGGAATCGAGCGGGAATACTGGGATATATGGGGCTGCCGGCATCAGACCGGGCCCGAGGTCGAATGTGCGATTCTGCATTCGCTCGGCGTCGACGCCTCTTCCGAAGAATCGTTGAATGCTGCGCTCGAGGAGCGTTTGTGGCGCGAATGGTCGCAAATCTCACCCCCGGTGCTCATCCTGGCCGCCGAACCGGCCCCCACGCTTCCGATCAGCGTACCGGAAGCGCTCGCCGGCGAATGTTTACGGCTAACCCTCCATTACGAAGACCAGCCGCCGGAACAACGGACGATCGATCTGGCCGAGCTTCCGGACCATGGCACGGCCACCGTTCGCGACACGCGCTTCGTGCGCAAGCAGATTCCGCTGGGCGTGCTGCCACTTGGGTACCATCACGCCGCCATCGCGCTCGGCGATCGGGAATCGAACACCCGCCTGATCATCGCTCCCAATCGAGCCTGGCTGCCCGACGGTATCGGACGGGACCGGAGGTTGGCCGGAGTGGCCGTTTCCTTGTGGGGGGTGCGGTCGAAGCGCAACTGGGGCTGCGGCGATTTCAGCGATCTGTTTCCCCTCATCGACTGGGTGGGCGACGCGGTGGGCGGCTCCTTCCTGGGGCTGAATCCGCTGCACTCCATCGCCAACCGCCAGCCCTACAACACTAGCCCTTATCTGCCCAACTGCGCCTACTACCGGAACTATCTGTATCTCGACGTCGAGCGGATCGAGGACCTCCAGTCCTCTCCCATCGCCCGCCGGTTACTGGCCACGGACCGGATACGGAAGGAACTCGAAGCGTTGCGCAACTCCGAATTCGTCGAATATGAGCGCGTGGCGCGATGGAAGTTGCTTTTTCTCCGGCTCGCCTTCCGCCAGTTTCAGACGGAACTGGCGGCGGCAACCGCGCGAGCCAGACAGTTCCAGGCCTGGGCCGAAGCCGAAGGCGGCCTGCTGGACCGTTTCGCCGTTCATGCCACCCTGGACGAGGCAATTCACCGCCGCAATCCAGACATCTGGAATTGGCCCGGCTGGCCACGGGACTATCGCGATCCCGCGTCGGCGGCCACCGTGGAGTTCGCCCGCGAACGCCGGCGCGGCGTGCTGTTTCACAAGTATGTCCAATGGCAGATCGACGTCCAACTCCGGGCGGCCGCGGAATACGCTGCGGCAAAAAAATTGCCGCTGGGACTTTACCACGATCTGGCGCTGGCGACCGACCGCTTCGGCGCCGACCTCTGGTCCCACCCCGATGCTTTCGTTTCCGGATGCCGTGTGGGCTCCCCGCCCGATGACTTCTCGCCCAATGGCCAGGACTGGGGCTTTCCTCCCCCCAACACCGCCTGGCACGAGGCCGATGGCTACCGCCTGTTTGCCGATTCCATCCGCAAGAACGCACGCCACGGCGGCGCGCTGCGCATCGATCACGTGATGCGGTTCTTCCGGCTGTTCTGGATACCGGACGGACTGACGGCCGCCGCCGGAACCTACGTCCGGGACCACTGGCAAAACCTGCTGCACATTCTGGCCCTCGAGAGCGTCCGCGGCCGGTTTGTGGTGATCGGAGAGGACCTGGGTACGGTGGAGCCCTGGGTTCGAGAGGAACTGGCACGCTTCGGCATTCTCAGCTACCGCCTGCTCTACTTCGAAAAACACAGCGACGGCTCGTTCCAGTTGCCATCGGAGTATCCCGGGCAGGCGCTGGTTTCCGGCACCACGCACGACCTGCCGACGCTGGCCGGCTTCTGGCTCGGCCGCGACATCGAGGCCCGCTTCGGCGCCGGCCTGATTCCAGAAGCCGCCTACCACGATCAACTGGCCTCGCGCAGCGTGGAAAAGCAGAGGCTGCTCGATGTGCTGCTCAGTCTGAACCTGCTGCCGGACGGGTTCCCGCGCAACGCGGGCGAGATACCGGAGTATACCGGCGAACTCCACAATGCCGTGGTAGGCTTCCTGGCCAATACCCGTTCCACGCTGCTCATTCTGAACCAGGAGGACTTGACCAAGGAGACCGAGCAGCAGAACCTGCCCGGAAGCACCAGCGAGTACCCCAACTGGCGCCGGAAAATGCGCTACACCGTCGAGGAACTTCAGACGCTGCCGGCTGCGCTCGATTTCAACCGGATGGCGCGTAATTGGATCCAGCAGAGCGGGCGCGCGCGCTAACCGGTTGCAAACCACCCCGAATCCGGTCAGAAGCCCACGTACTGCACTTCTTCCTCGAGAGCCAGGTGGAAACGCTCCCACACCCGCCGTTTTAGCATCTCCACCAGCGTCCTCAGGTCTGCCGCCGTTCCACCGCCCTCGTTATAGACCAGGTTTGCGTGGTAGCCGGCCACCCGGATCTGCCCCAACGCGATGCCTTTGGCTCCCACCCGCTCCAGAAAGTAGGCTGCCGGGACCTTCCCTTCACGCACTGCCGCCGCCGGCACGGAGGCTGCCAGCGCGGGCGGCAGTTCGGCCGAGAGCAGGTTCTTGAAGATACTGCCGGCACACTTCATGGAGGGTGGAAACTTGCGGTTGCGAACGGTTACGATCTCATCCGACACGCGACGCAATTCGTCTCTGCCGGCCGTTTCCAATGACAACTCGGCCGAGACGATGATCCAATCCTTGTACCGCTTGAACAGGCTGCTCCGGTAACGGAACTGGCAGACTTCGTTCGACACCGTCCGCAACTGTTCGCCATCGATAAACGTTACGGCCGAGATCCGTTCGGAGATGGAGTGCCCATATGCGCCCGCGTTCCCGTAGACCGCCCCACCTACCCAGCCCGGAATTCCAGCCAATGTCTCCAACCCCTTCAGCCCGCGGCCGACCGTGAAATCCACCAGCCCTTGCAGCACTGCGCCCGATTGCGCCACGACCCGTCCGCCATCGGCCGTAATCCGGCCGGCGGTCAACCGCAGCACAACGCCACGAAACCCCTCGTCGGCCACAATCAGATTCGTTCCGCCGCCGATTACCACGAATGGCGCGCCACTCGGGCGGATCACGCGCAGTGCTTCGACAAACGCTTCCGGATCGGCCGTTTCAGCCAGGATATCGGCCGGCCCTCCGATACCAAAGCGGGTGTAAGCCGCCAGCGGAGCCTGTTCCAAAACAGTTACCTTGGGAATGGAGCGGAGACACCGGGCGGTCTCCTCGATTCGAAGCATCTCACTGAATTATAAAGGACCACCAGGAATGAAAACCGACTTTGCCGGATTCCCGGCCGAACTGGACATTTTCTTTCGCGGCCTGGAAAAGCATAACAACCGGGAGTGGTTTCAGAGGCGGAAAGCGATTTACGAAGAGAAGGTCAAGGCCCCGATGTACACGCTCATCGAGGCCATCAACCGGCGCATGTTGCGGTTTGCTCCGGATTACGTCACCGATCCCGGGAAAGCCGTCTACCGCATTTATCGCGACACGCGTTTCAGCGCCAATAAAGCGCCGTATAAGACGCACCAGGCCGCTCTGTTCTATCCCCGCAACCTGGAAAAGAACTCATGCGCCGGACTTTTCTTCGCTGTCTCCCACAAAGGAGTAGAGATCGCCGGTGGACTCTACATGCCGTCGGCCGGGCAGTTGTCGGCAGTGCGCGCCCACATCGCCGCCAATCACGAAAAGTTCCGCCGGATCGTCACCGGGCGGCGTCTCGGATCGCTGTTGGGCGAGCTACAGGGCGAACGATTGACCCGCGCACCGAAAGGCTTCGCTCCCGGCCATCCGGCACTCGACCTGCTCCGCTACAAACAGTGGCTCATCTACCGGACATTCGAACCGGAGTTGGCGGCTTCGCCGGAAATCCTGGATGCTCTGTTGATTCGATTCCGCGCCCTGACGCCAATGGTAGAGTTTCTCAACGAGCCTCTGGCGGCGCTGAAGCGTAGCAACGAGATTCTGCTGTAGTCAACCCGGTCGGCCGTCAGGGTTCGACGCGCAGATTGTTCGTAACCGAGAATACGTTCGGCACCGACTGGGCCTGGATTCCGGCCAGGTTCTTGTCGGCCTCCGTGGATACCGCGCCGTCCAGTGTAACCGCTCCATTCCTGACGATAATGTGAATCGGAGGAATTGCTCTCAGCGCGTAACGGTTGAGCTGCGGATGGCTGTAAATGGCGCGGTAAGTCGCCATGCGGATCTGGTCGTCCATGGTGGATAGCGGCAACACTTCAATCTTGTTCGTAACGCCGGTAACACCTTCCACATTTTTCACCACGCGCTCGGCCGAACTCTTCAGCGTGGGCCGCGTCACTTGCCCCAGGAGCGTCACATTGCCCCCATCCAGGCGAAAAGCGAGGTTGTCGAACACACCGTAGAACGGAAGCGTTACCAGTTCGTGACGTATTTCACGCTCCAGCCGGGTCATCGGCTGCGCGGGACGTTCGGACTGAGGCTTTTTTTCCTTGGCGGAAAGACCGGCGGGTACCAGCAACAATGCGCCAGCCATAATGGCGGTTGTAGTGTAGATGCTCACGTTGGCCTCCTGAACAGATCCAGCTTCAAGTCGCATCGGAAACTCAATTCCAGATACTCCATCAGTAAGATGCGCGCAACAGGGATTATGTTGCCAGGAGAGTGCGCCGGAGCCGGTGGCGGTTACGCGCCGGCCAATCCGAGCAGGGCGTTCACCAGGATGCAGCCCATGCCGATCGGGATCAGCCATTTCCAGCCGATGTTCATCAACTGGTCATAGCGGAAACGGGGGAAGGTTCCACGAAACCAGATCATCAGGTAGACCAGCGATGAGACCTTCACGAAGAACCAGAAGAAGCCGGCCACCGCCGCGTTTACCGCCGGGACCAGCAACAACAGTCCGAGCAGAACCAGCAGCATCGCCATCCCAATGAGTCCGACCCGGTGGATGTGGCTTTTCAGCCGTTTCGCCAGCGGGAAACTAGCCACTCCGGAGCCGGCAAACAGCAGTACCGGAACGCCGTAATTCAGTGGAATTTCAAGCCACTTCACGCTTGGAAAGGGGCGTAGCCAGCCGCCCAGAAATAGCGTCACCGCGACACTCGATACCACGAAGATGTTGGCGTACTCGGCCAGAAAGTAAAGCGCCCAACGGAATCCGCTGTACTCGGTGTGGAACCCGGCGACCAGCTCCGATTCGGCCTCCGGCAGATCGAACGGCGCGCGGTTGGTTTCGGCCGTGGCCGCAATGATATAAATCACAAAGGGCACCAGCATGAAACCGAAGTTATCGAATGCGCCCCAGACGCCGCGCGCCAGTTGCGTCTTCACAATGCCCACCATGCTCAGCGTTCCGGCCGACATCACGCCGGAGACCAGCGCCAGGCCCAGCGCCACTTCGTAACTCACCAACTGCGCCGCGCTGCGCAACCCCCCAAGCAACGGATAGTGGCTGTTGGAGGCCCAACCGCCGAGGATGATCCCCAGGATGCCCACCGACGACATGGCACTCACCACCAGCAGGCCGACGTTGACGTCAGCCACCCGCAGTTGTTCGGTGAACGGCAGCACGGCGAACGCCGTCAGGGCGGTGAAGGTGGAGATTACCGGCGCCATCCAGAAAATGAACTTGTCGGCGTTGGTGGGGATGATGTCTTCTTTAAGCAGCAGTTTCAGCGCATCGGCGATGGGCTGCAGCAGGCCGTGCGGCCCCACTCGCATCGGTCCCAGCCGCACCTGGAAATCGGCCAGCACCTTGCGCTCCACCAGCACGATGTAGCCTGCCAGCAGCGGAAATACGCCGATGATCACCACCGTCATCACCAGCGGTAGAAACAAAGGACTCTGATAAATCGCCTGCATATCAAATCAGCCTCATCAGCGGCCCAGCGACGTCTGCGCGAATTGGAGGAACGGCTCCGGATAGACGCCGATCAGCAGCGTCAGCACCCCGGTCACTCCCAGCGCGATCCGCATTCCGAAACCGCCCATCAGCGGTACCGTGTCGGTCATCTCGCCAACGAACATACTCTTCACGATGCGGAAGTAGTAGTAGATGGCCACCGCCACATACAGCGTCGCCACCACCGCCAGCACATAGTGCCCGGTTTCAATCAGCGACAGGAAGATGAAATACTTCCCGATGAAGCCCGCCGTGGGCGGTATCCCCGCCAGGCTCAACATGAAGATCAGCATCAGCACGGCCTCGACCGGGCTCTTGTGAATCAGGCCGGCCAGATCGTCGACATCCTCCCCCGCCAGGTCCTTCCGCCGCAGCGCCACCACCACCAGAAACGCGCCCAGCGTCATGAAGAGGTACACCAGGATGTACACCGCCATGCCCTTGATGCCCGTCTCGTTGCCGGCCACCAGGCCCAAAAGAATGTATCCGGCGTGAGACACCGAACTGTAGGCCAGCAGGCGCTTGAGGTTGTTCTGGGTGATCGCCGCCAGGTTACCCACGGTCATGCTGAGAATAGCCACTCCAATCAAAATCGGCTCCCACGCCGGCCGCGCGCCGGCCAGCGGGTATAGGAACATCCGCATCAGGAAAGCGAAC
Organism: Bryobacterales bacterium; assembly: GCA_020854055.1. Classification (GTDB taxonomy): domain Bacteria; phylum Acidobacteriota; class Terriglobia; order Bryobacterales; family Bryobacteraceae; genus JADZGD01. Next base: position 126,814 of record JADZGD010000044.1, on the reverse strand, counting down.
GAGGCCGCCTTGGAACCCACCGCCAAAAATGCGGTCACCGTGGTGGGAGCGCCTTCATAGGCGTCGGGCGCCCACATGTGAAACGGCGCCGCCGAAACTTTGAACAACAACCCGACGGCCGTGGTCGTCAGGGCCAGAAAGACGATAGGGTCGAACGGGCCGCGTTCGGTGACCGCTTCGCCGATCCGATCCAGCCGCGTGGAGCCGCACAGCCCATAGAGCAGCGAAAAGCCGTACACCAGGAAGCCGCTCGAAAAAGCTCCCAGCAGCAGGTACTTCATGGCCGCTTCGTTCGACCGCTTGTCGCGCCGCAGGAAGCCCACCATTACGTAAAAGCTGACCGCCATCAGCTCCAGGCCGACGAACAGCGTCACCAGGTCCGTACCCGCGGCCAGGAAAAACATGCCGCACTGGGCCAGCATCATCAGGCCGTAGTATTCGGCGCGATGTTCCTGCTCGGTCTCCAGATAGCGGTAGGAGACCAGCGCCACCAGCAGCACGGCGGCGATGAAGATCCAGTTGAAGAAAATGGACATGCCGTCCACTACCAGCGAACCGTGAAAGGCCGAAACGCTGGCTAAATCGTGAGCGGAAAGAAAACTGTGCTGCCTCCACAGCGCGGCGCCGGTAAATGCCTCGCCCAGCGCCACCAGGATCACCACATACCGCCGGTGCTTGGGGCGCGGGAAAACCAGGAAATCGGCCAGCAGCACGAAACAGCCAAACAGCGCCAGCAGCAGCGCCGGCACCAGAACAAAATGATCCGTGCTTGTATAGAACTCGCTCATCGCGCGTTGGCCTCCCCCAATCCGGCCGTAACCATCGGCGCCCGGACGCGATAGTAATCGGGCCGCACGCGCTGGACAATCTCCGCCACCGGTTTTTCCAGTACGTCGAAATACGGCTTCGGGTAGACGCCGATCCACAGCGCCCAGATCAGCAGCGGCGCAAAAACGGCCATCTCCCGGAGGTTCACATCCTTGAGAGACAGGTTCTTCAGGTTGGTGATCTGGCCCAACATCGTTCGCTGATACAGCCACAACAAGTAGGCCGCGCCCAACACTACGCCGCTGACGGCGAATGCCGCCCAGATCCGATTGGCCTCAAATGCGCCCTGCAGAATGGTGAACTCACCGACGAAGCCGTTGAGCAGCGGCAGGCCGGCCGACGAGAGCATCGCGATCGCGAAGATTACCGAATAAACCGGCATCACGTGCGCCAGACCGCCGTATTCCTTGATCTCCCGCGTGTGACGCCGTTCGTAAACGACGCCCACCACCAGGAAGAGCATGCCGGTGGAGATGCCGTGATTCACCTGCTGAATTACGCTGCCGGTGATGCCGTTCGGATTCAGCGCGAAGATGCCCAGCGTGCAGAATCCCAGGTGACTCACCGAGGAGTAGGCCACCAGCTTCTTCCAGTCCTTCTGCATCAGGCTGACCAGCGCGCCGTAGATGATGCCGATAATCGAGAGCACCGCCAGAATCTGAACAATCGTCTGATCCACCGAGGCCTTGGGCAGCAGCGGCAGCGAGAAGCGGAGAAAGCCGTAAGTGCCCATCTTCAGCAGCACACCAGCCAGAATTACCGAGCCGGCAGTGGGAGCTTCCACGTGCGCGTCGGGCAGCCAGGTGTGGAACGGAAACATCGGGACCTTGATCGCAAAGCCGATGAAGAAGGCCCAGAAGACCCACTGTTGCAGACCCATCGGCAGGTTCAGCTTCATCAGTTCGGAAATGTCGAAGGTGTAGTAGCCAAACTGCTGGAAGTGCTGGAAGTAGAGCGTCAGGATGCCCAGCAGCATCAGCACGCTGCCGGCGAGCGTGTACAGGAAGAACTTGATCGCCGCATAGAGCTTTCGCGGGCCGCCCCACACGCCGATCAAAAAATACATCGGCACCAGCACCAGTTCCCAGAAAACGTAGAACAGGAAAAAATCGAGCGAGATGAATACGCCGATCATGCCGGTCTGCAACAGCAGCAGCATGGCGTAGTATTCCTTCAGCCGGTGCTCCACCGCGCTCCAGGAACAAAGCACCGCCACCACGCCCAGCACGGTGGTCAGCATCACCAGCAGCAGGCTGATGCCGTCCATTCCGATGTAATACTTCACGCCGAGCGAAGGAATCCAATCCGCCTTCTCGACATACTGGAAACCGCCCAGGCTCTGATTGAACCGGCAGACCAGGGGAATCGAAACCAGGAACCCGGCCACCGCCACCACGTTAGCCCACAGTTTCAACAGCGCCGCCTTGGACGAGGGGATCAGCAGCAGCAGTAACATCCCCGCCAGCGGCGTAAACAGCACAATACTTAGTAAGTGCCCGCTCATATTCTTACCGGCTCACGTAATATCCGAAGAAGGCCAGCAGGCCCAGCACAAATACCAGCGCGTACGCCTGCACATATCCGGTCTGCACCACCCGGACCGGATAGGAGGAGACCTTCACCAGGAACGATCCCAGGCGCACCGCGCCGTCGATAACCCACCGGTCCCACCAACTGGAAACCGTTCCTGCAAAGCGCGTCAGCCACCCCGCGCCGTTCACGCCCCCGTCCACCACCACCCGGTCCACGCCGCTCAGCAGCGAACCGAAGCCCTTGCCCAGGCCATTGACAAACAGGAAATCGTAGATTTCGTCCACGTACCACTTGTTGAGTAACACGCGGTGGAGTCCGGGGGCCCACTCCTGCAATATGCCGGGAATCCGCGGCCGCTTCAGATACAGATAGTAGGCCAGCAGGATGCCGCCAATGGCAATCGCCACCGAGAGCAGCATCAGCGCCCACTCCAGCGATGCATCGTGCGCCGGATGCGCAACCTGGTGCGCCAGTTTCGATTCGAACACCGGCTCCAGCCAGATTTCCAAGGTCCGGAATGCGTCCGGTAAAGCCGTCCATAGCTTCGGCACACCGATCCAGCCGGCCAGCGCGCTGCCTGCCGCCAGCGCCATCAACGGCACGGTCATCACCCGCGGCGACTCGTGAACGTGCTTCTCAACCGCGCTATCCACCCGCGAGGCGCCGTAAAAGGTCAGATACATCAACCGCCACATGTAGAAGGCGGTCATGAAGGCGGTCACCACGCCGATCGTGTACACGAACTTCGACCCAAGCGGGGAACTGAAGGACTGCCACAGGATCTCATCCTTGGAAAAGAAGCCCGCCAACCCCGGGATTCCGGCAATGGCCAGCGAGGCAATGAACATCGTGCCAAAGGTCACCGGGATCTTCGATTTCAACCCGCCCATCTTGCGGATGTCCTGCTCCCCGCCCATGGCGTGAATCACCGAGCCGGCGCCGAGAAACAGCAGAGCCTTAAAGAACGCGTGGGTATACAGGTGGAATATGGCCGCCCAATACGCGCCTACACCCAGGGCCACGAACATGTAGCCCAACTGGCTGACGGTGGAATAGGCCAGCACCCGCTTGATGTCATTTTGCACCAGCGCGATCGATGCCGAAAAGATCGCCGTCACCGCGCCCACCACCGCCACAATGGCCAGTGTTTCCGGCGTCAGGCGGTAGAGTGCATTCGATCGCGCCACCATGTAGACACCGGCGGTGACCATGGTCGCCGCGTGGATCAGCGCGGAAACCGGCGTCGGGCCCTCCATGGCGTCCGGGAGCCAGACATAGAGCGGAATCTGCGCCGACTTGCCGGTGGCGCCCACAAACATCAGCAGCGCCATCGCGCTCAGTACGCCGAAGTGGCCCACCTCGGCATGAAATGCGCCGCTACCCAACGCCCGGTTGACGTCCACGAAGCGCACCGTGCCCACCACCGAGAACATCAGAAACATGCCGATGAGAAACGCCGAATCGCCGATCCGGTTTACGATGAACGCCTTCTTGCCTGCGTCGGCGGCCGATTTTTTGTGGAAGTAGAAGCCGATCAGCAGGTAGCTGCACAATCCCACTCCTTCCCAGCCGACGAACAACAGCGCGTAGTTGTTGGCCAGCACCAACATCAGCATGAAGAAAACAAATAGATTCAGATATCCGAAAAACCGGTAGTATCCCCCATCGTGGGCCATGTAACCAATCGAGTAGATGTGAATCAGGAACCCGACCAGGGTGACCACCAGGATCATTACCGCGCTCAACGGATCGAGCAGGAAGCCGAGATCGGCCCCGAAACGGGCCATCGACCCGTCCGCCAGGTGAAATGGCATTCCGGCCAGCCAGACGTACTTGATCACCTGGTGAACCTTCTCCGGCAGCGCCGCCAGTTGGATGGTAGCGCCAACCGAGAAGATCAGCGACAGCAGAACCATTCCCGGGCACAGCAGGCTGATCACTCGCTTCAGCGGTGAAACGGCATGCCCGGCGTGCCCATGGCCGGACCCGCCATGTCCGCCATCGCCGGCCAACTCCGGCGCCAGCACCACTTCGGACTTCGATTGCGGATCGAGCCACCGGCCCACCGCCAGCATCACAATGGCGCCAAACAGCGGGAACAGCGGGATCAGCCAGATATTATCGAGAAAGTTCACGGCATCCTCACCACTTCAACAGATCGATCTCATCGGCCTGCACGGTCTCTTTGTTACGGAACAGCGCGATCAGGATGCCCAATCCCACCGCTGCTTCGGCCACCGCCACGGTGATCACGAAGATGGCGAATATCTGGCCGTTCATGTTCTCCGGCCCCCAGTAACGGGAGAAGGCCACCAGGTTGATGTTGGCCGCATTAAGGATCAACTCAATCGACATCAGAATGATGACGATGTTACGGCGCGTCAGGACGCCCAGCGTCCCGATGAGCAGCAGAGCCGCGCTCAGTGCCACATAATGTGCCGTCGTTATGGGATGCATCAGATTCTCTTCTTGGCCATGATTACAGAACCCACCACCGCCACCAGCAGCAGCACGCTGGCAACCTCGAACGGCACCAGGTAGTTGCGGAACAGCACGTCGGCAAGCAGTTCGGTGTTGCCGGCGGGGGCGCTGCGCCCGGCCACGGGAAGCGCGGTCCAGGCGGTCTGGTGACGAAGAAAGAGGGTGAAACTGCCCCCGGCAACCGCCACGCTCGCCACCCCCAGCAGCCACTGGCGGTTGAACTGGCGGTGCCTGGCCTCCTCGTCCAGGTTCACCAACATGATCACGAACAGGAACAGCACCATGATGCCGCCGATATAGAGCACGATCTGGACGGCAAACAGGAACTCGGCATGTTGCAGCAGGAAAAGGCCGGCAACACCCATCAGGCTCATGATCAGGAAGATCGCGCTGTGTATGGCGTTGCGCCGGGTGATACACAGGATGGCGCCGCCAAGCGTCATCAGCGCAAATATGTAAAAGAAGACCGTGTCCATCATCGAAGCCACCTGCGGCCGGCCGCCGAACCCGAACCCTGGCCGGCGCGCGAGCAGCCGCGCATCAAAACTTGTATTGCACCGGCCGGGGGCCCTCCTCCAGCATCTGCCGGTCGAAGATCTGTCCTTCGCGCGTGTAGCCGGCCAGTTCGAAATCCTGGGTCAACTCCAGCGCGTCCACCGGGCAGGCATCTTCGCACAGCCCGCAGAACATACAGCGCGAGGTATCAAAGGTGAACGTGGTCAACTCTTTGCGCCGCGTCTCCTCGTTGCGCTCGCTGTACAGCACGATCAGATGCTCCGGGCAGGCCAGCGCGCACAGGTTGCAGGCGATGCACAACGTTTCGCCGGTCTCGGGGTTGACGTTCAGCCGCGGAGCGCCGCGGTAGCGCTCACCCACCTTGGGGCGCTCGGCCGGGTATTGCTCGGTATAAATCCGTTTCGGATCCTGGTTGCGAAAGGTCACCTTCAACCCTTCAACCAGGTCCAGCAGGAAGATTTTGCGTAATAGCTTTCGCACTCTGAACCCCTTCCTTAACGGTCCACTTCACCCAACACGATATCGATCGTGCCGATGATGGCCACCAGGTCCGCCACCAGAGCGCCTTTGGCCATCTTCTCCACCGCCTGCAGGTTGACGAACGAAGGCGGGCGCACCCGCACGCGGTAGGGATTCACCGTACCGTCGCTCACGATGTAGTAGCCCAACTCGCCCTTGGGCGCCTCGATCGAAAGATAAACCTCGCCAATAGGGGGCTTCATCACCTTGGGCACCTTGCCCATGATCGGTCCGGCGGGAATGTCCTTCACCGCCTGGCGCACGATGCGGAGCGATTGACGCATCTCCTGCATGCGGACGATGTAGCGGTCGTAGGTGTCGCCGTTTTCCCGCGTGGGTATGTCGAAGTCGTACTTCTCGTAGCCGGAGTAGGGCTGCGCCTTGCGCAGGTCCCATTTCACGCCGGCAGCGCGCAGCAGCGGACCGGTGATGCCGTAGGCTTTGCAGTCCTCGGCGTTGAGAATTCCCACTCCCTGCAACCGGTCGATCCAGATGCGATTGCCGGTGAGCAACTCTTCGTACTCGTCGACCCGCGCGGGGAAGGTATCACAAAAGGCGTTCACTTCCTGCTCGAAGCCGTCATAGAGTTCGTACTGCAAGCCGCCGATGCGGAAGGCATGGGTGGTCAACCGGGCGCCGCAGTAATTCTCAAAGATCTTGAGGATCTCTTCCCGCTCCCGCATGGTGTAAAACAGCGGGGTAATGGCGCCGATGTCCAGCGCGTGCGTTCCAAGCCAGATCAGGTGGCTGGCAATCCGGTTCAACTCAGTCAGGATCACCCGCACCACCTGCGCGCGCTCGGGAACCTCGGTTTTGAGCAGCTTCTCGGCCGCCAGGCAGTAGCCCAAACCGTTGGACACCGCGGCGCAGTAATCCATCCGGTCCACGTAGGGCGCAAACATCGTATAGGTGCGATTTTCAGCGATCTTTTCCACGCCGCGGTGCAGGTAGCCGATCACGCACTCGGTGCCCATCACCTTTTCGCCGTCCAACTTCAGGATCACCCGCAGCACACCGTGCGTCGAGGGATGCTGCGGTCCCATGTTGAGGACCAGTTCGGTGGAGTCTAAAAAGGTAGCTTCGGCCATCTCTATTGCCCGCTCTCGATTCCCAGATTCTCCCTCACCCAGCGATTGTCCATCTGGGTAATCCCGTAGTCTTTACGCAACGGGAAGCCCTCCCACTCCTCGGGCAGCAGGATGCGGCGCAGGTCCGGGTGGCCGGCAAACTCCACTCCAAACATATCGTAGGCTTCCCGTTCCAGCCAGTTGGCCGTCGGGTACAGGGAGACGGCCGATGCGGCCGTGGCGCCCTCGGGAATCGATGTTTTCACACGCAGCCGTTCGTTGCGGTGGAAGCTGTAAAGAATCCAGATCAGCTCGAAGCGTTCGGGCTTTTTCGGCCAGTCGACCACCGTTACATCCACCAGATAGTCGAAGTCCAGTTCCAGTTTGAGAAAATCCAGGATTGGGATGACCGCGTCCGGCTTTGCCACGACGAAATTCTGGTCGAGATAGGACGCGCACTCCACCACCTGGCCGCCGAACTGCTCCTTCAGGCGGCCGGGAATCTCGCCATCCCAGGGGGTAGTCACCATGGTGGTGGGAACCGGCGGCTTGGGGGGCGGAGAAGCTTTCGGAGCGGGAGATTTCGGGGCTGCGGTACCCCCGGCGGGCGCTTGCGCCGTACCTTCGGGTTTCACCTCGTCTGGCATGCCAATCTCGTCTTAGAACAACTAGGTTTAGCATAGCCAAATTTCGGGTGTCAAATGTCCGAAGCTCCTCTAAGTCCAGGAAAAACCGGGCAATTCCGTGCAATCCGAACAAACAGAGCCAGTTTGCTGAAATTAGAAAAACCTGCCCGGCCGGGAGATTACGCTTCGCGGGTTAACACGGCGCTTAGTGGGAAGCGGTCCCGGAGCGGTCCTGGCGGTGGCCGGAAACCAGTCTTTCCATTAATTCGCCAAACCTGCCGTCGGCGCGGATCGGATCAAAGGCTGGATCCGAAGGCAGCCAGAGCAGTTCCGGGCAGCGCAGAGCCACGGCGTTATCCAAATGTTGCAGCGCCATTTCGGTCTCGCCGCGCGCGGCATAGACCGAGGCGATCCGGGCTGGAGAAATATAGCGGCGCTTCGCCTCAGACAGAATTTCACCGAGCAGGCGTTCGCCATCGGCGCGGCGCCCGCCAGCCACCAGCGCGCGGGCGAGGACGAGCGGAGCCAGGCACGCCGCGTCGGTCAACCGCGAAGCCTTTTCGGCCAGTTCCACCGCCTCGGCATAAGAATGCCGCAGCAGATCGGCATCCGCCAGGCCGCACAGCGCGACGGCCAGTTCGCGGTCAACGGCCAGCGCGTCACGATACCGCTCGACAGCCCTGGCGGTATCCCGTTTCAGGTACAAAATCCATCCAATGCCGGCCATCAGCAGTGCCGACCCGGGGGCCAGTTCCTCGGCCAGCCGCATCTCTTCCAGCCCTTCGTTCAATTGCCCGCGAAGGGCCAGGTAGACGCCATAGGCGGCACGGGTCGGGGGATCTTCCGGTTGCAGGCGAATCGCCTGTTCGAATGCCGCCGCAGCCCGCTCCCAGTTCCAGTTGGCCGCGTGCGCCTGGGCCACGGCGAGCGCCGCGGCAGGGTCGGATTCAATCGCCGGGCCGAGTTCGGCAATGTATCCCGCGGCGGTTTTGCGCGCCTCTTCCGGACTCACCTGCCCCATCAGTGTCTGCAGCGACAGGGTGAAACAGCGGGCGGTGATTGACGGTGGAGCGGCGGGTTCTCCGCCGCGGCCACCCGCGGGCGCCTGCTTCATCGAGGGCCCCGGCGGGAGATGGTCCGGGAGAACGGTCCCGGTGGCATGCGGCTCCGGCTCGGGTTGGCCAGCAATTTTTGCTCCCACCGCCCGCAGGATCTTTCGCGAGATCTCCTCCTGGGCGGCGAAGACGTCACTGGCGTCGCAATCATAGGAGTCGGACCAGATGTAGTAGCCTTCCGCCACATGGACCAGGTGCGAGGTGACCCGCGCGCGGTCACCCTCGCGGCGGATGCTGCCGGTGAGCAATGCATCCACCTTCAGCTCTTCACCGATGCGGCGAATGTCGGGGTAGCGGTCGCGGTACTGGAAGCTGGAGGTGCGCGCCGCTACCCGCAGTCCCGGCAGCCGGGTCAGGCTGGCGATCACTTCCTGGGTCAGTCCGTCGGCAAAGAACTGGTGAGAGGGCTCGCGGCTCAAGCTTTCAAACGGCAGCACGGCCACGGCAAGCCAGTCGCGGCCGGCCGCCACCGAGAGAATTTCCGAGAAACTCTTACCCGCCTGGCGGGGGCGGGAGCGGAAGGCGGGCACATAACGGCCCTTGCGGAACTGGATCTGAACCGCATCGTCGCGGCCCTCTCCTTCGTAGTACTGATCGAGCTTGGAGCGGAGGCGCCGCGCCTCCACGCGGACGATGGAATCGATGCGCGGGTCGAAGTTCTCCTGCCGGTCGAAGACTTCCACGCCGATCAGGTACTCCTTCAGTTTGTTGGCCTGGCCGTGCAGCACCTGCTCAACCGCAAAACGCAGGAACCGGCTGAGCCGGTCCGAGTGCGTGAAGTACTCGCTGGCTAGAACCCGCTCCAACTGGGAGCGCACGGCGGCGAGGGTAACTCCAGGGGGGAGTTGCGGTTCGATCGAGCCAGCATCGGGGGCCGAGCTATCCTCCGTCACGCCCGGTGGTATGTCTCTCGCCAACATTCCTCCATGTAAGGTCACCTTTGCCGCGCCAGGTGCTAACCGTTAGACGCGATCGAAAATACAGGATTCCATAAATAGCACAGACTACCCACCGCGCGGCGCCGGTGGGAAACCGCACCCGGCGTTCGCCGCGAACCTTCCCGTGACAACCAGCCGGAACCGGCATCGCGCAACTAACAGTGTACAGCGTGGAAGCCCGGTATCTGCTAATCCTGGTTAAGGGTGGATTTCAAGGAACAGGTCAAGAGTTCCGTGGACATTGTCCGCGTAATTGGCGAGCACGTCCGGCTGAAGAAGCAGGGGGCCCGCTGGGTGGGGCTGTGCCCGTTTCACAACGAAAAGACGCCGTCGTTTTCGGTGCACGCGGATCACCAGTTTTTCAAGTGCTTCGGATGCGACAAGAAGGGCGACGTGTTCACGTTTATCCAGGAGATTGAAGGGGTCTCTTTCTTCGAGGCGCTGCGATTGCTGGCCGAGCGCAATGGGATCCCGATCCCCAAACGGGACCAGTACAGCGATACCGGCACGAAGCTTCGGGCGGGCCTGGTGGAGATTCACGAGTTCGCCGCCGAGTCCTTCCGGGCGGCCCTGCTTTCTTCTTCCGGGGCAACGGCGCGCGCGTACCTGGAGCGCCGGGGCGTAAGCCGCCAGGCAGCCGAGGAGTTCGGGCTGGGCCTGGCCGAGGCAGGAGGAGCGTGGTTGGCCAGGAGGCTTCAGGCGAAGCGCTACCCGCCGGATCTGATCGAGGAGTCCAAACTGGTTTTGCGGCGAGAGGACGGCTCCTTGTACGACCGGTTCCGCCACCGGCTGATGTTTCCCATTCATAACGAGATGGGGAAAATCATCGCCTTCGGCGGCCGGGCGCTCGCCGATGACGAGCAACCGAAGTACCTGAACTCGGCCGAAACGCCGCTCTACCGCAAGAGCAGCGTGCTCTACAACCTGCACCGGGCCAAGAGTGCCATCCGCAAGCAGAACCGGGCCATTCTGGTGGAAGGTTACATGGATGTGATCGGCGTGTATGCGGCCGGGGTCCGGGAGGTGGTAGCCAGTTGCGGAACGTCTTTGACCAACGACCATGTGCGGGCCATCCACAGGCACACCGATCACATCGTGGTGAACTTCGACCCGGACACGGCCGGATCCAATGCCGCCGAGCGTTCCATCCAGATGCTGCTCGAGGAAGGCATGCGGGCCCGCATCCTGGAGTTGAATGCCGGCCTGGACCCGGATGAGTACATCCGGGAGCATGGCGCCGGCGCCTACCAGCAGGCGCTCGACCGGGCGCCGGAATACTTTCTGTGGCTGGCCGATCGTGCCCGCCGGCGGTTCGACCAGCGCACGTCCGAAGGCAAACTGGAGATGCTCAGGAGCCTGCTGCCGGCCGTGCAGCGGGTCTCCAACCGGCTGGAACGAATGACCATCGCCAACGAGATCGCTTCGTATCTGGGCCTGGCCCCGGACGCGGTGCTCGAAGAGTTCCGCAAAGCGGCTGCCGGGCGGCGGGAAACGGCCGGAATGAAACAACCCGCGCCACCCAGGGTGCCTCCGGTGGAAAGACAACTGCTCCTGTGCCTGATTAAGGATCCGGACTCACAGAGCCAGCTTGCCGGGCAACTACTCGAGGCTCCCTTTGTGGAGCGGCTTACGATGGGCCGTATTTTCCACACATTGGCCGCGATTCACGCCGCTCACGACGTGGTAACTTATCAATCTTTGCATGACCGGCTGGAAGTTCCCGATCAGGAACTACTGAGTTCGATCGTTCTGACCGATAGTATGTCCGGAGAGAATTACACGGTTGTTCTGGCGCGCGCCTGTCTTGATACCATTTATGCAAGCGAGCGCCAGCGGGAAATCTCCGAACTGCGTCAGCGTATCAAACAGGCGGAGCGAGCCGGCGAGTTCGAGGCAATCCGCCCACTGGCGCAGGAGTTGGACCGGCTGCAGGCAAGACGATCGGGTGAGTGAGAATTTTGCGGCCGGTTGAGACTCCGGCCGCCATCAAGCGGCTGTTGTACAATAAACAGGACCTAGGGTTCTCAGGGATCTCGCGTTGCCAACGGAAGACAGGTTCGGGCGCCTGAAACAGCTCATGGACGTTGGGAAGGAGAAAGGCTTCGTGTTATACGACGAAGTGAATGAACTCCTTCCGGACGACGTCACCACCGGGCCGGAGCTGGACGATCTCCTTGCGGAACTCGACGGCGCGGGGGTGGAGATCCTCGAAGACCCGCGGCTGGAGTTCGAAAAGAAGCGCGAGGAGGACGGAGAGCTCTCCGATCTGGACTTAAGCGCCGAAACCGGCGACAAGACCAACGATCCGGTGCGCATGTACCTGCGCGAGATGGGCACGGTCCCCCTGCTCAACCGCGAGGGCGAGATCGAACTGGCCAAACGCATCGAGCGCGGGCAGAACAGCGTACGCAAGGCGCTGAGCCGGTCGCCGCTCATCGTGCGCGAGGTAATCGAATTCGCGCAGGAAGTCACCCGCGACCCGGCGATCATCCGTGACCTGCTGCTGCTGCCCGATTTGCTTGCCAGCGACGAGCAGTTGATAACACAGCGTGACGAACTGGTGGCGCGAATCGCCGAGGTAGAAAAGCTGCTCGCCAAAGGCCACCAACTGCGGCAAAAGATGCTGGCGGTGCCTCGCGGGATCAAACCGAAGCAGTATCGCGGGCTGCGTTTTCAACTGGCGCGGGCGGTGATCACCATGTCCCGCCGGATCCGCGCCATCCAGTTCAGCCCGTGCATGCTGCACCGGCTTGCGGCGCGGCTGCGGCGGGCGGTAGAGGAGTTCAAGCTGCTCGAAGGCGAGATCGCGCGGACGCAACGGGCAATCGAACAACCGGCGCCCGGCGCCTCCAAAAACCTGCGGGACCGGCGCCGGGAATTGAAGCAAAATTCCAACCGCATTCAGCAGCTCGAGGAGGAGTACGGCGGCACGGTGGCCGAGTTGCGTTCCACGCTGCGCGTGGTGGAAAAGAGCGAGGCCGAGGCCGAAACCGCCAAGCAGGCGCTGATAGAGGCCAACCTGCGGCTGGTGGTCTCCATCGCCAAACGGTATACCAACCGCGGACTCCAGTTCCTGGATCTGATCCAGGAAGGCAATATCGGCCTGATGAAGGCCGTGGACAAGTTTGATTACCAGCGCGGTTACAAGTTCTCCACCTACGCCACCTGGTGGGTGCGGCAGGCCATTACGCGGGCCATCGCCGACCAGGCGCGAACGATTCGCATCCCGGTCCACATGATCGAAACCATCAACAAACTGGTGCGGACCCAGAGGACGCTGCAGCAGGAGATCGGACGCGAGCCGACGACCGAGGAACTGGCGCGAAAGATGGAGTTGCCGGTGGGCAAAGTGCGCAAGGTGCTGCGGATCGCCCAGGAGCCGATCTCGCTCGAAACACCGGTGGGCGAAGAGGAGGAGTCCCACCTGGGCGACTTCATCGTGGACCGGCGCTGCGTGAGTCCATCCGAGGCGGTGATCAACCTGAACCTGCGCGAGCAGACAGCCGAGGTACTGAAAACGCTGAGCCCGCGCGAGGAACGGATTGTGAGAATGCGATTCGGCTTGCAGGACGGCAGCGAGCATACGCTCGAAGAGGTGGGACAGCACTTCGCCGTAACGCGCGAGCGGATCCGGCAGATCGAAGCCAAGGCTCTCAGAAAGTTGCGCCACCCAAGCCGCAGCCACCGCCTGCGGGCGTTTCTCGACGCCAACCTGCATCACAACCGCTGATTGCGGCCCTTATTTGCGCTGTGTTCGCGCCACCGGAATCAGCGTGGTGCTGGGCTGGCCCGCGGTTGGAGCAAGGCGGAAAAGTTCGGCGTTCAACGTCGCTACAAACTGCTCAATCTGCTTCTGCATGGCGGCCATCTTCTCCCGCATGTTGAGGATGATCTCCACGCCGGCCAGATTGACGCCCAACTCGCGCGTCAACTCCAGGATGATTTCCAATCGTTCCAGGTCTTCCACCGTGTAAAGGCGGGTGTTGCCGTCGCTGCGGGAGGGCTTGAGCAATCCCTCGCGCTCATAGAGGCGCAGTGTCTGCGGGTGGATCTGATATTGCTCCGCGACGGCGGAGATCATGAACGCGGCGGTCTTACGTTTCCCTCTGGCCATTGATCCCTCACACTTGATTCCACATCTGTTCACGCGGATCTTCGGGGTGGAGCTGAGACAGTTCTCGAAGAATCTCGCGGGTCCGTTCATCGTGCGCGGCGGGAGCCTGGATGACGACTTCGACAATCTGATCGCCACGGGCGTTCCGCCGGGCGTTAAAGACCCCCTTCTCCCTCATGCGGAACTTCTGCCCATTGCGGGTACCTTGGGGGATCTTCAGCATAGCCCGCCCGTCGATGGTGGGAACTTCGATCTTGGAACCGAGCCCAGCCTCCCAGATGGTGATCGGAACCTGAATCCCGATATTGTCGCCATCCCGGGTGAAGAAGGGGTGCGGCTGGACACGGACCGTGATGTACAGGTCGCCGGACGGCGCGCCGGGCGTTCCGGCGTTTCCCTTGCCGGCGACGCGCAGCCGGGCCCCGGCCGCCACACCCTGGGGGATGCGAACATCGACCGGCTCGGCCGAAGAGATGCGCCCATCGCCGTGGCAGTTCGGGCAGACGTCATGCAACTGTCCTTTACCGCCGCAGCGGGGACAGGCCAGGTCGAAACGCATGGCTCCGGCCATTTGAGTGACGTGGCCCGTCCCTTTACACTCGGGGCACTGGGTCGATTTGCCGCCGGCTGAACCGGAACCGTTGCAAACTGCGCACATCTCCTGGCGGTTGATGTTGAGGCGAATCTGGGTGCCACGAATGGCCTGCCAGAAATCTATATCAAGACCATATTCCAGATCGGAGCCACGCTCGGGCTGGGTTCGCCCGGCGGCGCCTCTACCGCGGCCGCCGAAAAACTGGCTGAACAGGTCACGAAATCCGCCGCCGGCGCCCGCCGCGGAGCCGCCGAAATCCTCGCTGGAGTACCGGCCACCGGTGCCCTGGGTCCACTGGCCGTAGTCTCCGAAATCGAAGCCCTGAAAACCGAACCCTCCCGGCGAATTCTGTGCGCCGCCGGCCTGGTGGCCCTGCTCGGAATAGAAGCCGTACTGATCGTACATGGCGCGCTTTTTGGAATCGCTGAGCACCTCGTAGGCTTCCTGGAGTTTCTTGAAGCGCTCCTCGGCCACCTTGTCACCCGGGTTGAGATCGGGGTGGTACTTCCGGGCGAGCCGGCGGTAGGCTTTACGGATCTCCTCCTCGGAGGCGCCTTTCTTGGTCCCGAGAAGTTCGTAATAGTCCTCAGTGGGTGGGGGCATAAGCGCACGCTCGAAATCGGCGGGTACCGGGTGGCCGCCCCGGTACCCGAAACATTCTACTTACTTTTTGTTGCTGTCGTCGACGTCCACATACTCGGCGTCAACCACGTTGTCTTTGTCCTTCTCCTGGGGCTTGGCGCCCGCGCCGTCAGTGGGCGCGCCTCCGGGTTGAGGACCGGCGCCGGCGTTCTTGTACATGGCCTCGGCCAACTTGTGGCTGGCCTGAGTCAGTTTGTCGGTGGCCGCATTGATCCGCTCGACGCTGCCCTCCTTGATGGCGGCCTTGGTTTCCTCGATCGCCTTTTCAACATTCGAGGCGTCGTCGGCGCTGATCTTCTCACGATGGTCCTTGAGCATCTTCTCAATCTGGTAGACCATGGCGTCGGCTTTGTTGCGAGCCTCGATATCGTCGTGGCGGCGGCGGTCGTCGGCGGAATGGGACTCGGCGTCACGAGCCATCTTCTCCACCTCGTCCTTGGAAAGTCCCGAAGAGGAGGTGATGGTGATCTTCTGCTCGTTGTTGGTGGCTTTGTCCTTGGCGGTGACGTTGAGAATGCCGTTGGCGTCGATGTCGAAGGTCACCTCGATCTGCGGAATTCCGCGCGGCGCCGGCGGAATGTTGGTCAACTGGAAGACGCCGAGCAGACGGTTGTCGCCCGCCATCGGCCGCTCGCCCTGGTAGACCTTGATCTCAACCGACGTCTGGCTGTCGGCGGCGGTGGAGAAGGTCTCGCTCTTGCGGGTGGGAATCGTCGTGTTGCGGTCGATCAGCTTGGTGAAGATGCCACCCAGAGTTTCAATACCAAGCGAGAGCGGCGTGACGTCGAGCAGCAGCACGTCTTTCACTTCACCCTTGAGCACCCCGCCCTGAACGGCAGCGCCCACGGCGACCACTTCGTCCGGGTTGACCGTCTTGTTGGGGTCCTTGTTGAACAGGTTACGGACAATTTCCTGAACTTTCGGAATCCGCGTGGAGCCGCCGACCAGGACCACCTCGTCGATCTGCGCCGGCGTGATGCCGGCATCCTTCAGCGCCTGCTCGCAGGGATGAACGCACCGCTTCGTAATGTCGTCGATCATCTGCTCGAAACGCGAGCGGGTGAGTTTCAACACCAGGTGCTTCGGCCCGGTGGCGTCGGCGGTGATGAAGGGAAGGTTGATCTCGGTCTCCAGAAGGTTGGAGAGCTCGATCTTCGCCTTCTCGGCCGCCTCCTTAAGACGCTGCAGCGCCATCTGGTCGCGCGACAGGTCAATGCCGTTTTCACGCTTGAAATCATCGATAATCCACTCCACCAGGCGCTGGTCGATGTTGTCGCCGCCAAGGTGCGTATCACCGTTGGTGGACTTCACTTCAACCACACCGTCGCCTACCTCGAGGATCGAGATATCGAACGTCCCGCCGCCGAAGTCGAACACGGCGATGGTCTCATCCTTCTTCTTGTCCAAACCGTAGGCGAGAGCGGCGGCCGTGGGCTCATTGATAATACGCTTCACCTCGAGGCCGGCGATCTTGCCGGCATCCTTTGTCGCCTGCCGCTGGGCATCGTTGAAATAGGCCGGAACCGTGATGACGGCTTCGGTAACTTTCTCGCCCAGATATGCTTCGGCGGCTTCCTTCAGCTTGCTGAGGACCATGGCCGAAATCTCGGGTGGAGAGTACAGTTTGCCTTGAACCTCGATACGGGCGTCGTTCCCATCGCCGCTGGCGATTTTGTAGGGTACCAGCCGCATCTCCTCGGTCACCTCATTGTGCCGGCGGCCCATGAACCGCTTGATCGAGTAGATGGTATTCTCTGGGTTGGTAACGGCCTGGCGTTTGGCAACCTGACCGACCAGACGTTCGCCGCTTTTCGTAAAGCCGACGACGGAAGGCGTGGTGCGTCCGCCCTCCTGATTGGGAATTACGACCGGCTGGCCACCTTCCATTACGGCAACGACAGAGTTGGTGGTACCGAGGTCGATTCCGATGATTTTGCTCATACTTAGTCAAGCCTCCCTAATCCTGGGCCGGCGCTCGGGCCGGCTGCACGCTGGACGGTCGATGTGGTTGCGGGGTGCGTCCATTGAGCGTGGCATCATTAGTTCAATTCCATTATTAAACCTTAGTGCGGTATTGTCAAGTTCCTGGAGCCCTTTCTCCCAACTTATATTCACAATGCTGCTTGGAACTCTTCTGATTTTCTCAGTAACAGGCGCGACACCGGCCTGCGCCGCTGACGGGCCGCTGTTGGTGGCCGCGGCCTCCGATCTGGCGGAACTTGAACCGGCACTGGCCAGCGCCTGGGAGAAGGCCGGTGGGGCCCGAGTTCGCTTTATTACCGGCGCCTCCGGAATGCTGGCCCGGCAGGTGGAAAACGGAGCGCCCTACGACATATTCCTGTCGGCCAACGAGCGATTCGTCACCGAATTAGTGAGAGCCGGCAAGATTGTACCGGGTTCGGTTCGGGTGTATGCCAGTGGGCGATTGGGGCTGTGGTCCCGTTCGGGGAAGATCCGGGAGTTGCGGGATCTGACCCCGGCCGGCGTGAAGCGCGTCGCCATCGCCAACCCCGCTCATGCGCCCTACGGCGCGGCGGCGAAGCAACTGCTGGAGCGGAGCGGGTTCTGGCGGCAATTGGAGAGCAAGATCGTGTTCGGAGAAAACGTCCGGCAAGCCTACGAATTCGCCGCCAGCGGCAACGCCGACGCCGCGATCACCTCCTGGACCCTGATCTACCAGCGAGGGGGGGTGTTGTTACCCGCGGCCATGTACAACCCGATCCATCAGGCTGGAGGAGCCATCACGGGCAGTGGCCGCGAGGCGGAGGCCCGGCGCTTTCTGGACTTTCTTGTCTCACCCGCCGTCCAGCACCTGCTCCAGAGCCACGGACTGGGCGCGCGGTAAGCGGCTGGATTCAGGCTTCGGCTTTGCCCACCAGGATGATGGCGATGGGGAGGGAACCGATCTTGGTCATGTAAACCCAGTCGTTCTCTCCTTCTTTGGAAAGGCCGGCCTGATAATCGTCGGCCGGTTTCCACACGCTGAGGACAGCCGGGTGCGGGGTTCCCGACACCTTGCGGCCCAGATTCATCAGATCGGCGAAGGCTGGCGCGGCGTTCAGATCCTGGTCGGCGGCGGCCGGACTGAGAACCAGGAAATCTCTCTGCGGCGCGGCGCCCTGGTGATCTCCATCGACCGGCATGCGGTTATAGCGCAAGACATAGACGCCGGGCTTCAGCGGTTGTCCGCGGCGGTCGGTGGCGCCGTCGCCGAGGCGGATGACGCCGACCACGGCGCTGAGCGGAATTTCGGTGAAAGTCACATTCTCGCCGCCACCGGCGTTACCGGCGGGGATTGACTGGCGCAGCCACAGTTCGCTGGTCACACCGTTAGGGCCCACCAGTTTCACGCCCGTCTTGTCCAGCGCGGCGGCGATGGAGGGCGCCACTTCGGACGGCACCGCGCCGCCGGGTTCGGTCTTGTACTGGCCCAGGGCGGCGATGGCCGCCAGCGCGAGCGAACAGAAGAGCTTCAGCATGATTCCCCTATTGCAGCAAAGGAAGGATCACGCGGTCCAGTTCGGCATCGCTCCACTCATTGAGATGAATATCGCGGTGGAGGCTCCAGCGCTCGACCTGTTCCGCGTACGCGCCAGGCTCGACCCGGGTCATCGGACCGACGGTTTCCAACTCCAGAAAATCGTTGTTGGTGAACATCTCAAACGACGCGCCGAAATCGGGATAGGTCTTCGCCGGATCGGCCTCGTACCGCTTGATGTAAAGATCCGAACCCAGCAGATAAGCGCCCCAGGTGTGCTGGTTGAAGTGAGCCACCTTCTGCGCATCGGCGTTGTTGGGATCCTGCACCAGCGAGAGGTATTTCCTGGTGAATTTCCAGCGCGAATCGGAGAAGTTGGTATAGGGCCACATCACGAGCGGGTTGGAGGGGGAGAGGTCGATGGGGTGATGCCCACGGGGAGGAAAGCCGGTGACTCCGCGGCCGCCCTGCGCCATCATGGTCAGCGCCCAGGGAGCAAATTCCAGCGGGAACAGGGTGGTGTTCTTTATTCGGTGAATCAGCTCCACCTGGGATCCGGTGGGGGCAAGCTTGATAATGATCTGCTTCTGGAGTCCGGTTTCCGGCTCCACGGGTCCGGTTGCGGTGAGAACGCCACCGTGGATCTCGATCGCGACCTTGCTGTTGTCCAGGGCATAGGTGATCGGCTTGATCTCCGGGCCGACCCACAGGCGATGGCCGCCGCGGGGCTCCCATTCCTTCTCGCCGCTCTTGCCCAGTTGGGAGGTGAACTCCTTGAACAAATTCCGGCCGCCCACAAAGGCGTAGCGCATAACGCGGGGACCGACGTCGGAGGTGACAATCAGTTCCACCTCTCCATTGGTGATGCGGTAGCAATTGAGCCAGCCCATGGCCGGCGTCCTTTCGATTTTCACGGCGCTCATGGCAGATATCGAAGTCAGGGTAAATAGGGCGAAACAACCGAGGGCACGTACCATCGTCGCCTATTATAAGCCGTTTGCCCGGTGGCGGTTGCCGTCGGCGCAATCACCGGAAATGGTCGTAGCCCAGGGCTTCGAGTTTTGTCCCGAAAAAATCCACCCGGCCGGCAGTTCCCTTGGCAATGGTGCCAATGCGGGTGAACGGGAGGCCGTCCCGCACCGCTGGTATCCGCATCGCGGCCGGCGCGGTGAACAGCAATTCGTAATCCTCGCCGCCGTTGAGCGCCTGCTCCAGCGAGGCGCCCGGAAAAACGGGCAGGGGACGATCGACGACCGCCGCAACGCCGGATTCGCGCGCCAGGCGGTAAAGGTCGATCGAGAGGCCATCGCTCAGGTCCATGCAGGCGGTGGCGCGGCCGCGAAGAAAGCGCCCCGCGCCCAGGCGCGGCTCCGGACGAAGATGACGCCTCCAGGCCGGTCCTTTACCGGTAGCCAGGCCCAGTGCCGAGGCGCCAAGTGATCCGGTAACCCAGAGCGCGTCGCCGGGGCAGGCCCCTGAGCGGAGCAGGGCGCATCCGGCCGGGACCGATCCGCACACCACAATGTCGCTGGTGAACGAAGCGGCGCGGGCCAAATCGCCTCCGGCCAATGCCGTGCCGGTGCGGGCAGCAAGCGTCAGCAAACCGTTGTAGAAGCCGTCGATCCAGGCGGGGCGCGTCCAGGGAGCAGCCTGCAGCGAGACCAGGCAGAAGTGCGGCGTGGCGCCCATGGCGGCGATGTCGGAAAGGCCGCGGGCCAGAGCCTTGTGGCCGGCGTCACGCGCTGAATGGGTGGAGCGCCGGAAATGGACATCCTCGATCAACAGATCGGTGGTAAAGACCAGGTGGCGGCCGCGGGGCGGGTTGAAGATGGCGCAATCGTCGCCGATGCCGGCGAGCAGGCCACGTCCCGAGGCCGATGAGGCCGCTTTGGCGCGCAGGCGTTCCACCAGCGCGATTTCCGATTTTCGAGGCAGATGATTACTCCCTGGTGACATAGTAGCCGCTCCGCGCGCGAACGACGGCCTTGGGGTAGCGGGCCCGCGCGGCGGGAGCGAGTTCGACATGAATCTGGCGGAACGTGCCGGGCGCGGCAGGGGGCGCGGAATAGAGCAACGTATAGCGGCTGCGAATCCGCTCCAGCATCCCGGCAAATGCCTCCCCGGCGCGTTCCACGCGGATCGCTTCGCCGCCGGTCTCGTCGGCGATGCGAAACACGTCGGCGGGCGTGAAGTCGGGATTGGTGTATGTGCCCGGTGCGATGGGCGGCGGCTTGTGGCCTTTACCGACGACGATGGCGTTAAAGACTATGTCGGCCGCAAACAGGGCCTGGATCGCTTTCTCGTCAGGGACCTGATAGTTGAGCGAGAAATTATCGGTCAGCATCAGGATGGCGCGGCGGCCACGCCTGGCAAAAGGAAGGGACTGCTGATCTTCGATGGTATATTTGGCCGCATCGAGAATCGCCGAATTGATGGCGGTGCCGGCGCCGAGGGCCGCGCTCTGAAAGCCTTTCGGATCGAGAGCCCGGGCGGCGACCGCGTGATTGTCGGTGAACGGTTCGTGGACGGCGGTCCGCAGGCTGAACAGCATCACGGCGACGCGATCGCCCGGAAGAAGATGCCCCAGGGCTTCCCGTGCCGTGGAGGAGATCTGCTTCAGGTAGGTCTGCATGCTGCCGCTGACGTCGAGCAATAGCGCCAGCGAGAGCGGCTCGTTTTCATGACCGAACTGGGTGATGGTCTGCGTGACGCCATTGTCGGTGACAATGAAATCAGGTGCCGTGAGCC
This sequence comes from Bryobacterales bacterium, assembly GCA_020854055.1. Classification (GTDB taxonomy): domain Bacteria; phylum Acidobacteriota; class Terriglobia; order Bryobacterales; family Bryobacteraceae; genus JADZGD01. Next base: position 105,614 of record JADZGD010000044.1, on the reverse strand, counting down.
CGCGCAGGATCCGGCGGTTTTCCTCAACCTGAACGTCGACCCGAACCGCGGAAACGCCGGCGCGAAAAACCGCCTGGGGCGGTGCGGCCGGCGGCGTCTGGGCAACCATGCCGCAGCCGAGTAACGCAATGGCGGAGAGTGAAAAAGGCTTCAATGCGATGACCTCAATGATCGCCGGCACCGCCGGGCACGTCGACCACGGAAAAACAGCGTTGATCCGCGCGCTGACCGGTATTGATACGGATCGGCTGGAGGAGGAGAAGCGGCGGGGAATTTCCATCGACATCGGTTTCGCCCACCTGGATCTTGGGCCGGTGCGGGTGGCATTCGTCGATGTTCCGGGCCACGAACGGTTTGTGAAAAATATGCTGGCCGGGGTAGGCGGAATCGATGCCGTGCTTCTGGTGGTGGCGGCCAACGAATCGGTCCGGCCGCAGACCCGCGAACACTTCGATATCTGCCGGCTGCTGGGAGTGAGGCGCGGCATCGTGGCGCTCACCAAGAGCGACCTGGTGGAGAGCGGGCATCTGGAACTGGTACGAATGGAAGTGGAGCAACTGGTGGCCGGGTCGTTTCTCGAAGGCGCGCCGGTGGTGGCGGTGAGTTCGGTGACCGGGAGCGGTTTGGAGGAACTCAAACAGGCACTGCGCGACCTCTGTTCCGAACTGCCGGGCCGGGACACCACGGGCTCCTTCCGGCTGCCGGTTGACCGTTCGTTTTCGCTGCGCGGTTTCGGCACCGTTGTGACCGGCACATTGATTGAGGGCGCCATAAGCACCGGCGCTGAAATTGAGGCGCAACCCGGCGGGCGCCGGTTGCGGGTGCGCGGTATCGAGACCCACGGCCGCGCCGTCGGGCAGGCCGGCGCGGGTGAGCGTGTGGCGCTGAACGTGACCGGCGCCGAGGCCGCCCTGTTGCGCCGGGGCCAGGTACTGTTGGAGCCGGACCGTTTTGAGACAACCCGGGAGATTGCCTGCGAACTTCATCTGCTGGCCTCGGCGCGGGAGTTGAAACAGGGCGCGCCGGTGCATTTCCATGCCGGAACGGCGCAGACCGAGGCGAGGGTGCGCCTGGTTGCGCCACCCGAAGCGGTGCCGCCGGGAGCAGCCGCCAGCGTCCGGATGCGGCTGGCCTCGCCCTTGCTGGTGTTGCCGGGCGATCGTTTCATCATCCGACAATTCTCCCCCGTGGTAACGATTGGCGGTGGCATGGTGTTGGACACCGCTCCGCCGCGGCTGGGACGGGTGGCGATGGCAAAACGGCTGGACGCGCTGAGGGCAGCCGATCCAATCGGCCGGGCGTCGATTTTTCTCGCCGCGGCCCCATACGGAATGAGCCTGCGGCAACTGGCCGCACGCAGCGGATTGCCACTGGCTCAAGCAGCGCACGCGGGAGAACTGTTTTCGATTTCCGAGCCCTGGCTGATCGGACGCGACCGGCTGCGCGCGCTGCTCGAAGCACTCGAAACGGCGGTAGCGGCCTTCCACGAAACGCTGCCTTTGTCGCCGGGAATGGGGGTGGAGCCGTTGCGCATTCAACTGGCGCCGAAGGCTCCCCGGGGGCTGTTGCGGGCATTGGTGGAACGGACCGAAACACTCCAGATCGAACAGGAGTTCGTGCGCCAGACAGGTCACCGGATGACGCTGAGCCGCGACCAGGCCCAGGCGGTTGAACGGATGGAGGCAGCGGCGGAAAATGCCGGCTTGCAGGCGCTCCCGTTTGAGGCGCTGGCGGCCGCATCGGGGCTCGCGCCGGCCCCGGCGCGGCAGTTGATCGAAATGGCGCTGCGCGACGGCCGGCTGGTGCGGATCGCGCCGGAGTTGATCCTGGGCCGCATGACACTGGCGCGGCTGGAGAAACTGGTTCAAAGTCATGCCGGCGAGAATTTCAGCATTGCCAAGTTTAAGACCTGGACCGGGGTTTCACGCAAGTACGCCGTACCGTTGCTCGAATATCTGGACCGCCGGAAGCTGACCCGGCGGCAGGGAGACGAACGCCAGGTGATCGCGCGTCAGCCGCCCATCGGATAGGGCCATGCCGGGCGAGTGAACAGTCCGCCGTCAACCCAGACCGTCTGGCCGGTGATGAACTCGGCGCCATCGCCGGCAAGAAATGCCACGACGCGTCCGATGTCAACCGGGTGGCCGACGCGGCCCATGGGGGTGAGTGCAGCCCAGGTGCCGGCATAGTCACCCAATTCGCGCCGGGTACGCTCAATCTCGATCGCGCCGGGCGCGACGCAGTTGACGCGAATTTTGTATGGGCCCAGTTCCACCGCGGCCACCTTGGTGAACATCTCGATCGCTCCCTTGCTGGCGGTATAACTGGCCAGGTTGGGGAAAGGCGCCTTGTTGCATCCCGAACCGATGTTGATGACGGCGCCGCCGTCTGAATCCTTCATCAGCAGGGCTGCCTGCTGCGTACATAAAAAACATCCCTTGAGATTGGTGTCGAGCACCAGGTCCCACTCCTGCTCGGTGAGTTCGAGCATGGGTTTCCAGGTTTGCACGCCGGCATTGTTGACATGGATGTCGAGACGGCCGAAGCGGGAGGCCACCTCCTTGAACATGCGGTGGACCTCGAAGGCGGCGGCGACGCTGGCCTGAACCGCAAACGCCTCACCGCCCGCCGAAGTAATCTCCGCCACCGTGGCGGCGGCGCCCGCGGCATCGGAATGGTAATTGACCGCCACGCGAGCTCCCCCCGCGGCCAATTGGAGGGCGATGCCTTTCCCCACGCCTTTGCTGGCGCCGGTGACCAGGGCGGCTTTTCCTTTGAGCGACATGGTGGCTTCGATTTTAGCGTGAACCGAGGGCCCGCGTGCCAAGTGGGAATTTGGAGTTGCCCCGGCAGGGTTTTCGAAGGACACTTGAGATTGACGGAGGGATGTTGAATCTGAAAATGACCGAAGGGATCGCGGTGTGGGAACCGTCCGAGCGTTGGACGACCACCGACGCGGCCGAGCTTTACGATGTGGCCAGTTGGAGCAAAGGCTACTTCTCGGTTGGTGAAAACGGCCACCTTTTCGTTCATCCATCGAGAGAGGCGGCACGGTCCATCGATCTGAAGGAATTGGTGGACACGCTGGTGCTGCGCGGCATCGGCCTTCCGATTCTGATCCGGTTTGCCGAGATCCTGAAGCACCGTCTGGGCGAGATGTACGATGCGTTTCAGAGCGCGATCAACGAGCACGGCTACCACGGGCGCTACTGCTGCGTCTATCCGATCAAAGTCAACCAGCAGAGGCAGGTGGTGGAGGAGGTCTTTCAGTTCGGGCGGCCGTACGGCTTCGGGCTGGAGGCGGGTTCGAAGCCCGAACTGCTGGCGGTGCTGGCGGTGGCCGACAACGAGACGCCGATCATCTGTAACGGCTTCAAGGACGACGAGTATATCGAGATGGCGCTCTACGGGCGCAAAATTGGACGCCGGATCACGCCGGTGGTGGAAAAGTACACCGAACTGGACCTGATCCTGAAGTACTCCGAGCGGCTGGCCGTTAAGCCGTCGATCGGATTGCGCATGAAGCTGGCCAGCCGAGGAGCCGGGCGGTGGAAGTCATCGGGCGGCTACCGGTCGAAGTTCGGGCTGACGGCGAGCGAGGCGCTGCGCGCGCTGGAACAGCTCCGGGCGGCGGGCATGGCCGACTGCCTGGAGTTGCTGCACTTCCACCTGGGCAGCCAGATCACCAACATACGCCACATCAAGGCGGCGGTGACCGAGGCAGCGCGGGTATATGTCGAACTGGCCCGCGCCGGCGCCGGGCTGAAGTACCTGGACGTGGGCGGCGGGCTGGGAATCGATTACGACGGCTCCCAGACCGACTTCGAATCGAGTGTGAACTACACGCTGCAGGAGTACGCCAACGACATCGTGTATCACATTCAGAACATCTGTGACGAGGCCGGCGTGCCGCACCCGGCGATTATCACCGAGAGCGGGCGGGCCGTGGCCGCCTATCACAGCGTGCTCGTGTTCAACGTCCTGGGTGTGTCGGGTCTGGGAGAGCCGGATGTGCCGCAGGAACTCACCGCGGACGCCGAACGTCCGGTGAAGGACCTGCTTGAAACCTACCACTCGCTGAGCAGCAAGAACATGCTCGAGAGTTTTCACGACGCGCAGCAGTCGCTCGATTCGGCGCTAAACCTGTTCAGCCTGGGCTACCTGCCGTTGAGCCAGCGCTGCGTGGCGGAAAACCTCTACTGGGCGATCTGCCGGCGCGTGCTGCGGATGGCCAGGGAGCTGGATTATTTCCCGGAGGAGATCGAGGGTCTGGAAGGCATGCTCTCCGATACCTACTTCTGCAACTTCTCCCTGTTTCAGAGCATGCCGGACAGTTGGGCGGTAAAGCAGTTGTTCCCCATCATGCCGATTCACCGCCTGGAGGAGGTGCCTACGCGGAGCGGCGTACTGGGCGACATTTCCTGCGACAGCGACGGCAAGATCGACCAGTTCATCGACCGGCGCGACGTGAAGAAGACGCTCCCGCTGCACCAGTTCAACGGCAAGGAGTACTACATCGGCGCATTCCTGGTGGGCGCATACCAGGAAATCCTGGGGGATCTGCACAACCTGTTCGGCGACACCAACGCCGTCCACGTGAGCCTCAACGCGAATAACGAAGTGGTTCTGGATACGGTGATTCGCGGAGATACGGTGCAGGAAGTGCTCAACTACGTTCAGTTCAGCACGCAGCAGATGCTCGACAAGTTCCGGCGCGACGCCGAGACGGCGCTGCGGGAGGGCAGAATCGGCTACGAGGACCTGGCGCGCCTCATTCGCTTCTACGATGACGGGCTCCACGGATATACCTACCTCGAAGACGTCCACGAGCACTAAGGTCAGGACTGCCGCCGTATACGCGCTGGCGGCGGTGTGTCTGGCCTGGGTGCTGCGCGATTTTCACCCCAGCGCATTGCTCCGGGACGTATTGGGGATGAGGTGGGAGTGGGTTGCGGCAGCGGTAGCGGTAGACCTCAGCGCCTGGGTGCTACAGGGGTGGCGCTGGGAGTTGCTGTTGCGCCCGACGGCGCGGGCCGCCGTGCGCCATACCACACAGGCGGTCTTTTCCGGCCTCTTCGTCAACAACCTGGTTCCCTTCCGGCTGGGTGAGTTCGTCAGGGCCTACCTGGTGGCCCGGAGAATCCACAAACCGATCTTCGACGTGATTCCGTCCATGGGCATCGAACACCTGTTCGATGGCATATGGGTGCTTCTGGGCGTGGCGGCAGCCACCTTTTTCTTCCCGCTGCCCAGGCAGATTGAAGAGGGCGCCCGAATCCTGGCCGTGGTACTGCTGGCGGGCGGCGCCGTTACGGGATTCTTTGCGCTGCGCCGGCACAGCCGCTGGGGACAGATCCTCCGCACGATCGGACGATCCCGGCACTTCTGGGAGGCATTCCTGGTGTCCGCCCTGTTCCAACTGGCGCAGGGACTCTGCTACTGGATGGTGATGGTGGCCTACGGTTTACCGCTCAACATCTGGCATAGCCTGACGGTGTTCCTGATCTGGCACCTGGGCACGGCGCCGCCCAATGCCCCGGCCAACGTTGGGATTTATCAGTTCTTCACCATTCTGGGGCTGACGCTGTTCGGGGTCGATTCGGTCCGGGCCACCAACTTTTCACTGGTGGTGTTCGTGATTCTGACGCTGCCTTTGACCATCACCGGATTCCTCTGCCTGGTGGCCGGAGGCACATCACTGCGCGGGCTTCGGAGCCAGGTCCGCGAGGCGATGCGCGCCGGTAGCGGTTAAGGCGCGGCGCGCGTGCGGTCACTCCCGCCCGCCGGGCCGTATTGTGGCGAGGTGCCGGATCATCGCCGCCAGCGCATTGCCACGGTGGCTGACCTGAAGTTTTTGCTCCCGCGACGCTTCGGCAAGGGTGCAGCCGAAAGGGGGATAGAAGAACAATGGGTCGTAGCCGAAGCCGTTGGAGCCGCGGGGAGCCTCGAGAATCCTGCCTTCGACACTACCCCTGAAGGTTCCCAGTAGGCGGCCGTCTTCAACCAGGGCAACGACGCACACGAATCGCGCCGCGCGGCAGCCAACACCCCGAAGGCGTTCGAGCAACAGGCGGTTGTTGTCGGCATCGGTGGCGCCCGGGCCGGCAAAGCGCGCGGAATGAACGCCTGGAGCCCCGCCGAGCGCATCCACTTCGAGGCCCGAGTCATCGGCGAACAACAAACCGGAGCCATGGCCGCCGTAGTAGAGCGCCTTGGCGGCGGCATTTTCTTCAAACGTTGAACCGGTCTCCTCGGGCGGTGCCAGCAGATTGATGCCGGGTAGCGGCTCCACCGGGTAGCGGCCGTGGCCGAACGTATCCAGCGCCAGGCGGAATTCGGCCAGCTTGCCGGGATTCGACGAAGCGCACCATAGCCTCACGCCAGTTTGACGAATCCTTTCTGGATTTCGATTAATTGCTGGATGCCCGTCTTACCGAGAGCGATGAGCCGCGCCAGTTGATCGTCGGTGAAGGACTGGTGCTCGGCCGTGGCCTGGAGTTCGACGAAGTGGCCGCCGCCCGTCCTGACGATGTTCATATCCACCTCGGCGCGGGAATCCTCCTCGTAACACAGATCGAGCATCGGCTCGCCACCGGCGATGCCGGCGCTGGTGGCGGCTACATAATCGGTCAGCGGCATGCGTTTGAGGACTCCCCCCTGGAGCATGCGCTGAAAGGCTAGCGCCAGAGCGACCCAGGCTCCGGTAATGGAGGCGGTGCGCGTACCGCCATCGGCCTGCAGGACGTCGCAGTCGATGATCACCGTCATATCCGGCATGCGGGCGGTATCCACCACCGAACGGAGACTGCGCCCGATGAGGCGCTGGATCTCGTGCGTGCGTCCCGAGGGATGGCCCTTGGTAACCTCGCGCGGGGTGCGCTTCACCGTGGCGCGAGGTAGCATGGAATACTCGGCGGTGACCCAACCCCTGCCCGAACCGCGTAGAAACGAGGGCACGGTGTCTTCGAGCGTGGCGGCGCAAAGCACGCGCGTGTTGCCGACCTCGATCAGGGCGGAGCCCTCGGCGGTCACAATGTAATCGGGAATGATGCGGACCTCCCGCATCTGGTCGTTCTGTCGTCCGTCAAGGCGCATCGTTATCCGTAGGATCGCAGAGCGAAATAGAGCAGCAGCGCCACCAGCAGCGCGCCAAGCAGCAGGATGATGACACAGGGGATGGCCCCCTGGGCCGGCGCCGCCGGCTTTCCCTTGCGCCCCCTGGACGCTTTGAATTTGGCCATTACATTCGATCGTAACACTGGCCGCCCGCGGGACATCCGAGGCGTTCTATGATGAAGTTTCGAATGATCAGGTCAGGAATTTTTCTCTTGCTGCTGGCAGCCCTGGCGGGATGTTCCCGCCAGCCGCGCGTGAGCCAGGAAATCCACGTCTTCCCGGCCACCGTGGAGGGCGGCTACCATCTTGGACGCACCTTCCAGGTGCCGGCCGAGGGGTGGCCGCCCGTGGCGCGCAACCTTGGATTGAAGGCCGAAGCGCGAGGCTCATACGAAGGCCCGGCGCCGATGACCGTGGTGCTTTACCAGATGGGAACCGAGACCTCCGCGTTCGAATTGTTGCAAAAGTTCCCCAAACCGGCTCCGGTGGAGGCAAATCAGAAGACGGGCAAGGGTGAAGGCATCCGCCGCCTGATGTTCCACAAGGGCCGTTATTTTGTGGTGGTGGAAACCAACGGCGACGATCTCGCCCCGCTCAAACCTTTTACCGAAGCCCTCGATAAGGCGCTTCCGAAGTAGGCGGATCGAGTAGCGGATTCACTGCCCGTAGAGGCGGGCAACCTGTTCGGTGATGGAGGCCGGAACCAAGTGGCGCCAGGGTTCCCCGGCGCGAATGCGGCGGCGGACTTCGGTGGCCGAGACCTCGCTATAGCCGGCATCGAGCGGCAGTGTCCGCACCGCCGCGGCTAGCGAGGCAGGTGGAGTGAAGGCGCCCCGGCGGGCAGCTACCAGCAGGTGGTAGCTCTCCAATTGGCGCGCGATGGGCGGCAGCGGGCCGTAATCCCAATGGATGATCCGCTCGGCGGCGTCACGCCCGCAGAGGAAATATAGCTCGATGGCGGGGCCATAGGCGTGGCGGCACTCGGCGGCAATCTCCAGAAACAGCCCGCCATCGGTGGCGGCCACCGAGAAGCGCGGCTCGCCCTCAGTGGCGGCCAGTAACAGCGTCATGCGCTGCTCGAGCGAAACCGCGCCGTACACTTTGTGCGGAAACACTCGCGGCAGCACGAACAGCACTTCGTCCACCACCGCCAGCGCCGCGCGCGCCAGCGCCAGGTGGGCGCGGGTAGGCGGATGAAACGAGCCGCTGAACACTGCCAGACGCCGGGATGAAACGCGAGCGCGGCGGAACCAGTCCATAATAATTAATCGTAGATTCTATGCCTACCAAGCTACGAGTGGCACTGATCGGTCATGGATTCATGGGGCGGGCGCATTCCAACGCGTTCGCCCAGGTGGGACGGTTCTTTGACCTTCCTTACCAGTTGGAGCGGGCGGTGCTGTGCGGCCGCAACCGCGAACCGCTCCAGGCGATGGCTTCGCGCTGGGGCTGGCGCGAGACTGCCACCGACTGGCGGGCGCTGGTGGACCGCGATGACATCGACCTCGTAGACATCGCCACGCCCAATGCCACTCACGCCGAGATGGCCATCGCCTTGGCCCGGGCGGGTAAGATCGTGTTGTGCGAGAAACCGATGGCCATCAGCCGCGAGCAGGGCAGCGAGATGGTGGAGGCGGCCAGGAACGTTCCGACGATGGTCTGGTTCAACTATCGCCGGGTGCCGGCGGTGGCCTATGCCCGGCAACTGATCGACGAAGGGCGCATCGGCCCGGTGTACCATTACCGCGCAGTTTATCTGCAGGACTGGCCGGCTTTGGGAGCGACAACCAAAACCTGGAAACTGAGCAAGGCCGGGGCGGGATCGGGTGTGCTGGGCGACCTGTTATCGCACATCGTGGACCTGGCGCTCTATTTGAACGGCGATATCAGCGAGGTCAGCGCGATGATGCACACCTTCGCCCCCGGCCGCGAGATCGACGACGCGACGATGGCGATGGCGCGCTTTGCCAACGGGAGCGTGGGGTCGTTTGAGGCGACCCGCTACGCGGTAGGATGCCGGAACCGGAACCAGTTCGAGATTCACGGCCAGTTGGGAATGCTGCGCTTCGACCTGGAAGACATGGCGCGGCTGGAATACTTCGACGCGACCGCGCCGCCGCGGCTACAGGGCACCCGGAAAATAATGGTGACCGGACCCAACCAGCCCTATGCGAACAACTACTGGAAACCCGGACACGTAATCGGTTACGAACACACCTTTATCGGCGCGCTGGGCGATTTTCTCCAGGCACTGGCCGCCGGCAGCGAGTTTCATCCCGGCTTTGCCGACGCCCAGAAGGTACAGGTGGTGTTGGACGCGATCGAGAGATCCGCCGGGTCGCGAAGTTGGGTTGCGGTAGAGTAAAAGCGAAAAGCGAGAGGGACGAGCATCAATGTTCACCTGGATCTGTCCGAAGTGCGGAATGGAAGTTTCGCCGTCTTATAATGAATGCCCGCAATGTGCCGGAAAACTGGACCAGCCGGCCACCGGGGAGCCGCTAAAACCAGTGGAGCCTCCAGCCTTCGGCGGCGTGACAGCGCCGCCGGTACCGCCACCGGCGCCCGCGCCGGTCCCGGCGCAGTCCCTGCCGCCCACACCCTACCAGCCGCCGCGATCGGGAATGCCCGGCTGGCTGGTGACTCTGCTGGTTGCCGGCGGGTTGATTGCGGTGGTGGGTGGGGGAGTGTACCTCTACAATCTGAAGAAAACGCCGCCCGCTCCCGCCGCCCAGGTTACGCTGCCCGGCAGGGCCGAATCGGCGCCGCTCCAACCGCACCCCTACGCCAAGTACATAGAGCTTTCCGGTGTCCGCATCACCGAGGAACACGACAAGCCGCAGGTCGCCGTGCTGGTGGTGAATCACTCCGGCGCCGAACTTCCTCCGCTGGACATCCTGGTACACCTGAAGGCGGTGACGGCAACCGGACAATCGGAGCCGGAGGCTACATTCACATTGAAGGTGCCATCGCTGGCGCCTTATTCGGCCAAAGACCTGACCACCGGCCTGCAAACGAAAAAGCGGGCGTACGAACTGGCGGACTGGCAGTTCTTGAGGTCCGAGTTCCAGATTCTGACGCCGCCGGCGGCATAAGCCGTCGCCCGGAAACGGAACAGGAGGGGTGGAAGCCCCTCCTGTGGTTGATTTCGGTGTGCGTCTGCGAACAGCTACTTTCTGGCGGGAGCGGCAGCCGCCGCCGGGCGCGCGGCGGCCGGAGCCGAAGCGTTGGCGCCGGTCTGCCCGTCATATAGCTTCACGATCTCGCTCGTGATGTCAACGGCGTCGGAAACGTACAGAACCGGCGATTGCGGGTTGCTGACGTCGAAGATCACCGCATATCCATGGTCGCGCGAGTACTTGGTGATCAGTGCCATGATGCTTTGCCCCAGTTTCTGGAGAACCCGGTTCTGCTCCTGCTCAAACTCGGCCTGGGCATCTTCGGTATCGCGATTGAGCGACTTGGTGCGCGTGTCGATGTCGCGGTAGAGTTTCTGCTTCTGCTCTTCGCTCATGGTATTGCTACCATTGCGAAGCTGGGTTTGAAGCTGTTCGATATCGGCCCGCTTCCGCTCCAGTTCCTTGCGCTTGGGATCGAACTTGGCTTGCAATTCGGCCGCCGCCTTCTGTCCGTCCTTGGTACCGATGATCGCGTTCTGGATATGGATCGTGCCGACTTTGGACGGCGAGTTGGCCTGCCCGAAGACGCTTGCCGCCGCAATGAGGGCAAGCGCCGGCAACATCACAAACTTTCTATTCACGGTTAATACTCCTAGCGTAGTCTTCGATCTTAACATTCTCTAAAACGTCCGGCTCTAAAACGTCCGGCCGATCGTAAACCGGAACGTGCTTTTCTCTTCGTACCAGGGGTAGGCTGTTCCGAACTGTCCGACGGCGGCGGCAAAAGTGGCCGCATTCGGGAAGAAGGAGCGGTCGGCAACGATGGGAGGCTGCAGGTACTGCGCCAGCCGGGTGGGATTGTAGGCCCAATAGAGCCGGAACGGCGCATTCACCACCGGCATCAACACCTGGAACTCGATGCCGGTGGAAGAACGGATCTTCTGGGTCTCGGCAAGAACGCGAATCTTGGAATTGAAGTCGGCCTGTGGAAACTGGCTGTTCAGGTCATTGACGCGGTCTTCGTTCATCGTCAACTGCTTGCTCAGCGAGATGCGGTCGACACCGGCATCGAAAAACAGCGCCACGGTGACCGGACCGGCAATCGGAATCCGGTATTCGAAGTTACCGATGAGATTCGTATCGCCGCCCGGCCATGTGATCTGGTAAGCCGGAATCTGCATCGTCACATTCTGGTAGGAGACCGTGCCATCGGGATTGAAGACCTTCTGCTGGCGCGCCGACCCATCGGAGTTCAACACATTGATGGTGGCCGCGGTGGGAATGTAGGCGATTGGCGTCACGCCCCAGTTCTCAAATCCGCGGATATCCTCCTCGCCGCCCATGTAGTAACGGCTGAAGGGCGGCGCCACGCGGCCGCCATAGCCGGCCACCATGCGGCCCAGAAGATGAAAGCCGAGCACGTGACCCTTCTTGAGCGCCGGCCGGAAGTACTTCAGATCGATGGTCGGCTCGAAGGTGTTGACGTTACCCCCCAGGACGCTGCCGGCAAACGCCAGTGAAATATAGATGCTCTTGCCGGCCGTGGGCGTGATCGGGTGGTTTACCGTGTTGTAGCTGAAGTTGGGGATAATCCTGCTGGTCTTGATGCCGGAGAGCGAATTGGGCCCGCTGACCCCCATAAAATTGATGTACCGGAAGTACTCGGTGGATGCCGTGGTGAGAGTATTGAGGTTCTGCCGGTCGAAGCCATAAGTGATGCCGACGCGCGCAAACGAGCGCCGCAGGGGATAACTCACAAAGGTGGTGAAACCGGCGCTGTTGGAGACGTAATTCAACAGGTTCTCGGCGCCGAGCGCATTGTAGAGGGGGATCAGGTTGCGGCCCGACAGCAGCGAGACTTCGCGGCCCTGATCGTAATTGAAGCGCTGGGTGTAAACGGTGAAACCGGCCTGAATCGGGCGGTCGAACAAATAGGGTTCGGTAAAGCCGAATTGAGCCTGCCGAATCCGATCGCCCAACTGGGTGGAGAGGCTGAGGGTTTCGCCGAGGCCGAGGAAGTTGTTGGTGGAATAACCAAACCCGATAAAGCTGCCGGCGATACCCGACACGCCTCCGTTCAACTGAATGGAATTTTTACCGCGTTCCTTCACCTTCAGCGTGATGTCAACGGTGGAACTCTGCGGGTTGCGCTTGATGTCGGCGGCGTCTTCCGCTTTCAACGCTTCGAAGTAACCGAGCTGGTTGAGGCGCAGGATGCTCATCTCCCAGAGGCGGGTGTTGTACATGTCGCCTTCGTCGATGAGCAGTTCACGGCGGATCACCTTGTCACGGGTGGTGGTGTTGCCGGCGAAATCGATCCGGCGCACGAAGAACTGCTTGCCCTCATCCACGGTCAGCGTCAGGTCCATCTTGTTGGTGCCGGGAACCGGGTCGAAGCTGGGGTCGGGGACAAAGTCGATGTAACCGAACTCGCCGTACAGTTTGCGCAGATTCTCCAGCCCCTTGCGCAGCTTGGAAGTGGAGAAGATGTCGCCCTCGCCCATCTGGAACAGGGGCCGCATGAACGTCTCCGGAGTACGGAACAGTTTCACGCCGACGAAGTTGATCTTGTTCAAACGGTACTGGCGGCCTTCCTCGATGGGGATCTTGACGTCGGCAATAATCTTCGGACGGTTCATCCAGATCAGCGGCAGCTTGAAGTCGCCGGCCGGGATGCGGCGCACGTCGACATCGGAATCGAGGGCGCGGGCGGTGAAATACCCGCGGTCCTGGTAAAACATGCGGATGCGATCTTTGTCCTCTTCGAGTTTGGTGGAATCGTACGTCTTGGCAAAAATATTTTCGAACAGGATCGAATAGGGGATGCCAATCGGCTTGAGGTTCTTCATCGCGCGGCGCACCACGCGATCGCTGAACACAGTATTGCCTTCGATATCGAGCTTGCCCACCTTCACCTTCGGCCCCTCATTCATGCGGAAGGTGATCTCCAGTGACGAAGGGGGGATCTGGCGGACTTGCGGGGTAACGTCGGCGTACTGGCGGCCGCGCTCGGCCAGGTACTCGCGCAGCACCACCACCGCCCGTTGAACTTTGTTCGGATCATACTGCGATTCCACCGCCAGGCCGACCTTGCGCTCCTTGAAACGGTCGAGGATCTCGGAAACCGTGATCGACTTGTTGCCCTCGTACTTGATGGTGCGCACCACGCGGCGCTCGGTCAGGATGAAGCGTAGAATCCAGCCGATCTTTCCGGGCTCGGCCTCCAGGCGGATATCATCGAAGCGGCCGGAGTTCCACAGCGCAATAAAGTCGCGGCGGAACATCTCAGGATCGAACTTGTCGCCCTTGCGGGTGAAGATCATGGCGCGCAGCGATTCCTGGGGGACACGCCGCGAGCCGCGGAATTCAATCGATTCGACGATATTCTCAACACCCTGCCCGGGCGCCTTGGGCGCTTCTTTGGCTTCTCCCGGCGTTTCAAATCCAGGCTGCTGGGCGGGCGCGGGAGCGGCCTGGGGAGCCTGCGGTTTGGCGGGAGAAGGCGCCGGCTCCCCAACAGGAACCTGTTCGAACGGATTTGATTTCTTTGATGGCTGTGCAGGCGGCGCTTTTTCCTGCGCAGATGCCGGAGCGGGTTTGGCGGCGGGCGCTTGCTGACCGAATGAGAAAGAGAACGAAGCGATTGCCGGGACACCAGACAGGCATACAAGTAGGGCTTTCAGGCATCTAAGCCTGCGAAACTTCATGAAACGCGGGTTCCTTTCCACACTGCGCAAACTTCAGACGTCCCACTCCAGTGCCTGGTTTCTCGATACGGATCTGCGCAGGATCAAACAACTCATTGTATCCAAACGAAAAGACGTCAACAATCGCGCCGGAGCCGGCTCCCGCTGTCGGGCCAGTTCAGCCACAATCGCCCGTCTCGTCCTTGAACCCGGAGTTTCAGGCGTCAAAACAAAAAGGCCGTCCGAGAAAGACTCTACCATGCCGGAGGCCCCACCGGCTGAGGGCGGAGCATTCGCTATACTGCGAGATTCATCGCCAGCATGCCGCAGCCGTTTTACATTTTGTTCGGATTCGCCTTCACGGTGGCGGTTGCCTGGTCGCTGGGACGGATGCTATTCCGCCGCCTGGGAGCCAGCTTCTACCGGCTGGAAGAGGATGCTCTGGCCTTTGTGGCCGGCTCGGCGCTGCTCAGCCTGGCCGCATTCCTGCTCTGCTCGGTGGGGCTGGCGCGCAAAGGCGTGCTGCTGGCGGTGGGCGCGGCCATCGTGGCGGAGGCCATCCATCGGCGCGCGCTGAACCGGAGCGGGAAGCGGTTCGCTGCCCTCTCCGGGCGCTGGAAAGTCCTGCTGGCGGCAGCCGGAGGCCTGTTCTCGCTGCTTTACCTGGTCAATGCGATGGCGCCCGAGTACAGCCCGGACGGCAGCGCTTATCATCTCGGGCTGGTGGCGCGCTACCTGCGCGCCCACGGATTCGTAGCGATCACCACCAACATCTATGCCAACCTCTCCCAGGGCGTCGAGATGCTGTTTTTGTGGGCGTTTGCCTTCGGGCGGCACTCCGCCGCGGCCATGGTCCACCTGGCATTCCTGGCGGCGCTGCCGGTGTTGATTCTGAGCTACGGGCGGCGGCAGGGCCACCCGGCGGCGGGAGCGGCGGCGGCGCTGTTCGTCTATCTCAGTCCGGTGATGGGCGTGGACGGAACCGTGGCCTATAACGACGCCGCCGTGGCGGCGGTGGTGTTCGCTGTGTTTCACCTGCTCCAGATCTGGGACCAGGAGCGTAATAACCGCCTGCTGGCCGCCGTCGGGCTGCTGGCCGGCTTCGCCTTCGCCATCAAGTACACGGCCTTTCCGGCGGTAATCTACGCGGCCGGTTTTGTCCTCTGGAAAGAGCGCCGGTGGAAGGTGCTGCGGCCCTTGGCCGCGATGGCTGCCTGCGCGCTGCTGATGATCGCGCCGTGGCTGGTGAAAAACGTGGTTGTCACCGGCAATCCCTTTTCGCCGTTTCTGAACGGCATATTCCCCAATCCCGCCGTGCATGTCTCGTTTGAGCGCGATTATTCGGCCCAGTTGCGAACCTACGGCTTGGCGAGCCGGAAAGAGATTCCCCGCCAGATTCTGTGGCGCGGCGACAGGCTGACGGGATTGTTCGGGCCGCTTTTCCTGCTGGCGCCGGTGGCGCTGATCGGCCTCAGGCGGCGTCCGGGCCGGCGGCTCTTGTTTGCCGCCGGCCTGTTCGCGCTGACCTATCCGGCCAACATCGGAACCAGGTTCCTGATTCCGGCGCTGCCGTTCGTGGCGCTCTCGATGGCGCTGGCGATGGAGCGGTGGGGCACGCTGCTGCTGCTGGTGGCGGCGCTCCACGCATTGGCATCGTGGCCGCCGGTGCTGAGCCGCTATTGCGCCCCGACGGCCTGGCGCCTGGCCGCATTTCCGGTGCGGGCGGCGCTGCGCCGGATCCCCGAAGAGCAGTTCCTGATCAAGCATCTGCCCGAATACCTCATCGCGCGGATGATAGAGCGCAGGACGCCACCCCAGGCGGCGGTGTTCTCCTTCGGCCAGGTGGCCGAGGCCTACACCACGCGCCGGATCATCGTGAACTTTCAGGGCGCGCTGAACGAGCGGTTGATGCGCACCTTGTGGGAGCCGATGGCCGAAGACTTCCAGCCGCGGCACCGTTGGGTGTTCCGGTACCGGGCGGGCGCTTTCCGGAAACTGAAGATCATCCAGACAGCGAAGGTGGGAACCGATATTTGGGCCATCACCGA
The DNA here is from genome assembly GCA_020854055.1 of Bryobacterales bacterium. GTDB lineage: Bacteria > Acidobacteriota > Terriglobia > Bryobacterales > Bryobacteraceae > JADZGD01. The sequence goes on along the minus strand of JADZGD010000044.1, from coordinate 89,648 downwards.
GCTGCGGGTTTATAACCAGGGAGTGGAGCTCCCGCGAAGCAACTGGAAGGTGACGGCCGAACCGAACCACTGGGACGCCGGCCTGGCAATGGACGGCTCCCCGGTTACCCAGTGGCGCACCTGGGATTATTTGAAAGCAGGCCAGTTCTACCAGGTGTCCTTCGGCTCGGCAACGGTCTGTGACGAGGTGCGGATCATCACCTCGTCGGATCATTGGAAGGCGGAACGGCGGCTGGAAGGGGAAGACGCCGCGGGACACAACAGAGTGCTGGCGGACAAGGCAACCCTCGAAATCGTGGATCCGCCTAAAGACCTGCGCCGGCTGGCAGGGGAGGAGGTGCGCTCCCACGGAATTGATTACCTGCTGGTCCACCAGGGCTCCTTCGGGCAGCAGGATTTCCGCGCCAGGTCCGGAGAGTGGGGGTTCGATTACCTGGAGAGCACCAACGGAGCGGATCTGTACCAGATCCGAAAAGCACAATGAGCGGATTGTTTCTTGGGGTGGACGGGGGCCAATCGAGCACCACCGCGGTGATCGGCGACCAGACCGGGCGGGTTCTGGGCAGCGGACGCGGCGGTCCGTGCAATCACGTCGGCAAGGCCGAGGGACGGGAGCGCTTCGTTACGGCGATCAGCGGATCGGTGGGCGCGGCCTGCGCCAGCGCCGGCCTCAACGCCGGCTCGGTCCGCTTCCGGCACGCGTTTTTCGGTTTGAGCGGCGGACCCGAGCAGCGCCGCGAAATTCTGGAAACGCTGGTCAGGGCCGATGCGATATCGATCACCCATGACGGGCTGGTGGCGCTGGCGGGCGCCCACGGTGGCGAGCCGGGCATTATCACCATCGCCGGCACGGGCAGCATCTCGTTTGGCAGAAACGCGCAGGGGCGGCAGGCGCGCGCCGGCGGCTGGGGTTACATCTATGGCGATGAGGGCGGCGGTTTCGACATCGTCCGCCAGGCCGTGCGAGCCAGTCTGCGCGCGGAAGAGGGCTGGGGACCGCCGACCAGCCTGCGGGCAAGACTGCTGGAGGCGACCGGCGAAAAACTGGCCGACGGTCTGCTGCACCAGTTGTACGGATCGGCCTATCCACGGGCAACAGTGGCGCGGATGGCGCCGCTGGTGGATGAAGCGGCAATCGAAGGCGATGCGGTAGCGCGGGAGATTCTGTCCGGCGCCGCCCAGGCGCTGGCATCCTACACGGCAGCCGTGCGGCAGCAGCTATTCGTGCCGGGCGAACCAGTAGCCATAGCCGGAATCGGCGGTGTCTTTGGCAGCCGGCTGTTATGTGAAACCTACCGTATCCTGGTGCAGTTGGAAGAAGGCTGCGTGCTGCGGGAACCACGGTACCCGCCAGCGGTGGGGGCATTGATCGAAGCCTGGCGCGCGGAGGGGCTGAAAGTGCGCCCCGTGGGCGTGGCGTAAGCCGGGTAACAACTCGCGGGATGCCGATGTGGCGCGTGATACCATCAAGATTTCCAAGGATTACTATGGCAAAACTATCAATTCGTGATCTTGATCTTCGCGGCAAACGGCTATTCCTGCGGGTAGATTTCAATGTTCCTCTCGAGAAGAAGGACGGCGGGATGGTGATTACCAGCGACAAGCGCATCAAGGCGTCGCTGGCAACCATCGAATACGCGCTCGAGCAGGGCGCGGCGGTAATCGTGGCCAGCCACCTGGGCCGTCCCAAAGGTAAGGTGAACCCGGACATGAGCCTGCGGCCGGCCGCCGCGCGCCTGGCACAACTGTTGGGCGGCAAGGTGAAAGTTGCCATGGCTCCCGACTGCATCGGCGGGCAGGTGGCGCAGATGCTGCCGGAACCCGGTGAAGTGCTGGTGCTCGAAAATCTCCGCTTCCACCCGGAGGAGGAAAACAACGACCCGGAGTTTTCCAAAGCGCTGGCCGCGCTCGCCGATCTCTACGTCAACGACGCCTTCGGCACCGCGCATCGCGCTCACGCCTCTACGGTGGGCATGATCGCCTATGTATCGAAGGCCGCGGCCGGGCTGCTGATGGAGAAGGAGTTGCAATACCTCGGCAAAGCCGTCACCAATCCGGAACGCCCCTGTGTCGCCATTCTGGGCGGGGCGAAGGTATCGGATAAAATCGAGGTGATCGTCAATCTGATCGGCCTGGTGGATAGACTGCTGATCGGCGGAGCCATGGCCTACACGTTCCTCAAGGCCAAGGGCGAGCCGGTGGGCAAGTCGCTGGTGGAGGACGACAAGCTCGAATTGGCGAAGCAATTGATGGAAAAAGCCGGGGGCAAACTGTTGCTGCCGATCGACCATGTAGTGACCGAAAGCCTGAGCGGAGACGCGCTGGAGGGTACTACAGTCACGGTGATTCCCGCCGATAAGTTGGCTGTGGACATCGGGCCGGCCACGATCGAAGCCTATAAGCAGGTCATTTCGGGCGCGGCCACGGTAATCTGGAATGGTCCGATGGGTGTGTTCGAAAAACCGCCGTTCGACAAAGGAACGGTGGAACTGGCCAGGGCGGTGGCAGATTCCGGAGCGACTTCAATTGTGGGCGGCGGCGACTCGGAAAAGGCGATCAAATCGGCCGGAGTGGCCTCCAAGATCAGCCATATCTCTACGGGCGGCGGAGCATCGCTGGAGTTTCTTTCGGGAATCGAACTGCCGGGCGTGGCGGCACTGACCGAAAAGTAAACGTCAGGGAATTATGGAGTACCAAGCGCTGATACCGGCGCACATCCTGTTGGTGGAAGACAATCCGGCCGATGTCCGGCTGGCGGAGATCGCGCTCGAAGAGGCCAGGCTCCAGAATCCGCTCAGCGTGGTGACCAACGGTGAAGATGCGATTTCGTACCTCAAGAAAGAAGGCCGCTACGCGACGGCGCCCACGCCGGCGCTGGTGTTGCTCGATCTGAATCTGCCGCGGAAAAGCGGCTACGACGTGCTGAGGGAAATGCGCGACGATCCGGTACTGCGGCAGATCGCGACGATCGTACTCTCCGGGTCACCCTATGAGGCCAACGCGCTGCTTCAGCATCGCGTCGATCCCCGATGCTACCTGGTGAAGCCTCTCGACTTCATCGCGTTCCGGCAGGCGCTGGCGAGTTTCGAGCGGCTGGGGCTGGCGGTTATCCACCGGCCCCCACACTCCATCGGCGCGGGAGGCTAAACCGCGCGCCCCGCTCAACTGGCCAGCGCCAGCCGGTGCTTCAACTGCGGAATGGTGACCTCGAGCACGTCCTCCACCCGTTCGGCGAAATGAAACTCCATGTCCTTCCGCGCATCTTCGGGCAGTTCCTGGAGATCCTTCTCGTTCGCCTTGGGCAGCAGAACACGGTGAATGCCGGCGCGGCGCGCGGCCATCACCTTCTCCTTTACTCCCCCGATGGGGAGCACCAGGCCGCTCAGCGTGACTTCCCCGGTCATGGCCGTATCCCCGCGGGCGGCCAGCCCGGTGTAGAGCGAACTGAGAGCCGTGATCATGGTGACGCCGGCCGACGGACCATCCTTGGGAATGGCGCCCGCCGGAACGTGAACGTGCACGCCGGAGTTCTTGAACAACGAGCCGTCGATGCCGAACTCGCTGGCATGGGACCAGATGAAACTCTGGGCCGTCTTCACCGACTCCTGCATGACCTCGCCGAGTTGGCCAGTGAGCGTGAGCCCGGAGCCTTCGGGCAGCAAAGTCGCCTCCACATAGAGCACGTCACCGCCGGCCTCGGTCCAGGCCAGCCCGCAGGCGACTCCGGCGGGCAGATTACGCCGCATCTGTTCGGGGATAAACATCTCCGGACCGAGCAGCTCCGGCAGATTTTCCGGCTGAACCACCACCGGTTCGGTATGTCCCTCGGCGAAGCGTAGGGCGATCTTACGGGTCAACCGGCCGAGGGTCTGCTCCAGGCGCCGTACACCGGCCTCGCGAGTGTAACGGGATATCACGCGTTGCAGGGCGGCTTCGGAGATCTGAAACTGCTCGGCCGTCAAGCCGGCATTCTTCACCCGGCGCGGAATCAGGTACCGGTGGGCGATCTCACGCTTCTCTTCCTCGGTGTAGCCAGCCAGCCGGATCAGCTCCATCCGGTCCAGCAGCGGCTGCGGAATCGTGTCGAGCGCATTCGCCGTGGTGATGAAGAAGACCCTCGACAGGTCGAACTCCAGGTCGAGATAGTTGTCACGGAACGATTTATTCTGCTCCGGATCGAGTATCTCCAGCAGTGCCGCCGCCGGGTCGCCGCGGAAATCGCGGCCCAGTTTATCGACCTCGTCAAGCATGATCAGCGGGTTGTTGGCGCCCGCGCGGCGAATCGCCTGGATCAACCGCCCGGGCATCGCGCCGATATACGTCCGGCGATGGCCGCGCAGTTCGGCCTCGTCGTGTAAACCGCCCAGGCTCATACGCTCGAACGTGCGGCCCATGGCGCGCGCGATCGACTGGCCGAGCGACGTCTTGCCAACTCCCGGAGGCCCGACGAAACATAGAATCGGAGCCTTGGCCGAAGGGTTCAGCTTCAACACCGCCAGGTGTTCCAGGATGCGCTGCTTGATGTCCTTCAGGCCGTAGTGATCGGTATCGAGAACCTCGCGGGCCCGGGCCACATCGAGTTCGTCCGGGGTTGCCTTGTACCACGGCAACTCCAGCAGCAGATCCAGGTACGTGCGGATGATGTTGTAGTCCGGCGCGGCCGTGGGCATGCGCTCCAGGCGGCCGAGTTCGCGTTCGGCTTCCTTGCGCGCCTCCTCGGGCAACTCGGTTTTCTGCACCCGCTCACGCAGGAGTTCGACATCGGCCTGCTCGGGATTCTTTTCGCCAAGCTCCTGCTGGATGGCGCGCAACTGCTGGCGCAGCATGTACTCCCGCTGCTCCTTGGACATCTCCGTGCGCGCTTCCGTGGCGATCTTGCTGCGAATTTCCAGTACCTGAAGCTCATGCGAAAGATAAGAGTGCAGCAGCCGCAGAGCTTCGGCGCGCGTTTCGGCGGCGAGCAGTTTCTGCTCCTTCTCCAGTTCCAGGCTGAACATGGAGGCCAGCAGGAATACCAGCCGCAGAGGGTCTTCAGCGCCCGCCAGCAGCCGGCTCAATTCGAACGGCGGCTGCGGTTGGGTCAGCGATATCGCCTTGGCCGCCAACTCCAGGACCGCGCGCTGCAGCGCTTCCACTTCCGGCGTACTGTCGGTAGGCAGGGGTAGGGGGCGGATGCGCGCCTTGAGATAGGGCTGATCTTCTTCCAGCTTGAGAACGACCACGCGCTCCATGCCCAAAACGAGCAACTCCATCACGTTCTCGTTCGGCCGCGACATCTTGCGAATCACCGCCTTGGTCCCAATGCTGTACAGGTCATCGCCGGTGGGCGACTCCACTTCAGAGTCTTTCTGCGCCACCAGGACAATTTCCTTTTCTTCGGTGGCGAGCACGGATTCAACCGCCGCCAGCGAAGCCGGCCGGCCGACCGATAGCGGCATCAGCAGGTGCGGGAACAACACGGTGTTTTTCAAAGGCAACGCCGGCAATACCTGGATTGTTTCGTTTTCAGCCATTTCGCCCCCCTTCCAGTCCGACAATCCGGATCAACAGAATGCCATCGCGAAATTCCAGTGAGAATTTGGCCGACTCCAGTTCGCAGGGCATGGTGATAATCCGTTCAAACCGGTTATAGGAAATTTCCATCTGATAGCAGACCATTCCCGGTTCCGCGTCCAGCAGCGCATCGCGGCGCAGGCCGGTGATCTGCACCTGGTTGCCTCGAACATGAACCGAGACATCGCGCGGGCGAACTCCCGCCAGCTCCACTTTGAGCAGCCATCCATCCCGAGTGCGATGGACATCGACCAGCGGGCGCCAGAGCGTTTCCGCCCTGGCGCTGAGCCCTGCCGCGTAGAACACCGACAACGATTTCCATGAAGCCACGGGTTATCAGATTCCTCCTTTCACGCTACGCCGGATGGCGCCGGCGCGCCGGCTATTCGGGCTGGATCACGATGAACAACGATCCCTCGCCCCGCGCCACGCGCAGCAGAACCGGCTTCTTTCCCACCTGGCGGATGAGCCGGTTGTAGTCGGCAACGCTCGTGACCGGCTGGCGATTAATCGATTGAATGACATCACCCTGCTGCAGGCCGGAGCCCGAAGCCGCGCTCGCAGGATCGATGTTGGTAACCACCACGCCCTTGGTGCCCGCGGGCACGCCGAGCCGCTGGATCATCTGCGCGGTGAGCCGGTCCACCGTAACGCCGGAAAGAGTGGTCTGTTCGCCGCCCTCGCCCTCGCCGCCTCCGGACTCGGCCTTGCCTGTGGGCAGTTCGCCGAGCTTCACGGTGACGTCCTTGGTCTGACCGTTTTCCCGCAGCACGCCAAGTCTGACACTGGTGCCGGGCGCCATTTGCGAAACGTGCAACCGGAACGTGTTGATGTCCTGTACCCGCTCGCCGTTCATCGCAGTGATGACGTCGCCCACTTGCAGGCCGGAGTTCGCTGCCGGGCCGTCCGGCTCAATCCCGGTGATCGCCACGCCGTTTTGGCCCTTCATACCGAATGCCTTGGCCAGTTCCGGAGTCACTTCCTGAATATTGATGCCGATGTAGCCGCGGATGACCTTTCCGTTCTTCAGAATCTGGTCCATCACGTGGCGAGCCATATTAATGGGAATCGCGAATCCGATGCCCTGGTTACCACCGGAACGTCCCGCCAGGATCGCCGTGTTGACACCCACCAGCTCACCGCGGGTGTTGATCAGCGCTCCGCCGGAGTTGCCCGGATTGATGGCGGCATCGGTCTGAATGAAGTCTTCATAGTCTTCAATGCCAAGCCCTCCGCGGCTGGTGGCGCTGATGATCCCCATGGTGACCGTCTGCCCGATACCAAACGGGTTGCCGATGGCAAGTACGATGTCGCCCACCAGGGCGCGCGAAGAATCGCTGAAGGGCAGCACCGGCAGCGAATCGCCGGCGTCAATCTTCACCACCGCGATGTCGGACAGCGGGTCGGCGCCCACCACCTTGCCTTTGAACTCACGCCGGTCAGCCAGCGAGACCGTAATCTCGGTCGCCTTTTCGATGACGTGATTGTTGGTCAGGATGTACCCGTCGCGATTGATGATCACTCCCGAGCCGAGACCCCGTTCCTTACGTTCACGCGGAACGTTGGGAAACTGATCGCCGAAAAACTGGCGGAACATCGGGTCGTTGAACAACGGATTGTCGCCCGCCTGCGTCTTGGTCACCCGGGAAGAAGCAATGTTCACCACCGCGGGCATGGCCCGCTTGACGATCGGGGCGAATCCGGTCGCGAGCGAACCGGCGTCCTGCGCGCTGACCGAGCTAACGTAGACCGGTACCAATCCACCGGCGCCGCTCAGAAGGTGGATGCCGCCAAAGGTCAAAAGGCCCCCTACCAGCAGGGCGAGCACGAGAGAAACCACCGCGGTGGAACGGCGAACACGGAGTGGAGCAATCATTGAATTTTTCCTCTTTCCCAGAATGGTTACACCTCGACGGTATTCTTCGTGGTGACAAACGTCAAGGCGCCGCGACCGGCGTCGTAATCGACAAAGACGGTCTGACTTTCTTCAACTTCACCCTTCACAATGAGGCGCGCAACCGGCGTCTCCACTTCCCTTTGGATGGCACGCTTTAGCGGGCGGGCGCCATAATTCGGGTCGTAGCCGGCGCGAACCAGGTGCTGTCTGGCGGCGCCGGTCAGCTCCAGCCGGATCCGGCGGTCTTCCAGCCGGTGCCGCAAGCCGCCCAACTGGATGTCGACGATCTTCATCAGGTGCTCCTCGGTCAACGCGTGGAAAACAATGATCTCGTCCAGGCGGTTGAGAAACTCCGGACGAAAACCGTGGCGCAGTTCGTCGAGCACGGCGCTCTTCATGCGCTCATAAGCATCGCCATCGAAAGCGCCGCGGTATTCCAGAATGCGATGGCTACCGACATTGGAGGTCATGATGATGATGGTGTTGCGGAAATCCACCGTCCGCCCCTGGCCGTCGGTGAGCCGCCCGTCATCAAGAATCTGCAGCATCACATTAAAGACGTCGCTGTGCGCCTTTTCGATTTCGTCAAACAGAATCACGCAATAAGGCCGCCGCCGGACCGCCTCGGTGAGCTGGCCGCCCTCCTCAAAACCGACATATCCCGGGGGAGCGCCGATCAACCGTGCCACGGTGTGCTTCTCCTGGTACTCCGACATATCGATACGCACCATGGCCCGCTCGTCATCAAACAGAAACTCGGCCAGGGCGCGGGCCAGTTCGGTCTTGCCGACGCCGGTGGGTCCCAGGAAGATAAAACTGCCGACCGGACGCGCCGGATCCTTCAGCCCGGACCGCGCGCGGATCACCGCTTCGGTAACCGCCTGGACGGCCTCGTCCTGGCCGATGACACGCCGGTGCAATTCATCGTCCAGGTGAAGCAGTTTCTGCATCTCGCCCTCGAGCAGCTTCGAGACCGGGATACCGGTCCAGCGGCTGACCACTTCGGCGATGTCGTCTTCGTCCACTTCTTCTTTGATCAGGCGGGAGACGCCCTGGTTTGCGGCCAGCCGCCGCTCCTCGTCCTTGATCTGACGCTCCAACTGGGTGATGGTGCCGTACTTGAGCTCGGCGGCGCGGTTCAGGTCGTATTCGCGCTCGGCCTTTTCGATCGCCAGCCGCGTCTGTTCCAACTGCTCGCGGAGCGAACGAAGCCGCTCCACCCCCGCTTTCTCAGTCTGCCAGCGGGCCTTGAGCGCGGCCGATTCGGTCTTGAGCGAAGCCAGCTCCTGCTCGATCTTTTGCAGCCGGTCACGGGAGGCCGAGTCGGTCTCCTTTTTAAGCGCTTCGCGCTCGATCTCCAGTTGCATCGTGCGCCGGGTGACCTCATCCAGTTCCACCGGCATCGAATCGATCTCCGTCTTCAGCTTGGCCGCGGCCTCGTCCACCAGGTCAATCGCCTTGTCAGGCAGAAAGCGGTCCGAAATGTAGCGGTTCGATAATACGGCCGCCGATACCAGCGCGGCGTCTTTGATGCGGACCCCGTGGTGAACTTCGTAACGGTCCTTCAACCCGCGCAGAATGGAGATGGTGTCTTCCACCGAGGGCTGGTCCACCAGCACGGGCTGGAAGCGGCGCTCCAGGGCGGCATCCTTTTCGATGTGCTTGCGGTACTCATCGAGCGTGGTCGCGCCGATGCAGTGCAACTCGCCGCGAGCGAGCATCGGCTTCAATAAGTTGCCGGCATCCATCGCGCCCTCGGCCTTGCCCGCGCCCACCACGGTGTGCAACTCGTCGATAAAAAGGATTACCTGGCCTTCGCTCGCCTGCACCTCCTTGAGGACGGCCTTCAGACGCTCCTCGAACTCGCCGCGGTACTTGGCGCCGGCGATCAGCGCGCCCATGTCGAGCGACACGACCCGCTTGTCCTTCAGACTCTCGGGAACGTCGCCACGCAAGATTCGCTGCGCCAGGCCCTCGACAATGGCCGTCTTGCCAACGCCGGGCTCGCCAATCAGCACCGGGTTGTTCTTCGTGCGGCGCGAGAGCACCTGGATGGTGCGGCGAATCTCCTCATCGCGCCCGATGACCGGATCGAGCTTTCCCTGCGCGGCCAGTTTGCTGAGGTCGCGCCCGTAGCGCTCCAGAGCCTCGTAGGTAGCCTCCGGGTTGGTGGAGGTAACCCTCTGATTTCCACGGACTTCCTGGAGCGCCTTCATCAGCCGGTCACGGGTGGCGCCGTGCTCGGTGAGAATCTTGCCGAGGGCGGCCTTGTCTTCGCTCATGGCCAGCAGCAGGTGCTCCACCGAGACGTACTCGTCTTTGAGGCGGCGGGCCTCATCCTCGGCCTGGGTGAACAGCTTCTGCAAGCGCTGGGTAACAAAAATCTGATCGGGCGCGCCACCGGGGCCCGAGACCTTGGGCAGCCGGTCGAGTTCCTGCTCGAGTCGCCTGTGCAGAGTCTCCAGGTTGACACCGGCTTTTATAAGGATGGAGGGAGCAAGACCATTTTCCTGCTCGAGCAGAGCCACCAGCAGATGTTCCACGTCAATCTGCTGGTTACCGTACCGGACCGCTTTGGATTGGGCAGCCCGGAGACCCTCCTGAACTTTCTCGGTGAAACGGTTGATATCCATAGCGCAGCCTCTAAACCTGGAATCAGCGTATCACATTTAGTGTCGCGTTGTCTATAAAGTTTAGCGTGTGACTAGCAGATTTTTGATTCCATGCAACGTGTACCGCCCCTCTGTCCGTTGGACGCTACTGGCAAACTTTTTATATTTTTATCCGGCCATACGCCGGACTTGCGCCATCCCTTACCGCGAAGGCCGCCGCACGTTACCCGGTTCGTTACGGTACCAGATGAATTCGGGTCAGCAGACCGGCAAAGCGGGCGTCCGTGCGAAGCGGGTCGTACAGTGGATCGACTGCGATACTGGCGACTGACCCGGCGTGTTCATCCATGGCCCGATTCAGCCACTCAAAGGCCGCATCGCGATCCCCCAGCCCGATGTAGCACTGGGCGAGCGCCTCCGGGGAGACATACCGCTGCTCGCGCAGCGCCAGGAGTTGATCCAGCACGCGGCGGGCATCGGCGGTGCGCTTGGCTTGTCCGTAGGCCCGGCCAAGTTCACCGAGAACAATCGGGTTGCCGCCCGAAAGCTCATGGGCGCGATCGAGGGCGCTGATCGCCTCCGCCAAATCGCCTCGCAGCAGCAGCGCAATGCCCAGGCTGCGCTCGCCCATGTAAAATCCAGGGTCCATTTTCAAGACCCGGCGAAACTCATCCACCGCGCCACCGTAGTCGCGTGAGAGCATCGACGTCAGGCCGACGGCGGTGTTCACGATCAGTGATAGCGGGTCGGTCTGGTGAGCCAGCCGGATCTGTCCCGCGGCTTCCGCCATGCGGCGCTGGGGATAGAGAACGCTGACCGCGTACCACTGGTGGGCGGTGGCGTAGTTCGGATTCAGCTCGATGGCCCGGCGGAACTCAGACTCGGCCCCCACCCAATCCCACTCGTAGGTGGCCCGGATATAGCCGAGCGAGGCATGGGCTTCAGCCAGGGTGTCATCGAGCGCCAGCGCCTTTTGCACGGCAACCCGGGCCGACGGCATCACTTCGTTGGGAGGCCGGGCGCTATAGACGCCCAGCGCGGCCCAGGCGTCGGCCGCTCCGGCCCAGGCCCGGGCATAACCGGAATCGGCGGCGATGCTCTGCTGGAACAACTCCAGCGCCTTGACAAAGCCCTGCTCGGTGCGCCGGTTCCAATAGTAGCGCCCTTTTAGATAAAGCTGATAGGCGTTCGCATTCGCCGGCAGGCGTCCGGTGGCAGGCACGGCCGCGCCCGCGCCGAGACGATCGCGCAGGGCATTGGTGATGGCGCGGGAGATATCATCCTGAAGCCGGAAAACGGACTTCATCTGAACCTCATAGGTCTCCGACCACAGGTGATAGCCGTTGGAAACGTTGATCAACTGGGCGGTGATCCGCAGCCGGTCACCCTCTTTACGCAGCGAACCTTCCATCAGCGTGGCGACGTTCAGCCGGGTGCCGATCTCCCTCACATCGGCCGGACGGCCCTTGAAGGCGAAGGTCGACGTGCGGGCCACCACGCGCAATCCCGGTACCTTGGAAAGGGCATTGATAATTTCCTCGGTCAGACCGTCGCTCAGGTACTCCTGGTCGTGATCCGGGGAGAGATCGGCGAACGGCAGCACCGCGATGGAGGCGGATTCGACCCCCGGCGCGGGAGGGCGGCGCAGACTCCAAATGAGCAGCGCCACGGCAGCCAGCGCCGCCAGACCCCCGATCGACCAAACCCACAACCGGATTGGCCGGCGTCTGACCGCCAAGGCAGGGTCCAGTGGCGCCGCCGGTTCGGGAACCTCCTCCGCCACCGGTGGAGTAGACTGGCGGAACACCGGGGCATAGCTGCGCTTGGGGTATTCGATAAAGATCGGATCGCCGCGGCCCTCGCCCTCGTAGTACTCCTTTAAGCGGACACGCAGGCGCGAAACCTCCACGCGAACGATGGGATCGATGCGGGGATCGAAATCCTCCCGCCGGTCGAACAGCGCCACGCCGAGTTGGTACTCTTTGAGACCATGCCCGCTGCCCGCAAGGGTCTGCTCGACCGTGAAGCGGAGCAGGCGGCTCAGGCGCTCGGAGGCGGCAAAGCCCCGGCTGGCGAGAATCCGCGCCAATACCGCTTTCACTTCTGACGCCGAGGGGGTGAAATCAATGCTGCTCAACGTAACACGGCTCAACCGGACAAGTTGTGTCCGGAAGCAATTATAGCCGAATGTACGTTACAGCGAACGTTACGGCATTCTTTCGTTACTTCTATTTATTTGCGTTTCAACATAAAATTCAAGGCGCACAGGGAGCACGCATGACACTACGACAACGACATTGGCTGGTCTGCGCGGCAGCGCTAATTCTGGCCTCACCCACTCTCCAGGCGCAAGAGGGCCGGGGGCAGATTTTCGGCCGGGTCATGGATCCGAGCAATACGCCCGCGGCCGGTGTCCGCCTGACGGTACGCAACTCCGACACCAACACCACGGTTCATCCGCAAACCAACGCCACCGGTTACTACGAGGCGAATCTGTTGTTGCCCGGCACCTACGAGATCACCGCCGAGATGTCCGGGTTCAAGACCGTAATTCGCAAGGGCGTCGGCCTGGCAATGGGCGACCACGTAGAGGTGAATCTGAAGCTGGAGATCGGCGCCGTCACCGAATCGGTCTCGGTCACGGCCGATTCGCAACTGCTTGAAACCAACGCCGTATCCACCGGCCGGACGCTCGAGAACCGCCTGCTGATGAACATGCCGGTGATGGGCAACAACGTAATTTTACTAGCGAAACTGGCGCCCGGCGTGGTGGCAAGTGGTGTGAACAATTACGTCGCGCTGCATTCGGTTGCCTCCGGTTCGGGCGTCGGCACCGCTACTGGCACCGGCGGCAACTACAACCAGATTGACGGCATGCCGAATCAGGGCCAGGGCACCCAGCCCGGTTATCTTCCCTATTCTGATACCGTCCAGGAGTTGCGGGTCGAGGGCGGCAACTTCGATGCCGCCGTGGGGCACACCGCGGCCAACAACGTCAGCTTCATCACCCGCTCCGGCACCAACGAACTTCATGGCAGCCTGACCGAACAGCATTGGCAGCAACGCTGGAACGGCTCTCCATTCTTCACCAAGCAAAATTATTACCGTAGTATCGCCGCGGCGGAAGCGGCCGGAAATACTACGCTGGCCAATTACTTGCGCTCACAGGACAAACAGCCTTCGGGCCACTCCAACAACTATGCCGTCGCCGTAGGCGGACCGGTATTCATTCCCAAGATCGTAAACGGAAAAAATAAGCTCTTCTTTTTCTTCAGTTTTAACGGATTCAAAGACAACAAGACGGACGAACCCAACAAGCTGAACAACACAATTCCGACGCTCGGCGAGCGTGGCGGAGACTTTTCCGATCTGCTGGCGGTTGATCCCTCCCGCTATCAGCTCTACGATCCGCTCAGCGTGCGGCTGGATTTCAAGCGTCCGGGACATATCATCCGGGACCCGATGCCGGGCAACATCATCTCCCCGTCGCGAATTCTTAACCCGATGGCGAAAACATTCATCGGATTTCTGCCCACGCCCAACAACTCGCCGGCGCCGAACAAGGATCCGCTGAACAACTACTACGCCGCCGGCCAACCGTCCGACTGGAGCTATTACGCTCTCACCAACCGCGTCGATTACCAACTCTCTTCCCGCCACCGTTTCTTCGGACGCTGGAGCGTGAACGACTGGAACGCCAACGCCGATGACTGGACCTATCAGTCGGCCCCCGGTCTGCACGACACCGCCGCCAACCGCCACAACCGTGGCGCGATGGTCGATTGGGTGTTTACCCAGAACGCCACCACGCTGTGGGATCTCTCGGTTGGATTCAACGAGTTCCGCACCGGCTCCCACCCCACGGTTCCCTATAGCTACAAGCCTTCCGAGGTCGGCCTGCCCTCCTACATGGACACCTTCGCTGGTGACGAACACACCATCCCCTACCTGCTGCTGGGCGCCTACAAGCCCATGGGGCAGCCGCTCTACAGCATGGACAACAGGTTCCAGACCCTGATGGGCAAGCTGGACTTTTCTCACGTCAGCGGCAGCCATACGCTGCGTGCCGGATGGGATTCGCGTGACATGCGCTTCAACGGCGGTGGTGGTGGCAACACCTCGGGCTGGTTCAGCTTCGACCAGACCTTTACCCGGCGCTACGACGATAACTTCGACACCCCGCCGGGCGCGCTCGGCCACCCTTGGGCGGCATTCCTGCTGGGAGTGCCCACCATCTGGCAGGTTCAAAAGCTGGAGAGCTTCGCGCTGCACACCCCGGCGCACGCCGCCTACTTCAACGACAACTGGCGGCTGACTCAGAAGCTGACGGTGAACCTGGGACTGCGCGCCGAGTACGAACTCGGGATGACGGAGCGCTACAACCGAATGGCCACCGGCTTTGATAGGACGGCGAAATTGCCCATAACCGACGCCGCGGTGGCCGCCTACGCCATGTCGCCGCTGCCGGAGCGGCCGGCATCCAGTTTCAACGTGCTGGGCGGGGCCATCTACCCCGGCACCGGTAACTATCCGCGGGCGCTGGTGAAGAACCAGTTGATGTGGATGCCGCGTGTGGCCGCGGCCTATAGAGCAGCCTCAAAGACGGTGATACGCGGCGGATACGGAATCTTTTACGACAGCTTCAACTCTCTGGAGCTAACGCCCAACCAGGCCGGTTACAGCCAGGCGACCACCAACCTGGCAAGCGTAGACTTCGGACTGCATTGGCTGAGCGGAGATCTTCCGGCCGGAGTGCCGCCACTGGCCAATCCATTCCCGGTTCGCGGGGATGGGACGCGGTTCGACACCCCCTACGGCAACCAGATCGGCAACATGATCTCGGTGGGCGGCGGCTACAACTATTACGACTATGACAACTACCGCCGGCAGAAGATTCACCGCTGGCAGGGCGGCGTGCAGCAGCAGTTGAGCGAGAACATGCTGCTCGATATCAGCTACATGGGCAGCTACGGCGACGACCTGACGGTGGATCACCCGATCAATGCGCTGCCGCAGTCCTACTGGGCGACCGGCCTCAAACGCAACCAGGCGCTGGCTTCGGACATGACCAAGAACGTGGCCAGCCCGTTCATCTACCCCTACTTCACCGGCATCCAGCAATCCAATCCGCTGCTGTGGAAGTACATGACCACCTCGACAACCTACTTCATGACGCCTACCATCCAGAAGAACGCGCTGCTCAGACCCTATCCCCAGATGGGCGGCATTACTTTGAAGGATCCGGTAGGCGCCGCCAAGGTGCACCAATTGAACCTCCGCCTCGACCGGCGCTTCTCCAAGGGGCTCCAGTTTACCGCCGGCTACTCGCGCACTTACACGCGTTCGGCTACCGTGTTCATCAATGAATTCGACGCCTCTCCAACCTGGTACTCCACCCCGGGCAGCGCGCGCCCGCACCGGCTCACGGCGATGGGCGTCTACCAATTGCCATTCGGCAAGAATCAGCGCTTCGCCCACACCGGCATCTGGAACCTGGCCTTCGGCGGCTGGCAGATTGCGCTGACCTACGAGTACCAGCCCGGCGACATGCTCAGTTGGGGTAACAACTTCTATTACGGCAGCAGTTATTCTGAAATCGGTACCGGGCCCCGTAACCTTTCTGAATGGTTCAATACCGCAAACTTCGAGCGGGTTGCGGCCAACGGACCCGCCGCCTACCACAGCCGGATCTTCCCCATGTACCTGGACGCACTGCGGACCGACAGCACCAACCAGGTAAACGCCAACATCCAGCGGGAGTTCCGCATCAAAGAGCGCCTGGGCGTGCAACTGCGGCTTGACGCCCTGAACCTGCAGAACCGCTCGCAGTTCGCCGCTCCGGCTAGTGATCCCTACAGCACCAACTTCGGGCAGATTGTCTCCCAAACGCAAGCTACCAACCGGTTCATCCAGATCCAGGGACGAATCGTTTTCTAGTAGCCATCCAAGAGCCGGGAAGCGGTTGGCCTCCGCCGCTTCCCGGCAGCATTTTGTGGTGCGCCATCCACTCGCCGCTGCGGTACACTTAGGAGTACTAGAGTTCCAGGGTCGCTACTCTGCTACCTCTACCACGAAGCCAAGATGTCTCGACACCCAAAAGGCGTTCGCGCCAAAATTCTGCTTTCCTCCGTTTTTGGACCATATGCCCAGGATGATGAGTATGGAAGCCGCTCCATCAACCCGATGGAGCTGTACCATAATCAGGTGACACGGGCGCAGGGCGCCTTCTCGCTGAGGATGTTCCACCGCTCGTGGGGCATCATGATGATCCAGCGCAACATTTCAGCGCCGTGCACGGTGCTCGACTTCCCGACCAAAGAGGCATTCATCAAGGAACTGGCCTCCCAGCCCTACGACATCGTGGGCATCAGTTCCATCATCATGAACATCGGCAAGGTGCAGGAAATGTGCCGCCTGATAAGGGAGCATTCGCCCAGCAGCACGATCGTGGTCGGCGGCCACGTGTCGGCAATTCCCGGCGTGGAACAGATGGTCGATGCCGACGAGATCGTCAAGGGCGACGGAATTGCCTGGATGCGCGAATATCTGGGTGAGGATCCCGCCGCTCCGGTCGATCACCCGTCCATCGTCTCGGCGTTCAACAAACGTGTGATGGGATTCAGGATTCCCAACGACACCAAGGCGACCGCGGCCACCATCATAACCTCTGTCGGCTGCCCGCTCGGCTGCAATTTCTGTACAACATCGGCGTTTTTCGGTGGCAAGGGCAAGATTCTCAATTTCTACCGCACCGGCAGCGATATGTTCGACCTGCTGCTGAGGGTGGAAAAGGAGTTGGGAACCAAGTCGTTCTTCGTCATGGACGAGAATTTCCTGCTGCAGCGGCGGCGGGCGATGGACCTGCTGGACCGGATGGAGCAGGAGGGCAAGGCCTGGTCGCTCTACGTGTTCTCCTCGGCCAACGCCATCCGCAAGTACACCATGGATGAACTGGTGCGGCTGGGTATCTCCTGGATCTGGATGGGGCTCGAATCACCGCATGCCTCCTATGCCAAACTGGCCGGAACCGATACCCACGAACTGACGCACAATCTGCGGGCCAACGGAATCAAGCTGCTCGGCTCAACCATTGTCGGCCTGGAGCATCACACCCCGGAGAACATCCGGGAGGAGATCGAGTACGCCGTCGCGCACGAAACGGATTTCCATCAATTCATGCTCTACACGCCCATTCCCGGCACGCCGCTCTACTCGGAAATCGAAGCCGAGGGGCGGATGCTGAAGGATGTCAACCTGGCCGACATCCACGGGCAGCACAAGTTCAACTTCCAACACGCGGCGATCTCGCGTGATGACTCCAAACGCTTTCTCGACTGGGCCTTCAAGCTGGATTTCGACCGTAACGGTCCCAGCGTCTACCGCATCGCCCGCACGCTACTCGAGGGCTGGAAGCGGCACAAGGATCATCCGGATCCGCGTGTACGCCGCCGCATCGCCAACGAAGTGCAGGAACTGAAGACCGCTTACGCTGCCGTGCTATGGGGAATGGAGCGCCGTCTAAAGGACACCAACAAAGCGGTCGCCGAACAAATCCACGCTCTGCGGGCGGAGATCGACAAGGAGTTTGGAGCGGTTTCCCGGCTGGCGGCATCCCTGTTCGGACCGGTACTCGCCTGGACCGCCCGGCGGGAAGAGAAACGGCTGGCCAACGGCCAGACATACGAACCGCCCACGTTCCTGGAGCGCCGCAACTGGGGCCAGGCCTAACCGGCGGCGCCGATCTTCTCGTGAATCTGCTGCAGGCTCCACACCCGGATCGGGTCGCGGCGGCGTGAGGCCATGGCCTCCGCCGCGGCCTTGGCTCCGCTCATGGTAGTGATGCAGGGCACCCGGTAGAGCAGGGCGGTGCGCCGGATCGCCTTCTCGTCGGTGAAGGAGTAGCCGCCGGTGGCGGTGTAAATCGCCAGTTGCAGCGAACCGGCTTTGATCAGATCCACGGCATTCGGCCGGCCCTCATTCACCTTGAACAGCGTCCTGCACTTGAGCCCGGCGGCATTGAGCGCTGCCGCCGTGCCGCGCGTGGCCACCAGTTCATAGCCGTATTCGGTAAAGCGCCGGGCCACCTCCACCGCCTCCGCCTTGTGGCGGCCGTTCACGCTGATGAAGACAGTTCCCTTCTCGGGCAGCGGCGTGCCGGCGCTCAACTGCGCCTTGGCAAACGCCTCGCCGAAATTCTCACCCACGCCCATCACCTCGCCGGTGGAACGCATCTCCGGCCCCAGCGCCGGATCGACGCCCGGAAACTTACCGAACGGGAACACGGGACTCTTCACGAAGAACTGCGGCACCGGAAGAACTCCGCTGGTCAACCCGCCCGTCAGGTGAGCCAGGTCCTTTAACTTGCTGCCCAACATCAGCCCCACAGCCACCTTGGGCAGCGGTACGCCGGTTGCTTTACTCACATAGGGCACCGTGCGCGACGCCCGCGGATTCACCTCCAGCACATACACCGTGCCGTCCTTGATCGCATACTGCACATTCATCAGGCCGATGACTTTCAACGCCTTGGCCAGGCTCACCGTATGGCGCGCGATGGTCTCACGGTCCGTGGCGCTCAGCGAAAACGGAGGCAGCACGCAGGAGGAATCACCCGAGTGAACGCCGGCCTCCTCGATGTGTTCCATGATGCCGGCGATCAGCACATCCTCGCCGTCCGAAAGCGCGTCGACGTCGATTTCGGTGGCGTCCTCCAGAAAGCGGTCAATCAGCACCGGCCGATCCTGGGAGAAGGTCACCGCCTCCTGCATGTAGCGCCGTACGGTCTGCTCGTCGTAGGCGATCACCATTGCCCGGCCTCCCAGCACGTAGCTGGGGCGCACCAGCACCGGGTAGCCGATCCGCCGCGCCACCTCGCAGGCCTCCTCGACGCTGGTGGCCGTTCCATTGGGCGGCGCCGGGATGCCCAGATCGTCCAGCAGCGAGCCGAACAGATCGCGGTCCTCGGCCAGGTCGATGTTGGCCGGATCGGTGCCGATAATCGGGACCCCCTGTCGTTTCAGCGGCAGCGCCAGGTTGAGCGGCGTCTGTCCACCGAACTGCACGATGACTCCATCGGGCCGCTCGGTGTCATAGATATTGAGCACCTCTTCGAGCGTCAGCGGCTCGAAATACAGCCGGTCGCTGGTGTCGTAATCGGTCGACACGGTCTCCGGATTGCAATTGACCATGATCGACTCACAGCCAAACTCGCGCAGGGCGAACGAGGCGTGGCAACAGCAGTAGTCAAACTCGATTCCCTGCCCGATCCGGTTCGGCCCGCTGCCAAGGATGATGACCTTCTTGCGGTCCGACGGATCACTTTCGCACTCCGATTCGTAACTCGAATAGAGATACGGCGTAAAGCTCTCAAACTCGGCGGCACAGGTGTCGACGCGGTTGAACACCGCCTCCACACCCAGTTCCTTGCGGCGCGCGCGGACCGCCAATGGGTCGGCATGGCAGGCACGGGCGATGTTTTTGTCCGAAAGGCCATCGCGCTTGGCGCGGCGCAGGGCGGCCGCGTCAAGCTGCGCGAGATCACTCCCCTTTAACTCCTCTTCGAGCGCCACCTGCTCCGCCACCTGCTGAAGAAACCACGGGTCGATCGCCGTCATCTCGAAAATCTGTGAAACCGTGTAGCCCTGGCGGAACGCGAAACGAATGTAGGGCAGCCGTTCCGGATTGGGCGTGATCAACCGTTTGGGAATCAACTGCTCGTCGAACACTTCGGCATCGGAGGACTTGCCGGTCTCCAGACTGCGCATGGCCTTGCCCAGCGACTGTTTGAACGTGCGGCCGATAGCCATCACCTCGCCCACCGATTTCATCTGCGTTCCGAGAACCGGCTCCGCGCCTGGGAACTTCTCAAATTGCCAGCGCGGGATCTTGGTGACCACATAGTCGATGGTCGGCTCAAAACAGGCCGGCGTCTTGCGCGTAATGTCGTTCTTGATCTCGTCCAGCCGGTAGCCCACGGCCAGTTTGGCCGCGATTTTGGCGATCGGGAAACCGGTGGCTTTCGACGCCAGCGCCGAACTGCGCGAAACGCGCGGGTTCATCTCCACGATCACCATCCGGCCATCAGCCGGATTGATGGCAAACTGAACGTTCGATCCACCCGTGTCCACGCCGATCTCCCGCAAACAGGCGATCGCGCCGTCGCGCATCATCTGGTACTCACGGTCGGTCAGCGTCTGCGAGGGGGCCACGGTGATCGAGTCGCCGGTGTGTACGCCCATCGGATCAAAGTTCTCAATCGAGCAGACGATGATGCAGTTGTCGGCCAGATCGCGCATCACCTCCAACTCGAATTCCTTCCACCCCAGCACGCTCTGCTCGATCAGCACCTCATGCACCGGAGATAGAGCGAGACCGCGGTCCAGCGTCTCGGCGCACTCCTCGCGGTTGTAGGCGATGCCGCCCCCGGTTCCACCCAGTGTAAAACTGGGGCGCAAAATTACCGGGTAACTGATGCGCTCGGCAAACTCCAAACCTTTTTCGACCGTGTTGACCAGTTGCGATTGCGGCGTCTCCAAACCGATCCGCCGCATGGCGTCCTTGAACAGCAGGCGGTCTTCTGCCTTCTTGATGGAGCCGATCTTGGCGCCGATCAGTTCCACGCCGTACTCATCGAGAACCCCCGCCTCCGCCAGATCCACCGACAGGTTTAGTCCGGTCTGCCCGCCGACGGTGGACAGCAGCGCATCAGGCCGCTCCCGGCGAATTACCTCGGTGGCGAACTCCACACTGAGCGGTTCGATGTAGGTGCGGTCGGCCAGCGCCGGGTCCGTCATGATGGTGGCCGGGTTGGAGTTGATCAGCACCACCTGGTAGCCGTCCTCGCGCAGGGCGCGGCAGGCCTGGCTGCCGGAGTAATCGAACTCGCAGGCCTGGCCGATGACGATGGGGCCGGAGCCGGCAATCAGGATTCGCTTGAGGTCATTTCGTCTTGGCATGCTATCGCTTGCACTCCTCGATCAGCTTGATGAAGTCGTCGAAGAGATAATGGGAGTCGTGGGGCCCCGGAGCCGCTTCCGGGTGATACTGCACGCAGAACACCGGCTCGGAGCGGTGCCGGAAGCCCTCCAGCGTATCATCGTTCAGGTTGAAGTGCGTCAGTTCGATCTGGTTGGCGTCGAGCGAGTCGGGGTCCACTGCAAACCCGTGGTTGTGCGAAGTGATCTCCACCTTGTTGGTAACGCGGTTCAGCACCGGATGGTTCGCGCCGCGGTGGCCGAATTTGAGTTTGAAGGTCTTGCCGCCGAAAGCCAGCGCCAGCAGTTGCTGGCCCAGACAGATGCCGAATATCGGTTTGCGCCCGATGAGCTTGCGGACCTCGCCGATCTGCCGCGCCAGCGGTTCGGGATCGCCGGGACCGTTGGAAAGGAAGATGCCGTCCGGCTTCAGCGCCAGCACATCTTCGGCCGCCGTCCCCGCCGGAACCACCGTGACCCGCGCGCCCACATGACGCAAGCGGCGTAAAATGTTGCGCTTGATGCCGTAATCGTAGGCCACCACGTGATAGCGCGCTTCGGCCGCCGCGCCCACCAACTCCGAAGGTGAGCACGCATCCACACCCTCCACCCAGTCATAAGGCTGGGCGGTGGTGACGCGCGTCGCCAGGTCCAGCCCGGTCATGGAGGGAATGGACCGGGCTCGTTCCACCAGTTCCCGTGGATCGCCGCCCGCGCCGGATAAAGTACCGCGCATTACGCCGCGGCTGCGCAGGTGGCGCACCAGCGCCCGGGTGTCGATCCCGGCGGCGATCGGAATGCCGTTCTTTCCGAGAAACCGGTTGGCCTCCTCTTCCGAGCGCCAGTTGGAAGCAAGCGGCGAGAATTCGCGCACGATCAGGCCCTCGATGAAGGGCCGGCGCGCTTCGTTGTCCTCATGGTTGGCGCCGTAATTTCCGATCTGAGGGTAAGTTAAAACAACGATCTGGCCGGCGTAGGAAGGGTCTGTAAACACCTCCTGGTAGCCGGTAATCGACGTGTTGAAAACGACTTCGCCGCCAGTTTGTACGGGCGCACCAAAGCTCCTGCCCTCGAAGACAGTGCCGTCTTCCAGGGCCAGGATTGCCTTACTCAATTGCGCTTAGCCTCCAAGGTGGGTGTAACTCTTATTTCACCACAACCGGAGCCCCGGATGCGCGGCGGCACTCTCAGCGTTTCGGCACCGAGACGGTGATGTTGCGGAACATCAGCCCGCCGGTGTGATCGCCCTGGATGTAAAACGGACCGGGCAGGGCCTCGTCGGCATCCAGCGCCCCACCGGTAATTCCTTCAATCTGCTGGTGATCGATGGTGGTGACTCCGTTGTGAACCAGCGTCAGCGTGCGGCCTACCAGGGTCGCGTCGAAGCTCTCCCACTGGCCCGGCGTCCGCGGTACGTTGCCCGTTGGGGCAATCCGGCCGTAAATCGAACCCATGCGCCGCTCAGGCGGATTGAAGTCCAATGATTCGTACTCCAATTGAATCTCGTAGCGCCCGCGCAGGTAGAAGCCGGAATTGGCGCGCTCAGGGCATTTCACCTCGAAGTGTACCTTCAAATCGTTAAATTTGCGGGTGGTACGCAGGTTGGCGCCATGCGCTTCATTCACCAGCAAACCGTCTTTCACCATCCAGTGACTCTTTGAGGGATCTCCCAACGGCTCCCAGCCGGTCAGATCCTTGCCATTGAAAAGCGGCTCCGGCCTGGACCACGCCTTCGGCGGCTTGTGGTTGAGCGCCGGTTCGCGGATGGCGGTCAATTTCACCGTCACGCCTCCGCGATTTTGAACGCCGGTGAGACCTCCGCCGGCAGCGTCGAGCTCCCAAACCGTGGCCGGCCGGTCTTTTGAAGCTTTGGCCACGGTCATGGTGAGGCGTGAACCGGTCACCTTGAAATCGGTGATCTGATAGACGTTGCCGCCCGTGGGCTGATACCACACATCGAGCCCGCCGGCCTTTTCGCTGATCCCCAGCCAGGCGCCACGAGTGAGGCCGTTGGGCAGAGTGAGATCGAAGCCCCAGCGGCCAACGAACGGGCTGGTTGCAGCCAAAGTCAGTGCGGGCGCCAGCAGGAGGGGCAAAACAAGCAGTCGGGAAACTTTTCCAGGCATCAATTGCAGTTTATTACAACCCGCATCTGCTGCCGGGGCCGGTCAACCGAGCAGCGCCAGTATGGCTTCCAATTCACTCCGGATCGCGGCCAGCGTGGGAACCGGCGGCGCGGCGGGCGGTGGCGCTGGAGATTCGAACAGAGCCGTCTGGCTAGCCGGCGCTACCGGCTGCTGAGCCGTCTGGAACGTGAGTACAGCCTTGTTGCGGCCGCGGCCGAGCGCGGCCCGCGCTCCTTCGATGGTATAGCGTTTTTCGTACAGCAGGTACTTGATCTCGAGAATCAGTTCCACGTCCCGGCGGCGGTACAACCGGTGGCCGGCGCCGGATTTCTTCGGATCAATCACCGCAAATTCGGTTTCCCAATAACGAAGCACGTGCGGCTTCACTCCCGCGATCCGGCTCACTTCACCGATGCGGAAGTAGAGTTTATTGGGGATTACTGAAGGCGTAGGCTTTAGTGCCACGTTTGCCATCGTTACCTGATCCGATCCTAAGGTCTTCGATCGCCCCGCGTCAATAACAAACATCAACCATCGTTAATGTTTTTTTACGATGCCCAGGATCCATTCTCGCACGAGATCGAGAACCGGTGGGAAGATCGTTTCGGAAATCTGCGCATACTCGATCACCGAGCCGGTCTTCGCGCTCTGAAACAGATGGTTGACACCGGCGATCTCCTCCACCCGATGACGGCTGTTCCCTCCGGCCTTGAGCGCCGCTTCGATGGCGGGCAGATTCTGCCAGGCCGGCACCTGGGTATCCTTGCTGCCATTCAAGACCAGCACCGGACACTTCACGGACTGGAGCGCCACCCGCGGATCGTAAGTGAGAAAGTACCGGAAACCGGGCGCCAGCAGCATGTCCAGTTGCGAGCCGGCGATGCGCCGCAGCGCGAGTTCATGCTGGGAATGTTCGCCCTCGGCATCGCGTTCATGGGCCGGCTCATCGGCCTGGTTTATCACCTGCTGCAAACGGGCGCGAAGCGTGTTGCGGTCTCCGCCCTGCTTCACCAGCGCGAAGAGCCGCTGCTGAAGCGCCCGCTGGCGGGCGATCACAGGTTCTCCGCTGCCGAGCGCGCGCGCCACCGCCTCGCCCTGAGCATAGAGCAACTGTTCGCCGAGGACACCCGGCGCGGCCAGCAGCACCACAAATGCGGCATCCTTCGACGCCGAAGCCACCATCGCAGCCACCGCGCCACCCTCGCTGTGCCCCAGCAATCCGATGCGCGCCCGGTCGACCTCCGGCTGCCGCTTCAGATAATCGATTCCCGCCCGAACGTCGCCGGCCAGGTCTTCCAGCGTGGCTTGGGCGGTGGAGCCGGACGTGCCGCCAACACCACGGTCATCGACCCGTAGCACCGCGATTCCGTGGCGCGTCAGATGGTCTCCAATCACTAGAAATGGTTTGTGGCCGGCGATGGTTTCATTGCGATCCTGCGGTCCGGAACCGGTGATCAGCAGCAGCGCCGGAAAGGGTCCCCCGGAGCGCGGCAGCGTCAGCGTGCCGGAAATCTTCACGCCGGCGGCGGAGTTCGCATAGGACACCTCCCGCGCATCGTAAGGAAAGGGTGGTTTCGGCTCCTGGGGACGGATCATTGCCGGCGCTGTGGCCGTGCGCTTCAGCAGCAGCGGAAGCCGGGCCCCCATCTGACTCCACTCTCCGCTAATTTCGCTTCCCCCGGTGTTGATTACTCCGCGAAACCGGCCGCCCACCTGGCGAACTTCGAAGGCCACGGTTGCGCCATCAAGCAAAATCCCGTCCACCGGCAGCGTCACACCCTGGTCGACGCTCTCAAGCGTTGCCGACCACCCGCCGCCGGCCAGCGCCTTCACCCGCAGCGCCAGCCGCAGTTCCACGCCGGCCTCCAGCGTGCCGGACCAGATTCCGGCCAGAGAGACCGTGGCGGCCTGCGCGGCGCCTGCCGGCAACATCAGTCCCGCCGTAGCGATAGCGAACGCGATTCTCATTTCGAGCAGCCTTTTCATTCGACGTTTCCCGGCAGTGCCGCGTTGCGCGGTCGGTCGATTACAATAAGACCATCATGCACCCGGACGGTGGCCGCTGTATCAACCGGAACCTGTTCCGTTTATAATCGGAAAATTCATGCTCGAAGCATTCGGCTTCTCTGATCCCGGTTGTGTTCGGACCAATAACGAGGACTACTATCTGCTGGCCCCGGACATGGGACTCTACCTGGTTGCCGACGGCATGGGTGGCGCCCAGGCCGGCGAACATGCCTCCCGCATCGCCTCCGAAACGGTAGCCGAGTACGTCTGGCAGGCGCAACGCAACGATAGCGCGGTGCTTGAAGAGGCCTTCCACGCGGCTAACCAGCGGGTGATTGATGAAGCCCAGACCGACAGCACGCTGGAGGGCATGGGCACCACCCTGGTAGCGGTGCTCGAAAACGGCCGCGAACTGCTCATAAGCAGCGTGGGCGACAGCCGGGCCTATCTGCTCGAGCAGGGAAGCCTGCGGCCCGTTACCGAAGACCAGACCTGGGTGAACGAGGTCGGCCGCCGGCTGGGGATCGAAGAATCGGCGCTCAAAACCCATCCCATGCGCCATGTTCTGACCATGGCCATCGGCGTCAGTTCGCCACTTCATATCCATTCTTATGTCCTCCAACCCCAGGCCGGATCGGTACTGGTGTTGTGCAGCGACGGGTTGCATGGAGTGGTGGACGAAAAAATTCTCGGGGAAACCCTAAATCATCAGCGAAATTTAGAGGACGCGGCACACTATCTAATCGACGCCGCCAGGGCGGCCGGAGGACCGGATAACATCACGGTCGTTCTGCTGCGCGTCGTCGAATAGGCTGGCCGGGCGCAGAAGCCTGGCGCCGGAAGTGAGTCCTCTGTCATGAGAACGCGATTGTTGTGTCCTGTTTTAGCGCTGCTGGCAATTCCGATGCCCGCCGCCGATGTCTTGGCCGGCCCCGCACTGCTTCAAATTCGTATCGTTGACGGCGAAGGCGAACTGCACCCCTGCGGCGGCCGCGCCACCCATGGCCTGATTGTCTTGATAACCGACGAAACCGGGAAACCGGTGGATAATGCCACCGTCAGTTTCCGGCTGCCGGACGAAGGCCCCAGCGGTACCTTCGCCAGCGGGTTGCGGTCGGAAATCGTCACCACCACGCCGGATGGCCGCGCCTCGGTCTGGGGAATGCTGTGGAATCGAACGCCGGGCCGGGTGGACATCCGCATTACCGCGGCGAAGGGCCAGGCGCGGGCCGGCAGTATCGCCGGGCTCTTTCTCTCCGACAAGGTACCGGCAAAACCCGTTGGCGGCGCGGCCGCGCGCGGCGGGCACAGCCGGTTGCTGCTCTTTGTGCTGGTGGCCGGCGCCAGCGCGGCAGTGGGCGGAGCCATGGCCCTGCGGGGACAGAGTTCGGCGGCAGCGGCGCCGGCGGCCTCCTCGCTCGGGTCTGTGCAGATCGGCGCTCCGGCCATCTCGGTCGGCAAACCATGAACCGGAGAATGTGCGTGCGCCCGGTTCTTGCCCTCTCATTTGTATTTGCATTCACTGCGGCGGCCCAGACAGGCCTGGACGCACCCCGCTTCGGCCTGGTGCGCGACAGCACCGGTAACCTGAGGGAATTGGGCGGATCGGCCGGCAGTTTCCTGGCCGGCGCGAGCCTGGTGGAAGATGTCCGGGCAGCGGCCTGGTGCGGCAACGCCGGCCTGGTGCGAACCGGAACCGGCCTCTGGCGTCTCTCCCCGGACGGCCCGCGGGCGGTTGGCGATACGCCGCCTTCCGGCACGCTGCTGTGTGCCGGCGGCGCTGGGGCGTTCCAACACGGCGCGCGGATCGAGGCTTGGACCGGAGAGGAGTTCACTCCCTGGCCCGTCGAGTTTTCGGGCGCCGTGTTGGCGGTGGAAAACAACACGGTGCTGGTGGCCGGCGATGATGGACTCACCCTGGTGGCGCTCGATCGCCGCCACCGGACCGTACAGTATTCCCTGGCGGTTCCCGCTCCAGCCGGCCCGGCGGCGCTGCTTGAGGGCGCGGTCCTCTATCAGGATGTAAACGAGCTGGTGCTCTGGCGGATCGGTGGCGAAATGATTCGTGCTTCCCTTCCCGCCGAATGCACGCTCGAATTCGAACCGATTGGCCCGGGATGGATCCATGCGTTCGACTTCGCCCATGGTGTCAACCTGGGGGTTCGTATCCAGACGGGCCGGCTACAGGTATTTGAACTGCCGGAGGTGCTGCCATGACAATGCGCCTGCTGCTGCTGGCCCTGCTGATGGCGGTGGCCGGGCATGCCGAGTTGACGGTCAACCTGTGGGCCGGCGCTACGGAAACACCATTGATCCCGTACATGACCGTCGGCGCGGCCGCCACTGGCGAAACCATCGAGATCCACTTCCGGCTGCGCAACAGCGGGCCGGAGCCGGTCAGTGTCGAAAAGGTGACGGTGGATGGCGGCGGGTTCAAGGACTATGGCCCGCCGGACATGCCCCTCTCGATCGCGCCCGGATACTTTTTTAATATCTTCGAGCATTTCCGCGCCGATTACGCCGGCACCGCCAGCGCCGTGCTGACCGTGAAGTACACCCCGGCGGGCGGAACGCAGCGCACCATCTCGGCGGTGATAAAAGTTACCGTAACCGGCGACCCGGTGGTAGAAACCGGCACCACCACCGTGGCCAACGGCTCCGTAATTGATTTCGGCCCGGTGGAACGCGAGACCACCAGGACGCAAACCATCACCCTGCGCAATCTCTCCTCCGCCGTTGCCACGGTGAGCCGCATCGAGGTTCAGGGAGACGCGTTCCGTCTGGCCACCCCCTTTGCCGGGCCGGTAATAATCCAGGCTGGCCAGGATTTTTCCTTCGACATCATCTTCAGTCCGCCGGCCGACGGGCCCCGGCAGGGAACACTGGTGGTGGACGGCCGCAGCTATGTTCTTCAGGGAACCGGTCTCGCTCCTTCCCTGCCCGAACCGAGCCTGGTGCTCGACGGCAACACCGCCACCAGTTCGCGCCAGTTGAAGCTCCGGGTCAGCCTGGCGTCGGCTGCCAAGTCCTCCGGCTCGGGCACCATCGAGATGCAATTCACTCCGGCCACCGGGCTGAGCGACGATCCCACCGTGCAGTTTCTTCCGGCCGGCAGAATGCAGACCGTCGCCGTCAGGCAGGGGGAGTCGATTGGCCGCTTTGGCGCCAACGACTCCATCACATTTCAGACCGGTACGACTGCCGGCCAGATTGTCTTCACGATTCGCATGGCAGGCTTCACTTCACAGGCGACCATCACAGTGGCGCCCTCCGTTGTCATGCTGGACCGCGTACTGGCGACGCGGGAATCGGGCCGCGTGGTCGTGCAACTGGTGGGCTATGATAACGTGCGCACGGCCGACCAGCTATCGTTCGTCTTTTACGACAGCGGTGGCCGGTTTCTGGGCAACGGAGCCATCCGCGTCAGCGCCGGCAACGAATTCCACCGGTACTTCCAGACGGCGCCCGCCGGCGGCGCCTTCAACCTGGTGGCTACCTTTCCGGTTTCAGGCGATGTCAAAATCATCAGTTCGGTGGACGTTGTCGTGACCAATTCGGCGGGCGATACCGGCACCAACCACGTCTCGTTCTGACCCGCTGGCGGCCGGACGCTCACCGCGCTTTCCCGCCTGGATGGGACAATGGAATCAGAGTATGACCTCAATTGCATTGACCATCGCCGGTTCGGACCCGAGCGGGGGCGCGGGCATCCAGGCGGATCTCAAAACATTCCATCAGTTTGGCGTGTATGGCGAGGCGGTAGTCACCCTCGTCACCGTGCAAAACACGCTACGGGTGGATCGCGTGCACGTTCTCGACCCCACACTGGTTAGTCAGCAACTGGAGGCCGTACTGGAAGACCTGCCTCCAGCCGCGGCCAAGACCGGGGCCCTCGGCGATGAGGCGGTAGTGGACGCGGTGGCGGCAATCGCCGGCTGGTTCCGCTTTCCGCTGGTGGTTGATCCGGTGATGATCAGCAAACATGGGGCATCGCTGATGAGCGAACCGGCCCGGCTGGCGATGCTGGAGCACCTGCTGCCGCATGCCACCCTGGTCACCCCGAATCTACCCGAAGCCGCGGCACTGGCGTCGATGGAAGTCGATTCCCTTGCGACAATGCGCGAAGCCGCGGCCCGGATCGCGCGTTCGGGCTGCAAGGCGGTGCTGGTCAAAGGCGGTCACCTGGAGGGAATGGCCGTGGATGTACTTTACAGCAACCACGGCTGGAGCGAATTCCGCGCCACCCGGTTTGAGACGCCGCACACCCACGGCACCGGTTGCACCTACTCGGCCGCCATTACCGCCGCCCTGGCGCTGGGTGTGCCGCTCTACGATGCGGTGGAGCGCGCCAAACGCTTCATTACCGAGGCGATCCGCACCAACCCCGGCCTTGGCCACGGCTCGGGCCCGGTGAATCATCACGCCCCCATCGGGTAACCGCCGTCAACCGGGGTTGTTCATCTTCCACAGGATCTGGCGCATCATCCCCTGCCACAACTCCACCTCGTGTGAGGAAGCCCTCAGCCGCCGGATCATGCGCCGGATCTTTCGGCGCGCCGATTCCGACGTCGGCTCCTTCAGATAGCCTGAGACCTCCAGCGCCTCAAACAACAGATCCTCAAACCGGTTGATCTCGCCCGCCGCCGCAGGCGCCACCGCCTTCGGCCGCCGGAGCTCGGCCGCGCTCTCGCGAATCAGTTCATAGAGGCAGATGGAGACGGACTGGCCGAGGTTCATCGAACCGTGAGCCTCGCGCGTGGGAATGCGAATCAGCCAGTGGCAATGGCTCAGGTCGTCATTCGACAGCCCGAACTTCTCCGAGCCGAACAGCAACGCCGCCGGCCCGCGCGCCAGGTGTTCCTTGAGCAGCCGGGCGCCATGCTCCAACCGGCGCAATGGATGTTGCAGTTGCCGGTGGCCGATGGAGGTCGTCCCCACCACCAGGCCGGCGTCGGCCACCGCCGCGGCGACGCTGCCAAACTCGCCCGCCGTGGCCATCAGCGCGCCGGCGCCTACCGCCGAGCGCGCCTCGCGAAACGCCACCTCGTAGGCATTGACGACACGCAGGTGCTCAAATCCGAAGTTGCTCATCGCCCGCGCCGCCGCGCCGATATTCAGCGGATTGCGGGGCGAAACCAGAACGACTCGCAGATTCTCCTGCACCGGGGGTTCTAGCTCAACTCCTCCATCACTGTCTGGAGCGCCGCGCGCGGCGGCCGCACCCGGGACTCGGGCAGCGTGGCCAGTGGCTCGTCCACCATGCCAAGCTGCTCGAACATGTCCGGCTGCCCGCCGTCGTAGTAGAGAATGCCCGTCAGCACGTTGCCGGTCTTGGCCGAAGCGTGCAATGCGTTGATGGCGCCAATCTTGTCGGTGGGATCATAATCCTCGCCCAGCTTTTGCAACCGGAGCCGCGAGCCGTCGTGCATTGTCACTTCCCGCGTTTCACCCTCGGGAATCTCCACCGTGATGTCTTCGAAAAACGGGACGAAGTGAATATCGTGGATCGGGTCGTCGTGCTCCTTCATGTAGGCGTAGCTCTTGGTCGAGTCTTCGTGATCGTTGAAGGTAACACAGGGGCTGATGACGTCCACCACGCTCAGCCCTTTATGCGCGATGCAGGCTTTGAGAATGGCTGCCAGTTGGCGCTTGTCGCCGGAGAAGGAACGCGCCACCAGCGTCGCGCCAAGCTCGATGCCCAGCATGCAGCAGTCGATGGGAGGCATTTCGTTCACCACCCCGCTCTTGGTCTTGGAACCGACATCGGCGGTGGCCGAAAACTGTCCCTTTGTCAGGCCGTAGACCCCGTTGTCTTCGATAATGTAGATCAGCGGCAGGTTGCGCCGCAGAAGATGCATGAAATGCCCGATGCCGATCGAGGCGGTATCGCCGTCGCCGGTGACCAGGATTCCCGTCAGGTGCTGGTTGGCCAGCAGCGCACCGGTTGCCACGGCCGGCGCGCGGCCATGTACCGCATTGAAACCGTGCGACATGCCGAGGAAGTAGGCCGGTGACTTCGATGAACAGCCGATGCCGGAAAACTTCGCCACGTTCCACGGCTGAACGCCCATCTCGTAAAAGACCTCCACGATCCGTTCCGAGATGGCGTTGTGGCCGCACCCGGCGCACAGCGTGCTGCGCCCACCCTTGTAGGCCGCCGTCTCGAAGCCGAGACGGTTCTGCTTCTTCACCGCCGGGGAACTGGTGGTACTCATAATCCCTCCTGACCAACAATCTCGCCGGTAATCGTGCGGGCATCCAGCGGCAATCCGCCATAGTAGCGGACGCTGCGCAGCCGGCTGATCTCTTCGGCCGTAAAATCGAGCCGCATCAGCTCCAGTAACTGGCCGTCACGATTCTGGTCGATCACATAGACTCGCGAGTGGCGGGCGATGAAGGCATTCAGCTCCTCGCCGAACGGATAGGCTTTCAGCCGCAAATAGCTGGTCTCCAGCCCATACTCGCGCTTCAACTGGTCGCGGCTCTCCTCGGCGCCCCAGCGTGAGGTCCCACAGCAGACAATGCCGATGTCGGCCTTTTCGTTCAGCACCACTTCAGGCGGCGGAACGTGCTTCTTCATCTCATCGAACTTGTGGCGCAGGCGATTCATGTTGTCGATGTAATCGTCTTCGCGCTCGCTGTACTGGGCCTTATCGTTGTGTCCGGAG
Source organism: Bryobacterales bacterium (assembly GCA_020854055.1). Lineage (GTDB taxonomy): Bacteria > Acidobacteriota > Terriglobia > Bryobacterales > Bryobacteraceae > JADZGD01. The sequence continues at coordinate 57,812 of JADZGD010000044.1, read as the reverse complement.
CCGCGGGCAAACCAGGCCGCGCTGGGGTGGTTGGTGCCGGGCAGGGTTCGATAACCCACTCCATCCCCATCCACGTCGCGGTAGCGCGCAAAGCCGCCCAGCCGCTTCAGATCCTCGGCATTCAATACCTTGCCGCGCGAGATCGGCTCGGTTGGATACTCGAACTGGTCGGCCATCCAGTTATTCATGCCCAGGTCGAGATCCGTCATCACGAACAGGGGCGTCTGGAAGAACTCAGCCAGGTTGAAAGCGTCCTGCGCCAGCGAGAAACACTCCTCCGGCGAGGAGGGAAACAGCATCGGGTGGCGCGTATCGCCGTGTGACAGCAGCGCGTTTTTCAGAAGGTCGCCCTGCATCGTGCGCGTCGGAAGCCCCGTTGACGGCCCTGCCCGTTGAACGTCGAAAATAACCGCCGGAACCTCGACGTAGTACCCGAGTCCGGTGAACTCCGACATCAACGAGATGCCCGGCCCGCTGGTGGCGGTAACCGAACGGGCGCCCGCCCAACCGGCGCCAATCACCATCCCCAGCGCCGCCAGCTCGTCCTCGGCCTGAACCACCGCGTAGGTTGACCTGCCCGTCTCCGGTTCAATCCGGAAGCGTTTCAAATAGCCGATCATCGCCTCCATCATCGAGGAGGACGGGGTGATCGGGTACCAGATAACAACCGTCACGCCGGCAAACACGCAGCCGAGCGCGCAGGCCGTATTGCCGTCGATGATGATTTTGCCCCGGTTTCCATCCATTCGTTCAATTGCGAACGGATCCGTCTTGGTGAGGTTCGCGGTAGCGTATTCATGACCCGCTTGGACGGCTGCCCAGTTCAACTCCGCGGCCTTCGCCTTGCGCGGGCCGAACTGTTTGAACAGCGCCTTGTGAATCTCCTCCAGGTCGATACCCAGAAGATAGGCCACCACGCCGTCATAAATCATGTTGCGCACCAGTTTGCGCAACTTCGCGTTCGGACACACCGGAGTCACCAGCTTGTCGAACGGCACCGGATAAAAGTGGATGTCGCTGCGAAGCTCCTTCAGCCTCAGCATCTCGTCGTAGACGGCCACCGATCCCGGGGCCAGGCTCATCACGTCCTCACGCGCCGTTTCCGGATTCATCGCCACCAGGACGTCGATCTCTTTCTTGCGGGCGATCCAACCGTGCTTGCTGGCGCGGATGGTGAACCAGGTGGGAAGGCCGGCGATATTGGAAGGGAACATATTCTTCCCCGAAATCGGCACTCCCATCTGAAAGATGGCTCGCATCAACACGTTGTTCGCGGTCTGACTGCCGGAGCCATTGACGGTGGCGACCTGAATGGAAAAATCGTTGATCACACGCTGCTGCAAGGAACCGGCGGAAGACGCGACGGAAGTCATTTCGGAAGTCGACATGGATTACTCGATAAGCGGGTCCAGAAGTTGCCGCTTACTGTCTGATTATATGGCGAAACGGGAAACAGATGCGACGTTTCGCCGTTGGCGGCTGCGAATTCGGGCCTGAGTTGCCGCGGGCGGAATCGGGTGATCCGGCGCGCTGAGCGCCGGCAAAGCTCAGCGCACCACCATGGCGGCTTTTTCGATGCCTGCCGGCTGCGCATAGGGCAATAGCGAATCCTCGAAGCCGTAGTCGATCTTCCGCTTCTGCCAGTGCCGGCAATACCAGCGGAAGGTCTCCTTGAGCCCGTCCGAAAACCCGGTGGGTTTGAACTCCAGCACCCGCTGCGCCTTGGTGATCACCATGGTGACCGGCGGCAGATCGTAGTAAACACCGAAGTAAAGCGGAGGCGCCATCGGGTTCCCGCCGGCATGAATGATGCGTTCACGCGGAACCCGGACCACTTGCGCCTTCTTGCCGGCCGCCTCGGCCAGGCTGGTGACCAGATCGGCCTGCGTCACCGGACGGGCGTTGGAGATGTTAAAGGCATGACCCACCGCCGCGGGCTTATCCAACGTCTTGAGCAGCGCCGTCACCAGGTCCTTCACATAGGCGAACTGCATCAGGCGGCGGCCATCGCCCGGCAGCAGGATCGGCCGGTTGTCCCTCAGGCGATCCCAGAAAAATGCCTCGCGGTAAAAGGGATTGCCGGGTCCGTAAACAAAGGGAGGACGAATCGTCACCACCGGAAATCCGTTGCGCTGGTGGAGGCGGAACAGTGCCCGCTCCGACATCGCCTTGTTGCGCACATAGGCATCCGGATGGTTATCGGGAGCGAGCGCGTCGCCCTCGTGATGATTCAGCCCGTCGCCATACGCGGCGACGCTGGACATAAAGACGTAGCGCCGCAACCGGTCGCCGCAGTAGCGAGCCGTCGCCTCGACGTGAGCGGCCGTGGTGCCGCGTTCCCAGTCGTATACGTTGTCGTACACCACTTCGTAACCGGCGCCGCACAGGACTGTCTTCAGGGACTCGGGATCGTTGCGGTCAGCCATCACGTTGACCACTTTTTTCCCGAGATCATGTTCGGGCTTTCTATGAAGGATATGAACCTCGTGGCCGGCCTTCAAAAGTTCGGCAACGAGAGTTCGCCCGATGAAGAGGGTTCCACCAATGACCAGGACTTTCATGGGTGATATCCGAATTGCAATACTGGACCGGACGTCAACGCGCCCGGTCCCGAAACCACACTAGTCGTAATATTCCAGCCCCAGATGCGTGATCAGATCTTCGCCTCGCATCCAGCGCAGGGTGTTTTTTAGCTTCATCAGCTGAATAAAGATGTCGTGCTCCGGATACAGGCCCGGAGCCGTTAGCGGCGCCTTGAAGTAGAAAGACATCCACTCCTGAATGCCGCGCATTCCGGCCCGCTGCGCCAGGTCGAGGAACAGCACGATGTCCAGCGCAACCGGCGCCGCCAGGATCGAGTCGCGGCACAGGAAATCGATCTTGATCTGCATCGGATAGCCCAGCCATCCGAATATGTCGATGTTGTCCCAGCCTTCCTTGGCATCGCCGCGCGGCGGATAGTAGTTGATGCGGACCAAATGATACAGGTCCTTGTAAAGCATGGGATACAACTCGGGCTGAAAGATGGTGCCGAGCACGCTGAGCTTGGTCTCTTCCTTCGACTTGAAAGAGCCGGGGTCCTCGAGCACTTCACCGTCGCGATTGCCCAGAATGTTGGTCGAGTACCAGCCGCGCACGCCGAGCATCCGCGCCTTCAGGCCGGGCGCCAGCAGCGTCTTCATGAACGTCTGGCCGGTCTTGAAATCCTTACCCGCGATCGGCAACTGGCGATCCCGCGCCAGTTCCAGCAGCGCCGGAACCTCGGTCGTCAGATTCGGCGCGCCATTGGCGAACGGAACACCGGATTTCAACGCCGCATACGCGTACATCTGGCTGGGCGAAATCTCCGGATCGTTTGCCGCCAGGCCCTTTTCAAATTCGGCCAGGCTCTGGTGAACGGCTGCCGGCCTGTGGAAGACCTCGGTCGATCCACACCACAGCATGATGGTGCGGGCCACACCCGTATTCTTGCGGAACGCAGCGATGTCATCCATCAACATCTCCGTCTTTTCCATCTTGGACGCACCCTGCTTCACGTTGGGTCCGTCGATCAGCCGCACATAGTCGTGGTCGAAAACCGCCTTCATCGGACGGATCGCGCTCAGGTGATCTTTGAGCTGATCGAGCAGCGGACGATCGAGCACACCGGCTTTAACGGCGGTTTGGTAGGCGTCGTCCTCGTAAATGTCCCATCCCGCAAACACCAGATCGTCAAGACTGGCCAGGGGCACGAAGTCCTTGATCATCGGACTTCGATTGTCGGTCCGCTTTCCCAGCCGGATCGTGGCCAGTTGCGTCAACGAGCCGATCGGCAGGCCCAGCCCTCTACGAACCGCCTCCACGCCGGCAAGGAAAGTGGTAGCAACCGCACCCATGCCGGGAGTGAGGATTCCAAGCTTTCCCTCCGGCGGCGCGATACGAACATTCTCTGTAGTGGACAATCTCCAATTCTCCTTCCATCCGCCGTCTCCCGGGATCCGCTTCGCGCGCGAACGCGAAAGGATCGACAAGCAAGCGCCGGACTGGAAGTTCTCCAACCCGGACCGGACGACGCCGCTCGGCTTCTGCGCCACCCGGCTGAAGTCCGGCCCGGCCGGAAAGACTAAGCCGGGCAAGCCTGGGGCGCACTCAGCGGAGAGAAACCTTCGCCGGCTAGGGCCGAAAAACAGGCGAAAACAAGATTCAGATTACCTAAATGATATACTAGCATTTCGAGCTGGGAACCGCGAATCCGATGATCAGCACAATCCTGGTTGACGATGAAAAACTGGCTTCTGACGAACTCGCTTACCTTCTCAAGGAATATCCCGATATCGATGTAATCGCCAGCGCCTCCAATGGCCTTGAAGCCGTCCGGCTAATCGAGGAAATGGAGCCGGAACTCGTTTTTCTCGACGTACAGATGCCCGGCCTGGATGGCATGGGCGTGATCCGCAGCCTGCGCCAGCGCAACGTTCCCCTGCCGCGCTTCATTCTCGCCACCGCCTACGATCAATATGCGGTGGAGGCGTTTCATCTGGAGGCGATGGATTACATCCTCAAACCGGTGGAGCGGGAACGGCTGCAGGAGACCATCGAACGCGCCCGCAACGCCATTCAGGAGCGCGACAAACGCGCCGAAGCCGCCACCCCCGCGCCGGGTTCGCCGCGCTCCGTGCCCCAGCGGACCAAACTGCTGGTCAAATCGGCCAACCGGAACTTTATCGTCGATGCCCAGGACGTGATTTATGTCACCATCGACGACGGACTGATCACCGTGGTCACCACTTCACTTGAAGGGCAGTCCAACTACCGCACCATCGAGGAGTTGCAATCGAACCTCGATGCCGAGACCTTCTGGCGGGTTCACCGGTCTTACCTGGTAAACATCAACCGGATCAAAGAAGTGATTCCCTGGTTCAAGTCCAGCTATCAACTGAAGATGGAAGACAAACGTCAGACAGAGATTCCGGTCAGCCGCGTCCAGACCAAACGGCTCCGCTCCCTGCTGAAACTCTGACCTGCTTCCCCATCCGCGCCGGCCGGCGATATGAGATCTGGCGATATCAAATATTGATGTTCAATCGCCAGAGTCCGTAACCCACCGCCTGGCGAATATACAGCCACCAGGCCCGCACATCATAGCGTGGCGCCGCCGGCCGGGGGGATCCGTATACCACCATTCCGCGTGACTGAAGCATCCGCTTCACCCGGAAAATGTGGTACCCGTCGCTAACGACGATGCACGAATGAAGGTTCATCCGGTCCATGATCTCCGCCACCGCCGCCAGGCTCTGAGCCGTCGAGGCGCCTTCCGGTTCAACGATGATCGACTCGGAAGGAACACCCTGGCGCACCAGGTAGGCCCGGCCCACCTCGCCCTCGGTAAACACCGGATCACCGCCCGCGCCGCCTGTCGTCAGCAGCAGCGGAGCCAGTCGTTTCCGGAACAGAACCAACGCGTGGTCCAGCCGCGCGCGCAGAACCGGCGACGGACGGCCGCGGTATTCGGCCGCTCCCAGAATCACAATGACGTCGGCCGGATGCGTTTCGTCCCGCGTGGACTGGCGCTGAATTTCCAATGCCACCGAAGCGATGAACACCACTGCCAGAAGGGTCAACGCCAGCGCGGCAAAGACGAGAAGACGTCTCATCTTGAGCTATGATTCTAACAAGGAAAACGCCTGAATCCAGCATGGTATGGTCACGGCCGAAACACTGACGAGCGAAAATAACCGGCTGCTCAAGGAAATTCGAAAGGCGATCAGCCGGGGTTCGCTGACAGCCGGAGGACTGTGCGTGGCCGAGACCTGGCACCTGCTGGAAGAGGCCCTCGGCAGCGCCTGCGACGTTTCCGCCGTGCTGGCATCCTCCTCCGCTCCGTCCACCGTCGAAAACTGCCTTGGCGGGCGTCCGGGCATCCGCCTGTTGCGCCTGGACGACGACCTGTTCGGCCGTATTTCCGCCACCGCCAACAATCAAGGCGTAATGGCGCTGGTTCGTCCACCATCGTGGCGTCTGGAACAGGTATTTGGCCGGCGCGCGCCGCTGCTGGTGCTGGATGGCATTCAGGACCCGGGCAACCTGGGCACGATGATTCGCGCGGCCGAAGCCTTCGGCGCCAGCGGCGTCATCGCCATCAAGGGTTCGGCCAATCCGTATAATCCCAAGGCGATCCGCGCCTCCGCGGGCAGCATATTCCGCCTGCCGGTCGCCGTCGCCGTGGATGCCGCCTCGGCTCTCGCCGCCATCCGGCAACGGCGCCTCGCGGTTTATGCCGCCATGCCCGGCGCCGGAAATACCATCGACAAGCTGGATCTGACCGGCGAGGCTGCCTTCATCATCGGCGGCGAGGGCGGCGGCGTGAGCGAGCAGTTGCGCGCGGCGGCCATTGACATTCGAATTCCCACCCTCGGCGTGGAGAGCCTGAATGCCGCTATGGCCGCCACAATCCTGCTCTACGAAGCCCGCCGGCAGAGGACACAAGGCCGATGAGCCTGTTCGACGCCACCCCGCCCCAGGCGCCCGACGCCCGCCGCCCCCTGGCCGAGCGGATGCGCCCCGACCGTCTGGAGGATTATGTCGGCCAGCAGCACATCCTCGGTCCCGGCAAGCCGCTGCGGCGCCAGATTGAACGGGACGAACTGACGTCCATCATCCTGTGGGGCCCTCCCGGGGTCGGCAAAACCACTCTGGCGCGCCTGATCGCCCATCTGACACGCTGCGAGTTTGTCCCCTTCAGCGCCGTGCTCAGCGGTATCAAGGAGATCAAGGCCGTGATGGCCGATGCCGAGAGAATCCGCCGCCTCGGCCGCCGCACGGTGCTGTTTGTCGATGAGATCCACCGCTTCAACAAAGCCCAGCAGGATGCCTTCCTTCCCTATGTGGAGCGCGGCGACATCATCCTGATCGGCGCCACCACTGAAAACCCTTCCTTTGAGGTGATCCCGGCCCTGCTCTCCCGCGCCAAGGTCTACATGCTCCGCGCGCTCACGCCCGAAGAGATCGGCGAGCTGCTGCGCCGCGGCCTTCGTGAACTCGGCCGGCGGGCGCCCGATACGCTGCTGGAACAGGTGGCCATCTACGCCAACGGGGACGCGCGCTCGGCCTACAACATTCTCGAGATCGCGGCCGCCGCATCATCGGGAGCCGAAATCTCCGAACAGGCCGTCGAAGACGTCATCGAACGCAAGACCCTGCTCTACGACAAGTCCGGCGAGGAGCACTTCAACCTGATCTCCGCCCTGCACAAGTCCGTCCGCTCCAGCGATGTGGATGCCGCGCTCTACTGGCTGGCCCGAATGCTCGAGGCCGGTGAAGACCGCCTCTATCTGGCCCGGCGGCTGGTCCGCATGGCGATCGAAGACATCGGTCTGGCCGATCCCAGGGCGCTCGAGCAGGCGATTGCCGTTCAGCAGACGGTGCACTTTCTCGGCATTCCCGAGGGCGACCAGGCGCTGGCCCAGGCCGCCATCTACCTCGCCCTGGCCCCGAAATCGGACGCCGCCTACCGCGCTCTGCTCCAGGCGAGGGAGACCGCCCGCCACTCCATCGCCGATCCCGTCCCCATGCAGTTACGCAATGCCTCCACCCGCTACATGAAAGAGTGGGGCTATGGCGAGGGTTACCAGCACGCCCACCAGTTCAAGGATGCAATGACGCCAATGGAATGTCTGCCCCCGGCGCTCTCGGGCACCCGCTTCTACGAACCCGCCGGGCGCGGGCTGGAGAAGAAAATTGCCGAGCGTTTACAGGAGATCCTGGCTGCCAGAAACCGGGCCGGAAAGTAGACCGCGTCCCCGGCCGCGCCATACCCGCGGGACGGTTACCGCGCCGGACGAGTGACCGTCTGATCAGCAGGGAAATGATGGGCCGAATGCGTCGTGATCATCGGCGTACAGAGTCCGATCAAAAGCGCGCTCGCCACCACGATCCCCACACCGGTCAACGCATACGAACACCGCCGCGCCGTCGCCCCGCCGGCAAAGCGCATTACCCCGAGCCGCAGCGGGCGCGCCAGGTGGCTGAAGAACGCAACCACAGCCAAAAAGTAGTACGGCGCTAGCGCGGCGCCAGCCGGACTGGCCAGCAGCCCGCCCACGCCGGCGGAGGCGAAGGTGAAGTCCGGCCCCTGATTCAGAAGCTGCCGGCCGCCAACCGCCACCGCCGTGGTGTGCGAGCCGAGAAACACCGCAAGGTACATTCCGGTGGCAAGCTGGATCAGGTACTCAACCGACGCGCGGCGCGTGAAAGCTTCGAGCGCCATCGCAAGGCCCGTAATCACTTGTAGAATCAGCAATCCGATCAGGATCGGCTCCGCCACCGGGGTACGATAAGCCAGGCGCAGCAGGGACGCGGACCGGTTGTAGGCCTCCGGGCTCTGAAGGATGGTCAGGCTGGTGGCCAGATGAGCAACCACGAACAGCCCAATCACCATCGCGCTCATCCAGTGCGCGGACTTTGCCTTCGCCATGAGACCGGCCGGAAACGGCGGCTCCGGCTTCAGCGTGCGCCATAGCATCACAGCGGCAATCGCCGCCCAGAGCGAATACCAAACCAGCGCGCCCCCGTTGGGAATCCCCATCCGCGAAGCCAGCACGCCGGAGAGAATTCGCATCACCGGCGCGATAATCAGCAGCGTACCAAGGCCGCGCCGCACCAATGCGCGTTGATTGGACTCGCCCGCTGTCTGGACCAGCAGCCAGAGTCCGCCGGCTGGAAACGCCAGCACCACGATTGCAGCCAGTGAGAACAGAAAAACCTGTTCCGCCGACCACGGCAGGTGCGCGGCTGCGAAAACGGGCAGCGCGGTGAACGGATACGCAACAGCCGCCGCCATGCCAAGCACAGCCCACCAATAGGGGCTGGGAGGCGCTTTTCGAACGGCTGCAATCATGCTTTTTTCAATTGTACCTCGCTATCCGTACAAATTTATCTGGTAATAAATCCCCGCGACGGCGCCACTGCTTGTCTGGCCGGGAGCCCCTCAGGCTGACTGGACCTTCGACGCCCGCCGCGGATGGCATCGAACGGCCACCGCCGGTAGCAGGCCGGAGGCGCCAACCGGCGGCGCCTTGATGGGGGATGGGGGGAATCCACGTTAGTTAGTTTCACCCCAATCACCTTAGCGGGTACTAAGGTACTGGACGATTGGAATGTGAGATGGGGACTGCTTTCCTATTGCCCGCCTTCTCGAAAGCAGGCATTCTTGTTTTGACAAGGGCGCTTCAACACCCGTCGGAGGACAGTGTGAGAGCATCAAAAGACAAGAACGAGCGGCGGTCGTCGGACCGCTTCCCCATTGAGCGGGATGTCCGGTTCCGCATACTCAGCAAGAAAGCCACCGATGAAGCCGGCACCGGCAAGACGGTCAACATGAGCAGTTCCGGCGTGCTCTTCACCAGTGACAAGATCCTTCTGCCGGGAAAACGCCTGGAGATCTCTGTCAGTTGGCCGGCGCAACTCGACAACGTCTGCCCGCTTAAACTGGTGGCGCGAGGCAGAGTGGTTCGGAGCGAATCAGGAACCACCGCCATCGAGATACAGCAATACGAATTTCGTACCCAGGGCGGAAGCGGCGGCCTGCGCGCAAGTTTGATTCAATAGTGCTCCACAGACCGGGAGACGAAGCGCCGCTTCCTTGACCCGGCAACTCTCTCTACGCTTTTTCCAGTGATTTCCGTTGGTGTCCAGGCGGGAAACTGTTCCGGGCGTCCCCGGCGTGGGACGCCCGATTTTTTTACCACTTCAGGCACCGGCGCCAAAAACTAAACAGGGTCCGGCTCCCTCGTCGCGGGAACCGGACCCTGCCGGACTGCTATCGGCTTATTGACTCAGAACATGTACTTCAAACCCATCTGGATCAGCCGGGGATCGCGGGCACCGGTAATGCGGCCGAAAACCGACGAGCCGATGTTACCGCTGGGAGCCAGGAACTGCGTGTGGTTCCACAGGTTGAAGAACTGCGTGTTGAACTCCACCGACTGGCGCTCCAGGAACCGGACCGTCTTATAGATGGAGAAGTCGAAGTTGTTCAGACCGGGTGCGTGAAAAACGTTCCGTCCGAAGGTGCCGAAGCGCCCCGCGCCGCCGGACCAACTGGCGGCGCTGCCCACCCGCCTGAAAAACGGGCTGGTGGCAGCCGTGGCGGCTCCGCCGCCGGTTCCATCGAAGTAGGCGTTGAGCTTGCCTGGAACGTTAGCCGTGCCGCGCGGATCGAAGAACTGGAGCGTACCTCCGATATAATCCGGACGGTCGGCGCCCGCCCCACTCAGGCTGCGGTCGGTCGGCTCGGTGATGTTGAATGGCAGGCCGCTCTGGAACGTGATGATTCCGGAGATGCTCCAGCCACCCAGTGCTTTGCCGAGCAAACCCCGCTGGTCTTTGTACATCGGCAATTCGTACAGATACATCGAAACGTACCGGTGGCGAACGTCCTGATCCGAATTTCCGCGATCAGCCGACCGCAGATTGAAGCGCGTATTTCCGCGCAATCCGGAAGTGTCGTCGATGGTGTGACTCCAGGTGTAGGCGTGGGTCATCATCAGGCCATGGCCCATCCTCTTGGTCAGCATGACCTGGAGTGCATTGTAGTTGGAGTTGCTGAACGAACCCTGGTCGGTCATTCCACCCCAAACCGCGCCACCATAGGAGGCATTCAACGGATTGCCCTGGTTGTAAACGCGGCGGGAGTCCGTGTTGATGCTGCTGGCGCCGGGTCCCGGAATCGCTGGATTATATTGCGTTCGGCCAAGCAGCTTCACGCCATTCGTCCAGACGTAGCCGGTGTCGAGCAGCCAGTCCATGGCGAGCTGGTATTGCACGTTCAGATTCGCCTGCTGGCTGTATGGCGTCCGGAAGTACGGATCCATGATCGTGATGGCCAGCGGCGCGATCTGAGTGTAGTCGTACGATGCGCCCCTCGCAACGGGTACGAACGGGAAGGGATTCGGCATTGCGCCGGTAACCTGCGTGGAGAATGGCGCCCGGTAGAAGGTGCCATTGGTCAGCACGCTTTGCAACCCGTAGGGCGGCACGCCGAGAAATTGCAAGGTTAACTCGGTGATCGGCGCATCATAGATCAGGGCATATCCGGCGCGAACGCTGAGTTTCCCGTTCTTGAACGGGTCCCATGCAAAGCCGAATCGCGGGCCGAAGTCATTCTTGTCGGTGTGGTACGTTGACCGGGTGATGCCGGAGTCGCCCGCGTAAACCAGTCCCGGAGGCGCCGTCGGAAACACCGTCGACTGCTGTCCCTTGCGGAAGGTCAGTACGCGATCACCCAATTCCGTCAGAGGCTGATTGAGTTCCCACCGCAGACCGATGTTCAGCGTGAAGTTACTCTTCACCTTCCAATCGTCTTGCAAAAACAAGGCATAGGCTCGGGTACGGTAGCCTTGGCGATTGGTGTTGGATTGCTCGAAATCCGACACAAAGCCGCGGGCGAAATCGTTGATCGCCGGATCGAGCCCTGGTATCAGATCGACATAACCCTCATCGAGTCCCATCCCATCGGAATAAATGTAACCGTTATTGATGAACGAGAAAAGCTGGTTCTGAGCGTAACTGCGCGCCTCGCCGCCAAACTTGATGTAGTGCGAGCCCTTGATCCAGCTCATGTTGTCGATCCACTGCCACGTGTTGTCCCAGCGCGACTGCGGACCTTGATAGGAGTTACCGTAGAGTGACATCCCGGCCGCGCTTAGATCCACCACGGGAGGTCCATCGGCCCCCGGGTTGTCCGGATTGATACCGGTGAGGCCGAGGCTCTTCAGAGAAGTCGTATTCACCGGCATCAGCCCCTGTGACGACAACCGGTGGAATCCCAAGCGGAATTCATTCAGCACGTTGGGCGAGAAAGTGTGGGTGTCGCGCAGCACGTAGTTGGTCTCCCGCACATTACTGAGCGTGCCGAAGCCGGGCACCGGACCGCTGCCGATCGAAGCAAACGGATCCATCGCCGTCCGGTCATCCACGAAGAACCGGAACGAAAGCCGGTTAGACGAACTGATGTTGTAATCCCAGTTGGCCATGCCCTGGTCGCGCCGGAACTGGTTGGTGGGAGAGCTCAGCAGGGTATTGGCGCCATAGTTAGGCTGGGGGACCAATGCCGTCAAGGCCTTGGCTTCGGCCGTACCGTACTGGTTGATCAGCGCACGGTCGGAATTGCTGAAAACCGTTGCCGAATTTGTCACGCCCTGGCGCCGGCGGAATCCCAGGTATGAGACAAAGAAGAACATCTTGTCCTTAACGATCGGGCCGCCTACGTTGGTGTCAAAGTCGTTGGTGTTCCACTGCGGTTTGCGCGGAAATCCGCTACCCGGCAGCGCCGTGGTGGTGCCGCCCGTAACCGCCTTCTGGAAGAACGGAACCGAGTTCAGCTTCGTGTTGCGAAAGATCTCCGAGGCGGTGACGTGCAGCGTATTGTCGCCCGAACGTGTCGTCACCAGAACCACCGCGCCGGAGTTACGTCCGTACTCGGCCTTCATCGATCCCGTTATCACGCGGAACTCCGAGATCGCGTTCGGAGAAATGGTGGTTACTGCGTTTGGCGTGTTGATTGCTTGGTCGTTCGAATCGCCGCCGTCCAGCATGTAGTTATTGGATTGCGAGCGCTGTCCGTTTACCGAAATCGGACCAATGGCGACGGTGCCGCCCGGAACCACCACCCCGGGTTGCATGGTCGCCAGGCTCAGCGCGTTGCGGCCGCCGGCGCCTGAGATGATCGGCAGGGTGTAAACGTCACGCAGCACCTGCCCGGTCTGGGATTCTTCCGTGTTGACCTTGCTGGCCGACTCTTCCACGGTCACAACTTCGCTCACCTGCCCGATCTCCAGCATCAAGTCCAGGCGAAGCACATCGCCGGTACTCAACCGCTGGGGACTGGTGATGATCTTACGGAACCCGGCCGCTTCCGCTTGAATCACGTACATGCCCGGAACCAGGTTGACAATCTTGTAAAACCCTGACGCGTCGGTGGTTGTCGGAGATTCGGCGTTCGTGCCGGCGTTACGGGCGATAACCTTGACGCCGGGAGTGGCTAACCCGTTGGGGTCCCTGATAACTCCACTAATCGTGCCGGTGACGCCCTGCGCATAGGCGGCCGCGGAGAGTATGCCGATCGCGATGCACAGTGCCAGGACCCTTAGAAACAAGTTGCGCGGCGACATCGTCGCTGCGCGGTGGATTTCTGAATTCCACGCAGTACCTCGGTAACAAACGTTGTTTGTCTGCGGATTTGTGTTGCGCACTGAAAACCTCCTGTCAAGCGGCTGGGGCGGAGCGTATGCCAGGAGGTACCATCGAGCGGGCTTCCAAGAGTGCTACCGAACGCGGACATCTCAGCATTCCGAACCTTTCCCCAATAAAAAACGAATAAGTTAAGGTTATCACAAGATTTCTGCGCTGCAAGAGGGTAAGTTACAGATTCGACAAATATTTGCACGAATTTTGCGATCATTCGCTTCTCCGTATTTTCATAGCTGAAATTCTGAAATTTGTATTTCTGCTGCCGCCCGCCCCCCGCGTTGTGGATAAGCGTTCCGCCCCACAGCCGCTATAATCGGGAAGGCCATGAAAAAGCGGGCTCTCTACGGCGGTGGGCTGGCGGCGTTTGCCGTCCTGGTCGCCCTGGTTGTCTGGCAGGGCTCTTTCAGTTTTGGAGATTACGTCCCTAGTAACCCCCAGGAAACCGTACTATTCTGGGCAATCTCCACGGTTGTATTTTTGCTTACTGTCACCCTCGGCTTCATCCTGTTCCGCACCTCGGTCAAACTCTACATCGAACGCCAGAGCGGGAAGGTCGGCTCCAGTATCAAAGTCAAACTGGTGGGCGGTGCGCTGGCGCTCTCCGTGATGCCGGTCTTTTTCCTGGTTATCTGGAGCGTCTCAGTACTGAACCGCACTCTGGACAAATGGTTCAGCCGCCCGGCCGAAAACATTAGCCTGAATCTCCGCGAGACCGGGCGCGCGCTTGAAAGCGAAGCCCGCGGTAAGGCCGAAATGCACGCCCGCCTGATCGCCTCGCTCGTCCAGGTCGCCGCCGCCATCGACACCGGCTCGGTGGACCGCCGTTTCTTCTCCCGCCTTTGCCATGAGAACGCCATCCGCTCACTCGAACTCGAGCCTGGAGACGGCCCCAAAATCGAGTTGTATCGCGCTCCGCCAGCCGATGGAGAAAAGCTGGTCACGGTCAGCGTGCCTGCCGGACCGGACCGGCTGATCCTGCAGCAGTCGCTTCCACTCGATGTCGCCATTCAGCAGCAGCAAATTGATAAGTGGCTCCAAGAGTATGACTTACTCAGCCGTAACCGGCGTTATTACCGGTTGTTCTATCTTCAGATGCTACTGCTGATTACTCTCTTCATCCTGTTTGTCGCCACCTGGATCTCCCTGTTTCTGGCCCGCCAGATCAGTATCCCCATCGAAGCCCTGCTTCAGGCCGCGCGGGAGGTCCGCAACGGGAATCTTTCGTTCCGCGTGAACGTGCGCGCCGTCGACGAGTTGGCCACCCTGGTCCGCAGCTTCAACGAGATGACGCACGACCTGGAGACCAACAGCCGCGAACTGGAACGCCGGCGGAGATTCGCCGAATTACTGCTCGAAAGCATCCCCACCGGTGTCATTTCGCTCGCCTCCGACGGCCACATCCAACGCATTAACCGGGCGCTTGCCCGCATCTTCCCCGGTGAGGCCGTCGAACACGCATCGCGCCTCGAAGACCTGCTCAGCCGCGAGGATACCGCCGAGTTGCGCTACCTGATGAAGCGTGCCCGCCGCACCGGCGTCGCCAGCCGCCAGTTGGAGCTGAAGCGTGGCGACCGCACCTTCAACCTCTCAGTCACCGTAGCCGCGCTCGAGGAGAAAGTGACCTCCGGCTTTGTGGTGGTGATCGAAGATACCTCCGAACTGCTCCGCGCCCAGAAGGCCGCCGCCTGGCACGAGGTGGCGCGGCGCGTGGCCCACGAGATCAAGAACCCTCTCACACCCATTTCCCTGTGCGCCGACCGCATCGTCCGGCAGTTGGATCGCCTCGACGCGCCCTCGGAAACCCAGCGCATCGTCACCGAGTGTGCCGCCATAATCGCCAAGGAGGTCGAATCGGTACGCGGCCTGGTCGACGAGTTTTCCCAGTTCGCCCGCTTCCCGGCGGCGCAAAAAGCGCCGGCGAATCTGAATCAGGTTGTCGAGGACGCCCTGGCCGTCTTTCACGGACGCCTCGAAGAGGTGGAGGTTCACACCGACCTGGCGTCTTCGCTTCCCGTCGTCTTCATCGATAGCGAGCAATTCAAACGCGTAATCGTCAACCTGGTGGACAATGCCGCCGAGGCGATGCACGAGTCCACACTGCGCCGCCTGTTGGTCAGTACGTCGTCGCCCTCGCCCGAAGTCGTCGAGCTGACCATCGCCGACACCGGATGCGGAGTTTCAACCGAAGACCGCGAGCGGCTTTTCCTTCCCTACTTCTCCACCAAGGGCAGGGGAACGGGCCTTGGCCTGGCCATCGTCAACCACATCCTGGCCGACCACGACGCCCACATCCGGGTGGAGGATAACCGCCCCGCCGGGGCGCGATTTATCATCGAGATACCGGCCTATGCCGGGACGGCGGAGGCCGAAAATAGGGGGTTGGAGACCAGAGCATGAAGAAGCCGAAGGTGCTGATCGTCGATGACGAACCGGCCATCCGCCGTTCCTTGTCCGGCGTGCTCGAGGACGAAGGTTACGACGTGGTGGCGGTGGAAAGCGGGGAGACCTGCCTCGCCGAACTTCCCCGCCAGCCCTATGACGTGGTGATGCTCGACATCTGGCTCGCCGGAATCGACGGCCTCGAAACATTGGCCCGCATTCAGGAGATCCCGCCCCAGGACCGTCCCTCGGTGGTCATGATCTCTGGCCACGGCAGCATCGAATCGGCCGTTCGCGCCACGAAACTCGGCGCCTTCGACTTTATCGAAAAACCTCTCACCATCGGCAAGGTCACCGTCGTATTGAAGAACGCCGTCCAGCAGCGCCGGATGGAGCTGGAACTGCTGCGGCTGAAAGCGGATGGCGCGGAGACGCCTCTGATCATCGGCGAAAGCGTGCCGATGAAGGCCTTGCGCCAGCAGTTGACCCTGATGTCAGGCACCAACGGCCGCGTTCTCATCTACGGTGAAAGCGGCACCGGCAAGCAACTGGTGGCCCATGCCATCCACCGGCTGAGCCCCCGCGCCAACGAAGCCTTCATCGAAGTCAACTGCGCCACCATCCCCGAGGAAATGATCGAAAGCGAACTGTTCGGTCATCGCCAGGGAGCCTTCCCCGGCGCGGCCGAGGATAAGGTGGGCAAGTTCCAGAAGGCCGACGGCGGTAGCCTTTTCCTGGATGAAGTGGGCGACATGAGCCTGCGCACCCAGGCCAAAGTCCTGCGCTCCATCGAGGAGCAGCGTTTCGAACCGGTCGGCGCGGCTGAAACCGTCAAGGTGGACGTACGCGTCATCGCCGCCACCAACAAGAACCTCGAAGTGGAGATCGAACGGGGCAATTTCCGCGAAGACCTCTTCTACCGGCTGAACGTCATCCCCTTCTATGTCCCGCCGCTGCGCGAGCGCATCGAGGATGTCCCCCTGCTAGCGGGCCATTTCCTGAGGGAGTTTACCACCGCCTACGGCCGCAAACCGAAAGAACTCACCGAGGAGGCTTACCGCGCGCTGCAGGAATACACCTGGCCCGGAAACGTGCGCGAGTTGCGCAACCTGATGGAGCGCATCGTCATCATGAACCCGCAGGTACGTCTCGACGCCCGCCACATCCCGCTCAACTCCGCCCGCCGCGCCGTCTTCGACCGCCCGGTGGACCGCTTCGGCAGCCTCCAGGAAGTCCGCGAAGCGGCCGAACGCGACTACATTCTTCGCAAGCTGGAAGAAACCAAGGGAAACGTCACCCGCGCAGCCGAACTGTTGGGGCTCGAGCGCAGCAACCTCTACCGCAAAATGAAGGCGCTTGGCATCGCGCTCAAGGAGTAGCCTGCTCAACATCCGGTTGACGGATCGAATTGTCCGGTTTCGCTTGCGGTCACCTTCCACGGTCCTATAAGATGGGGCTTCGCGCTCGGATTCGGTAGGACCGTCGACATGGATCATATTCTCTCCATCGTCCTGTTCACTCCGCTTGTTGGATTGTTGATTCTTCTGGCAATCCCCGCCTCCAACAAGCGGGCGGTGAAATGGTGGGCGAACATCGCTTCTTTTTGCGGATTTCTCGTCTGTTTACCCCTGATTACCCACTTTGACCGGCATCAGGACTTCCAGTTTGTGGAAAAAGCCAACTGGATTCCTTCCATCGGGGCCACGTACCACCTCGGCATCGACGGCTACGGTCTCCTACTGGTCGAGTTGACCGGACTGCTCGGCTTCATCGCCGTCCTGGCCAGTTGGAAAGCCATCGACACGCGGCTGAAGGAATACTACGCCTACTTCCTGCTGTTGCAAGTGGGAATGATGGGCGTATTCATGTCGCTCGATTTCCTGCTCTTCTTCGTGTTCTGGGAACTGGTGCTGGTGCCGATGTACTTCATCATCGCCATCTGGGGCGGCCCGCGCCGCCAGTACGCAGCCATCAAGTTCATGATCTACACGCTGATCGGCTCCGTGCTGATGCTCCTGGGCATCCTGACGCTTTACTTCCAACACTACAGCCAGCACCAGTTCTATTCCTTCGGCTTTCAGGACCTGCTCCACATCTCGCTCTCCTCCGGCGTCCAGTGGTGGGTCTTCTGGGCCTTCTTCATCGGCTTTGCGGTCAAGGTGCCCATGTTCCCCTTCCACACCTGGCTGCCCGATGCCCACGTGGAAGCGCCCACGGCTGGTTCGGTGATCCTGGCCAGTGTACTGCTTAAGATGGGGACGTACGGCTTCCTGCGCTTTTCCCTGCCCCTGCTGCCCGACGCGGCCAGCAACGCGACCATCATCTACGTAATGGCTTTACTATCCATCATCGCCATCGTCTACGGAGCCCTGGTCAGCCTGATGCAGAAGGATTGGAAGAAGCTGGTGGCTTACTCTTCGGTCAGCCACCTGGGCTTCTGCACACTCGGCATCTTCGCGCTAAACCCCGCCGGCCTGGCCGGATCGATGCTTCAGCAGATCAATCACGGCATCTCCACCGGCATGCTCTTCCTCATCGTGGGCGTCGTTTACGAGCGCCGCCACACGCGGGAGATCTCCGAGTACGGCGGCCTGTTCAAAGTGATGCCGGTCTTCTCGATCGTCTTCCTCATCACGGCGCTCTCCTCCATGGGACTGCCGCCGCTCAACGGCTTCATCGGCGAGATTACGGTCCTCAAGGGAGCCTATGAGGCATCCATCAGTTGGGCCATTTGGGTCGGTGTGGGTATCGCGCTCGGAGCCGCCTATCTGCTCTGGCTCTATCAGCGGACCACGTTCGGCGAACTGGGCGACAAGAATAAGCTGCTGCCGGATCTCTCCATCCGCGAGATGGCCGTCTTCGCTCCGCTGCTCGCCTGCGCATTCTGGATCGGTATCTACCCCAAGCCGTTTTTCGACATCATGGAGCGTCCCGTAGCCCAGGTGGTCGAACGCGTCCGCCCCGGCTACTACGCCGCGCACAACCTGCCCAACCCGCTGGCGGTCACCGTCGCCAGCAAGCGTTAGGTTTATTCGTAGCGCAGCGCCTCGGCCGGCGCCACCCGGGTGGCGGTCCGCGCCGGATAAAGCGTGGCAATCAGACTGACCCCGATGGCGATCGCCGCAATCCAGATTCCGTCGAACCATCGCGGGTCAAACGGCACATAGCTCAGCGCATAGACCTGTTCATCCAGCGGAATCCACCGGTAGTGATCGGCCGCCAGACTCAGCCCGTAGCCCAGGATGAGGCCGATCGCCGTTCCCACCACGCCGATCATCACGCCTTGAAGCACGAAGATCCGCCGGATCTGCTCCGCCCGCGCGCCCATCGACATGAGGATGGCGATATCGCGGTACTTCTCCATCACCATCATCACCAGTGAGATCAGAATGTTGAGCCCGGCCACCAGCACGATGAGCCCGATGGTGATCACCGTCACGTAGCGCTCCATCTTCAAGGCATTGAGCAGCGCATGATTCTGCTCCATCCAGGTGGTGGCATCCAGTTTCGGTCCCACCATCTTGCTGATGGCCGCCGCCACCTGCGGCGCCTTGTAGATGTCATCCAGCTTCAACTCGATCGCGTTCACCGTGTTCTCAACCGACTCGATACGCTGCGCCTGTTCGAGTGAAATGAACGCCCAGGTCGAATCGAGATCATAGAAGCCTGATTCGAACGTCCCCACCACCCGGAACCGGAACGTCGCCGAGCGGGGTCCGAACGGCGTCAACTCGCCCTGCGGGCTGATCACCGAGACCAACTGGCCCACCTTGGAACCGGACGAAAGCGCCAGTTGCGCGCCCAGTACAATCCCGGGAAACGGTTCGTTGGCGCGCAATCCCGCCAGCGCCTCCGGGCCCAGCTTGCGCAGCGCCGCTGGCAACTGCGGCCCCGGTTCGGGAACGATGCCCTTGATCACGCAGCCGGAGGATTGCGCCGCCCCCACCAGCATCACCGGAGCATAGAGCGTCGGCGACGCTGAAACCACGTGCGGCAGTTTCACCAGGCGCGGAATAATCTCCTGCCAGTTGGTGATGCCCGGTCCCGGGTTCTTCTCGAGTACGGTGACGTGCGCCGTGGCTCCCAAAAGGCTCGATTGCAGCGTTCCGCGGAATCCGTTGTTGATCGCCAGCGCAATCACCAGCGCCATCACGCCCGCCGCCACCCCCAGCACCGAAATTCCGGTAATGACGGAGATCATCGCCTGCTTGCGTTTGGCCCGCAGGTAACGGTTGGCGACAAAAAATTCGAACTGGCGCATCGGTGACGCACCCTTTCAGGTGCTGATTCAAACAAACACTTGCCTTCCGCGGCGGCGGCGTCAATCAGAGCCGCGGCCGCGGGGGAGCGGTCCCCTACCGGCGCAACTTGTCAGCCACGCCGATCGGCCCTTCGGGCCGCAGCAGTGGAAACAGGATCACGTCGCGAATAGACGGTGAATCGGTGAAGATCATCGTCATCCGGTCAATACCCAGCCCTTCACCGCCCGTGGGCGGCATGCCGTAACACAGCGCGCGAACGAAATCCTCGTCCATCTGGTGCGCTTCTTCGTCGCCGCGCTCCCTCATCGCCAGTTGCAGGTCGAACCGCCGCAACTGCTCCAACGGATCGTTCAACTCCGTGTATGCGTTGCCGATCTCCATGCCCGCGGCGTAGATTTCGAATCGTTCCACCATCTCCGGCTCATCCGGCTTGTTCTTGGATAGCGGCGAGACCTCCACCGGATAGTCGTAAATAATGGTTGGCTGCGTCAGCGAGCGCTCCGCGTGGTTCTCGAAAATCTCCACCAGCGCCTCTCCCGGAACCGCCTTGGACGAGTGCTTTAGCAGCCACTCGGGATCCTTCACCTGCTCCATCGCCGGCCGCTCCCCGCCTTTCCAGAATTCGATCACGGCCTCGCGCATCGAGAACCGCCGCACGTTGCCAAAATCGAGCCGCTCACCCTGGTAGCTCACCTCGGTTCCCCCGGTGGCATCCAGCGCCGTTTGCCGCAACATCTCCACCGTCAGATCCATCAACCCCCGGTAATCGGTGTACGCCTGATAGAACTCCAGCATCGTGAACTCCGGGTTGTGCTGCGTGGAGATTCCCTCGTTACGAAAATTGCGGTTGATCTCATAGACCCGGTCCAGCCCGCCTACGATCAACCGTTTCAGATAGAGTTCCGGGGCAATACGCAAATACAGGTCGATATCCAGCGTGTTGTGATGCGTGCGGAACGGCTTCGCCGTGGCGCCGCCATAAAGCGGCTGCATCATCGGCGTCTCCACCTCGATGAATCCCCGCTGTTCCAGTTGCCGCCGCAGGGAGTTGACGATCGCCGCCCGGGTCACAAACACCCGGCGTGAATCCGGATTGGCAATCAGGTCCAGATAGCGCTGGCGGTAGCGAAGTTCAACGTCCTCCAGCCCATGAAACTTCTCCGGCATCGCCAACAGTGTCTTGGCCAGAAAGTGGATCTTTTCCACGTGCACGCTCAACTCGCCGGTGCGCGTGCGGAAAAGATAACCGTCCACGCCGATCAGATCGCCTAAATCCAGGTTCTGATACAGCTTGAAATCGTTCTCCTCAACGGCGTCCTTGCGGACATAAACCTGAAGCCGTTCGCCGCCCTGGCTCAGATGAATGAATCCTGCCTTCCCCATCCGGCGCACCGTCTGGATGCGCCCGGCCACGCGAACCTGCACCTTCGGCTCCAACTGTTCGGCGCCGTGAGAGCCGTATTCGGCTAGTATCTGTGGAATGGTATGAGTGAAATCGAAACGCTGCCCGTAGGGCCGGAACCCAAGCGCTTCAATTTCGGCAACGCGATCCAGACGCTGTTCAAACAGCTCATCTTCGAGCGACAATGTGCATCTCCAGGGAACGAGTGAGGCGTATTCGCAACCGCGCCCGGCGGGAGCGCCGCGGTAACTTCAATTCTGTCATGCGGCCTCGGCGGGCGTCAAAGTTTGCGTTCACCGCGGCCGCGGCGATTATAATTGTCGCTTGATCTCGATCTCGATCGTCATCCCCGCCTACAACGAAGAGCAGCGATTACCCTCAACCCTGGACGCCATCACCGCATATCTCCAGAGCCGCCAGTGGAGCTTCTCGGAAATCGTCGTGGTCGATGACGGCTCCCGGGACGGCACCGCCGCCCTGGTCGGGCAACGGGCCGCGCTCCAGGGCTCCATCCGGCTTCTGCGCAATCCCGGCAATCGTGGCAAAGGCTTCTCGGTGCGCCACGGCATGCTCGAAGCCAAAGGCGAATGGCGGCTGTTTTCCGACGCCGATCTCTCCACGCCGATTGAAGAGCTCGACAAACTGCTCGCCGAAGCCGAGAGAACCGGCGCGGCGCTGGCCATCGGCTCCCGCGCCCTCGACCGCGGCCTGGTTACGCGCCATCAGTCGCCGCTGCGCGAATTCGCCGGGCGCACCTTCAATCTGCTGATGCGTCTCTCCATGCGCCTGCCTTACCGCGATTCCCAGTGCGGCTTCAAACTCTTCCGTGCTCACGCTGCCCGCGAGATTTTCCGGCGCGCCCGGCTGGACGGCTTCGGCTTCGACGTCGAAGTGCTCTTCCTGGCCAGAAAACTCCGGCTGCCGGCGGTGGAACTGCCTGTTCGCTGGCACAACGTGGAGGGGACCAAAGTCACCCTGGGCCGCGGGTTGAACGCCTTTTTCGACCTGGCAAGAATCCGCTGGCAGCAGGCCAAAGGCTATTACCGGCTGTGAAAGCGCCGCGCCCGAAACTTATTTTCTTACGATCACTTCGCGCAAGTGATCCCGCGTGAGGAAGAACTTCTTGGTGTCAAAGCGTTGGAACAACCGTTCCAGCCCCCGGCTGTTATAGAATTGTGCCGGCCGGCGCCGGCCCCGGGAAGCCAGTGACAGTGTGGCCTGGTCCACGATACGGTAGGAATAAGCAGGAATGTCGGCAACGTGTTCGTCGGCGTGAAAGAAGGCCAGCAGCACGGCGCCCGGTGTCAGAATCCGGTATAGCCGGTCCACCACCGCGCCCAGTAACGGCTGCGTCAGGTACTCCAGGTTATCCCAGATCAGCGCCGCCTGAAACGAACTGTCTTGATAGTTCAGTGTCTGGCCGAGAAAGCCATCCATCAGTTGTGGATTGGCCTGGTTCTCGTAGAAATTCCCTGCGCCGAAGTTCTGCTCCAGCGTCTGCATGAAGTCGTCAAAATACAGCCGGTGTCCCAGGCTGGTGATGAAGCTGATGTTGGCCTGGCTGACGCCGGAGAGGTCGAGGATCGAAATCGGTTCCAGGTCGCGGATCGCCGTGATAAATTGATCCAACCCGTTGCTGTGGCGCGAGTAGGTCTTCTCCTCGTGCCGGCGGAGATGCGGCGGGCTTTGGGGCTCCGATGCCGCGCCCTGCGGAATGCCGCGCGCTCCCACGGACGACCCCGCCAACAGCCTCCTCAATTTCCCCAGCAAACTGGCTCCTTCTTTCGTCAGGAGGCGGCCGCTCACCACGGCGCCTCCCGTCGGTTACCTCTTGCCCGCTCAGCGCCGCGTGTCGGTGACACTAGCCCCGGAGGCGGCCGGAGCCGGCTTGGGAGCGGCGGGCGCCGGTGCCGCGTTGGCAACCGGGGCCGGTTGTGGCGCCCGGGGCGCCTGGGCGGCCGGTTTCGTCACTTCCGGACGAATAATGTCGATGCTGCCTTTGAAAAATGCTCCGTCTTCAATCACGATCCGCGCGGTTTTGATGTCTCCCACCAGTTTGGCGTCCTTGCGAATGTCGATCTTGTCCGCCGCCTCGACATTGCCGTTGATGCTGCCGAGCACCACCACTTCCCGGGCCTTGACTCCGGCCTGAACCTTGCCGTTGGTGCCGATCGTGAGACGGTGTTCCTGTGCTTCGACGGTGCCCTCCACCTCCCCGTCGATGGTCAGATCTTCCCGGCTGATGATCTGGCCCTTAATAATCACCGACTTGCCAATCACTGCGACTCCTCTCTGACTCTGGCTCTCGACTTCATAACTCCGTCCGGGCATGGTCGACATCGGGCTTGCCTCCTTCTTCGGCTCTACCGGGGCGGGCGGTGTTGGCGTAACAACCGGCCTCGGCGCTTCTTCCTCTTCTTTCCGTCGAATCCACATGGGGATCTCCTCCCAGGCTTACGGATTTCTCCACCCCGTCCCCCGCGGGTGCGGCGCCACCCCGCACTCCCATCCGAACCAGAACAACCGGCGGCTCGAAGACTCCGAAAAAGCCTGCTACGAATTAGATTACTTCATCCCCGTTCGGGGGAGTGGCTGGTTCACTCTCTATTTTTCATCCGGACGGCGCGGCCCACCGGCTACTTCCAGACGAAACAGGCCCGCTCCCGGTCCTTGCGCACACGGTCAATCGGAAACACTTGATTGTGCATTACAACGTAGACGCCTGCCGGCACTAATCGAGCGGCAAAAAGACTCTCGGTCAGGTTTTGCAATCCGTCGCTCGCCTCAAATCCGAGTGGCGTCATCGCGCCGGTCAGAATGATCGGAAACGGGAGCGCGGCCAGCCGCGCTTCAAGGTACAGCCCGGTCTCTACCATGGTATCAGTCCCGTGCGTGATCACGATAGGCGCCGGTTTGATCAGTTTCTCTTCCACCGTGCGCAGAATATGCCGCCGGTCGTCGTCGGTCATCTCCAGGCTGTCTTTGTTCATCAGATGAATCAACTCCACCCGCAGGTCGGGAAGGCGCAGCAGGCGAAGATAACGGTCGATCTTCGATCCGGCGTTCGTCACCGATCCGGTACGCTCGGAATAGACCTTCTCGATGGTTCCGCCGGTAGCCAGCAGGTAGAGATCTTGCATCAGTCGCCTGACGGCGGGGAGAGTACCACTGACGCGGCCCCCAGGATCCCCGCATTTTCCGCCAACAGCGCCGGCATTATCGGCAACCTGCGCGCCGCCTGGTTAATGGTTCGCTCCGGCGTCAACGCCCGCAGCCGCGAAAACAACGGCTCTCCGATCCGGGCCACACCGCCGCCAATCACGATAATATCGGGGTCGAGCAAACTCACAATGCTTCCCAGCCAGGCGGCCAGCATCTGGCAGGTCTCATCGAGCGCCGCCAGCGCTCCGGCCTCTCCGGCATTGGCCCGCCGCGCCAGTTCTTCGCATGGGATGCCGTAGCGGGCGGCGATCGCGGTGCCCGAAGCCAGCGTCTCGATGCAGCCGCGCGCTCCGCAGTTGCACACCACCGGGCTGCGGTAGTCCATCGTCAGGTGCCCACCCTCGGCCCCCCACCCGTTGCTGCCGTGGTAGATCGCCCCGTCGATCACGATACCAGCGCCGATCCCCGTGCCTAGCGTCGCCCCGAACACGTAATGATACCCGCGCGCGGCGCCGAATCGCGTCTCGGCCAGCGTAATCGCATTGCCGTCATTTTCCACCGAGCACTTCACACCGAACTGCCGGCTGACCAGATCGGCCAGAGGCACCTTGTTCCACCCCGGCAGGTTCGGAGGATTCAGAATCATTCCCGTGCGTGGATCGAGCGGACCCGGAGCGCAAATCCCGATCGCCTCCGTATCGGCCGAGATCAGCTCGCCGATGGCTTTGTAAAGCTGCTTCAACGAGACGTCGAACCCGTGCCCGGCCAGGGTCGGCAGGGTGGCCGAGCGCATCACCCGCGGCCGGTCGTCAACCAGACCCGCCGCGATCTTGGTGCCACCCATGTCCACTCCCAAAACGGGCATATTGGTACGATAACAAACGGATGGCGATGCTTACGGTTTCCGGTGAACCGGGCTGCCGGACGGACGAGGTCGCTCACATCACCGCACAGCGGCTGGGCTTTGAACACATCAGCGAAGCCCGCATCAAAGCGATGATTCGCGAGGAGTTCGGTGAGCACTTCCAACTCCCCGAAAAGGCCTGGCGGCACATGATGGCTTTCATCCTGGCGCGGCTGGCGCGCCAGTCCCACCTGGTCGTCTCCGCGCCCGGCGCCGAGTGTATCTTCAACGGCGTGGCCGACGTGCTCCGCGTCCAGATCATCGCCCCCGAGTCCCGCCGCATCGGCACCCTCATGCTCGACCACCAGTTGGAGCGTGCCGCCGCGCAACAACAGTTGCGAGCCATCGAGAAACAGCAGCGCCAGGAACGCTTGCGGCGTTTCGGCCGCGCCGGTATTCCACCGCATCAATTCGACCTCATCGTAAATGCGGACGCTCTCGAAAGCGAACAGATCGCCGCCCTGGTTGAGACCGCCGCCACACTGCGCGGCTTGACCTCGGTCGAACTGCTGCCCGCCGCTGCCGAAGCCCACCTCCAGTTCCAGGCGCGCCTGCAACTGGCCCGTTACAAGATCGCCCCGCCCGGCAGGGTAGAACTGAAACGAGCCGCCTTCGTACACCCGAGCGAGGAGATCTTCGCTAACCTGCTCGACTTCTACCGCATCTCCTGGGAGTATGAACCCCGCAGTTTCCCCATCCAGTGGGACAAGGAAGGGCGGGTCTCGGAGGCGTTCACTCCCGACTTCTATCTGTCCGAGTTCGATCTCTACGTCGAACTCACCACCATGAAGCAATCCCTGGTCACCCGGAAGAACCGTAAGGTGAAACTCGTACGCGAGATGTACCCGCATATCAACATACAGGTCTTTTATCAGAAGGATTTTCAGAATCTGATCTTCAAATACGGATTGGCCGGCCGGCCGGGGGAAACCGCGCCGGCAAGGGGCGGCAATGAGTAAACCCCTGCCGCCCGGCATCGAAAAGGTGCTCTTCACCGAGGAGCAGATCCGCGACCGGATCCGCCAGGTGGCCGCCGAAATCAACGCTCACTACCACGGAAAGAGCCTCAAACTGATCGGCGTCCTGAAAGGGTCTGTCTTCTTCCTCACCGCCCTCGCCCGCGAGTTGGAGATACCGGTGAAGGTCGATTTCCTGGCCATCTCCAGTTTCTCCAACCAGAGCAGCGCGCCCGGCCTGGTGCGTATCGCCAAGGATCTCGATGAGACTCTCGAACGCGAGGACGTCCTGTTGGTGGAAGATATCGTCGACACCGGCTTCACCGCGCGCTATCTGCTGCAGACGCTGGCAGGCCGCGGCCCCAACTCCATCGCCATCTGCACGCTGCTCGACCGGACGTCCAGAAGGATCGTTCAGGTTCCCATCCAGTTCCGCTGCTTTGAAATCCCGGACCGGTTCGTAATCGGCTTCGGCCTCGATTACCGCCAACTTTACCGCGACCTGGGCTTCATTGCCGTGCTCAATCCCGACCGGACAATGTAGCTGAATTTACACTGAATCGCCGCCCGGCAACTCCAGTATCAATACGGCACATTAATTCCCACCGGGTACATACTAATCTGCCTAATTTTAACTATTAATTCAGATCGAATTATGCTATTCTATGTACGTTGTAAATGAAACCTGCTGTACTGGTTGTATCGCGACAACCCGGAACTGCCCGTGACCTGGCGGATGCGCTCGCTTCGCTCGACGTCGCCGTTGAAAGCGCGACGGCGTTTGTGCAAGCGGAGCGGTTGCTCCACCACGCCGGATATCGAGTGGTATTCACCGAAACCCAACTCGAGGATGGCACCTGGCAGGATTTGCTGCGGCTATGCGACGGCCTCGAGGACAACCCGGCGGTAGTGGTTGCGTCCATTCACGCCGACGCCCGCCTCTGGGTCGATGCCATCGATGCCGGGGCTGCCGACGTCGTGAGGCTCCCCCTGGAACGCACCGAGGCTCTCCGCGTCATCGGAGGCGTTCTCAACCAGTTTGCCGCCGGCACGGCAGCCTAGCGCGAAAGCCCGTACCGGCAGTGGCATAATCACGGTATGCCATCGGCTACCGATCAATACGTCGATTCTCAGCGTGAGCGATTCCTGGATGAGTTGAAGACGTTCATCCGGATCCCCAGTATCAGCACCTTGCCCGAGAACAAGCCTGACGTCGAACGTGCTGCGGCCTTCGTGGCCGAAAGCCTGGGACAGGCCGGCATGGAAAACATCGAGATCATTCCCACGGCCGGCCACCCGCTGGTTTACGGCGATTGGCTCCACGCTCCGGATAAGCCGACGGTCCTGTT
Organism: Bryobacterales bacterium; assembly: GCA_020854055.1. GTDB lineage: Bacteria > Acidobacteriota > Terriglobia > Bryobacterales > Bryobacteraceae > JADZGD01. Next base: position 30,171 of record JADZGD010000044.1, on the reverse strand, counting down.
CTACGGCCACTATGACGTGCAGCCGGCCGACCCGCTGGAACAGTGGATCTCTCCGCCCTTCGAGCCCGAGGTGCGTGGCGGCAACCTGTACGCGCGCGGCGCTGCCGACGACAAAGGCCAGATGTATGCGCACGTGAAGGCCATCGAAGCGCTGCGTGCGGTCCACCGAACGCTGCCGGTCAATGTCAAGTTTCTTATTGAAGGAGAGGAAGAAGTTGGCGGCGCGTCCATCACCCGCTACGTCGCCGCCAATCCGGAAAAGCTGAAAGCCGGCGTCGCTGTCGTCTCCGACACCGCGCTTTATGCCGAAGGAATCCCTACATTGTGTACGGGGCTGCGCGGGTTGGTCTATCTCGAAGTGGAAGCCTCCGGTCCGGCCCGTGACCTCCACTCAGGGCTTTATGGTGGAGCCGCGCCGAATCCGGTTTTCGGGCTCATCGAGTTGCTCGCCAAGGCCAAGAGTGCTGATGGCGTCATCCGTATCCCCGGCGTTCTGGACCAGGTGCGCGATCCGGCCGCGGTTGAACTGGAGAGCTGGAGCAACCTTCCGTTCGACGAAGCCTCCTTCCTGGCCAATGAGGTCGGATCCACCGAATTGACCGGCGACAAGCGATTTACGGTGCTCGAGCGCGTCTGGTCGCGTCCCACCTTCGAGGTTCACGGTATCGCCGGCGGCTTCACCGCCGCCGGCGCGAAGACCGTGATTCCGGCTGGCGCCACCGCCAAGGTAAGCTTCCGCCTGGTACCCGAACAGGACACGAACCGCGTGATCGACTCGTTCCGTGAGTTTGTAGGCGCCAACACTCCCGCCGGGCTGCGCATGCAGGTCCGCGTTCTCAGCGCTGCTCCCGCTGTCGTGGTCAATCCGGACTTCCCGGCCATCCGCCTGGCGGCTGAAGCCTTTGAAGAGGTGTTCGGCAGGCCGGCGGTCTATATCCGTTCCGGCGGGTCGGTTCCGATTGTGGGCGACTTTGCCCGTTACCTTGGCATTCCCACAGTGATGATGGGCTTCGGCCTTCCCGACGACGGGCTTCATTCGCCGAATGAGAAGTTCCGCCTGGAGAACTACTACACTGGGATCAAAACGATCGCCCGGTTCCTGGAACGATACGGGGCCTAGAGAGCACCACTGCAAACGACAATTCGAGACTCCAGCCAATCCGAGAAGGTCGTCCGCTCAGCCGGCATCGTGTCGGCGGCCGTGATGATGAGCCGCGTCACCGGACTGGTGCGTGAAACGATCATGGCGCACCTGTTCGGCGCCGGCTACGTCTTTGACGCCTTCGTGCTCGGATTTCGTATCCCCAACCTGGCCCGCGATCTGTTCGCCGAAGGCGCGCTCTCAAGCGCTTTCGTTCCCACGTTCACGTCTTATTTGTCCACGAAGTCGAAGCAGGAAGCCCGGGAGCTGGCGAATGTGGTGTCCACCGGCATCATGCTCCTGGTGGGACTCGGCGCCATCGCCGGAGTCGTCTTCAGCCCCTCCCTGGTCTGGCTGCTGGCCAGCGGTTTTCAGAGCGTTCCCGGCAAGTTCGAACTGGCGGTCCACATGACGCGGATCATGTTCCCGTTCCTGCTGTTGGTAGCGCTGGCCGCGCAGGCCATGGGGATCTTGAACTCGTGCAATCAATTCGCTGTCCCGGCATTGGCCTCGACGTTCTTTAACATTGGTTCGGTGGTCTTCGGCCTCGCGCTGGGCTACTGGGCCGCCCCCTGGCTCGGCATCTCCCCGATCGAGGGCATGGCCTATGGAGTCGTGCTCGGCGGCGCGCTCCAACTCGTCTGGCAGATGCCCAGCCTATGGAAATCCGGGTTTGCCTGGCGTCCGAATTTCCACTTCCGCCACCCTGGGCTTGTTCATATCGCCCGCCTGATGGGACCCGCCATCCTGGGCACGGCTGCCGTGCAGATCAATGTGATGGTGAACACCAACTTCGCCTCGCAAATCTCCGATCCGGTGCGCGGCTTCGATGGTCCGGTAAGCTGGCTGGGCTTCGCATTTCGATTCATGCAGTTGCCGCTCGGACTGTTCGGCGTCGCCATCGGCTCGGCTACCCTGCCGGCGATCTCCCGCAGCATCGTGGGCGACAACCTGGATGAATTCCGCCACACGCTCTCACGCTCCATTGGCCTGGTCTTCCTGCTCACGGTTCCCAGTTCGGTTGGGCTGTCGGTACTGGGCGAATCGATCATCGGCGCCATCTACCAGGGGGGACACTTTGAGCCCTACGACACTCACCAGACGGGGGTCGCGCTCACCTGTTACGCCCTCGGCCTGGCTGGCTATGCCGCACTGAAGGTGCTGGTGCCGGCCTTCTACGCGCTCAATGACGCCCGCACCCCGGCGCTGATCGGTGTGCTATCCATCGCCGTGAACTGGATTACGGCCTCGTACCTGATCCATTACACCAATTGGGGCCACGCCAGCCTGGCCTTCTCCACGTCCATCGTGGCGTTGTTCAGCTTCGTGATCCTGTTCTCCATCCTGCGGCAGCGCGTCGCCGGCCTTTATGGCCGCAATCTGGCCTCCAGCACATGGAAAATCTCTGTGGCGTCGCTGGCGATGGGCGCGGCGGTGTTCGTTTCCAGCCGTTTCATCCTCGGCTGGCTGGGCGAATCGCGCTGGGCGCACCTGGCGGATCTGGCGGTCTCGATTCCGCTCGGATTGCTCGTGTTCTACGGAATTTGCCGCTGGTGCCGCGTTGTGGAACTGGAAATCGCCACCCGGGCCGTCCGCTCGGTCCTTCCCCGCCAATGGGCGGAGCGTCTCACTTTCGGGCGGTAAGCACCCTCGACGGATAGAAGGTCTGGTACACGACCTGCTCGCCGGAGATCCGCATATTGGCGGCTTCGATCATCTCGGGAACCCTTGTCTCTACCTGCCGTCCCCAGAACGCCGGCGCAACCTTGCCGCCGATCCGGTAGAGCCGGTTGAACATCTTCGTATTCTGGCCGATCAGCACCAGCGTCAGCGTACCCCGATCACGCAACACGCGCCGGATCTCGCTCATCGTCCGCTGGATATCTTCGCAGGAGAGCAACTCCAGCAGGTAGCAGGCAAAGACGGCGTCGAACATCCCGTCGCGAAAGGGCAGGTGGCGCGCATCCACCGCCTGGCACAACGTACTGGCGCCCGGAAACTCCTTCTCGATGCGGCGGTGCGTCCGCGCCGCCATGTTCGGCGAGAGATCCACCCCGATGGTGCATCCCTTGCGGTTGTGCCGCACCAGGCGCCGGAACATCTCCCCTGATCCGGTGGCCACTTCGAGCACCCGCATCCCGTCGTGGATTCCCGACATCTCAAGCGCGCGCCTGTGCGCCCGGGAGTGGAAAAAGTACGTCGACATCGGGTAGACCCCGGCCAACCGGTCGTAGACCCGGCGCGTGCGGTCCACAATGGTGACCGGCATCCGTTCCGTGCGTGGGTCCGCGAGTAGTACAAGTTCAGAATCTGACAATGATTTCTCCAGAATTTCGAATGATGCGGCTCAGGGAACGGCGGCCGCCGCCGGTCGATGCATATCGGGAAGTTCGATCTCGGTTCGCGTTCCCTCTCCGGGTTTACTGTCGATCCACATCCGGTAGTTGTCTCCGAACAGCACCTTGAGCCGCGCATTCACGTTGCTCACACCAATGCCCTGCTCAAACAGAGTAGCGAGCTTTACCTCCGGAATGCCAACTCCGTCGTCCTCGACAGTCAAATAGAGCCGTCCGTCCCGCAGCCGGCTTCGCAGCCGGATGGTGCCGCCTTCCACCCTGCTACCGAGTCCATGCCGCAAGCTGTTTTCCACCAGCGGCTGCAGCAGCATCGAAGGAACTGAGTGGTCCAGCGTCGCCGGATCGATCTCCTTGACAAACTTCAATTTGTCACCGAAACGCACAATCTCGATCGAAAGATAATCTTCGATGAACTCCAGCTCATCCCGCAAGGGGCTGTAGTTGTCATGCTTACGCAACAGCCGCCGCAGGATCCTCGACAATTTCACTACCACCGCCCGCGCCACGGCTGGATTGGTTCGAATCAATGAGGATACCGAATTCAGGGTATTGAAAAGGAAGTGCGGGTTGATCTGCGCGCTAAGCGCCTCCAGCCGCGCGTAGGTCAGCAGCCGCTGCTGCTCTTCGATCAACCGTTCGTTCCTGGCGTTGTTCCAGACCTTGAGTGGCAACGTGACCGTGAACAGCGTGGTGGCAAATACCGCAATCGCATTGAGCGGCGACGCGCCGCCCCACACCGGATCGAGGGTGAAGACCGCCCGCGTCCCGAACCCGCGCACCACGGCTTGCCGCAGAAATTCGGCAAACAGGATGAACAGCAGCAGGAAGAGGTGGAAGGCGGCCCGCCGGCGTTGTTTACCGCGAACCAGCCGGTAGAGGCTCAGGTCGAAAAAGGGGGTGAATCGCCAGATCTCTGCCGGGTCCGGGGCGCAATCCCGCACCAACGCCGCCATCACGCCAACGGCGGCGAACACGAACATCGTAAGGTATTCGCCGTTGATGAGGGCCGGGATCGAAAGCACGATGCCGGAGATCAGCCCACTGACATACCCTCCGGCGAGCCCGGCGAGGATACTGGCTTCGAAGCCAAGATCCACTGCCTGGTAGCTGTTGTGGGTGAGAATGCGGACCGTGACCCCGGCGCCGTAGACAATCGAGAATGCCAGCGTCAACTGCAGGCGCTGGTAGAGCGTGCGCTCCTCGCGCAGCAGCATCTGTACAAACACGTTGAGCCGCGTCAGCACGCTCGCCAGGGAAGCTGAAACCGCAAGCTTTACCAACAGGATGACGAGATGTTGTTCGAGCATTGCGGCCTTGGAGCCTATTATAATGAACATAGCTGCCGGTCTGGATCGCGATACCGTCACACCGGCCGCCTGTCACATGATGAGTACTGTTTCGGCCTTTCAACTGGTGAAGGTTGCCGAGGCCGATTTCCCCAGCCGTTTCGGTCACTTCCGGATCTTTGGCTTCAATGGGTTGTACCCCAAAGACAACAGGGATGAGGCCGTCGCCCTGGTTATGGGTGATCTGAGCACATCCCTGCCGCCGTTACTGCGCATCCACTCCCAGTGCCTGACCGGTGACGTGTTTCACAGCCTGCGCTGCGATTGCCGCGCCCAGTTGGAGTTCGCCTTGAGCGCGATCGCCGCCGAGAAGCGCGGCATCATCATCTACGAGCAGCAGGAGGGACGTGGCATCGGCCTGCTGAACAAGTTGCGCGCCTACGAGCTGCAGGACGCCGGCGCCGACACCGTGGAGGCCAATGAGCAGTTAGGCTTCGAAGCCGACCTGCGCAACTACCGCCTGCCGGTGGAGATCCTGCGCTATTTCGGCATTCGCCGGGTTCGACTGATGTCGAACAACCCGGAGAAGATCCAGGCGCTGGCCGATGGCGAAATTGAAGTCACCGAGAGAGTGCCCTGCCAGCCCGAAACCGTAGCTACAGCCCGCAAATACATGAGAACCAAGAAGCGGAAGATGGGCCACCTGCTCGAAGGCTTCTGAAGCGCGGGGTTAGAACTTGTTCAGTTCGGCCACCAGCGCGGGGAGGCCCCGGCGGCGGTAAAGTTCAGTCAATCTCTGTTCTTCCGGGGAGACATTCAGCACCTGGCGAAGGGTCGGATCATCGAGCGCAGCGCGGCTGGGAATCCACATGGAGCCATCGGCAAACTGCACCTGGCTGACGAAGCCGGATAGCCCGGCGATCTTCATGGCCGTTCCACCGGTATTGATCCGTAGGGAACTGTGCTGTTGGACGACTCCCGTCTTGCCGGGTGCCAGGTCGAGGTTTCCCGGGAGGGCCCCCGCCACCACGCGGTGTCCCTGAGTGTCAGAGACGAGCATGGCGATCTCCAGATAGCGGACTGCGCGGTCCGATTGATTACGCAGTTCCACGCGCGGCAACCGGGCCTCATTGCCCGACACCCTACCCACTGAGCGCAACACCTCTACGGGCACTCCGGCCAGTTGCAGGAACGCCACGTCAACGTCGTGCTCCAGTTCCAGGTTGGAGGCGCGGCCTCGCGCCAGTTGAACGTCCAGACGGGGATGGGCTGCCTGGCGATTCATGCTGGCAACGATCTCCCGCTGTAATCCCCCGGTTCCTTTGGAAGCCAGGATCGACTTGAAGTACTGGCGGTCCCGGCGGGCTTCGAGTTCCCAGGCGGTGAGCGAGCGCCGGGAGCCCAGTTTGTCGGGACCGTAGAAGGCCAGATCGTCGAACAGCACTCCGTCCAGTCCGATCTCCACCAGCGGCCCGGTTCCGGCGGTTAGCGGCCGCAGCAGGCGCAGATCGACACGGACCGGGAAAGTGTCCCCGGCCGCCACATCGAGGCTGGGAACGGCCACCGACGCCTTGCCTCCCGGCGCAACCTCCTGCGCGGTCACCAGTAGGGTGATGCCGCGAATGCGCCGGCTGCCGGTGTTCTTCAACACCAGTGACGTGTGCAGGTCGAGCACCATGGCGCCACCGCGGGCCGAAGTCTTCGAATCGCCCCAGTTGGCCGAGACGAACGCCACCGGATCATCCTTGGACAGGTTGATGCGGCAGGTTGAGAAGTCACCCTCCTCGAAGCCGAAGGCAGCAGTGGCCCCGAGGGCGAAGGCGGCGATGGCCAGAACTCTACTGCGCGTAGACATTGTTGATCGTGACCTGGCCGGAGTCGTCGTCCACATAGCGGGCGCGCAGGACTCCGTCCGTGTTGACCGTCAGCACGGTTCGTTCGTCTGACGGATGAGACAGGGCAAGCGTGGCGCCTTCCGCCCTCCGCTCAATGCTGAAGCCGGTCGTTTCGAGTACGACGCCGGACTGATTAACGGTGGCCCGCGATTGCGCGGAGCGGTGCAGAGACTGCGGAAGCAAGACCCACCAGCCGGTCAGGATCAGCGCGGCAACCGAAGTGGCCATCAAGGCCGCTCTCCATGGCAGCCTGGCGGCGGGGCGCGGCCAGGCGACGCACTCGCCGGCTGCGATCGCTACGCGGATGTTCGCCCGCATCTCGCCGGCCACCCGGTTCCAATCGAAAGCGGGCGGCATGCGGCGGGCGGCAGTCGCGATCGCCCGGCTATCGGAGGCATAACGGGAGGCCGCGGCGGCGCAGGACTCACACCGGGCGGTATGGCGGCCGATGCACCACTTGCGCCATCCACCGAGGTCTTGCCCGCCATAGAGCGCGAGATCCAACTCACTCGGGTGTCTCATGACTTGCGCCTTTCCACGTAGCGGCGAAACTTGATTCGCGCGTTGGCGATGTGAGAGCGCACGGTGGCCATGGAGCAGCCCATGCGTACGGCAACCTGTTCGGCGGGCAGGCCCTCGACGTCGCGAAGAATCAGGGCGGTACGTTCGCGCGCGGTCAGCAGACGCAGTCCATCTTCAAGGTACTCGCGCTGCTCGGTGCGGAGCACGAGTTGCTCCGGATTGTCCCAATGGGGGGTGGAGAGCGGATCGGGCGCTTCGTCCACCTCGTAGAAGGTGGTACGGGCGTTGCGGCGGAGAAAGTCGATGGCGGTATTGGTGGCGATCCGGGAGAGCCAGTGCGCGGCCTTTTCCAGGTTCTTCAACTGCTCCTGCCGCTGCAGGGCTTTGATAAACGTCTCCTGGGCCAGATCCTGGGCATCGTCAACGTTGCCGACGATACGGTAGATCAGGAGGAAGATCCGCCGGAGGTTATCGGCGACGAACCGGTTGCGGCGTTCCGCTGCGTCGTCGACGACAGTCCTCAGCGCTTCATTCATCACCACCTCGAATTGCTGAATCGCCGTAACCATCGCGCCTATAACTACCTGACGTTCGAAGATCGAAAACGTGGAGGCCGAATTAGGCGCTATTCTGATTCTATATGAGAGCGGTAGCGGTGATCGGCATCGGCAAGACTCGGTTCGGCGCATTTGCCGGCCGCGGCCTGCGGTCGCTGGCGGTGGAGGCCGTCGACAAGTCGCTCCAAGACGCTCACCTGAAGCCGGAGCAGGTGGAGGCGTTCTACCTGGGCAACTTCGCCGGCCCTTCGTTCGTGGGCCAGAATCATCTGGCGCCTTACATTGCCACGGGGGCGGGCATCCGGGGAGTACCGGCGACGCGCATCGAGGCGGCGTGCGCTTCGAGCGGAGCGGCGTTCTTCCACGCCTGGTCGGCGGTAGCGGCGGGGATTTACGACCTGGTGGTGGTGGCAGGGGTGGAGAAGATGACCTCCCAGACTACGCCCAAGGTGACCGAGATCCTGGCCGGGGCCGGTGACGTGGAGGCTGAGATCCGGGTAGGTTCGACCTTCCCCTCGCTGTTTGCGATGATCGCCAACCGGCACATGTACCAGTACGGCACGACACGGGAGCAACTGGCGGCAGTGGCGGTGAAGAACCACGCCAATGGAGCGCTGAACCCCTATGCGCACATGCGCAAGGTGATCAGCATCGAGCAGGCGCTCCACAGCAAGATGGTGGCCGAGCCGCTGACGCTGTACGACTGCTCGCTGGTGAGCGATGGGGCGGCGGCGGTGGTGATCTGCCCGCTGGAGCGGGCCGGCGAGTTCACCTCCAAGCCGGTACGGGTACTGGGCGTCGCGCAGACGTCGGACTGGGTGGCGCTGGACGAGAAGCCAGACATCACCACCTTCGACGCGGTACGCAAGGCCGGTGAGCAGGCCTACCGGATGGCGGGTGTAACGGCGGCCGACATCGAGTTCGCCGAGGTACACGACTGTTTCACCATTGCCGAGATCATCGCGGTGGAGGATCTGGGGTTTGTGGCCAAGGGAGAAGGCGGACCGTGGGAGGCATCCGGGGCGGCGGACCGGACCGGGGCCAAGCCGGTGAACGCGAGCGGCGGATTGAAGTCGAAAGGGCATCCGGTGGGGGCGACCGGAACGGGACAGATCTGCGAAGTGGTATTGCAGGTGCGCGGCGAGGCGGGGGCGAACCAGTTGGAACGGCACTCGCTCGGGCTGGCTCAGAACCTGGGCGGATCGGGCGCCACGAGCGTGGTGACCATACTGGGGGCGGCATGAAGCAAGGAACGGTCTACACGGAAACGGTAGTCTATTCCGCGCCGGAGCAGTTCGTTCACGATGCACCTTACCAGGTGGCGATTGTGACTCTTGACGAAGGGCGGCGGGTAACGGTTCGCATTGCCGGAGATCGTGTCCGGATAGGAGACCGCGTCGTCCAGGCCGAGGACCGGGGCGGGATTCCGTTCTTCACCAAGCGAACGGCTTGAGGAGGCTCGGTTGCGATTAGCGGAGCGAATGTCCCGGATTGGGACGGAGACTGCTTTCGAGGTACTGGTGCGGGCCAGGGCGCTCGAAGCCGAAGGACGCAGTGTGATTCACCTGGAGATCGGAGAGCCCGACTTCCAGACCCCGCGGAACATCATCGAAGCGGCCAAGACGGCACTCGATGAAGGTTGGACTCACTATGGTCCGACCCAGGGCCTGCCGGAGTTGCGGCAGGCGATTGCCCGGTATATCGCGCGGACGCGCGGTATCGAGGTGGGCATAGAGCATGTCTCGGTGACGCCGGGCGGCAAGCCGATCCTCTTCTTCCCGATGCTGGCGTTGATCGAGCCGGGGGATGAGGTGATCTACCCCAACCCTGGGTTCCCGATCTACGAATCAATGATCCGGTTCCTGGGCGGCGTGCCGGTGGCGATGCCGCTGGTGGAGGAGAAGGCTTTCTCGTTCGACCTCGGCCGGTTCGAACGCAGCCTCTCGGACCGGACCAAGCTGATCATCCTCAACTCGCCCCAGAACCCGACCGGTGGAGTGATTCCGCGCCGGGACCTGGAGCGGATCGCCGAGTTGGTACGGGACCGCGACGTAATGGTTCTATCCGATGAGATTTACTCGCGGATGTGCTACGAAACACCGCACTTCTCGATTGCCAGCCTGCCGGGAATGCAGGAAAAGACGATCCTGCTGGACGGCTTCTCGAAGACCTATGCGATGACCGGTTGGCGAATGGGTTTCGGAGTGATGCCGGAGTGGCTGGTTTCAGCGGTGAACTACCTCATGGTGAACTCGAACTCCTGTACCGCAAGTTTCACCCAGAGGGCAGGAATCGAGGCGCTGGAAGGTCCACAGGATGAATCCCAACGGATGATCGCGGAGTTCCGGCGGCGGCGGGACCGGTTTGTAGCGGCGTTGAACACGATCCCCGGTTTCCGATGCCGGACTCCGATGGGCGCCTTCTATGCGTTCCCCAACATCAGGGGCACCGGATTAAAGTCGAAGGAACTGGCCGATGCCCTATTAACGGAAGCCGGCGTCGCGGCTTTAAGCGGAACCGCTTTCGGCTACCATGGCGAAGGTTATCTACGACTTAGCTATGCTAATTCGATGGAAAACCTGATGGAAGCAGTAACGCGGATCCGCAAGTATCTCACTCAGACGGTGACGGCTCCGTTAAAGGGTGGATCCACATTAGAGTTCGAGTGACGCCGAGACGGTGGGCTCTCCAATCTGGCGGTCCAGTTGGAAGCCCAACCTCTCACAGACGTGTTGCATGGCCATGTTGTCGGCCAGGATATCAGCGTTGACACGCCGGATCTTCTCGTCTCGCGCTATTTTAATAAGGCGCGTGAGGATTTCCTTCCCAAGCCCTTGTTTCTGAACCTGATCGCTGACAACGATAGCGAATTCGGCTTCTTCCGTACCATGCAATTTTTGCAGACGGCCAACGCCGAGGATTTCCCGTTCACCGGTCTGTGGATCGGTTCTATCGACCACCAACGCCATTTCGCGGGCGTAATCGATGAAGCAAATCCGCGTGAGCCGTTCGTGGGCGACGCGCTGGCTGAGTTTCATCATCTGGAGGTAGCGGAGATAGACGGTGCGGTCCGAGAGTGTGTGGTGAAACTTCACCAGCAAGGGTTCATCTTCGGGGCGGATGGGACGAATGGTTACCGTCTGCCCGCTCTTCATGACCCAGTCGGCGACATAGCGGGTGGGATAGGGACGGATGGCAAGGCGAGGGATGGCTTCGGGCTTCACATCGGCGGGATGGATGACGATGCGGGCGTCCAGCGCAATCAGCCGTTCGGGTGAAGCGAGCAGCGGGTTGATGTCGATTTCCTGGATGATGCGGTGCTCGCAGATGAGTTGGGAGAAGCGGACCATAAGTTGTTCGAGCTCGGGCAGATCGATGGGCGCGCGGCCGCGCACTCCTTTGAGCGCCTTGTAGATTTTGGTCTGCTCCATCATGCGGCGGGCGAGGGTGCTGGTGAGCGGTGGCAGGGCGAGCGAGCGATCCTTAAAAACTTCTACGAGCTGGCCGCCCATTCCGAACAGGATGACGGGGCCGAACTGGGGGTCGAGCGAGCTGCCGAGAATGATCTCGTAGCCGTCGAGTTTGATCATCGGCTGGACGGTGACGCCCAGGAAATGCTCTGCTCCCACTTTGGCGGCGACGGAAGACTGGATGGCGCTGAAGGCGCCTTCCACGGCGGCGGCGTCTTTGAGGTTCAGTTGCACTCCTCCGACATCGGTTTTGTGGGTGATGGTTTCGGAGTAGAGCTTGAGGACCACCGGGAAACCGATTGAGGCTGCCGAGCGGCCGGCTTCGGCTGCGGTTCGGGCGATGCGGGTCTCGACGGTAGGGATGCCGTACGCCGCGAGCACCTGCTTGGATTCGAATTCGGTGAGGATGGTGCGGCTCTCCGATTGGGCTTGAGCGAGGATTGAGGCGGCCTGGTCCCGGTTGGGCGTAAAGCCGCGTTCGTCGAAGGCCGGAGTTTCGTAGATGCCACGGAGGTTGTAGCTATATGACCACATGTAGCGGAAGGCCCTGGCGGCAGTGTCGGGATAGGGGAAGGTAGGGATGTTGGCGCCATTGAGGATATTTTCGCCGGCGGCGACGGTGGGGCCGCCCATCCAACTGGCCAACACGGGTTTATCGCTGATGGAGGCGTAGGGCTTCAACTGCTGGGCGGTGGCGGTGGGGTCGGTCATGGCCTGGGGGGTAAGAACGACCAGGAGGCCGTCGCTGGCGGGATCTTTTTGGGCGATTTCGAGCGCTTTGGCGTAGCGATCCGGTCCGGCATCACCGAGGATGTCGATGGGGTTGCCACGGCTCCAGCTTGCGGGGAGGATCTTGTTGAGCTCTTCGACGGTGGCGGCGTCGAGATCGGCCAGTTCGCCGCCGGCGGTGATGAGGGCATCGGTGGCGAGCACGGCGGGGCCTCCGGCGTTGGTGACGATGGTGAGGCGGGGGCCGCGGGGGCGGGGCTGTTTGGCGAGGACTTCAGCCATATAGAACAGGTCCGAGATATTGTTCACGCGAAGGACGCCGGAGCGGCGGAAGGCGGCGTCGAGCACGTCGTCCGAGCCGGTCAGCGAGCCGGTGTGCGAAGCAGCGGCTTTGCCTCCGGCGGCGGTGCGGCCGGCTTTGATTACGATAATGGGCTTGGTGAGGGCGACTTCGCGGGCGGCCGAGAGGAAGGAGCGGGCGTTTCCGATGGACTCCATGTAGATGAGGATGGAGCGGGTGCGGGGATCGTCGCCGAGGTATTCGATCAAATCGCCCCAACCGACATCGACCATCGAGCCGAGCGAAATGAAGGCCGAGAAGCCGACCTGTTCCTGAAAGCTCCAGTCGAGGACGGCGGTGCAGAGGGCGCCGCTCTGGCTGATGAAGCCGACGTTACCGGGGCGGGCCATGCCGGCGGCGAAGGTGGCATTGACGCCGGTGGGGGGGCTCATCAGGCCGAGGCAGTTGGGGCCGATGATGCGCATGTTTACCTTGCCCGCTTCCTCAAGCACTTGACGTTCGAGTTCGGCTCCTTCGGGGCCGAGTTCCTTAAAGCCCGCGGAGATAACGATGGCGCCACGGACACCTTTTTGGGCGGCCTCGCGGATGATGCCGGGGACGGTGGCGGCGGGGGTGACCACCACAATCAGGTCAACCTCTTCGGGGATGGCCGAGAGGTTGGGATAGGCTTTGATGCCCAGTACGCTGGGGCGCTTGGGATTGACAGGGTAGACGGTGCCGCCGAAGGGCGTGCTGATGAGGTTCCAGAGCGTGGTGCGGCCGACGCTTCCGGGGGTTTCGGTGGCGCCGATGACGGCGATGCTGGAGGGGGTAAAAAAAACGTCCAGCGGGTGACCGCGGCGGCTTAACAATCCGGTTTCGATGTTAGGTTTGCTGGATTTTAGAGAGGGTTTCATTGCGACCGTTTCCTTAATATAAAGTGCTCCCGATACTCCTAAATTCATGATGGGGCTTTGGAGATGCGGATCGCAAGCTGGAAATGGCTGAGGGAGCCCAACGGCGGGTTATCGGCCGAAGACCCTCCGTTCACGCTCGGCGCCCGGTTCCGGCCCTGGCCGCCAGGGACGGATGCGGGCGGGGCGGGGCCGGGTTGGGTTTGTTTTGCTCGGGCGCTGTTTTGCTTCGCTCGATGCGGATGTACTCGTCGGCGGAGAGCAGATCGGTGTGCTGGACGGGTTCCACGGGACGCCGCCGGGTTGCCGGTTTACGTTCCCGTTGTTGGCGGCGGGCGGTCTGAAGTTCCCGCAGACGGCGCAGGGCGCGGTCAAATTCGCGGGAGAGGCGGGCCTCATAACGGTCCAGGCGCTGGAGCTTGCCTTCGGCGTCGAGTTGCTCGAAGGCGGCGGTCCGGCGGCGGGTGGCGGTTTCGGGGTTGGACTCCATGCTCTTGTTATACAGATCGGTCTCGGTTTCCCAGAGGCGGAGGATGCGCCAGCGGGCGGCGATCATCTGTTCAGCCAGTTGGCATTCGATTTCGCCTTCCGGGGCGAGGTCTTCGAGCATTTTGCGGCGCAGGGTGTAGAAGGCTTCCGCGGACTCTTCGTCGAGCACGACGTGGCGGGCGGTGAGGCCGTGGGTGGTGGCGTTCTGGGACACCCGGAACTTTCCTTCTTCGGTGCGGGGACCGGTGGATTTTTGAGCGTTGCGGCGATTGGCCTCGATGCGGGCCTGGGACGTTTGCTTTTGGGCTCCGGCGGCGGCAGACATGTTACAGATACCTCCGGCTTCAGGGTAGACCGGAGGTCAAGGGGTATTTTCCTAATATTTTGTGATGTTGTTGATTTTATTTGATGTTATTTATTTGAAGATGGTGGAACTGCGGCAGTCGCCATTACCGCAAAAAGGCGTAAATCGTCTGTGAAATCCTGTTCGCGCGTAGAGACCTCTGTTCGGGAGGAGCCCCAACGTCTTAGAGTAGGGCGGATTGTTCCGGCGGGTAGGTAATCGATAGGCCGTTTACACGGGCAAAAGGCGTCATCTTATGATCGCGGTAGCTGGTTGCTGAAAGGATCTCGATCACCGGAATACCGCGCACGCACAAAGCGTCGGCCACGAGCGAACGATGGCAACGCCAGGGCACCGCCTCGGCGCACATGATGGCAGTCCGGCTTGCTTGGCCGAGCGCGGCGAGTTCCTCGATGGCTCGAGCAAATTCGCCGGTCTGCATGTAATCCGCGTATCCGCGAAAACTGGCGTTGCGCCAACCGGTGTTGGGGGAGGATTTCCGGGTGTGGCGCAGACCGCCGAGGGCGGGCAATCGCACATAACGGATCTTGTGGGTGAGCAGCGTGTTGCCTAGCGTGTCGCTGTTGAATTGCGGGTTGTGTCTCGAGCGTGGAATTGTACGGATATCGGCAAGCGTCTCAATGCCATAGGCGCCGAGCAGCGTCAAGAACTCTTCCATTGGCAACGTCGAATGCCCGACCGTGAAGATCGCATTCTTGGGCCAATCCACATTTTCCGCAGACGGATGTCCGGTCATGCCCGTCCCTGCCTCATCAGCAGCATCGGCCGATGGGAAACCGGGATAGACGCCTCAGATTGATCCGCCATTGCTCAACTCTGCTGCGATCTGCCTATTCGGCCGGCCCCAACGGCTGCCCATTCACGCATCGCCACGATGCTCTCAGCGTCGCGCGCCCTTGATGCGCCGTGGCGCTCCAGCGATGCTTCGGCGCAACCTGGGCTGCCCGCACAGGATTCAATTCAACATAGCGCATGACTTAACCAAGCCGCACGACTTCCCGTGGGCAGGGAGGATAGGGCGCCTGCCACAGGGTGCCCATGCCCGCGCATCATCGTGTGCCGACATTAGGAGTAGCGCATCCAGATGAAGCGCTCGGGAAATTGTGTTTGAGTGTACTGTCCCGGGTTTTACGGTTTTACGGGTTTTACGGGTTTTACTACTTCCGGCGGAACAAGGCCAGCGTGGCAAGTCCTGCGAATCCGAGCAGGAAGGTTGCCGGTTCGGGTACGGCCGAGGATTCGTTGACGTGGTCGGAGACGGTGACGTTGTCCAGGGCGGGTCCGTATGGGCCGTTTTCAAGCGACGTGAAGGTCAACGTGTCATTACCCGAAGCCAGAAATGTAGCCGAGATCAGAGTCCAGCCCATGGCAGAGTTCGAAATACCAGTGGTATTGAAGCTGTAGACCGTATTCAGATCCCCAACGTTTGCCTGCATCTGCTTGATGATGTTGCCGCCAGCCTTGTTGCCGGAGAGATAGAACGATAAGTCGTAAGATTGTCCGGCGATGGTCGGCAATACGGTTGAAACCGATCCGGCCAAAAGACGAGAGAGGTCAACACTAGCGTTACCTTCCTGGGGCTGCCAGTAAGTGCCAATCCAATCGACACCGCCACCGCCAACGGTCCACGGTCCGATGCTGCCGCTGGCAACGGTAGTAAAGCTGCCGAGATTACCAAGGCTGTTGAAGCCATCCGAGAAAATGATGGCAGCATTGGCGGAAGTTGCAATACCGATCGCCAGGACACCGCTGAACAATAGCGCTTTCACTCTCACGTGGTCTTCCTTCCTCAACTCGCAATAAAACAGAAATCCAGATACTTGTCTTTACAACATATCTTACACAGAGTGTAAAGTCAAGGACGATTTTCCGTGGCGTGGTAGAGCCTCACCGGAAATGGTGTTTGAGTACGTTAGTCGCGGTTTCGCAGCGTGATGCGGACTCGGTGGGCGGTGTTGATACTTCGCGCGGTTCCGTCGATTGTGAGGCGGAAACCTTCGGGTACTTGATCGACTTCGATCCAGTGGCGTTCTTTGTAGCGGAAAGGGCCGTAGTGGAGGCGACCTTTGGCGATGGTGGCGGCCATTGGATGGAAGTCGATGGCGTTCCCCTCGACCGGGTTGAGACCGACTATGTAGCGAACGATCAGGTCATTCACGATGGCCGACTGGGTAGCCAGGGTGTGCTTGGCTTGATTGGGATGACCAGTGAGCGCGTTGTAGCTGTAGGAAGAACTGACACCTTCGGCAGTCATCATGCGGATGGCGCGGGCGAGGTAATCAGCGGCCCGGACATCTTCGCCAGCAGCGGCCAGAGCGTTGACTACGGTCCAGACTCCGGTAGTGATCAGTGAATCTCCTCCGTAGGTGAGCAGGTTGGCGTCGAGATCGGGATGATCCAGTTCAATGGAGGGTACCGGGTAAGGGGCACCGAAGAGTTTCGGGTTATCGAGCGCTTCGAGGAGCGCTTTGCGCTGGGCCGGTGGCGCGATTCCCGCGTACAGGGGCGCGAAGCCGCTGACGGCTCGGACTCCGGTAGAAGCGTGGGTGTCCGAGCGAGTATCACAGTAAAAGTTCTTGGCTTGATCCCAGAAACGGGCGTTCACCTCGCGGCGGGTACGGGCGGCGAGCTCATGCATTTTGGCGGCGTCTTTGTGGTCTCCACGGCGAGTATAGGCGTCTTCGAGAATACGGCGTAGGACGTACAGGTATGAGTTTACGTCCACCATCTCCACAGGGACGTCGAAGGCCCGCTGCTGGCCTCCCTTGGTGAAGGTCTTTTGCACCGGTTTCCAGCGGAGGGAGTAATCAAACTCGTCGACCATCATAGGGAAGGGTGTGAGGATGGAGCCGGGCGGCGCCAGTTGGCGGGCGCGCTGTTCGTAGTCGTGCATGAGGGGCAGATTCTGATCGAGGAAGGACTGGTCCCCGGTCATGAGGTAGACTTCGCGGATTCCCAGGAAGGCGTTGGGCACCGAGTAGGGCATGACGGAGAGGAAGGCATAATCTTTACCGGCGAGTTTTTTCTGGGCGGCGTCTACTTCCGGGTACCAGTCGAAGATGCTCCAGGGCGGGGCGGGATGGAAGGGGTGGAGGTAGGAGCCGAAGTAGAGCGAGCCGTTGTTGGCGGCGATCAGACGGGTACCGGCTTTGGCAAGGGAAGAGTCATTGAGCCAGCGCTCGGTGACGGCGTTCATGCCGGTATTCCAAGTCCACTGCCAGATGGCTCCGGTTTTCCAGGGGCAGGTGTAGGGGTACTGGTAGGGTTCGTAGGGAATGTCGAACAGGCTGGAGCGAACGACGTAGAACAGGTAGTAGTAGAGGCGGTCGAGGACCTGGTTGGCGGTGCTGAGGCGAGGTACCAAGGCGGTGAAGTAGTAATCCCAGGTCCGGTAGGCGGATTCGAAGACCTGCTCGGGGGCGGTTAGCGGCTGGGGTTCGTAGCCAACGCCGATGGCAAAGATGGCTGATGTTTCGAGCGTGACCTGGTGGGGCGCACTGTTGACGATGATTCCGCTTTCCAATTCACGTTGGGCCGGGGCTTCGAGAGTGACCAAGAGCGGCGCGCCGGCCAGTCGCGTCAGGCGGATAGCGGCCTGGTTGCCGTGGACGGCGATCTCTTCGCGGATGCGTGAGCCGGCGCCTTCCCAGAGTCGGGTGACTCGGTGCGGGAGCCATTGATAGGAGGCCTCGGTGAGCGGCTGGGAAAATTTCAGGCGGGCGGCGGCGTCTTGCAACTGGGTGCGCTTCGCCAGGACGTTGTAGTCCAGCTTGCCGGTGAGTTCGACCGGGCGGCGGACGGGGTAGTAGTGAAGGCGTGCGATTCCCGGTGATTTGTCGAGGGTAAGGCTGAGCTGGTTCTCGGTCAGGAAGCGGATTTCCGGGTTGCGCAGCAGCGGGATCCACTGGACACTTTGGCGCGGGAGATTGCGGTCGGGCTTCCAGGGGGCTCTCGGATGGAGCGGTGGGAAGGCGGCGAGGATGAAAAGGAGTATGGGTAGCATCAGGCTTTTGTGATCAGGGAGATGGACCAGGGCGCGAGTTTCGGCAGATGGAGAGTCCCATTTTGGAGCTCGAGCGCGTGGTCGGCCCCATCGAGATCGCGGAGGCGCCAACGGGTGGTGGTGGAGTTGAGGCGAATCCTGACGTCTTCGGCTGGGTCGAGCGAGGTGTTAAGCACGGCGAGGGCCTGGTTTCGATACCAGAGAGTGAGGCGGGAGTAGGAATCGACCACGGCCGGCAGGGTTCCGCGTGAGAGCCAGCCAACGACCGATTTCAACTGGGAGGATTTGGCGAGGGAGTGGACCTGACTCCAGGGGTAGTAGCCCTGGACGACGACCCGGCCGCCGAGCTCGTTTTCGTAGGCGGTCATCGTGGGGCCTTGGGCGTGGCCGGCGTAATCATGGATGTGCGCGAGAACGGTGGTGCGATCCGTGGTGGGGCGCAGAACCCAGGCGGGCTCCTTCCAGAATGACTGGCGGCAGTCGCGGGACCAGCCGGCGTAGTGGAGGTTGAGCGGGTGCGGGTCGAGTTCTTCGATCATGTCCACGTCGAAATGGCTGACGGCGGTGACTCCTGTCCAGTGGGCGAGGCCTAACTGGTTTAAGGCCTGCCAGGCATCGACATCCATCAGTACTCCACCTCGGAAGATCTGTTCGAGTTCGGCCGGGGTGAAAGCGAGCGGGGCGGTGCGGGAAAGGGCGGTGGCGGAACGTCCGGCGGAATGGTATGCGATGGGGATACCGATTTCGCCGAGGGTATAGGGCTCGGTCAGGGGCAGGCGGCCGGGAGCGAGCCAGTCGCCACTGGGGTTGATGGCGATCTGGAGGTCCTGGTTCCAGGCGGGCCAGAGACCTTCGGCTTTCGCGCGCTGAAAGGTTTGCTGGAGTAGCTGGTGGAAGGGGCGGGCGGCGGCGATACGGCGGGCGAGTGGGAGGTATTCATCGAGGGGATCGGGCCGCATGTTGAGGACGTTGTAGGCCGTGCCGGTGGTGCCGGCGGCGATGTCGGAGGCGGCCTCGACAACGGTGGTGACGGCGGCTTTGCGGAGGCGTTGGTAGGGGAAGTTTTCGATTTCGGACTGGATGACGGTGATCTCGGGCGGCAGGACGGCGGCCTGGCGGCCCAGGTCGTTGGCTTTGCCGAGCAGGCCCGTCAGGTTCTCATCGGAATAGAAGCCGCCTCCCGGGCGCCAGCGAACCGGGGCTTTGTTGGGTCCGGCGAGAGTGCGCGCCCAGCGGGCGAAGGCATATCCTTCCCAAAAACGGTCTCCGGTCATGAAGCCGAGTTCGAGCCGGGGGTTGACGGCGTGGGCGGCCTTTTCGATTTC
This sequence comes from Bryobacterales bacterium, assembly GCA_020854055.1. GTDB lineage: Bacteria > Acidobacteriota > Terriglobia > Bryobacterales > Bryobacteraceae > JADZGD01. Next base: position 10,839 of record JADZGD010000044.1, on the reverse strand, counting down.
GGTGAACAGGCGGTTGAGAGTGTTGCGGTTGTGCTCGAGCCAGCGGCGGCGCCAGAGAAGGCGGGTTTGGAGCGAGCCGCCGTTAAACGCATCGGCCAGGGTAGCGCGAGTGAACGCTTGGCCGGCTTCGTGGTGGAAGTTGGCCAGGCAGCGGTCGCAGAAGCAGGTGAGGCGGAGCTTGCCGTGGCCGGCGAGGCGGATGTCGTCATCGAGCCAGATGAAGTCGGGGGCGGCGGCGGCCATGGCGGTGTAGAGCTGGCGGGCGTAATCGAGGAGTTCCGGCTGGGCGGGGCAGTAGGAGCCGGGGCAGAGGTTGCCATCAATGTCCATGACGCGTTGCCAGGGAGTTTGGAGCGAGTGGGGCAGGTTCTCTTCGTGATGGCCGATGGTGGCGAGTACGTTGATGCCGGCCTTGAGGCCGAGTTGGCGGGCGCGCGGCATCAACTTTGCGAGGCGGGCGGCGCGCTGGCGGAGAATTTCCAAGGGGAGCGGCGGGTGGGTTTCGGAGGTGAAGAAGGCCAGTTCGTTGGTGATGTGAGGGAATCGGCGGAAGAAGGCGAGAAGGTCTTCGAAGCGATCGTCGGTGAGCCACCAGGCGGTGCCGATGCGGAAGCAGGCGAGGGGGAACGCCGTGGAGCTCGCAGCCACTGGCGCGGTGGCGAGTGCGGCAGAGCCGAGGAAGGCGCGCCTGCTAAGCCGGGTCGTCATGTCAGTTCGTCAAAAATTGCGGATCCGTCCGAGGATGACACTTTGAAATGTCTTCGGGCCCCGGTTGGGAGTCCGCTCAAAGCGCGCGATCCCCAGATTGCTTACCGGGCGGTCACACGGCTCCAAAAGGTATTTTTGAGACTTTTCCGTCTCGAACACAAGTTCCGCGTCAGTGCCGGTGCGAAGGGTAGTGGCTGCAACCGTCCGGATGCGCCATGGCGCCTTCCAGGGATTGACCACAGTGCACTGGCCTCCGCGCCGGCTCTCGATAAGCACGAAGAGGACCTCGCCGGCGTCGCACTCGGCCGTGACCAGAAAGCCTCCCACGGCAGCAAGAGTGAACGATGCGGACCAGTTTCGCGGCACTGCCGGAAAGACGCGAATGCGGCCGGAGTAGCTTTGCAACAGCATTTCTTCGATGGTTGTGGCGTAGATCCCGGCGCTTTCCAGAAAGGGCTGCGTGATGGGCCGCATCGGCAGGGGGCGTGCCTCGCCTCGAACACCGTGCGTCAATGGTCTGGCATCCCAGCCGCGCACGGGAGGCCCGCTGGACTGATTGTGCGCGTAGAAGCGAAGGGTTCGCATACCCATGTCGGTAAACAGCCCCTGCGGAAAGATCTGAAGTTGATCGGCGCGGAACTCCAACTCGTTCCCGGCCTGTTCGGCCAGACCCAATCGCGCGGCAACCACACTTTCCGGCCAGATGCCAACCTCACCCTTCACCCCGGACCTCCAGGTGCGGACCGCCGTGGCAAATTCAGGACTACTCTGGTGATCCAGGCCCACCTCACCGGCGGGAAAGACCGGAGATTGATCCGGGCGGAAGACCGGATCGGTTGCCACCCTTCCACTGGGCAGCGTGCCGCGGCCGAAGACCTCCCCGCCCCGCGCCGGGTCATCAAACGTGGCAAACGGCGGAAACTTCCGAAGAACATCCTTGCACCGGCGGGCAAGTTCTCCCTGGCCGTGCGTGGCATCGAGTAGCGCCCGAAAGCCCGCCCGGATGCTGGACAAGTCCGGGGTGGCATTGCGGAGGCGCTTCTCATCGCCGGGTAGCGGAGTCTCGTAGGCGCAGCTTGAGGGGAGGTAGTAAGTGCCGTCCGGCCCCTGCCGCAACATACTGAGATAGAAACGCACGGACTCCTCGAGAAAAGGCAGCGCCCGCTCTTTGAGGAAGGTCTCGTCATTTGTGTATTGGTAATGACGCCAGAAATCGAGGGCGATCTGCATCCCCGGGGTCAGATTGCAGGTCAGCGATTCTCCCTTATCCACCTGCTCGCCGTCACGATTGGCAATGTCGGAGAAGAAGACGCCTTCGGCATTGTGGGCACTACGGGCCGAGGCGCGGGCGCGGTCGAGCATTGGGAAGTAGGTGCGGTAATACGGTTCGGCGAGTTCCGAGTGATTCGCCGCATGCACAGGCCAATAGACGCCCTGCTCATTCCAATGATAATAGCGTCCTCCCCACTGACGGACATCGTGGTTCCAAAGCCAGAGTCCTCCACTGAACAATGGGGCATAGCGGCCACGAGAACACGAGTTCAGTTGGTAAAAAAACAAATACCAGAGGTTCTCGACGTAGTCATTCGGCAGGTGAAGAAAGGATTTCTGCCAAAACGTGGCCCACTCCCGGGCGTGTCTGGCATGAAGCTTCTGCCATCCTTGCCTTCGTGCTCGTAGGACGTTCTCACGCGCCGCCGCCAGAGGGTCGGGCGACTCCTCCGACGTCACGATCGAGGCATAGACCCTGATGTCAGCCTTGTTCGCGACTGCCGTGCGAACGATGGCGGCGTGGGAATGGCTACGCTCGCGCGTAGCCTGCGAATCGTCGATTGCCAGATAGACGGCGAAGCGGATCCGGGACAGCTCTTGGGTGATCCAGATGCCATCGCTATCAGCGCCTGCTTGGGTATTGCCCAGCCGCTGACCAGCATCGCCACTGTAAGTGCCAGGCTTGGTAATGAGCAAGTCGAGCGAACGGCTGCCCAGGCGCGACAACTCGATCTCGCGCGCTATCGGCTCAATAAGGTCATCGTGGAGGCGCAAGCAGAAACATTTCGCGGCCGCGGAGCAGAATGCCTCGACGTGAGTCTCGCCGAAAGGCGTCGTGGACTTCATGCGAGCTGTGGCGTCGTAGAGAGACAACCGCGCTTCGAAGTCCTGAAGATACAGCCAGTCAAAGACCGGGAGTGAGCGCAATCGGAGCGCGCCGCAAGAAACCAGATCGGTCTGATTGCCAGGCTCGAAACCGGGCCGGTCGTCCCAGGCATTGCACTTATTCAGGGTCCAGAAGAGATCGCCTCCGGGGTTCCACAGCATGCCTCCGAGGTCGCCGTTTCCAAGCGGCATCGCCTCCCAACCGTCTTCGGCCGGAGAGAGGTAGACCAGATCGTGCCCGCTCAGGTAGGCCGCGTAGTCGATATTTAGCGTGTGATCTTTCAAGTGCGCTTGCCCGCGAGCTTCGCCCGATGCCGGTGAGTAGGCGAATAGGGAGGCAAGCGTTTCGCAGAAGTGTCGTCGATTCATGCAATGCTTCGGTCGAGGGCCGGAGGGCGAATTCCCTCTGGGCCGAATCTTATCAGATCAGAATTCGAGGCGCAGTGAAAGCTGCATTTGGCGAGGCCGGTTGTCCTGCCCGCTGATAATTCCAAACTGCGTTGTATTGGAAAGATTCAGGCTGGGAGCCGCGAAGACCACACGGTTGAACACGTTAAATGCCTCTCCGCGAAGTTGGACACGGACACGCTCTCCGAGCTTAGTATCCTTCCAAAGCGCTACATCTTCGTTGTAGTAGCCGGGTCCACGAAGATCCCCGACCACCCGCGGCGAATTGCCAAGAGAGAACGGAGTCGGCACCGAGAAGGCATTGACGTTGGCGTAGCGATCCTTGGCAGGATCGGAGAAGCTGAGCGAGACGGGCTGGCCCAGAACCCGATTCGGCCGCAGCGTCGGATTGAATAGACCGGACGTGTTGTTCACCCCGACACCCAACGGAATCCCAGACTGGTAACGAAGCACACCGCTAATCTGCCAACCGCCTACCAGTTTGCCGAACGCGCCGCGCTGGTTCAGGAACGCCTTGCCGGGACCGAATGGAAGCTCATAGACCGCACTGTAGGCGAACACGTGCGGAATGTCGTTGGGACTAAGCGATTTCTCCAATCGGCGATTATAGTTATCCTGGCCTGATTGCTCCAGAAACGTCTGGCCGTTGGCTCCCGTGTCAGTGAGCGTCTTTGCCCACGTGTAACTGGCCAGGAAGAGGAGCCCCTTCGAAAAGCGCTTTTCGAACTTCGCTTGCAGCGAGTGATAGGTGGAGTTTCCGGCCGGAGGCTGGAAATAGGTTACACCAGTAAACTGCGGAAATGGCCGTAGTGACTGGCCGACCGTGGCGCGGCTGCCGAGCAAGGTTGCGAAGCCGGCGAAGGGCTGCTTAATGTTCGCAGCAACAGCCTGAGCCGACAGGATATTCGCATTGAGCAACGAGCCCAAGCTAAGGTATTGCGGGTTGAGTTGGTTGAGGCTGAATATGTTGTCAGCGAGCAGGCGAGTGCCCTTCGAAGCTGAGTAGGCAACGTCGAGAAGCATCTCCGCCGGAAGTTCCCGCTGAACGTTGAAGCTCCAATTCTGCATATACGGCAGGCGGCCATTGTCACGTGGGATGAAGGTAATGCCCTGCGCGTTTGCAAAAGACGGATTCAGGAAGGGTGGCCGTGCGAAGTTCTGAGGGAAACCGCCGTCGATGTAGAACGCGGGCGTAATTCCCTGATCGGCGGTGGAGAATGACGGGCTGGCCGTGAAGCCTTGCGTGTTGGGGATACTGCCGCCACCGCCGCCATTCAGCGTTCCGGGGAGATAGGAGATTCCATATCCTCCCCGAAGTGCCGTCTTCTGGGTGAGTTGATAAGCAAATCCAACTCGCGGGCCAAAACCACCAAACCAGGTATCGGCAAAGGTTCGGCGACCTGTGCGGCCCTGTCCGCTGCCTGCGAAGACCAGCGCGCCCGGAAACCCTCCGGCTCCGGGATTGGCAAGCGCAGGATCCAGGGAACTCTGCCGGTCCTGAGCTTCCATGGGTGGCTGCTGCACTTCCCACCGCAGACCCAGATTCAGTGTCAAACGCGAACTGACGCGAAAGTCATCCTGAACAAAAAGCGCATAGTAGTGATATCGCGTCTCCAGGCTAGACGGCAGGCGCAAGCTGCCCGAGTCGACGGCACCCACAAGGAAACTGGCGAAGGCCTGGCCGGAATTGGTGATGCTCGGCAAGCCGGTTTCACGGCGGTGGAAGGTGAACGTGCCGCTGCTGTTGGCGAAGTTGTGCTCGTTCAGCCCCTCCATGCGGAAGTCGAAGCCGAATTTTAGCGAATGGCGATTATGGATCCAACTCACCGTATCGTTATAGAGGTACGAAGTGAATCCGCCCCGCGTTCCGAAACTGGCGGCGAGTTGCTGCAAACCGTCCGTGGAGAAGTTGAACGTCGGGAAGAAATTCTGCTCTACCCCCGTGAGCCCGATCTTCTGCGGCCACTGATCCGTGCCGTAACTCATACCGGTGGTAAGCGTTCGCCAACGATTAATGGAGAAGCCGGCATGGTTTACCAGCGTCGGTGAGATGGTGTAGTTGTGGCTGAGCCGGAACAGGATCGTCTTCGGTACGGCGTGCGCGTTCTGCGTGAAGGGCATGGCCAGCAGCGGCGCGGCCGTTATGTAGTCGTGAAGCACCCGATTGAAGCTGCCACTCAACATGCTTCGCGGCGAAAAGTTGTGATCGAGTTTAATGGTGTAGGTGTCGCGATCGGCTACTGCCCCGCCGGCGGCCAACGTGTTGAAGTTCAACCGGTCCGGATATGTGAGCGAGGGCAACAGCGGCACTGTATTCAGCGCGACTTTGCTCATCCGGCTCTTCGGGATCAGGTTGCCGGCGAACGGTGTCCGCGTGATGAGGGATGGATTCGCCGGATCCGACTGAGTAGAAGCCGGATCGTAGATTGGAATCACGTTTCCGGACGAGTCAGTCACTCTGGAGAAGTCCCCATTCCGCATGGCTTCAGTTGGCAGCGTGAGCAGTGTCTGAGGCGGCCCGGGGCGATTGCGGAATCCACTGAACGTGCCGAAGAAGAAGGTCTTGTTTGTGCCGTTGTAGAGCTTCGGAATAAGCACCGGTCCGCCAATGGTGAAACCGTATTCATTCTGTCTCGTCTTCGGAGTGGTGGATTGGAAGAAACCTCGGGCGTCGAGTTTGTCGTTGCGGAAGAACTCGAAGGCGCTGCCATGGAAGTCGTTCGTCCCGGATTTGATGGAGAAGCTCGTGATACCACCGCCGGTACGTCCGTATTCAGCAGAGTAGCTGTTAGTCAGCAGGCGGAATTCTCCGATTGCGTCGGCGCTAGGGGTGAAGCTCTGGAAGTCCCCGTAGATATTGGCTGCACGAGCCGATGCGCCGTCGAGCAACACTTCCGAGCTATTTGATGGGCCACCGTTAATCTGAAAATATCCAACGTTCGGGGCTCCCGAGCCAAGGCTGCCTGTAGAACCCGTGACTCCTGGAGCCAGGTACATGAACATCTCCGGTGAGCGCCGGTCGCCGGAGACCTGGAGAGGAAGTTGATGGAACTGAGCAGTGCTGATGACCGTGCTGAGGTTCGAAGTATCGGTTTGCAGCAACGGAGCATCGCTGGTGACAGTCACCGATTCGGAGACCGCGCCGAGTTCCAGGCTGAAGTCCAGACGCAGTGTCTGGCCGACGTTTAATTGAACTTCGTTTCGGGCAACGGTCTTGAAGCCGGACCGGCTGACTTCTACGCGGTACATTCCGAATTTCAGGTTGGGCAACCGGTAGTGGCCTTCGGCGTTAGTCTTTGCACGGAGACTGACTCCGGTGGCCAGATTCGTAGCGACAACGGTCGCATCGGGCACCAGCGCGCCTTTCTGATCGGCCACGGACCCCACCAACACGGCGAGATCGGCTTGGGCAAACAGGTTGGTAGCAGCAGCTGCCAGCAAAATTACCAACAATAGAAAAGACAACGTTCGAGACCTCATACATTCCTCCCAACTGAATTGGACGGACGCGGATTGTGGAGCGGACCGGACGGCCGGAGGCTCAGTAGCCGAGCGTAACGGCGCCATCAACCGGAAGAGCGATGCCGGTGATGAAGGATGCCTGCTCGGACGCAAGAAACAAAACGGCACGCGCTACTTCATCTGCACTGGAGATCCTTCCCAGCGGATGCAATGCGTAGATGTGGCGGCGCGATTCTTCTGGATTCCTCTGTTGGCCGAACCAGTCATCGACGAGTGGCGTGCTGACCCACCCCGGACAGACGCAGTTGACCCGGATACCATCCGGAGCCAAATCGAGCGCCATGCCCTTGGCCATCGCGATGATTCCGCCCTTCGAAGCCGAATAGGCGCCCGCGTTGGTCTGACCGACCAATCCGACCATCGAAGACATGTTCACGATGGAACCGCGGGATTGGCGCAGCAGAGGGATTGCAAACTTCGAACACAGGAAGACACTCTTCAGATTCGTCGCAAGGATGAAGTCCCACTCCTGCTCGGTGGTGTGTTCCACACTCTTGGAGATGTGGTAGCCGGCATTGTTCACGAGCACATCCAGCCGGCCGGACTCCTTCACAAAACGCTCAAACGCCCGACGAACATCCTCATACGAAGATACGTCGCAGGTCAGGCTCCGACAATCCCCCGGAATTGCTGAAGCGATGCCGGCAGCCGATTCATCCTTGTCGAGGATAGCCACCCGGTAGCCAGCCGCGGCGAGAACTTCCGCGCACGCCTTCCCAATACCTTTGGCACCACCGGTGACGATCGCGGTCTTGGTATGAGCCATATTCGTCGTTTGTATACAATTTTGAATACAAGCGGCAGATTACCATCTGTCCTGTGCGATGTCAAGGGCAAATTTTTCGGCCAAATCAGTAAAATTCGGATTGCCAAGCTGATGCGTCTCGACTTACTCTAATCTTAGGAGAGATTCGATTGTGTACATTCCGACGGAAAGCAATCCCGAGAAGAACGCCGTTAACTCCAGAATCTATTCGGATATTCTCGGCATGATCGTCTCGGGCGAGTTCAGTCCGGGCCAGAGGTTGATCGAAGAAGAGCTGGCAGCAGCCTTCCTGGTCAGTCGAACGCCAATCCGCGAGATCCTGTTCGCACTGGAGCGCGACGGCCTGGTGGAGCGCAGCCGCAACCGGGGCGCCCGAGTCGTCGCATTCACTCCGGACGACGTGGAAGAGATCTACGAGATCCGCAAGGCACTTGAATGCCTGGCCGTCCGCACTGCTGTCCGAGGACTGCCGCTGAGCGAGCTTCTCGAACTCGAGCGGCAGTTGGTCTCGCTCAGCGAAAGTACACCGCCTGACTGGAACGACCGGCAGGCCGCCGTGGACCTGGAACTTCACCGGCTGATCGTTGCCCACTCCAGAAACCGCAGGCTGGCGCTGTACCTGGACAACATCTCACTGCTGCTGCATTCGTTGCGATTGTTGGGTTACCGGAATTCGGCACATGCCCGGTGCGCAGGGGAGGAACATCTGGAGATTGTCCGCGCGCTGTTGCGGAGAGATGCGCAGACAGCGGAGCGCCTACTGGCGGATCATATCGAGGTAAGCAAGCGGAATGCCCTGGAGTTGTTCTTCGCCAAACCGCAGCACGAAGAAGAATCCGCGGCCCGCTCCTGAAGCCGCGCGAAGGAGGAATCGGAACGTTGAGGGAAGCGATAGTGTGCATGCTGGAGTCCAAAGAGTCTCGCTTTGCTACGGACACGATCCTGGAGCAGGAGGCGCTTGGCGACGTCGCCAATGTCCATCTTTTGGTCTTCGATGGACGCGACGTCGACCGGACTGACATATTGACTCGTGCCGACGCGTTGATTGTCTCCCACCATCCACGCATCTCCGGCAGCGTCATCGAAACCCTACCCCAAATACAGGCAATCGTCCGCAACGGGGCGGGGTTCGACAACGTCGACCTCGAGGCGGCCCGGCTGGCCGGTATCGCGGTATGCAACGTACCGGATTACGGAACCGAAGAAGTTGCCGACCACACCCTGCTATTAACACTTGCACTGGAGCGTCGGCTGAAAGCGGGCATGCAGGATGTCTCCTCAGACGGCTGGAACTGGGCGGCATCCACACCCGCGCGCCGGCTGCGTGGCCAGGTATTCGGTATCGTGGGTTGCGGCCGCATCGGCACCGCGGCCGCCATGCGTGCCAGAGCGTTCGGATTCCGGGTGGTCTTTTTTGACCCTTATGTCGCCGCCGGCTACGAAAAGGCTCTGGGCATCGAACGCGCAGGGTCGCTGGAAGAGTTGCTTCCGAAGGCCGACGTCGTGTCGTTCCACGCTCCCCTCAACCGGGAGACACGCGGCATACTGAACCCCGCGACGATCGGGCTTTTGCGCCGTGGCGCTTTGGTTGTCAATACAGCCCGCGGGGGCATCGTGAACGAAGCAGCGGCGCTTGATGCGCTTCGGGATGGTCAGTTGGGCGGTCTTGCGCTGGATGTTGTCGAGCGGGAACCTGCTTTCGACCGCGAGTTGCTCAGCCACCTCAACTGTATTGTCACGCCGCACATGGCGTTCTACTCCGAAGAGGCCATTCGCGATATGCGCCAAGGCGCGGCGAGTATCATACGGCAAGTCCTGACAACCGGCATCGCCGCCAATGTCGTAAATGGCGTAAACAGAACGCCGGCGGCACAGAAAGCATAATGGAATCGAACACACTGGCACTTTTCCTGATTCTGCTGGGCGGCGCGCTGCAGGGAGCCTTCCCACTTCCGCTGAAATATGCTGTGCGCTGGAAGTGGGAGAACGTCTGGCTGGTTTACGCCAGTTTCGCCATGGTGTTATTGCCGTGGCTGTTTACCCTTATTACCATCCCCGATCCGAGCCGGCTGTATAGCGGAGTGAGAATTTCCGTGCTGGTCCTGGCCGCGCTTTTCGGCTTCGGTTGGGGCGCCGGACACGTGCTCTACGGATTGGGAGTCGGCACATTGGGCATCGCTCTGGGCCCGGCTATCATTCTCGGAATCACGGTGGCCTTGGGTTCTCTGGCGCCGATGGCCATCTACCATCCTGAGCGGCTGCTGACGCGCACTGGGATGTTGACAATCGCCGGTGTCACGGTGAGCCTCGCCGGCATTCTGGTTTGTGCGGCGGCAGGGCGGATTCGTGAGCGAAGCGCGGGCGCCCGGCGGCCCGGCGTGTTCGCCAAAGGAGTGTTGATCTGCATCGGTAGCGGCATCCTTTCGGCGTTGATGAACTTCGCCTTCTATTTCGGCCAGCCGCTGGTTGACGCAGCGCGTGCGTCCGGATCCGCCGCCTCGGTGGCCAGCTATCCGCTACTGGCGGTCGTGCTTTCGGCAGGCTTTCTGGCAAATGCCGGTTATAGTGTTCGCCTGGTCGGTGGAAACGGCAGTTGGGCGAGTTATCGTGCACCCGGCTGGGCCGGCCAGGCGGTCTTGGCCGCGATCATGGCAGCGATGCTCTACGGAGGCTACGTGCTCTATGGCGCCGGCATCTCACGGTTGGGCGAGTTCGGGCCGACACTCGGGTGGCCACTGTTTATCAGCGGCATCATTGTTACCGCCAACATGGTAGGGATCTGGTCGGGCGAATGGCGCGCGGCCGGCCGGAGAGCGACTCTATTGCTGCTCGCCGGCTCCGGCGTACTGATCCTCGCTGTCGTGTTGCTGGGTGCGGCGAACGGGAGATAGGCCGTGCGAAGCTACCCATTGCACTCCCGAAACGTACCTTTATTGGATTGGGCAAAGGATGAATCTGCCTGCGATCACTTTGTCCGGACCGACGTCCAGCCGAGCCACCGCTTTTTCCGCGCGTTAGAATTTTGCGAACAAACGATCTTCAGCGGCAGCAAGAACGCGCAATTGGCCCTGGTTCACGCGAAAAGAGAGTGGGTTCGGGCGGTGAAACTCTCAAGAAATTGTGTTTGAGTGTACTGTCCCGGGTTTTGTGTTGTAGGCGGAGAGGATCTGGTGGGCTGGGCCTTGCATTTGGACTTGGCCGTGGTCGAGCCAGACGGCTTTGTCGCAGAAGGCTTCGATGGCCTTGACGGCGTGGGAGACAAACAGGAGGGAGGTTCC
>JADZGD010000043.1 GCA_020854055.1 Bryobacterales bacterium | reverse complement strand
GACTGTGGCTGGCATTCGCGCTTGTCACGACGCTGTTTTGGGGCGTATGGGGCGCGCTGATCGAGCTGCCGGAAAAGGCCGGCTTTCCGGCCACGCTGGGCTATGCGGTTTGGGCTCTGACGATGATTCCGGTGAGCGTGGTGGCACTGCGGCTAATCCGGTGGAAGCTGGAGTACGACCCGCGCAGCGTGCTGCTGGGCTCGACGGTAGGATTTTTGGGCGCTGGCGGGCAACTGGTGCTGTTTGAGGCGCTGCGCAGTGGGCCCGCCTATCTGGTGTTTCCAATCATTTCACTCTACCCGGTAGTAACTGTCTTTCTGTCGGTGATGTTCCTGCGGGAGCGGGCAAGCCGCAGGGCATGGGTTGGGATTGTGTTGGCGCTGCCGGCAATTGCCATGCTCTCCTACCAGCCGGCCATTGGCGGTGGCGTGTCGCGGGGCGGGTGGCTCGCGCTGGCGATGATGGTATTCCTCGCCTGGGGCATCCAGGCGTTCTTTATGAAGTTCGCCAACCGGACGACCAGCGCGGAAGGCATCTTCTTCTATATGGCGGCGACGGCGGTAGCGCTGATTCCGTTTGCCGTGTGGATGACCGACTTTTCGCGCCCGATCAACTGGGGTCTCGGTGGGCCCTGGCTGGCGGCTGTAGTACAGGTGCTGAATGCGATCGGAGCGCTTTGCCTGGTATATGCCGTCCGCTATGGTAAGGCGATTATCGTGGTGCCGATGACGTCGCTGGCTCCGGTGCTGACGATCATCCTGTCGCTCCTGCTCTACCAAACAATCCCCGGCCCGGTTCTGATCGTGGGAATGGTGATCGCCTCCGTCGCCATCTACCTGATGGCCGAATGACGGAACGGTGGCGGCTTTACAATCGGTCCATTGCCCGGCCGGCGGCGGCCAGCGTCTGTTCGATATCAGATGGTTGATGAACCGCCGAGGTATAAAAGCGGCCATCGGGCAGAGCGTTGACGCCCTCTTCGAGCAGCAGCGTGAGAAAGCGGCGGAGCTTGGCCGCGTCGTCGTCCAGAGTGTGGCGGTAGTGGACCAGTTCGGTCCTCCCGGTGAAATGAATGGCGAAAGCGGCTCCGAACCCGGTCACCAGGCAGGGGATCCCTCGTCTGCGCGCCGCTTCCCGCAGCCCGTCGCGCAGCGTCGCGCCCATGGCGTTGGCGTGCTTGAGGGCCGCTCCGTCATCACGGCTGAGTTCCTCCAGCGCGGCCCGTGCGCCGGCGAGAGTGAGCGGGTTGCCGTTGAAGGTGCCGCCGAAGCTGACCACTCCGGTGACCGTCTGCTCCATAATGTCGCGGCGGCCGGCGATGGCGCTCAAGGGCAGACCGGCGGCGATGGCTTTTCCGAAGGTAGCCAGGTCCGGAGTGACGCCGTAGAACTGCTGCGCGCCGCCCGGAGCCATGCGGAAGCCGGTGATGACTTCATCGAAAATGATCAGCGCGCCATGGCGATGGGCGATATCGGCGACCGCGGCCAGGTAACCATCGCCGGGCAGGATGCAGCCGCTGTTGCACAGCACCGGCTCCATCATCACGGCGGCGATCCCGGCGCCGTGCGCCGCAAAGACTTGCTCCACCGCCTCGACGCGGTTCCAGATGGCGATGTGGACGTTCTCGGCGGAGTTCGGCACCTGGCCCGCCGAGGAGAGCACCACGTTGGGCGTCTGTTCGGAACCCGCGGCGGCAGCGGCGGGCTTGTAGCTGATGAGCGCCGAATCCATCCAGCCGTGGTAGTGTCCTTCGAATTTCAGAATCCGGTTGCGCCCGGTAAAGGCGCGAGCCAGCCGCCAGGCGATCTGCACGGCCTCGCTGCCGGCGCCGGTGAACAGGACGCGTTCGGCGCAGGGCACCATGGCCTGCACGCGCTCGGCAACCTCGATTTCGGCTGCGTGCTGCGCGCCGTAGATATGTGCCGCCGAGGCTTGCGCCGCCACCGCTTCCACCATCCGCGGATGGCGATGGCCTAGGATTACCGGCCCCCAGGCGAGCGTGTAGTCGATGTAGGTATTGTCATCGACATCGGTCAGGCGGCAGCCGCGGCCATCTCTAAAATAGAGCGGCACCGGCGCCTTGGCGCGAAACGGGCTGCTGACACCGCCTGTGAGCGACAACCGTGCGCGCTCCAACATCTGCCGCGATTGGGTCCAATCCATGTCGCACTATTTGTAGCTGCGCGAAGATCCGTAAGTCAAGCCAGTGGCGCGGCCGGTGGTCAAGCCGCTGGTTACTTGACACCGGCAGGGAGAACAGGCGAACCTCATCGAAGTAGCGATAGGAGGAGGCAACTGGATGCTGTTGAAGGATAAAGTCGCCATTGTAACCGGGGCGGCGGAGGGTATCGGCGCGGGTGTGGCCGAGGTGTTTGCCGAACAGGGCGCGCGAGTCTATCTGGGTGACATCGCGAAGGAAGCGGTGGAAGCGCGAGCCGCGTCAATCCGCGGAAAAGGCGCCCAGGCTTTCGGCCACCTGATGGATGTCACCAGGACGGACCAGGTTCAGGCGGTCGTGTCGGCGGCAATGGATCGCTATGGCCGTATCGACATCCTGATCAATAACGCGGGCATTTACCCGCGGCAGCCCTTTCTGGAGATGACCGAACAACAGTGGGACCAGATGCAGGACGTTAACGCCAAGAGCATGTTTCGCACCTGCCGGGCGGTAACGCCGCACATGGTAGCGCAGCGCTCGGGCCACATTGTGAACATTTCCTCGGTTACCTTCTTCCTCGGCACCGTAAACCTGGTGCATTACGTGGCCTCGAAAGGTGCGGTGGTGGGGTTCAGCCGGTCGCTGGCGCGCGAACTGGGAACCCACAATATTCACGTGAATTGCATCACGCCCGGCGCGATCGAAACCTTCGGCGAGGCGGCAATCGGAGTCACCCAGGAGCAGATTAACGAGATGATTGGAATGCAGACGTTAAAGCGCCGGCTGCACCCCAAGGACATCGCCAACGTCTGCCTGTTTCTCAGCTCCGAACTCAGTTCCGGCATGACCGGGCAGACGCTGAACGTTGATGCCGGTTGGGTGATGCACTGATCTCCAGCCGCCCTCACCGGTTCATCATGCTGAGGATCGCCATCGCCAGAGCCTGTACGGCGATTCCGCCGCCCAGCAGCCGCATTGCCTTGCCGGGCGCGCCCGCCCATTCGCCGGTGATCCATCCCCACGCGCTGCCGCTGATGATCATTACCGACATGTAGATCGGCCAGCCGATCACCGGACCAAGCGCGCCCAGGGCATTGGTGGCCGAGCCGTAGAGCGCCGTGCCGCCAATCCACATTGCTCCCATCACGGGCGGCCAGAGCCAGTGGGAGAGCGTCTTCGAGCGGTAGACACTCCACGTCTTGGCCCGCGACAGCACAATCAGCGACACGGCCAGGTTCGGCAGATAGCCGAAAGTGACCGTGTAGGCCCACTGGGCATTGGAAGCGTTCAACCGATTGGCGCCGTGGGCAATCGCCACCCGGTCGAATTCTCCGCCGTAAGCCAGGGCGATGTTGAACAGGGACGAAAGAACCGCCGCGGCGCAACTGGCGGCTAGCCCCCGCGAAAAGTTTCTTGCGGCGGCCGGGGTGCCCTTGGCGTGGTCGCGTGATCTTCCGGCCAGCGCGCACAGCACGATGCCCGTGATCATGACCGCGTTTCCGGCAAGAATACCCCAGCCCTGCGGCGAGACAAGAATGGAAGCGTGGGAGATGATCAGCGGGGCGAGAGATCCTACCGCCACCGAAGCGCCATAGATGATGGCCGAGGCCAGCGTGAGCCCGGCCAGGTTGACGGCCACTCCAAACAGAACAACCGCGAATCCCCAGCCGAGTCCTGCCGCGCCGCAAATCAGCTTGGAGTGTATCGACACCTGCGGATAGATCGAGGCCAGGTCCGGGATGGTGAGCCATGCCACCAGCCAGGGCATGATCAGATACGCCCACACGGAGTAGATCGCCCAGCTATTGGCGAAGGGCCACCGCCGCATGCGCTTGAGCGGCGCGAGTACGCTGCCCCCGAGCGTTCCGGCGATCAGCGTGAGAACCAGTCCGGTGAGCACCAGCCTAGTCTAGCGTGGACACGCCGGTTCAGGGTCTTGCTCCGCCTGGCCGGTCGATGGCGGCCCGGCTGCGGTGGCGGTCCAGGTTCAGTAAAGCGTCGGTGATGCGGTTGACGACATCTTCTTCGACATCTTGCAGCCGGGGATCGCGTGGGAGAACGGAGAGTTGGATGTGAACCAGTTCGTGGACCACGGTGTATTCGATATCGGACGGGATTTTCACGGCCGGTAGGTCGTAGTCGAGCGGATCGAGAACCTGGATCGTCGCCGAGCGGTTGATGTTATCCCACGTGCAGTTGCCCAGTGTGTCGGGCTTCAGCTCATAGGCGCGAACAACTCGCGTGCGGATGGTCCACTGGCCCAGTTTCAGGCGATGTTGCCAGACACGCACCCAATCGTTAACCTGCTCTTCGGTGATGATGGGACGCCGGTAATCACTGGTCGCCGGTCGGGGGGCTGAAATAAGAGGCAGGCAGACTACCAACAGCAAAATCGAAGCGAACCGCATGGCCGAACACCGAACCTAATACTGCACATTATTGTACATCACTACCGGAACGGGAGAACGCAATTCTTCATATGGCAATGGCCGATGGTCACTGCCCCGAATCGCCGCTCACCCGCAGGACGCTGAGGAATGCCTCCTGGGGAATCTCCACCCGGCCTACCCGCTTCATGCGGCGCTTGCCCTCCTTCTGCTTTTCCAGTAGTTTGCGTTTGCGGGAGATATCACCGCCATAGCACTTGGCGAGCACGTTCTTGCGCATGGCGGGAATGTTCTCGCGGGCGATCACTTTGTTGCCGATGGCGGCCTGAAGGGCAACCTCGAACATCTGCCGGGGAATGAGTTTGCGGAGGCGCTCGATCAGCGCCTTGCCGCGTTCATACGCGAAGTCCTTGTGAACGATGATGGAGAGCGCATCGACGGGTTCACCGGCCACCAGAACGTCGAGCTTTACCATCGGCGACACGCGATAGCCGGCCAAATGGTAATCGAGTGAGGCGTAACCGCGGGAGGCGGATTTGAGCCGGTCGTAAAAATCGAGCACGATCTCGTTCAACGGCAACGAATAGGTGAGCAGCACGCGGCCGGTGCCGATGTATTCGAATTTCTTCTGCTCGCCGCGCTTCTCTTCAAGCAGTTTGAGAATTTCGCCGAGGTACTCCTCGCGGGTAATCACTGTGGCTTCGATGATCGGTTCTTCGATCTGCCGGATCTCGGCCGGGTCGGGGAACCGCGTCGGGTTGTCCACTTCGATCACTTCCCCGCCCAGGCGTGTGATGCGATAGCGCACGCCGGGGGCCGTGGTGATCAGGTCGATCTCAAATTCGCGCTCCAGACGCTCCTGGACAATCTCCAGATGCAGCAGGCCGAGAAAGCCACAGCGGAAACCGAAGCCCAGGGCAACTGAATTTTCCGGCTCGAAGCTGAAGGCGCTGTCGTTGAGCCGCAGTTTTTCCAGCGCGTCGCGCAGCAGTCCGTGCTCGGAAGACTCCACCGGGTAGAGACCGGCAAAAACCATCGGCTTGATGGCTTCAAAGCCCGGAAGCGGCTCATCGGCCGGATTCTCCACGTCGGTGATGGTGTCGCCGATCCGGGCGTCGGAGACGGTCTTGATGTTGGCGTGAAGAAAGCCCACCTCGCCGGCCGAAAGCTCACCACAGGGAATGGCTTTGGGCGACTGGTAGCCGAGTCCTTCCACCTCGAATGCCTTGCCGTTTGACCACAAACGGATCTTCTGGCCCTTGCGGATCCGGCCTTCCATCACGCGGCAGAGAATGATGACGCCACGGTAAGGATCGAACCAGGAATCGAAGATGAGGGCGCGCAGGGGCGCGTCGGGCGAGCCCTTGGGGGGAGGAACCGTCTTGACGATCGCCTCCAGAACTTCGTGGACGCCGAGACCGGATTTCGCGCTGGCCAGGATGGCTTCGTCCGCGGGTAGGCCAATCACCTGTTCAATCTGCTCGCGGATGCGCTCTGGCTCAGCCGAGGGAAGATCAATCTTGTTGATGACCGGGATGATCTCCAGGTTGTGATGCAGCGCGAGGTAAGTGTTGGCGAGCGTCTGCGCCTCTACTCCCTGGGAGGCGTCAATCACCAGCAGCGCGCCTTCGCATGCCTGCAGGCTGCGTGAAACCTCGTAGCTGAAATCGACATGGCCGGGCGTATCGATCAGGTTCAACTGGTAGAGTTGGCCGTCGCCGGCCTGGTAGTTGAGCCGAACGGCGTGCGCCTTAATCGTGATGCCGCGCTCGCGCTCCAGATCCATCGAGTCCAAAACCTGTTCCATCATCTCGCGCTGGCTGAGCGCGCCGGTGGCTTCGAGCAGGCGGTCGGCCAGGGTCGACTTGCCGTGATCGATGTGCGCGATGATGGAGAAGTTCCGGATAAAGGCTGGATCCATTGCGGTATGATGAAGCTCTGAAAGCAATTATCCCATATGGCGTACAGCTTTATCCTCTTCGAAACCGGGGATGACGGCGTTGCCCTGCTCACCATAAACCGGCCGGAAAAGCTGAACGCGCTCAACGCCGGAGTGATTGCCGAATTGGATAATGCCCTCGGCCGGGCGGAAAGCGATGAGGCGATTCGAGGCCTGATTCTTACCGGTGCCGGTGAGAAGGCTTTTGTCGCAGGGGCCGATATACGCGAACTGGCGGCGTTGTCGCCGGTTGAGGCGAAGGTAGTTTCGGCCCGCGGGCAGGCGTTGTTCCGGCGGCTGGAAACGCTGCGGAAACCATCGTTGGCGGCAATCAATGGCTTCGCGCTGGGCGGCGGATTGGAACTGGCCATGAGCTGCACGCTGAGGGTGGCCTCGGAAACCGCGCGGCTGGGCCAGCCGGAAGTGAAGCTGGGAATCATCGCCGGTTATGGCGGAACGCAGCGGCTACCCCGGCTGGTCGGCCGTGGCAAAGCGATGGAACTGCTGCTAACCGGCGAACCGGTGGATGCCCGCGAGGCGCACCGCATCGGCCTGGTAAACCAGGTGGTGCCCGGGGCGGAGTTGATCGGGGCAAGCCGGAGCCTGTTGGCGAGGATTCTGGCCAACGCGCCGGTAGCCGTCTCGCTGACGATGGAGGCGGTGGACACGGGTCTTGAATCGGGCATCGAGCAGGGGCTGCGCTTTGAAGCGGCGGCATTCGGAGTGTCGGCCTCCACCGGAGATAGCCGGGAAGGCTTCGCGGCCTTTCTGGACAAGCGCCGCGCTAATTTCAACGGAAGATGAAAGACAGGAAAGCAGGCGCATGCCCTACAAAGTGACCGAAGGAAATCTGGATGCGAAGGGGCTCCGGTTCGCGATCTTGGTCAGCCGGTTCAACAGCATCATTACGGAGCGGCTGTTGAGCGGGGCGCTGGATGCGCTGGCGCGTACCGGCGCCGATGACAAAGACATCGAGATCGTAAAGGTTCCCGGCTCGTGGGAGTTGCCGGTGGTGGCGGCCGAAATCGCCCGGCAAAAGAAGCACGACGCGGTGATCTGCCTAAGCGCGGTGATTCGTGGGGAAACGCCGCACTTTGACTATATCGCGGCGGAGGCGACCAAGGGATTGGCGCAGGTTTCCATGCAAAACGGAGTGCCCGTGGCGTTTGGCGTGCTGACGACTAATTCCGTGGAGCAGGCCATCGACCGCGCCGGCGCCAAGAGTGGCAACAAAGGTTTCGATGCGGCCATGACGGCGGTGGAGATGGGGAATCTGATGCGCCGTCTGCGCGCCGGATCCTGATTATGCCCTCCCGCAGGCGGTCGCGTGAACGCGCGCTCCAGGTTTTATATCAGTGGGACATGCGGCAGGGTGATATCGAAGACGCGATCCGGGCATTCTACGATACGTTGATTCCGGATGCATCTGATGAGCCGGCTGGAGGTTCGAAGCCCGGCCCCGATCTCTTTATGGAAGAGCTCGCCCGCGGTGCGGCGGGCGCGGTGGCGGCGTCGGATGCGCGGATCGAAAAGCACTCTGAACACTGGCGCCTGGATCGCATGCCGGCGGTGGACCGCAATATCCTGCGGCTGGCGATCTATGAGATGAAGACACTGAGCACGGCGCCGGCCATCGTGATCGATGAAGCGCTGGAACTGGCCCGGCGCTTCTCGGGAGATCAATCGGTGCCGTTCATCAACGGCGTGCTCGATGCCGTTGGCAGAGAGCCATAAGCCCAGTTACTGTGCCAGTTCAGGCGGAACGGGAATGGTAACCGAGCCGGTCGCCGCCCACTCGGCGCCCCGGGCAAAGGTGGCGATGAAACCGGCGGACTTCATCGCGCCCGCATCATGGCCCAGCGCGTCGGCAAACACCCTCCCCTGGCCGTAATTGAGAACCCACAACATCGGATGATCCATTCCGGCGCCGGGGACCGGTTGTTTGGCCTTGCCCCGGTAGAGGGAATGATCGTCCCAGGCGGTGGCCAGCACGTGGTACGATCCCTCGGGTTGCCACTTGAGGTTGGCGTAGAGCTCGTCACCCGGCTGTGGGAAAGTGGACCTCATGCCTCGCACGATGGGGTGGTCCTCATCCCGGATGGTTACCATAAAGTCGTGCCGGGGTGAGTGATGACCGTTATTGGGGCGCCAGTTGCCGCCGGAGAGCTTCTCATATTCATTCCAGCCATCGAAAGCGGCCATCGAGAAGTGATACATCACCAGGCCCTTGCCGCCGCGGACGAAGTTGAGCAGCGCGGCATCGCCGTTCGCGCCCCAGCGAAGTGCAGGCTTGCGCCCGTCGTAGTAGTTGAGGATGACCAGATCATACGGGGCCAGAGTTTCGGCCGAGCCGCCGCGGAACTCCTCGGTGACACGAACTTCGAAGCGCCCGCTATCTTCAAGGATCTGCCGTATCGCCGGCGTAACTCCACGCCAATCGTGGTTGTTCTGACCGGTGATAATAAGGGTCTGGATCTTCTTCGGAGCCTGGGCGAAAAGTGCGGATAGCAGGAACGGCAAAAAGACGAAACGTACGATTTTGTTCACGGTTCTCTCCAAATCAGACGATTATATCCTTTTCATGAGGGACAGTTGACGGGTGGGCAGAGCTACGCTACCATCGAGATGCGGGGTGGAGCAGTCTGGTAGCTCGTTGGGCTCATAACCCAAAGGTCGTAGGTTCAAATCCTACCCCCGCAACCATCCGATCGCGCTGCTCCCCACTATCTAAGAGATCCCACGGCGCATCGGCGATTCCAGAACCGGCCGGCTGTACGCCAAAAACGGGCTGTACGCCAAAAACGGGGGCAACCCCGATCCCACGAAGAATAGTTAAGCACAGAGCACCTGCACTCGTTGCCGGTAGTTTTCGACCTTCGCTCGATACCCAGAGCCGCTGAGCCGTTTTGTGCGCCGGTTGAATGCACTCGCGGTATCGCTGCTTCCCGGATCCGCGCCCTCATCCCTGATCTCATTTTGGAAATGGAGGATGCCACCCTCATCGTGGATGCCAAGTATAAGTGGCATCGGGAGGAGTTGTAGCGGTATGGCGGATGGGGGTAAAGGGAGATTTTTCGGAAACAGCGCCGGGCCGATCGGCTACAGATTCCCGCATTCGCGAACCTGGTTTCCGGCAAACGGGTGATCTGTTGCCAGGTTAGCCCGGCTCGACCGCTCGCTTCACTGCTCGGAGCTGCCGAACCGCGACCGCCGGATCCATCTTTGGCCGATTGCAACCCCGATTACAGCTCTAAGCAGCGAACCGGCGGCGCAGCCAAAGCGCGCCGGCCGCGGATAGCGTGAGCAACATGGTGGAAGGTTCAGGAATCTCCGGCGGCGCCGCAGAGCCGCCAAGAGTAATGTCATGCATGCCG
>JADZGD010000042.1 GCA_020854055.1 Bryobacterales bacterium | reverse complement strand
TTGCCGACGCCGAACAGTATTCCGTAAATGAGTATGCACCCGCAGATCCAGTCCATCAGGTTCGCGGCGCCGCCGCCTGAGGCCTTCACGTCGGGAGCAAGCGCGGCAACGGGACGCCAGCCGAGCGCCGACGGCCGCGTCCGGCGGTAGAAGCTCACCAGTACATCTTTCGGTTCCGGCGCGGTAAGGAAGGTGGCCGCCAGCCAGACCAGGGTGGTGATACTCACCGTGATGATCATGATCCAGGCGAAATCCACCGGCTGGTCGTTGTTCAAGCCGAAGCCCATCTGAAGCGTCAACGACACCGCGAAGGCCGAGATCATCGCGGCAATTTCGCTATAAGCATTGATCCGCCACCAGTACCAGCGCAACAGTAACACGCCGCCCGTTCCGGCTCCGGTGACGATCAGCAGTTTCCACGCTCCGGCAATGGAGTCCATGTAGAGCGTGACAACGGCCGAAATGATGGTCAGCAGCACGGTTGCCGCCTGCGAAGCCATCACGTAATGTTTGTCGGAGGCATGCGGTTTGAGGAACCGGCGGTAGAAATCGTTCACCAGGTAGCTGGCGCCCCAATTCAATTGCGTCGCGATGGTAGACATGTAGGCGGCCGCGAAGGCGGCCACCATCAGCCCGCGTAAAGAGGGCGGAAGGTGGTCGATCATCACCCGGATGTAGCCCGTTTCCGGGTCCGCCAGATTGGGATAGAGGATGATGGACGCCAATCCCACCAGGATCCATGGCCATGGACGGATCGCATAGTGGGCAATATTGAACCACAGCGTCGCCAACAGCGAGTGCCTCTCATCCTTGGCGCAGAACATTCGCTGGGCGACGAACCCGCCGCCACCCGGTTCGGCGCCGGGATACCAGGTAGCCCACCAGTTCACTGAAATGTATACGAAGAAGGTGATCAGCGGCATCCAGACCGAGTTCAGGTCAGGCACGAAACTGAGCACCGAGCCATGTCCACCCGAAGCGATACCGCGAGCGGCATCGATGGCGGCAAGCTTGGCCTTCATCGCATCGATGCCGCCGATCGCCTGAACGGCGAATACGGCCAGCACGATCACCATGCCCATCTTGATGACGAACTGAAACAGGTCCGTCACCAGTACGCCCCACAGCCCGGCGAGAGTCGAGATAAACGACGTCAGCGCGATCAATCCGAGCACCACCAGCAGCGCCTGAACTTTTGAAATGCCGAGGATCAGCATCAGGATCTTCACCATCGCCAGGTTCACCCAACCGAGGATGATGCAGTTGATGGGAACTCCAAGGTACAGGGCCCGGAATCCGCGCAAAAACGCGGCTGGCTTGCCCGAGTAGCGGATTTCGGAAAACTCGATATCGGTCATTACTCCGGAGCGGCGCCACAGCCGCGCGTAGAGGAACACCGTCAGCATCCCGCTGGCAACGAAGTTCCACCACAACCAGTTACCGGCGACGCCATAGCGGGCCACCATCCCGGTTACGGCCAGCGGAGTGTCGGCGGCAAAGGTGGTCGCTACCATGGATGTTCCCGCGAGCCACCAGGGGACATTGCGTCCGGACAGGAAGAACTCGCTAACATTCTGGCCGGCCCGCGCCTTATAGTAGAAGCCGATAGCGATGTTGAAGAGAAAGTACAGCGCGACGACAGACCAGTCGAGCAGTGTCAGTTGCAAATTTGTGATCCTCGCGAAAACGCTCATTATACTTGGTTTGGCCGGTGGCCTTGCTCATCCGCTGGCCGCCCTGAACGAATTGGAGGAGCAATCGCGCCGGGCCGGTATCGCCATGGTCGAAGGACGGTTTGAAGAGGCCGTGGCGATATGGGCGCAAATGGTTCGTGGCGACCCTGAAAACATTGGGCTACGTCTGAACCTGGGGCTGGCGCTGCACGCGGCGGGACGTTACCGCGAAGCCGCTTCGCAGTTGGAACGGGTGGTTGCGGCGCGGCCGGACTCACCATCGGCCACGCTGATGCTGGGCCTGTGCTACAACCGGCTGCATCTTCCCAGGCAGGCGATTCCGGCGCTGGAATCGGCGCTGGCGCGCGAACGGCGCAACGAGGATGTGCAGGCGGAACTGGCGAGCGCCTACCGCGAAGACGGCCAATACTGGCGGGCAGCCGAAATGTTGCGCGTGCTGGCGCCGCGCGACCCTGGAAACCCGCGTCTGTGGCACCAATTGCTCCTCTGCCTGATCGCGCTCGACCAGGAGGCCCGGCGGCAGATGAAGGCGCCTCCGGTGGAGCCCAAATTACCTTCAGAGGCTTGTACCGGCAATTCGGCGGCCTGCCGTTTTGTCCAGGGGCAATACTCGCTACTTATTGAACGCGGCAGCGCCCAGGAGACACCGGAGCGCGAGTGGTGGCGCCACCGCGCGCTGGAGCGGCTGATTGCCGGCGCCATCGATCAGTTGAAAGACGTCCCGTCGCCTGACACATGCGAACTGCTGGCGGAGGTCTATGATCGCCTGGGACGCTACGCCGACGCGGTCGAACAGTGGACCGCGGCGCTGGAACTGGCTCCCGATGATAGGAGACTCAGCAAAGCGCTGGCTCGGTCGAGGGCCGCGGCTGCGGCCGCAAGAAACTGAGCTTTCAATACCGTTGAAGAGCGCGCCGGCGGCTAGGAACTGACTACTTCGAGAATCAGCTCGCGTTCGTCGGCCGGTTGGGAGGCGATGCGGAACGCGTCTTCCACCTGCTGGGCTGCATCTTCGACGTGCTCTTCGCTGGTGTAGTAAAGACGGCAGAGGACTCCGCCGGCGTCCACCTTCTGCCCGACCTTGACTTCCAGCACGACCCCGACAGCCGGGTCGACGTTGTCTTCCTTCGTATCGCGGCCGGCTCCGATGATGGAGGAAGCGCGTCCGATGTCTTCGGCGTCGATCGCGGTCACGTAGCCGGCGCGCGGGGCAATAATCTCGCGGGCTCCGGTGGCGTTAGGGAGCAGTTCAAACCGGTCGAGAACCTGTGGATTGCCTCCCTGGGCCTCGATCACTTCCTTCATTTTTCGGTAGCCGGAACCGTCCAGCAGCCGCGCCTGGGCAACCTCACGAGCCTCCTCGAGCGTTGCGGTGAGCTTGCCGAGGTAGATCATGCGGGCAGCCAGTTCAAGCGATAGACGGGTGAGATCCACCGGACCAACATTCTGCAGCGTCTGGGAAACCTCCATCACCTCGAGCGCGTTGCCGATGGCATATCCGAGCGGCTGGTTCATGTCGGTGATCAGCGCTTGCACCCGCTTGTCCATCCGGCGCCCGATGCCGACCATCATCTGGGCCAGACGGCGGGCATCAACCTGACGCTTCATAAACGCGCCGGAGCCGACCTTCACATCGAGCACCAGCGCGTCGATGCCGGCGGCCAGCTTCTTGCTCATGATGGAGGTGGCAATGAGGGGAATCGATTCGACCGTGGCGGTGGCGTCACGGAGACTGTACAGCTTTCCGTCGGCCGGCGCCACCTGTGGCGTCTGGCCGATAAATGCCAGGTTCAGGCGCCCGAGTTGATCCTTGAATTCATCGATCGAGAGGTTGGTGCGGAAACCGGGGATCGATTCCAGCTTGTCCAATGTACCGCCGGTATGGCCGAGCGCGCGGCCGGAAATCATCGGCACCACCACGCCGGCGGCGGCGGCCAGGGGAGCGGCAACCAGACTCGTTTTGTCGCCCACACCACCGGTGGAATGCTTGTCGACCTTCAGGCCGGGGATCGCCGACAGGTCGACGTGCTCTCCGGAGTTGAGCATGCATTCGGCCAATGCGCTGACCTCGTGGTCGGTCATGCCCTTGAAATAGACGGCCATGAGAAACGCAGACATCTGGTAGTCTGGAATCTCACCGCTGTTATATCCTTCGACGAGGAACGCAATCTCTGGCTGGGACAGTTCCTCGCCGTCCCGCTTCCGCTGGATCAGATCAACAGTGCGCATTAGTAGAATTTAAGCCTAGCACCTTATATCCTTGAAAGTAAAGGCAACTAGCCGAGTGCAGCGAAAAGAAAAGTTTCCTTTCAGCCAAGCCCAGGGATCGGAACCCTGAATTTTCCGGCGAAGACCTCGGCGAAAATCTCCAGCATCTCCGCATGGAGCAGGCCGTTATCGGCCAGCAGATGCGGACTGGTAAGCTGGTGTGCCTGACCCTGCATCGTGCTGAGGAGACCACCGGCCTCCTTCACCAGCAACAAGCCGGCGGCCATATCCCAGGGATGCAGGGCGAATTCCCAGAACGCGTCCAGGCGCCCACAGGCGACATACGCCAGGTCGAGGGCGGCTGCGCCGGCCCGCCGGACGCCGTGAGAGGCCATGGCGAGTTGGTGGTAAAAGTAGACGTTGACGCTTTGGTGGCGCCGGCGGCTGGGAAATCCGGTAGCGACCAACGCCTCCTCCACCCGGCGAACGCCGGAGACCTGGATGCGCCGGTTGTTCAGAAACGCCCCCGCGCCCTGCTCGGCGGTGAACATTTCGTCCCGTTGCGGATCGTAAATTACGCCACAGATCAATTCACCCCGGTATTCGAGCGCCAGCGTGACATTGAACACCGGAAAGCCGTGAGCGAAATTGGTGGTTCCATCGAGAGGATCCACGTACCAGCGGTAGGCCGATGTTCCGTCGTGGGCGCCGGTTTCCTCACCGGTAATGGAATGCGAGGGGTAGTGATTACGGATCCGCTCGATGATCAGGTTTTCCGATGCCCGGTCGGCATCTGTCACCAGGTCATAACTCCCCTTGAGCTCGTAACCGATGTGGCGCTCAAAGTAATTGGCGAGCAGCGCGCCGGATTCGCGGGCGGTATCGACGGCGGTCTGAAGAAAAGACATGGCAGTTCGAATGAAGACTCAAGCGCCGTCGCGAGGATCGCGCCTTTAGTCTTCAACCTCGTAAAAGTACTTGATGTCGTGCTTGAAGATGAACAGATTGGGACCGTCCGGCCGATTGATCCGGATGAAGGAGTGGTCGTAATACTCAATTACCCCCTCAACTTCTTCGTTATTCTCGAGTTTTATCCGGATGGTGATTTGTTCGTCCACCAGTTGCTTGAGGTAGCGCACCTCTTCGAGCGTCTGCTCCGGGGCGCGAGACTTACTGCTGGCTGGTCTTTTCGCCATGGCGTTACCTTTGGCGCCTCCGGGCCGCTGGAGCGTGGCATCGCCTCACCCCGGCATGTTCGGGATGGACGCGCGCTCACCGGCCGCCCGGTCCGGAACGACGGCGTGGCGCCGGCTGCTTCTCTGAATCCTCATAATAGCCGCTGCGGGAGGAGACGTGCAAACCGGGCCGGGCTACCCGAACCTCCACCCGGTGAAAGCGCTCGGTGGACTGCGGAATACCGCGCGGATAGTATCCGATCAGGTATTGAGTGCGCAGTTCGGAGAGAATCTCCTCGAATGCGGAGTCCAACGAAGCGCCATCCGATGGTGTAAATACGCGGCCCCCGGTGTCCCGTGCCAAGGTGGACAATGCATTCTCCCCGCCGATATTTCGCCCCGCGTCGGCGGTAATAGGAATGACAAGAATCGGATAGGCTACCGCGTCGGCCCGGTGCACCGCTTCTACCGCCTGCTGGAAGCGGTAGTAGGAAGTGGTATCGCCGCCGTCGGTGATCAGGATGATGGCGTGACGGCCCTCGCGATCCGCAAGATACGGGCTGGACAGGATCAACGCATCGTACATCGAAGTGCCGCCTTCCGCCTTGATGCCCTTGAGGGCAGCCTCCACACTGCGCAGGTTGCGGGTGAAATCGACCACCTGGTGAACGTCGTAATTGAACGAATAAATGGAGGCGGCGTCGTCGGGATTACCCTGGCGGATTACGGCATTCAAAAACCGCCGCACCGAATCCTTCTCAGAGCGCAGGTCCTTGGCGGTGGATCCGGAGGCGTCAATCAATACGGCAATGGAAAGCGGCTGCTCGGTGTGCGGTTCGAAGATGACAACTTTCTGGAGAATGCCATTGTCATACACCTGGAAATCCTGAGGGCCAAGCCTGGTAACGGGCCGGCCATAGTCGTCCTTCACCGTTACCAGAAGCCGGATGAGCCGCACATCCACCGAAAAGACGGGCTCGTCCTGGGCCGCGGCCAGGGCCGCGAACAGCAGTGCAATCAGAGCCCGCGAAGCGAATCGTCCCACTCGCCGTCCACCCACACCTCTCCATCGGCAAAGTATTCTTTTTTCCAGATGGGAACGAATCTCTTCAGCCGGTTGATGCCCTCCAACGCCGCCTCGAAGGCCGGCCGGCGGTGTGGTGCGCAGGCAATAACGGCAACGCTGGTCTCGCCGATCTCCATCCGGCCCAGCCGGTGCACCAGGGCGATCCGGCTGATTGCGTGGGAAGCGGCAATCTCGTTGCCGATTTGCGTCATGACCTTGATCGCCATCGATTCGTAACATTCGTAGGTCAAATACAGCGTCGGGCGGCCCCTGGTGTTATTGCGCACCACGCCTTCAAAGGCCACCACGGCTCCATCCTGGCCTTGCAGCAGGCGCCTGGTAACGCCTTGCACGTCCAGCGGATCGCGGGTGAGCGCATAAAAATGTCCTTCCCGTTCCACGGTTTCGTGGGTGTAGCGGGCGCTGCCACCGCTTACCGGCGGCAGAAAGGCGATCTCATCTCCCTCGGCTACGGGTGAGTTGGCGGCGGCAAACTCCTGGTTGCGCGCCGCCAGCACGCTGGCCCGCGCCGGCCCAAGCCCCGGATAGCGGGCAGCATAACGATTCCAAACCTGCTCGATCGTGGTGCCTTCCGGAAATTCAGCCGTCTCCCCGGCACAGCCCGCCAGGTCCTTCAGGATTCCGAAAAACAGCACTCTGATATACACCCGATCATCGTAACAGACGTGTGCCGTGCAATCCGGTTTCGACGGGCGGCGCCGCCTGCTGAAACCGCTCCCGGGAGAAGGCTAAAATCGAAAGTTCATGCTCGAATACGAAACGCGTCTGCGCGTACGGTATGCCGAAACCGACCAGATGGGGGTGGCTTACTATGCCAATTACATCGTCTGGATGGAGGTCGGGCGGACCGAGTTGTGCCGTTCGTTGGGAATCCGCTACCGGGACATGGAAGCCGAGGAGGGAATTCTGCTGGTGGTAGCCGAAGTCCATTGCCGCTATCTGTCTCCCGCCCGCTACGATGACGAAATCGGCGTATCGACCCGGATAGCCGGCGCCAATTTCAGGATGGTGACGTTCGGCTACGAAATTCGGCATATAGCAGAGGCGCGCCTGCTCGCCAAGGGTGAAACCCGGCACGTTTTTTGCGGCCGGGATTTCCGTCCCCGGAAGTTGCCCCCAAAGTACCACGCGTTTTTTGGAATTGGTGTAAAGTGACTGTATCTCAATGCTTTGGCCAGTCAGAGCCCGGCGCGGTGATGTAAATCTAGATTAAAATAGGAAGTTAGCAGCGCGGACTGATGTGGTGGCTCGAACAATCTCTGTGGCTGATCACCATTGCCGGAACGGCAATCCTGGCATGCCGCCTGTACTGGACACGGCTCCATCGGATTTATCCCTGGCTGTTCACCTATTTACTGGTGCGGACCATCCGCTCGCTGGTGCTGCTCAATTTCAGCCCCACCGAGACCATCTACGGCACGCTCTGGATGTACACCGAACCGATTTTGTGGCTCCTGTACGTGCTGATTGTCCTGGAATTAACCAGCCTCATTCTCGGCAAATTCCGCGGTATCGCCACCATCAGCCAGTGGGCTGTGTGGTTGGCTCTGGCGGTTAGTATTGCCGTCTCGCTGCTCACCCTGACGGCCGATTTATCCACGCCGATTACGAAGTATCCCGAGCTGGTGTATTTCAATATAATACGCCGTGGGTTATTTTCCAGCCTGCTGCTGTTCATTCTGTTGATGGTCCTGTTCCTGCGCTGGTATCCGATACCCCTGTCGCGGAATCTGGTGATACATACATTGATTTTTGCCGTCTACTTCACCTGCTACGCGGCGGGTTTACTCGTCCGGAACCTGCTCGGATTCGGCGTCACCCGCGCTCTCAGTACAAGCCTTCAGGTGATCTCCGTATTGTGTCTCGGCGCCTGGATTCTGCTGCTGAAACCGGGAGGGGAGACGCGCCAGTTGAGACTCCGGCCCAGAATGAGTGACTCCGACGAACAGCGGGTTCTCAATCATCTGGATGCTCTCAACGCCAGCCTGCTGCGTACCACCCGCAAGTAATGACGGATTTTTTGCGCCAATCGCTAATTTCCCGTAAATTTACCGTTGCATTTCCAGCGGTTTTAGATTATTCTGAATCGCACGCGTTTACGAGGAGATCAACCGATGGCAATACTCTGGCTTGGAGCTGCTGTTTTTCTATTACCGGCCGTTGCGTTCACGTATCTGCTCCGGCAGTTGTTGGCCCGTCCGAACCTTCCCGAGTTTGAATCCGGCTGGCTGGATCGCTTTTCCATGCGTAAGTATGCGCCTATGGAGAGACTGCTCGATGACCGCGACCTGACGTTCGCCGGCGCTCTCGCCGGCCCCGGTCAGGGCATCGCCGGGAAGCTCCAACGAGACCGTCAGAGGATTCGCCGGGCCTACCTGAGAAGCCTGCGGCGGGACTTTAATCGTCTGTGCCTGGCGGGACGGGTGATTGCCCTGTACTCATCGGAGGACCGCCCGGAGTTGACCAAGGAACTGCTTCGCCTGCAGATTTCTTTTAACATCGCGTTCCAGCTTGCCCGGATTCAGGTGGTTTTCGGCTCGCTTGGGTTCGGCTCCGTGGATCTGACCCGGGTGGTACGCCCGTTGGCCATTCTGCACGCGCAACTCACCCCAACGGCCGCCACGGTCTGAAGGTTCTCCCGCCGGTGAGCCGCCGCCCGGGCGGCTCACAGCTTCTTCATCGCCTCACGCGCCTGTTTCAACCCCGGAAACTGCTTCTCCGCCTGGCGAAATTCCCGCGTATGCACCCTGCGCCGGCTGCCGTTGTGCTCTACCGGGTAACGCAGATGCAACATCTCGTGGAACATCACATACTCCACCAATATGGCGGGAATATTCTGGTTATCCAGAATCCGGCTCAGAATAATCGCATTGTGTGAGGGATCGAAATGGCCGAGCATGGTGCGGGATGCCCGCCGGCTCCACCCCAGGCGCGGCCGCGCCATCAAACCGAAAAAATGTTCGTGGTTCAGCCGCTCGAAAATATCGTCCAGATTATAGACTTCACCCTGCGGGCCGGAAACGAACTTGCGTCCGCGGATCTGTCTTACCAGGTGGAGGTTGCGGCGAACGTCCGCGCGGTTCAGAAAGCGCCGGTAGCGCTCCGGATAGATTGCCGGCACCGGACGCCGCAGCAATTTGTGGAGCAGAATCTGAGCCAGGGCTTCGAGCACCGGGGCCCCCGCGCCCGCTAGAATGTCCGACATTCGGACCTCCAGCGTCGAGGCGGACCACTTGATGAAGCTGTTCGCGTTTGCAAATCTGTGAAACGAGACGCGCACCTCGGGAACCGGCGTTCTGGGCCGCAACTGGTGAAACACTCTGGCGTAAATCTGTTCTGGAGACTCGAAGAGCAAAGCGCTCTCGGCGCACATTGCTTACGAATTTAGCATACTGGCAAGTTACAATCATATTCTTTGGAGGATTCTTGATCAGAGCGAAGATCAGCGCCCTGGGCTGTTACACGCCGCCCGGACTGCTGACCAATCACGATCTCGAGAAGATGGTGGCAACCACCAATGAGTGGATTCTCGAGCGAACCGGTATCATTCAACGCCACATCGCCGGCCCGTCGATGGCCACCTCCGACATGGCCGTGGAAGCGGCCAAAATCGCGCTGGCCAACCGTGGCATCGAGGCTACGCAACTGGATGCGATTCTGGTCTGCACGGTGACGCCGGACATGATGTTCCCCTCCACCGCCTGCCTGGTGCAGAACCGGCTTGGTGCCAAGGGCGCCTGGGGCTTCGATCTGGTGGCCGCCTGCAGCAGTTTCGTCTACGGACTCACGGTGGGCGCGCACCTGATCTCCGGCGGGCAGCACAGGAAGGTGCTGGTAATCGGCGCCGACACCATGTCCCGCATCATTGACTACACAGACCGCGCCACCTGCGTGCTGTTCGGCGATGGCGCCGGCGCGATGCTGCTGGAACCCGCCGAAGATGGCGAGGATGCCGGATTCCTCGACTTCAAAAACGAGATCGACGGCTCCGGCGCGGAGGCGCTTAAAATGCCCGCCGGTGGAAGCCGCATGCCGCCCTCTCATGAAACGGTCGACAAACGCCTGCACTACGTCCACCAGGATGGGGGACAGGTGTTCAAATACGCGGTCCGCAAGATGTACGAAGTCAGCCGCGACATCCTCGCGCGGAACAACTTCACCGGCGAAGATGTCGGCGTACTGATCCCCCACCAGGCCAATATCCGCATCATCAACGCCGCGGCGGAGCGGTTGGGGATCTGCCCGGAGAAGGTGATCATCAACATCCAGGATTACGGCAACACCACGGCCGGAACAATTCCTCTGGCAACACGTGACGCCATCGAGCGGGGAAAGCTGAAGAAGGGCGATCTGGTGGTATTTGCCGCCGTGGGGGCCGGCTACACGGTTGGCGCCAATCTCTGGCGCTGGGCCTACTGAGTCCAAACCGGAGAAGGGCGGCGGACCGGGCAAGCGGCCCGCCGTTACGTGCTACAGAAGTTCCGAGGTCGAGAAGAAGAACGGAATCTCGGCCGCGGCCGTCTCCGGCGCGTCGGACCCGTGGACGGCGTTTCGCTCGATATCGGTGGCAAACTGTCTGCGAATGGTGCCTTCGGCGGCGTTGGCCGGGTTGGTGGCGCCCATTACCTCACGCCACTTGAGGATGGCATCTTCGCGCTCCAGCGCCAGCACCACTACCGGCCCTTCGGTCATGAACGCCACCAGTCCGGCAAAAAAGGGCCGGGCCTTGTGGACGGCATAGAATCCCTCAGCCTGCTCCCGCCTCATGCGCAGCATTTTCATGCCGAGGATACGGAAGCCCTGCTTTTCGATAATCGACAGGATTTGTCCGGCACTGCCCGCGGCGACGGCATCAGGCTTGATGATTGCGAAAGTTCTTTCCATGATGTTAGGTTCGATTCTCCTTACTGCAACAGTTCCCCGATGCGCGCCCCGATGTCGGCCGGCGAGTCACAGACGGTGATCCCCGCCTCGCGCATGGCGGCAATCTTGTGCGACGCCTTTCCACTGCCGCCTGAGATGATCGCACCGGCGTGGCCCATGCGGCGCCCGGGAGGCGCGGTCTGTCCGGCGATGAATCCCACCACCGGCTTACGAACGTTCTCGCGAATGTAGGCCGCCGCGTTCTCCTCGGCATTGCCGCCGATCTCACCGATCATCACGATGGCGTGTGTATCGGCGTCTTCGTTGAACAGACGGATGGCGTCGATAAAACTGGTTCCGATGATCGGGTCGCCGCCGATGCCAATGCACGTCGATTGGCCGATGCCGAGCGACGTCAACTGCCCCACGGCTTCATAGGTGAGCGTGCCCGAGCGGGAAACCACGCCCACATGTCCCTGCAAGTGGATGTGACCGGGCATAATGCCGATTTTCGACTTGCCGGGCGAGATGATACCGGGGCAATTGGGTCCGATGAGACGTGTCTTGCGCCCCTGAAGGAACTGCCAGGCGCGAATCATGTCGAGCACCGGAATCCCTTCGGTAATGCACACCACCAGCGGCAGGTCGACGCTGGCGGCTTCCATCATCGCGTCGGCGGCAAACGGAGGCGGCACAAAGATCACCGACGCGTTGGCTCCGGTGGCGGCCACGGCCTCGCGCATGGTGTTGAATACCGGCAGGTCCAGGTGGTTCTGGCCGCCGCGGCCAGGCACGACGCCGCCGACGACATGGGTGCCGTAGGCGATGGCCTGCTGGGCGTGAAATGTCGCTTCGCGGCCGGTGAAGCCCTGAAACAAAACGCGGGTATTCTGATCGATGAGAACGCTCATTTTGCCAACCTCACTACCTTTTCCGCGGCATCCTTCATGCCGTCGGCCACGGTGAAATCAAATCCCGAATCACGCAGGATCTGCCGCCCCAGTTCGACGTTGGTACCCTCCATCCGGACCACGATCGGCACCTTGATGGCCAGGTCGCGCGCCGCCGCAACCACGCCGGCAGCCAGCACGTCGCAGCGCAGAATTCCGCCGAAGATGTTGATCAGGACCGCGCGCACCGCCTTATCGGAGAGCAGGATGCGGAAGGCGTTCTTGATCTGCTCCTCACTGGCGCCTCCACCTACGTCGAGAAAGTTCGCCGGGCTTCCGCCGGCATACTTGATGATGTCCATGGTGGCCATCGCCAGGCCGGCGCCATTCACCATGCAGCCCACCGTGCCGTCCAGCTTGATGTAGTTCAACCCAAATTTGGATGCCTCCACCTCAAAGGGGTCTTCTTCGTTCAGGTCGCGCAGGTCGAGAAGCGCTTTGTGGCGGAACATCGCGTTGTCGTCGAAGTTGATTTTGGCGTCCAGCGCGTAGGGGTGGCCGGCGGTGGTGAGGATAAAAGGATTAATCTCGGCCAGCGAGGCATCGACGGCCAAACAGGCTTTCACCAGTGCCGTCATGGCGGCCACGGCTCCATTCACCGCCGCCGCCGGCAATCCCATGCCGAAGGCCAGGTTTCGCGCCTGGTAAGCCGCCAGTCCGAGGCTGGGATCGATCGTCTCTTTAAGGATCAACTCCGGCGTGGCGGCGGCTACCTGCTCGATCTCCATGCCTCCGGCCGCCGAGGCCATCAGCACCAGTTTGCCCAGGCTGCGGTCGAGAACGACGCCCAGATACAGCTCACGCTCGATCGGGAGAGTCTCTTCAACCAGCAGGCGTTGGACGACTCGTCCTTCGGGTCCCGTCTGGTGGGTCACCAGCCGCATACCCAGTATCTTTCGCGCCAACCCGGAGGCCTCGGCCAGGTTCGCGGCCACTTTGACTCCGCCACCCTTCCCGCGGCCACCGGCGTGTATCTGGGCCTTGATAACCACGCTTCCACCCAGGCTCTTGGCGGCCACTTCGGCCTCTTCCACGGTAAAGGCAACTTCGCCCCGCGGCACGGGAACACCGTATTGGGCCAGGATCGACTTGGCCTGGTACTCGTGAATGTTCATAGGAATTCGCTCCAGGATCGAACGCCGCCGCGCGATGCGTCCGGCGGCCCGGGAAACACGGCCGATCGGCCGCATCCCGTGTTAAGATCGCTAGAAAAGCCGAACGATTCTCACTATAACATGCCGTCGTTTCTATCGTTTCTGCACCGCGTGTCGAACGGTGAGGACCTCACCGCGGCCGACGCCGAACGGGCCATGACTCTGGTGCTTGAGGGCGAGGTTTCCACACCCCGGTTGACCGCCTTTCTGGTGGCGCTGAAGATGAAGTGTGAAACGGCGGAAGAGTTGCTCGGCTTTGCCCGCGCCATGCGCGGAAAATCGGCGCATGTCACGGTGGATGCGCCGGCCGAAGAACCGCTGGTGGACACTTGTGGAACCGGCGGTGATTCCTCCTTCACATTCAACATCTCCACGGTAGCCGCTTTTGTCGTCGCCGGAGCCGGACTCCGTATCGCCAAACACGGCAACCGTTCCATCTCCAGCCGCTGCGGCAGCGCCGATATCCTTGAATCGCTGGGAGTGAACATCTCGCTGCCGCCGGAACAAATCGCCCAATGCATTACCGAAACCGGGATCGGATTTCTGTTTGCCCCAGCCTTGCATCCGGCAATGCGCTACGCGCAACCGGCGCGGCTGGAACTGAAGATGCGTACGGTCTTCAATCTTCTCGGTCCCCTCACCAATCCCGCCGGGGCGACGGTGCAGGTAGTGGGTGCTCCCACCGCGGCGGCAGCCGGATTGATGGCGCGGGCGCTGGCTTTGCTTGGCCTTCATCGCGGCTTCGTTGTTCATGGCTCCGACGGCCTGGACGAGATCACCACCACCGGCGAAACGCTACTGATCGAGGTGGCCAAAGGCGAAGTCATTCAACACACCGTAACACCGGAGGACTTCGGTGTTGCGCCGGCATCGGCTGCCAACCTGACAGGCGGGGATCTGCCGCAAAACTGCGCCATCGCCACCGGCGTCCTTGCGGGCGAACCGGGCCCTGCCCGCAATATCGTGCTGGTGAACGCTTCGGCCGCGCTGGTCGCGGCAGGGCGGACGGAAACCTTCCGCGATGGTGTGCAACTGGCCGCCCGCGCCATCGACAGCGGGGCGGCCCGCGCCAAGCTGGCGCAATTAGTCGAATTCAGCCGCCGCGTCGCCCAATCGCCGCACGGCTCTCAGCGGTAAGCGGCGGCATTGAATGTTGCCAGCTCATCCGGCAGCACGGCGAAAGAACACCAGAACCCCTTGATGGCGCGCATCAAGTCCACCAGCGATTCCCAGTCTGCCGGCTTGCGGATGTAGCAGCTCGCCTGCAGCTCGTAGGCTCTACGCACGTCGCCGGCATGGCTGGAACTGCTAAAGATAATCACAGGGATGCGCCTCAAGCGCGGATTCCGCTTCAGGTCTTCCAACACTTCGAAGCCGCTCTTGCCAGGCAGATTGAGGTCGAGGACAATCAGTTCCGGCAACCTCGCATCCTGGCGCGCCGAACCGGTCAGCGACGCGATGGCGGCTTCACCGTTGCGAGCCACCGCTACCGCGCAACCGGCATCGGCTTCGCGAATCGCAACCTCAAAAAGATGCGCATCCGCAGGGTTGTCCTCAATCAGCAGCAGATTAATGTTTTTCAGACTCACCTCCGTCGGGCTGTGGCTGCGATCTACGGCAATCGGCCATCGGACGTGCCTTCCCACGAACGGACTGTTACTTCCGCTCTCGCGCCCGGCCCCATCGAGCGATCTGGCGGAGCCGGCGCCGGCAACGGAACAAAAACAGAAAACATCACCCGCGTTTTAGCGGTAGCGCAACTAAATCGTACACCGTAGAACCGCGTCTGACAAGCTTTTTGTGGCGGTTCGTTCGCTGGTCAATCAGTCCCGGGGATTTCGCGCGCCGCTCTCAGTCGTCACTGCTTAGCAGGCCGGTAATCGATTCAAGCGGGGAACGTTCGTCGCCGCCGCCGCGCGCCGGCGAGAGTTCGCGCCGCAGCTTTTCGAGCGTCATGCTCTGGATGATCACCTTGCCCGGTCCGGTCAGTGTGGCAAGAAAGAGTCCTTCACCGCCGAAAATGGCGGTCTTGATGCCACCCGCCAATTGAATGTCGTACTGTACGCTGTCATCAAAGGCGACAATACATCCCGTATCCACGTGAAGCGACTCGCCTGAAGCGAGTGAGAATTCGACAAGATCGCCACCGGCGTGAATGAACAGCTTCCCCGGCCCGGTGAATCTCTCCAGGATGAAACCTTCTCCTCCCAGAAATCCCGCGCCCAGTTTCTTCACCAGGGCAATGTTCATCTGAACCGTCGGCTGGGCGAAAAGGAAGCCGTCGCGCTGCACCAGCATGCTCTGCCCGGCAGCCAGGTCGAAGACCTGGATACAGCCGGGGTAGCTGCCGGCAAATCCGACCTCGCCGTCGCCGCTGGCCCGAAAATAGGTCATAAACAGAGATTCGCCCATCAGCTTGCGCTTCACCGCGCCCCATAGTTTGGCGCCCAGCGTTTCGCCGCTCATCCTGGTCTCCCAGAAGACATTGGCGGTCTTGTAAACCATCCTGCCCGCCTCTGCGTAGACTTCCTGGCCCGCGCGCAGGCGGACGCGAGCTACCTGCAGGTTGCCTCCCTGTATTTTGTATTCGAGCGGTTCAGGCGCCCGAAGCGGAGCGTAGGACGACGCAGCTCCACTGCCCGCCGCCGCACCGCAATGGCCGCAAAATTTCGAGTCGCTGGGGAGTTCGGAACCGCAATTGATACAGAACGCCATACCGTTATCAGAATACGGTATCGGCGTACCGGGAGGTGCTTTAGCCCTTGCCGGCGCACCGGGCGCACAACCCGAGCACCTCGATGTGAAACTCGCGGGCGCGGAAGCCGTTGGGCAGAGGGCGGACCGGCCGTGGCGCTTCAATCAGTTCCGCCGGAAGATCCTCCACCGATTTACAAGCGGTGCATACCAGGTGATGATGCGGTTCCAGGTTGGCATCGAGCCGCGCCGCTTCATGCAAGGGATTCACCTGCTGCAAAAGGCCTTGATCCATGAAGGTGCGAATGCTCTTGTAAATGGTGGCCACGGAAATGGACGGAATCTCCATGCGCACGCGCTCGTAGACTGACTCCGGACTGGGGTGGGACTCGGAAGCGGCCAGGACGCGGTAGATTACCTGCCGCTGGTGGGTGCAGGCCAGGCCCGCGCGCTTGCAACGCTGGCGGAACCAGTCCATCCGCCGCTCGAGATGCTGCCCGTCCGTCATTCGATATTCCAGTTTAAAGAATAACAATTCTCCGTCGAAAAGTGCTCTCACCCAATTGCTTACCGGGCGATTGCCCGAAGCCGTTGAGTTCCGGACGATCGCTGTAAACTGATACTGATGCCCAGCATTCCCGGACAACATTTCTTTCGCAATCTGATCGAGCGGCGAACGCTGCTCTATCAGCTTGTGATCCGGGACTTCCAACAGCGGTTCATCGGCTCAGCCGCCGGCTGGCTGTGGGGCCTGATCCACCCTTTGGTGCTTCTGGCCAGTTGGACTTACGTTTTTCAGGTCTGCCTCCGGATGCGCCTGCCGGCGACCGAGGTGACACAGAACTACGCAATCTGGATGTTCTGCGGCTTCCTGCCGTGGCTACTGTTTCAGGAGACCGTGAGCCGGTCTTCCACCTCGCTGGTAGAGCACTCAAACCTGATCACAAAGACCGTTTTCCCGGCCGAGGTGGTACCGATTTCGGTCTTCTTCTCGGCACTGATCGGCCATCTGATGGGGCTGGCGCTGATGATCACGGTGATCGGCATCTGGCTCGGCCATCTGAGCCCGATGGTGTTAATGCTTCCGGTCTACATGGCCTTGGTCGGGCTGTTTGCGGTGGGCGTAGGCTGGGTATTCGCCAGTTTGCAGGTCTACCTGCGCGACACCGCGCAGGTGCTGGTGGTGCTGCTGACCTTCTGGTTCTGGATGACGCCGATCATGATATCCGAGGGCCAGGTGCCGCCATCCTACCGCTTCCTGCTGCGGCTGAACCCGATGGCATTCGTGGTGGGCGCCTACCGGGAGAGCCTGCTTTCCAACAACCTGCCGGACTGGCGCCAGCTTGTCACCCTGGCGCTGGCGTCGGGAGCGACTTTTGTTGCCGGCGGCCTGTTCTTTCGACACCTGAAGCGCGGGTTTGCGGATGTACTGTAGGAAGGCCGTTGGTTTTTTATTCCGATTCGTCAAGGAGTGATCGTGTCTTTTTCTCGCCGACGTTTTTTCGCGCACCTGGCGTGTGCCGCCGCCTTGCCTGCCCCAGCGGCCGAAAAGGAATCCGCTTTGCGCCCGAACATTGTACTGATCGCGGTGGACAACCTGGGCGCCTGGATGTTGGGAACCTACGGAAACCGCGAGATCCGCACACCCAACCTGGACTTGATCGCTCGAGCCGGCATGCACTTCACCTATGGCTATGCCGCGGCGCCATCGGCAAAAGCCGCTCTGCCCTGTCTGCTGACCGGGAGAACCGGGAGGCAGTTGGCGGATGGAACCCGGAGCCTGGCGACCGAAGTGATGCTCTCCGACGTTCTGGCCGCCCAAGGTTATCGCTGCGGCTATGCCGGCCGCTGGGCAGGCGGGGACGAGCCCAAGCCGGGGCATGGGTACTCTTTCTCATCGGCCGACCCGGCGGTGGCGGCCGAGTTCGTGCGCCAGCAAAGCGCGGCCAAACCCTTCTTTTTGACCGTCGCCTATCCGCTGTTCAGTGAATCGCTTCGTGCTTCCGCCGCCCGGTTCGAACCGATGTACGCCCAGGCAGCCTTCAGTGCTCTACCGCGCCCGGGCGCGGCCGCCAACGCCACCAACCGGGAGCCGCTGAAGGACACGCTGGCCAGCGTCCGGCAGGCGGCCGCGGCGCTAACCGCGCTCGACGAGCAGGTGGGCGCGCTGGTCAAGGTTCTGCGCGCCTCACCCGTATCGGGTAACACGTTGACCATCGTCACCGGCAACGGTGGATTCCTGCTCGGGCAGCGGGGATTATGGGGCGATGGAAACGCCTCCGATCCGATCAATATGTTTGACGAGACCACCCGGGTTCCGATGATCTGGCACTGGCCGGGCAAAATCCCGGTGGAAACAGCCCGCCCGGAAGTGGTATCCGCCTTCGACCTGATGCCCGCCATCTGCGACATGACTGGCACAACGGTCCCGGATAAGAATCTGTGCGGCCGCAGTTGCCTGCCACTGGTGCTCAACCGGCCGCTGCCGAAAAAGCGCCCATGGCTGAATCTCGCCTTCGGCAGCCTGCGCGACGTGGAACTGGCGCGCGACGCACGCTACAAACTGGTGCTGCGCAAAGGCGGCGAAGAGCCGAGTGAGTTCTACGACCTGAAGGCCGATCCGGGAGAAACGCAGAATCGCTACGATAACCCGCGGTTTGTCACCGTGCGGGATGAGCTTTATGCAGCCGAGGTCAATTGGCGCAAGCTATATTCGGCCTGATCAGAGTCAAAAGCCCCCGGCCGGATGAGGTCTTCACCTGATACCCATTCAGACCAATTTCCCATAGCCTGCGACTATGAGAGTACTATTCGGCTTTCTCTTCGCCGCACTGTCGCTCGGTGCCGGGAGTTTCGACGGGCTATGGCGCTATGCGCACCCGGACGCGCAGTTTCTGTGCGGTGTGGAATGGAACAGCATTTCCGGGTCCGAAGTGGCGAAAACGCTGCAAGCCGAACTGACCGGAGGCAAGAGCAGTTTCCACGGCCTGGAGTTCGTTAAGCAACTGGACCGCGTGTTAATCTCCTCGCCGGGCAAGCAGGAATGGCCGGGCGTCAACCGGCCAGCAGCCGCGTCGCTGTTGATGGTCATCCAGGGCAAGTTCGACTGGGCTGTGCTGCGCAAAAAGACGACGATCAAGCGCTACAAGACGGTGGAGTGGCTGGTGCCCAAGGACGCATCGGAAGAGATGCAAATC
The DNA here is from genome assembly GCA_020854055.1 of Bryobacterales bacterium. Classification (GTDB taxonomy): domain Bacteria; phylum Acidobacteriota; class Terriglobia; order Bryobacterales; family Bryobacteraceae; genus JADZGD01. Next base: position 37,494 of record JADZGD010000042.1, on the reverse strand, counting down.
GGAGTGATGAACCCGGAGACACTGTTGCTCGGCGACCGGCGATCGCTCACCGGAGCGATCGACCGGGGGCTCGATTCGAATGCGGCGAATCGCGGATCGCTGTTCGATTCGGCGGCGGGCGTTTCGGCCACGGATCCTCTCTGGTTCACAGTGACATCTCCGGCCACGCTCACCCATGCCCAGGGCTTCGCAGCTAAATTCGCCAACGACATCCGTCAGATTAGCGGCGGTGTTCAGTTCCGGGACGGCCTGAACTTGCACGTGGACTTGAAGACCGATCAACCGCGGCAGGCAGCAAAACTGCTGGCCACCATCCAGGCGATGATGACACTGCAACTGGCTGCCGCCAACGGACCCGGACCGGCCAGTTTGCTGCACCAGATCAAGGCGGCGCAAACCGGAGCATCGGTACAACTCGCCCTGGCAATGACTACCGGGGAGATCCAGCAGATGCTGAAGTCGGTAAAGGGTGGTCTGTCGTCAGGCGCCTGGATGAGTGCGGCCGCCAACTTCGATCCGTCCCAAACTCGAAGCACGCTTTCGCCGGCCCACGCTAAGCCACCCGAAAAACAGGTGATCAAGATTGTCGGCCTGGATAGCGGTCCCCGCGAGATCCCGTTCGGCAACTGAGCGCGGAACCTGCTCGAATCGGTTCGGCCCAGGTCGTGCAGACTTCAGCGGTATGGCCGCTGTAAGATATCGCTAATGACTATTTGCCATCTAGCTGCCCTGGCCTGCGTGCTGACGTCATCCTGTACCGCCGCCGAACTATATGCATGGCGCGCGACTGCGCCGGAAGCTTCCTCCGGAATCCAGTTGCTCAAAAACAATAAGCCCGGATGGACGCTGTCCCAATCGGCCGCCGGCGCGTTCGCCGCGATCAAGCCGAGTAATGACTTCTACCACCGGGCGACGTTTGCCGGCAGACTTCCGTCACCGGCGCCCGAGGGAGCATGGCTGACAGTCTCGTTTCTCGATCAAGGTTATGGCCTGATCAGCCTGGACGCCGGGGGACCGCGGCGAACCGGAAGAAACCATCACCCCGGCGACCAATGGGGCTTCGTACGGCTCAATACGGGAAAGATCCGCCGGGCGGTGTTTCCGCTGCCGGCCGGCGCCAGTGAAGTTCATCTCGCCGGCGTAAAGCTGCTATCGGCCTTGACGGTGACCGCCACCAAACCGGCATACGAGGAGTTGCCGGTCGTGGAACCGGCGCTCAAATTGAAGGTCCGGATGAACCTGGTAACCACCGCCGGTGCGGATGCGACCACCGTTGACCAACTGCCTGAAGCGCTGGCACGGATGAAGCAAACGCTGCCTCTGGTCAAAGCTCTGGGCTTCAATGGGGTGGAGAGTTACGTGAAGTGGAACTTCGTGGAGCGCTCGCCGGGCGTCTTCGACTGGAGCTACTACGACGCAGTGGTGGCCGAGTGCGCCAAGTACGGCCTGAAGTGGTTTCCGCTGTTGATTGTGGGCTCTTCCTATTCAATGCCGGAATGGTTCCACGACTCGGCGGAGAATGTCAGCTACGAGTGCCTCGAACACCATTTGAAAGTGGACATTCCCACGATCTTCTACGACGGCCAGGTGAAGTACGTCAAACGCTTCCTGAACGAATTTGGCAAACACTACGGCAATAACCCGTCTCTGCTTGGCATACGGCTGGGGCCGAGCGCCAACTACGGCGAGGCGCAATATCCGGCAACGGGCAACTGGGGCTACAAAGGCCAGTTCATGCACACGCATATCGGCTATTGGGCGGCCGACCCGTATGCCAGCGTCGAATTTCGTAAGTGGTTGAAGGAGCGCTACCCATCGATTGCAGACCTGAACAAAGCGTGGGGCGGCACAACCTACGCTTCATTTGACGCAGTGAAGACGTTTCTTCCGATCACGGCTTTGAATGACCGGATGCGGCAGGACTTTTCCACCTGGTACCTGAATGCGATGTCGGACTGGTGTGGGAAGTGGGCCACCTGGGCACGCGAGGCGATGCCGAATGCGACGATCTACCAGTCTTCGGGCGGCTGGGGCGCGGTGGACATCGGCACCGATTACATTGCCCAGGCCAAGACGATGGGCGGATTGCACGGTGGCATCCGGCTGACCAATGAGAACGACAGCTATGTGAATAATTTCTCTGTCACTCGTCCGGCGGCTTCCGCCGCAAGGTTTTACGGCGCGATGTTTGGCACCGAACCGGCGGGCTTTTCCAGTCGCCGCGGAGTGATGAACCGGCTCTACAACATCATCACCAACGACGGGCAGCATCTGTTTTACTACGACGGAAATCTGTACAGCAACGACGGCGCCGCCGATGCGTGGCTGAAGTACGCTCCGCTGCTCGACCAGAAGGCGCAACCGATGATGGACGTGGCGGTATTCTATCCGGACACGGCGAACAAGCTGAGCGATTCGATCATGCGGTACCTGGACGCATCGTCGTTCTTCAGCGCTGCGCACAAGTTCCGCTCCGTGATGGACTACGACTTCATGGGCGAGCAGATGATTCGGGACGGCGCGCTCAGCCGCTATAAGGTGCTGGTTTTCCTCGCCGGGCGGGTGACTGAAAAGCCGGTGTTGGAACGAATTGACCAGTGGGTGAAGTCGGGCGGCATCGTGATCATCGCGGCGCGGCAAGGCTCCGCTGAGAGACCCCTGGCTACCGTGGAGGGTGACGGCTCCATCTATCAGGGGTGGCGGAAAGGCGGCACCGGCAAGGGCCGGGTGATCTTCTACGAATGGCATCCGGACCTGACCGATTACTGTAAATTCCTGGCCAAGGAGTTGAGCAACCTGCCTCAGGTCCGCAAGCCGATCCGCGATGCCATCAAGATGCAGAAGCCGGAGACGGTTTTCTGGAGCGTGCTGAGTACGGGCAAGCTGGCGCTGCTCAACTATGGCGACAATGCGGCCGATGTTCGCCTGACCGCCGGCACGGTGGTTCACGTGGAGCCATACACCATCGAGATGCGTTAACCCTCAACTCAGGAAGGCGCATCGCTTGTGATAGGCCTCTTCGATACGGTAGTAATCGCCCTCAGCCTGGCGCTGGTCGTCTTTGCGGTATTGCGGGCAGCGGGCAAGCGGCAGACTGACGCTGAGTACTTTCTTGCCGGGCGTGATCTGCGTTGGCCGTTTGTGGGCATGTCCCTGCTCGCTTCGAATATTTCCGCCGAACACGTGGTGGGGTTGGCCGGCGACGGATATCGCGTGGGTATGGTCACCGGTGGCTTCGAGTGGATGGCCGCCTGGTGCCTGATCATTCTCGCTTCCCTGTTCGCGCCACTGTATCTGCGCAGCCGGATCTACACCATCCCGGAATTTCTGGAGAAGCGCTTCGGCTGGAGTCTGCGGGTCTTTCTCTCCGGCAATCTGCTGGTAATGAATGTCCTCACCAAGAACGCGATCGACCTTTGGGCCGGCTCGCTGTTGCTGTATCTGTTGTTTGGCTGGCACCAGGTTACGGTGATGATCGCGCTATCGATTTTGACGGCGCTTTATACAATGAAAGGCGGCCTGCGGGCGGTCGTCTATGCGGACATGGTGCAGGGCACCTGGCTGATCATCAGCGGCATCGTCCTGACCATCGTGGGACTGGTGAGCGTGGGCGGGTGGAGCGGCCTGGCCGCGCGCGTGGATCCGGCCCTGCTCCACATGGCAAAGCCGCTCGACTCGGAGTTGCCGATTACCGGGTTCCTGATTGGAAACCTGTTCGGCGGCATTTTTTACTGGTGCATGGATCAGACGAACGTTCAGCGGGTGCTCGGTGCGCGATCGATTGACCAGGGACAGAAGGGCGCGATCTTTGCCGGATTCCTTAAACTTCTGATCCCGTTCATCCTGGTGCTTCCGGGCGTGATCGCCCATGCGCTCTATCCCGGCTTGCCAAAAGCCGACATGGCCTATCCTCGGATGGTGAGCACGCTGCTGCCGGTCGGCCTTCGCGGGGTAGTGCTGGCCGGGTTGATCGCCATCCTGATGTCGTCCATGAGCGCGTGCTATAACGCCAGCGCGACCCTGGTGGTACGCGATTTCTTCCTGCGGTGGAAGCCCGGCTTGGACGGCAGACAGCAGGTCACCATCGGGCGCTGGATTACCGCGTTGATGGCGGTGCTGGGCGTGCTGGCCGCGCCCCTGGTTGGGCATTCGGTGACAATCTGGCATTACTTGCAGATGCTGTCGGCGTACATGGGAGTGCCGTTGTGCGCGGTGATCTTCATCGGCCTGCTGTGGAAGCGGGGAAACACCGCGGGCGCAATTACCGGAGGCGCCATCGGGTTCGCATTCGGGTTATTTCTGTTTCTCGACCAGAACCTCGGCTGGGCGGTATTCTCCCATCCCTACCTGACTTCATTCCTGCACCGTTCGATTCTGGTCTGGTTCCTGGCGGCAGCGACGATGATTGCAGTGAGCCTGGCCACGGCGCCGCCGCCACTGTACAAAGTGGAGACCAATGTTTTCGGCGCGGCCGCGGTACAAAGCACGGCAACAACGGACTATCGGCCCTGGGCCGCCATACTGTTCGGCTGCACTTTGATCCTCTGGTGGATCTTTCGCTGAGTTGAAAGGAATGGTCGGGGCGAGTGGATTCGAACCACCGACCTCCTGGTCCCGAACCAGGCGCTCTAGCCAGGCTGAGCCACGCCCCGAACCCTTTTAGTTTAGTACGGCGGTGGATTGTGCGGCAACCGCCGTCTTGCCGCCTTGTCAATCCTCGATAGAAATGTCCCCCGTAGCTCCTCGATAGAAATGTCCCCTTTTCTGTGATCACCCGGGATTCGGGGTTGGCCATTGCATCTGCCCCCTTTCCCTTGTCTAAGCTGGTTTTTCGGAACGGCCCGGAGCAGTCAAGGGCGCGCCCCCACCGGCGGCGCGATCACCCGCCCAGCGCCTCCCAGCACCGCGCGCAATGCCGCCAGATCAACCTGACCCTCAATCCGCAGCCGCGCCCGGCTCTGCAGGATCGCGCTTAGCCACGATGAGCGCCGCCATTCGGCCTGCGAGTCGCGCTGCGGGTCGAACTGCGTCGCTCAAGCCGGCCGGCGCATCCGCGACCGGGACCGGCCCTAGCGTCGCCTCACCGGGGCCTCGGCTCCCCCACTAGACCCTGCCGGTACAGCGCGCTCGCCATGCATATGGTTGGCGTTGACATCGTGTGCCGGCGCCACCGGCACCCCTGGAACCAACATCTCTTCGACAACCCGTCGCTGCTCCTGCTCGGTGCGCTAGCAACGCTTCTCGGGTTTCTCTGTCGGCAGCGGTGCAGAGGACTTCAGCACTCCCGGAGCCAGAGTGCCGGTCAATCGTCGCGCGGAAGTCATCAGCGGTCTTCCACCAGTCCAGGCTTGCCCGTACCTGACGTGATGTAAAGGTGTCCTCGAGATGACGCTTAGATAACATCTACAGTCAATTCATATCTACGCGTCTGCTCGGAAAACGGCAATACCGCCACCAGCATCCCCTCGTCCATGCCTGCGAAACCGTCCTTGCGATAGGGATTGTGGGGCTCAACGGGCCATGAAACCGTCGCCTCCGGTGGGATGGAGATTCTCCAGCCGTGGTGCTCAAACCACGCACCTGACTCCCCAGGCCCCAGCCACACCGGTTCCTTGTCGAAGACTCCTTCTCTCCCGGATGCGGTCCGCCACTTTTCACCGAAATGCGGCAGTAGGGTAACATGCGCCTCCACCGGTTTGTGCATCCGCTCCGCAGTGGAGTAGACCAACCGGGTTTGCTTCGGACCGCGGACTTCCACATCCAACCGGCATTCCTCCTCGCCGTAGGTCAGGGCGACCGCATTGCCGTTGGAGACTAGCGATGCCTTGGTGGGCACGTGGTAGAGACCCGGAGGAGGAAGAAATTTCGGGTCAATATCGCCCGGCCGGTGGTAAAGCAGCGAGGTGTCGCCGACGGTAAAAGTGCTCCACTGGGGTTGGAGTTTCGTGTTGCTGCCGGTGACGATCACGCCAGTCGAGTCATGAAACAGGCTCATCATCGCCTGGCGGTCCTGGCCCCAGCGGACAGGTGGGATCGGACGCGTCAATGCCGAAAGGCAGAAGAACCAACCGTCGCGTTGTTGAACAATCGCATCACCATCGCCAAGAACGGCTCGAAAGGGCTGGGGGCGTTCCACCGGAACCTCCAGCGGACCTTCCTCACCGTGCAGAATGAACGAAGCTGCTTCATCGGCCGGCAGGTTTTCCTTGGTACGCAACAGCGCCCGCCACTGCCGCAGCATCGCGCTTCGCCCCTGTGGAGAGAAGGTGAAGCCCGGCGTTCCCACCCGAATTCCCGGATGGTACGGATTGCGCCCATCGATCGTTTCCACCATGCGGCCATCCGGATAGGTGAAGTTGGCGTGAAAACGGGCTGCCCGATTCAAACACGGCAGCACGGCCGTATCCCCCGACATCTGGTAATAGCTGCCAATCGCTTCCGAGTACACAAAGTTGTACAACACTGCCGGACCGAGGTGCTCCGGCCAGTACCCACCCGGGTTCTGGCTGGCGGCAACCTTCCGCATAAAGCTCGAGGCCTGCTGGCACCAGTCCTGCCGGTTGAAGACCTGCCCCGCCTGATAAAGGCCCATCGCGTGATGGGCCGGCATATTGTGGACGTGGGTCAACTGGTGCTTGGATATGTACTCATAGCCAACCAGCAGCGCCTTTTCCCAACGCGCACGGCGGGGCGCCGGCATGCCCTCCCTGATCAGATGGAATGCCCGAATCCAACGGGTGTACGTCCAGGGCTGCGAGATCTTGCCCCAGGTGGAGCCGTCCTTCTTGCGGAACATCCACTGCCCGTTCTCATCCTGGTCATTAATCAGAGCATCGCCGCCCGCCATGATCGCCTCCAGCACGTCCTCGCGATGGTAGTAGGGGTTGCTGGAGTGTGGTATGCCCCAGGCTACCGCCAGCGGGAAGATGACATTCTGATCGTTGGCAATCCAGATCCCTTCGCCAAAGCGCCCACTTTTGGCGTCCTGGTTGGCGAGGATAGAAGGAATCGCCCGTATGAGTTCGGGCCAGAACTCACTCTTGAACTTCCAGACCGGTACGGAACCCTGAGCCAGCGTAAACGCCGGCGGGAGACAGAACAGCGGTAATGCTGAAAATTGACGGCGGGTGATCATCGCAAAGTCCATTCTGAATCAGAATATTCGTTCCTGCTTCTTCAGGGTGCCGAAACTGCCGATATTGGCGATCGCGAAGGCAACGCGGAACTGGTTCTCATTCCTGGTTCCGAAGCTGAAGCGGCGGTATTGCACCGAGATACCACAGCAATCGCTATTGTATGCCACCTGGGTCGTGGAGTAGCGCATCACCCCCTCACGGTAATCATAGGTAGCGCCAAAAGCGGCGCTCCAACCACGGCGGTTGTCCTTTCCGAAGCCTAACAGTCCGGTAAACTGATTCGCCACGGGCGACAACCGGTTGGCACTGGGATCCTCACAGGCTGGAACAGGCACGCCGGGAATCGCCAGCACGATGCAGCGCACCTGATTATGACCTAAAGAAACGGTGTAGGTAGAATAATGAAAATCAGCCAAAACACTGGAGTTAGTGATTCCTCCCCGTAACGGATCGTAATCTGCCCGCCACTCCATGCCGAAGCCCGGCCGCGGGTTGAGGCGAACGGTAGAGTTCACCGGGGAGTAGTTGCGCGGACGGTCAAGAAATGCGAACGGGGTGAAATCGGTGGAGCTGATCAGCACGTTGCGTGTGCCGGGGACGATCGCTCCTCCAAATGTCGGATCGAAGAATCGCTTCTGAAACAGCTCCCAGGAAAAGACTTCGTCGACATTGCCGTTGGCGCGCTTGGCGTAAAGACGATTGACAATACCCACTTCGGCTTCGGTAGTATCCGACAGTAGTTCGGTCTCATCGAAGCGAATCAGCTTGGAAAAATCGCCTCCAATACCGCTGACGTAACGAAACGAAGCCTTTGGTTCAATAACGTGCTTGAGACGCAGGTGCTTTCCGAGCAGATGTGAACCCTGAAATGTCCGGGCGAACGATGGCAGGCTAAGGTCGACGTTAAACTCCCGCGCGCTGCGAAGGTAGTTGTCATCGGCGATTCTGCCGTCCTGTACCGAAGATCCGTAATAAGTCTCACGAATCGAGAAGGATGGAAGTAACGTCAGCCACTTCCAGCGCAGTGCGGTGGTGACCGTCGGCTCGAAGTCGCTCCGGTTGACGAACTGCCGCGTCTGAAAAAGCGGCTGAGTCCGGTATTCGAGCCCGTTTGAAGACCACAGTGAAAACCAGACCGGCAGCACCTTGTGGCTGACCTCGCGCTGGCGGCTGAGCAATTGAGCCTCAGGCAGTTTGCGGATATTGATGGCATCGCCCGGTTCGGTGCTGAGAAAGACCTGGTCGCGCTGGCCCACCACGTTAAAGCCGAATGAAGACCAATGCTTGGTCACGAAACCGGTGGAGTGGACCTCGGAGAAAATCGCTTCGTAGAACGATTCGGTGAATTGCTGGCGGAAGACGTAGGAGCTGAGATAGTTGATGTCGGCAAAAGCCTGAAAGCCGGCCGGTAGCTGAGATTTCGCTTCCACCGAAAACAGGTAGCCGCCCTGTTTCAGACGCGTGCCGTCCGGTTGCGGCAGGCCACGGTCATTCACGCCGTAGAGAATGAAGTTGAAATCCGTACCGCGGATCGGCTTCCCGCGAAAATCGACATGATGGGCGAAGCCCCGCTCAGTGAACAGTTGCCCGCGGTAGGTCGCATCGAGGCTGCGGTTGATGGCCCAATAGTAACCGCCGCCCACCATCTTTCCACGCCGGGAACTGTTGCCAATGTTGGGTGTGAGAAAGCCGCTCTTGCGGGGCAACCGCTCCAGCGATTTATAAAAGAAAGGCGTGAAGAAGAGCGGGATACCTCGTAGGCGAAACATGGCGTTACGCGCGATAGCCCGATCGCCGGGAATAATATCGAACACCGGGCCGCGAAGCGTCCACCACGGCTTGGGCATCTTGCAGTTGGTAATGAAACCGTGGTGAAGCACATAGCGCTCCTTGAGCCGTTCGGCCCACTTACCCTGAAAGTAGAAGGGGCTGGAAGTGGTGAGAACTCCCGGCCGAGCCTCGATTCGGGCCGGCGTGGTGCCGTGAATCTCGTAAAACCGCCCAGTCTCCTCGTTGATGTTGTAGTCTGCCCGATCGCAGTGGATATCTTCTCCCCCGGCATAATGGATGAAACGAACGTTTCCTCTCGCTTCGGCGTCACCAGTGTCCTCGTGGTAATCGATCTCGTCGGCGCTGAGTAACAGATCGGTCGTTTCCACCGAGGCCTTCCCCCTTAGTTTGTAAAACTTACCTTCGGCATCTTTCGTGATTGCGTAGATTCGGATGTCGTCGATCAGTGGCGCGTTGGGGTGCGGAATCGCATTGTGCGCCGGCGCCGGCGGGGGAGCCTGCATCGCCGGTTGAGAAACCGGCGGAAAGCCTGGACGGTAAACTTGCGCCGGTAGAATGCCGATAGTAGTGAGTGAGATGAGTGCTGCTAAAAGAAGTTTCGGTGGCCGGTTTCGCACGAAGATGACCAATTCCCGAAGCACACCACGCAAAAAGACGTGACAAGCCTCACCAGATTATGTTACGAAAGATTGATAGACCTTTGAACTGAATCAGGCGAGTCAACCGAAAACGTAGCATGGCTGAACGTAAAACCGCAACCGGACATTGCTAAGAAGCCGGACCGGGAGAGAGAGAAAGAACGGGAGCCAGCTCGATGAGTTGCCGATATTGCGGAGCTCATAATGTAAAGGACGACCATCGGTGTCATCGTTGTGGACGGCGATTGCACCCCTCCGCGGCGAGGCCCGCGCCCGATACATATCCGATTCTCACATCCACCGCGCCCGCCATCCAGGCGATGTACCGCGTGGAAACCGAGACCGTGCCAAGCCGGGTGGCGTCTTCACCGAAGACCGCCGCCGCTCGTCAGGGTACCTTGTTCGCCGAAGAACCGCCGCCGAGGACGCCGCGGGTGATCCGCTTTGAAGAGATCGCACCGCCGGGTCATCTGCTGCCGCCGCCCAGGAGACATGGCCCTGATCGGACCACCAGGACGGTCCGCCGCGACAGCGTAGAGTTGCAGCGCCGGTTGGACTTTCAGACCGTCGCCAGCCAGACTCACGGCAGGACGTTCTCCAATTCCACGATGTACGGCAATCACGCAGTGGCCACCCCGCTACACCGCGTCTGGGCCGCTGTGGCTGATTACAGCCTTATCGGCGTGGCAATGGCGATCTTTTTCGCGGTGTTCTATCTTGCCGGCGGCGAGATCGTGCTGAACAAGGTCACTACGCCGGTTTACTGCGCGGTACCGCTCATCATCACCTTTCTCTATCGAGCTCTCTATTGCCTGGGCCGGGGGGATACCTCGGGCACGCAGTGGCTCGGATTGCGAGTCATCGATTTTGATGGAAAGACGCCGACCCGCAACCAGCGGTGGAACCGCAGCTTCGCCGGCGTGTTGAGTTTGGTTTCCGGCGGCCTCGGATTGCTGTGGGCCCTCACCGACGAGGAACAGCTTACCTGGCACGACCATATCTCGAAGACGTTCCCAACGCCGGATCTGACGCGGCTGGCAAGCGTGATGCGCAAGCGTTAACCCTGGACCATAGCAGTCCCTGGTGAATGCCGGCTTACGTTTTTAGTTACCGGTATTCTCGTAAATCTTCAAGTTCGCGGTTCGATCCCCGATGCAGGCAATGTCGGGCCGGCGATCGAGATTGAAGTCCGCCACCACGCAGCTCGCCCCTGACATCTCACCCGCATCGAGTGGACGCCTCGTCCAGCGGTTGCCATTGCGGTCGTCAGCCGAATAGATGTAGACGCTCTGCCCCGCACCGCGATAACCGGCGATGATTTCGTCTACTCCGTCGCCATTCAGATCACCTACCGCGATTGCGTGCCCCACGACGAAGGATTCATCCAGCACCTGCCGTTGCCACTTGGAACCCTGCTTCCGGTAGGCCACCACCATATTCCCATGCACCGGTTCGATCGCCGCGATCATTCTCCGTGTGCCCAACTTTCCCAGCACAGCCTCGCCCGAACCGGCCCGCGGCCATGGCTCGGTGTTCCCGGATGCAATGTGTTGTACCTTCCACGCGCCCGAGCGTTGCCGGCTCACCAGGTGAATTCCCGTAGCGCAGGCAGTCAGCAACTGCTCACGGCCGTCCCCATTCCAATCGACCACGTTCATGCCATGCAACTCGCCCTGAAACACGCGGGAAATCTCCTGGCGTTTCCATTCCCCCGGCTGATAGACAAAAATTGGCACGTGATCATCGTAGCCGGGCTTCGCTGCGTCCATGTTCACCATCGGGCTGACGGCAAGAACCAGTTTTCCATCATGGTCCGGGTCGAGGAAGCGAATCCGGTGCGCTGTGGGCACCCGGTCGAATTCGCGGGATTTCCATGGCTGGCGCGGATCGCCATTGTGGGTCAGCAGCAGCAGAATCCCTTTACTACGCGGGCCGGTAACACTGAAACCGTGAGTTAGAACCAGCTCCGGAACGCCATCGCCGTCCAGGTCGGCCGCGGCCACGGCGATCATCCGCGAAACTCCGCTGACAATGACATGGCGTTGCCAGCCTGGATTCTCATACCAGACCAGTTCAGGGAGCCCTTCGGCCAGAGCGATAAGATCCGGCCTGCCGTCGGCGTTCATATCGACGGCAGCCACCATGTAGCCTCCCTTGAGTCCTGTACCCACCGTAATCGGCCGGAACTTCGCCGGCGGCCGGGGCGGGGCGGCAGACAGCAGGCTGCCGAGCGCCGAAGCGAGCAAAAACAGCTTAAACCGAGTCACCACCCCATTACATCGCATTTCCAATGGATGGGACTTCGCCCGCGCATTCCCCGCGGCGTGGCCCGCTGGTCTGGTGGCGCTACAATTCGAGTACGCCGATGTTTCATCCGCTGTCCCGCTTCCGCTTTCTCGCCGCCGTACTGGCTCTCGGCCCCCTGTGGGCTCAGGACACCAAACCGATGGAATACGTTGGAAAGCCGTTGAAGCTCGAATTTGCCTGCACGGCGGACGATTTACAGTCGCATGGCCTCTCCTGTAATGGAGACGAGCGCTGCCCCGTCTATCTCGAACTGGTGAACGTCGAGCGCGTTGGCACGCGCATCTTCGTCACCGGCAACATTCACACCGAAGCGGCCACCTTCCGTTCCATACTGCTCGGCAGCCTGGACGACGGTAAGACCTGGAGCGAACCCTTCGAACGTATTCCCGGAGCTGGCCTCGACCAGGTACAGTTCATCGATTTTGAAACCGGCTGGGTATCCGGCCAGATTCTCGGCTCGCCGTCGCGCGACCCCTTCTTCGTCCTCACCAACGATGGCGGCCTTACCTGGCGCCGCCGGCCCATCTTCTCCGAGTCCCGCCCAGGCTCCATCGAGTACTTCTGGTTCGACAACCGCAACTCCGGTACCTTGCTCATCGACCGGCTCCAAACCGATGAGAACGGCGTTCGCCACGCGCTTTACGAAACCATGACCGGAGGCGACACATGGGCGATTCGCCAGGTGAGCGCCACTCCCATCCCGTTAAGACGCCGCGGCGCCGGACCCAATCCCGGCTGGCGGGTCCGCGCCGACGGCCCCACCAGTTCCTACCGCATCGAAACCCGCCGTGATGGCGTCTGGAAAACCGTTGCCGCGTTCGCCATCTCTCTTGGCGAGTGCCGCGCGCCGGAACCGAAACTGGACGACACGCCGCCCCCGCCGCCGGCCCAAGTCCAGCCGGAAGAGAGCGCTTCGCCGCCACCCGGACCGCGCAAACCGCCCACTCTCCGCAAAAAGCCGGATTGAGGCGCGGTCCACCACCGCCGTGGTCCGTTATGATGGAACATGTACTGGAGGAAGTTTGAACGCAGCCGGTGTCGAATCAGCCGATCATGTGAGAAGTAAAGCTGCCAAGTCGAGGCCGACGCTCATCGTCTTCTTCTGTACGGTGATCGGAGCCGTTTCGCAGATTCTCATCAAGATGGGCGCCGGCACGCTATCACACTCTTCGCCGATCGCGATGCTCGCCTCGCCTCCGCTGTTTGCCGGCTACGCTCTTTATGGCATCAGCACGATCCTGCTGGTGCTCGCCCTCAAGCACGCGGAACTGTCGATGCTGTATCCCATCATCGCGCTGACCTATGTTTGGGTGGCGGGCCTGTCGGTGATGATCTTCCATGAACCCCTGAATTTCTTCAAGGTAGCCGGCATTGCAGCCATCGTCCTGGGAGTTGGGGTGCTGGGAAAGGGCAGCAAGAAATGAGCACGCCGCTCTCCTCCATGCTGCTGGTTCTGATGGCTTCCTTTATCGGATCGTTCGGCGCCGTTTTCCTGAAGGCCGCATCGACCCGCTTCGTCCTCAATGTCAGGACGCTGCTGACTAACTACTGGCTCATGGCCGGCATCGCGCTGTATCTGCTCTCTTCCTACTTTTTCGTGCTTGGGGTGCGAAAGGGGGAGCTAACCATTCTGTATCCGCTAGTCTCACTGGGCTACATCTGGACACTGTTCTGGTCGCGGCTTTTCTTCAACGAACCTCTCACCCGCAACAAGTTCGCCGGCCTCGGCATGATCATCGGCGGCATTATCCTGCTCCAGTTGGGAAACCGGTAAGCGCTCAAGCGGCGCGGGCGGTTGCGCCATCACGAAACGGACAGAGCCCGAGCGAACCTGCTGTGCTGCCAGGCTCCGCTGCGCCTCCAACGCTTCCTTGTTGAGCAGAATGATCCGGCGGCAGCCACGGCACTCAGCCCGTCCATATCCAAAACGAGCCAGCAGGCGGTCCTTCCAGTTCTCTCGAAATGGCTGCCAGATATCTCTCGAACAGCAGTGGTGACAGGTGAGCGCCATCGGGTTGAAAAACAGTTTATCATGCGCCGCGTACCGCCCCACTGCCAGGAGGCCCACAGATTCCACTCACCGGAACGCCTTCACCTTGTTGGATATTTCGGACGTGGCGGCAGTGGGGTGTAGCCCTTCAACCCCTCCATCAGCAGTTCAATGACCTTCTCCAGTTGCGGATTATATCCCTTCGCCACCAGGTCCGGTCTCTGCTCCACCGGGTAATGGGGATCCACGCCATGGTTCACCACAATCCATTGGCCCCTTGCGAGGTGGACCAGAACACCATTTCTCGAGCCTTCACGCTGCCGCCATCCATCATCGGAACGTCGCGCGGAATCCCCACCAGCCGACTCAGTTTCTGCCGCTGGAAAAACCAGGGAAAACAGTCCCCGCCCGAGCCTGCCAGTTCGTTGATAATCATCATTTTCGGGACGTAGATCGCCAGCCGCGGCCACGGGTTGTCCTTGCCCTCGCGCGGTGAAACCACGGCCAGCAGTTTCCGCGCCAACTTCCCGGTACAAAAAATCCGGAATGAGCCCGCCGTGGTCATACCGCTCGTCGATGATCGTCGCATCCTTGCCGGCCCGGGCCGCCAGGCGCTTGTCGAACACCGCCAGACCGGCGATCGCAGTGAAAGGTACATGCATGTAGCCCACCCGGCCATTGGTTGTGCGGTCCACCAGCGTCGGGCGCGATCCCACCCCGTCGAAATAGTTCAACTGATCCTCACTCGCTACCGGCTTCACGTTGATTTCCCAGGCGCATTGCTCACCAGGTTTGTCGTTCATCGTGAGTGCGGTGAACGTGCCCGCCAGCCCCTGGCTTCAGTGAGACCGGAGACCCTTCGCTGGCGAACCCCGATCCAAACGTCTCGTGGCGCAACACAGCAGTTCGTGCGAGGCCCGCGGTCTATACGTTCGGAAACCTAGGGCGGAACACCATGGGATCCTACTGGATCCGCCATACCGGCATTTTGCTCTTTCGAATGTTTCCAACCAACGAAGAGCGCAGGGTTGAATTCTGGGCCGAGGCATACAACATCACGAACACACCCGTCTTCTCGGTTCCGGCCTCAGACTTGTCGAGCGTCGACTTTCGACCGGTCACCAACACACGGTTCAGTCCGCGGCAGCTCCAACTGGACCTGAAGATCGTGTTCTAATCTGATGATGGACATCAGGCCCGCAATCAAAATATCGCGTCGTGCCGCGATGCTGACGGCAGCCGGGGCGGCAATCCTACCCCCAACCACCCTGGCTGCCTCCCGCACGGCGTGGTGGATTGAGGCACGTTTCGGCATGTTCATTCACTGGGGCGTGCACACTGTTATTGCCCGCGACATCTGGAACATGGAGCACGAGGCGATTCCGTCTGAGGAGTACAAAGAGCTCGGTAAGAAGTTCCGGCCCCCCGCCGGCTGCGCGAGGACTTGGGCACGTCTGGCCCGTGAAGCCGGCCAGAAGTACATGGTCCTCACCACCAAGAACCACGACGGCTACTGTCTGTTCAACACGAAGACCACCGATTTCTGCGCAACGAAGCAGGCTTGCGGACGGGACCTGGTGGCCGAATTTGTCGAGGCTGCGCGGGCTGAAGGGCGACGCGTGGGCTTCTATTTCTCGATGATGGATTGGATCCACCCCGATGGCATCAAGTGCGCCGTGGACGAAGGGGCCCGGCGCCGTTTCGTCGACTACATCCACACGCAAGTGCATGAGATTTGCTCGAATTACGGCAAGATCGACATCTTGTGGTGGGACGGTCCGTGGCCCCTGAACGCAGCCGGATGGGAGGCTGACAAATTGCAGAAACGCATCCGGACTCTCCAGCCGGACATGATCATCAACGACCGGGGCGCGGTGGATGGTGATTTCTGGACCTCGGAGCAGAAGATCGAACCCGACAAGCAGGGCCGTCCCTGGGAGACCTGCATGACCATAAATGGCGCGTGGGGCTACATGGCGGCTGACGAGAACTGGAAGTCCCCAGAGGCGATCATTGGGAACCTGACCACCTGTGCGCGGGACGGCGGAAACTTCATTCTGAACATCGGCCCTGAATCCGACGGCAGTGTGCCCGTAGGTTCAGTCCGCGTTCTGCAACAGGTGGGTCAGTGGATGTCGAAGTACGGCGAAACCATCTACGGATCGGAGTTGTGCAAGGTCACCCGTAGTAATTATGTGAACTTCACCCGTAAGGGAAATACGCTGTACCTCCATGTAACCCGCTGGATCGGGCCTGTAATCACCCTTTCGCGCTTCACCAGCAGGGTGAAGTCTGCGCGATGGCTGCACGACGGTACGCCCGTGCGTTTCGAGCAGACACAGCAGAAAGATCCGCGCGAGCCATCGATCGGGTTCCCGCTGTACCGCGTCAAGTTCACCGGCCTACCCGCCGCGGCCCCGGACATGATGCCTGTGATCGCGGCGGAATTCGAATCGGAGCCCGTGCAGGACCTCAAGTTTCCGCGCTGGGCGCAGAAGTAGGTCGGAACGCGAGCCTGCAGCTATTGCGCCGGCCAATCCACGATTTCCGGCTTGACTACGAATCTCGGAAGGCGTTACCCGACTATCGCAGAAGAAAATCACGCCCAAAGTCCCATTGGGAGTTGGATCGGAGACGCATGATTTCTTACTACTGCCGGCCGCTAACCGTGCGGGTCTTCGCCCGCAACCAGAAACTGCACATCCGGCGCACCAGGAGTTCCAGATCTTCGAGCGTGGAGGGTTTTTGCACGTACGCATCGGCGCCACGATCGTAACAGGCGCGAATCTGCTCCGGCGCGGCAACATTGGACAGCACCACCACCGGTTGATTCTTCATGCCCGGCAACTGCCGGAGCCGTTCGATAAACTGCGGGGCTCCCCCGGTGGGGATGTTCAGATCGACCAAAGTCAGATCAGGAATCACGCCAGTCTCAAGCAACCGCAGCGCCGATTCGTCGCTGGAAACCATGGACAAAGAACAGAAGGGATCGACTTCTTCAAACATCACCGACATCAGGCGAGTCTCCGGCCCGCTGTCTTCGACAATCAGGATCTGGTTTGCCATCACACCCCTCGGCAATCGATCATGAAATGGTATGCTACCCCATCAGGATATCCGCATTCCCGTACCGGCTTCAATCAAAAATAATTTCCCTGACACCGGCGGCAGTGCGTATTAAAACCACCGGCTATTCCGAATGTGTGGTGGTGCCGGGTGGTATCTTTTCACGTAGCCGCTACTGTTTTGCTGGTATGCCGGGCGAGCCTTCCAGGCGTTAGATTGAAAATAATGCAATCCGGCGTCACGCCGAACGCTGTTGTTCTGCGAAAAGACGTACATGCCGCGATTTGTAATTCGAAACCCCTATTTCATCCTGGTTGTCTGCCTCATTGTCTCCGTAATCGGTATCACCGGCCTGGCGGTGTCCGTGGTGCTGGCCGTATTCCTGGTTCCGGCGGGCTATCTTCTCGTTCACCGCACGGAACATCAGCCTCCCGCTCTCAAACCAGAACCGTTACGGTAGTTTCGTCGCGAACCACCGGATGGTAGAGCGTGTCGCGTTCCACCGGGTCACGACCCGAGGCGCGGATCAGCGCCAGCAACTCCGCCCGCCGCAGCGATTGGCTGGTGGTGGCGCCGGCATCGTGGTAGATCTTCTCTTCCACCACCGTGCCGTCAAGGTCATCGGCGCCGAAGCGCTGCGCGATCTGGGCGATTCGCGGCGTCATCATTACCCAGTAGGCCTTGATATGAGGAATGTTGTCCAGCATCAACCGCGATACGGCAATGTTCTTCAGATCCATGAAGCCGGTGGTGGAAGAAACATGCGCCAGCGCCGTATTGCCCGGGTGAAACGCCAGAGGAATGAAGGTGACGAATCCGCCGGTCTCATCCTGAAGTTCGCGGAGCCGCACCAGGTGATCAACCCGGTCCTCCTCGTTCTCCACATGCCCGTAAAGCATCGTGCAGTTCGATTTCAACCCTGCCCGGTGCACTTCCCGCGCCACCTCGATCCACTGGTTGCCGTCGATCTTGTGATCGCAAATGATGCGCCGCACACGCTCGCTGAAGATCTCCGCGCCGCCGCCCGGCAGCGAATCGACGCCGGCCTCTTTCAGCCGTTCAATCGTCTCGCGAACGGAGATCTTTCCGCGCTGTGCCAGATAGGCGATCTCCACCATGGTGAACGCTTTCAAATGTACCGCCGGGAAGCGCTCCTTGAGACCGCGGAGCATCTGGCAAAACCAGTCCAAAGTCAACTCCGGATGGAGGCCGCCGACAATGTGGAACTCGCTGATGGCCTCGCTCCAGCCGCGCCCGGCCGTCTCCCAGACCTGATCGAGCGACATCGTGTAGGAGTTGGGGTCGCGGGCCTTCTTTCCGAAGGCGCACATCTTGCAACTGGCCACACACACATCGGTTGGGTTGATGTGGCGATTTACGTTGAAGTAAGTGACGTTGCCGCTCAGCCGTTCGCGAACCAGGTTGGCCATGTAACCGGTCGCCAGCAGGTCAGGCGAACGGTAAAGTGTAACTCCGTCATCAAACGAAAGCCGCTCCCCGGCCTGGACCTTATCCAGGACCGGCTTCAAACGAGGGTCGTCAATCAGCACTTTCATCGGAGATGCCCCGGCGGACGTTAGCGGCGAACCAGCACATCAGCGGCCCAAAACACAAAGAATAACACGCTGACGTAACCGTTCACCGTGAAGAAGGCGGCATTGACGCGCGACAAATCATCGGCCTTCACCAACAGGTGCTCATAAACGAGCAACGCGCAGACCGCCGCCACTCCGGCCAGAGCCAGCGGACCCAGGCCAAAATCGCGCACCAGCAACAGCAGGCATCCCGCCATCAGCGCATGCAGCAGTCGTGAAGCACGCAGCGCCCCGGCAATTCCCAATTGCCGGGGCAGGCTGAACAGGCCGGCCTTGCGGTCAAAGTCGAAATCCTGGCATGAGTAGATGATGTCGAAGCCGGCAGTCCAGAACGTCACCGCCGCCGTCAGCCAGAGTATGCGCGCATCGAGCGAGCCGCGCATGGCGATCCAGGCCGCGGCGGGCGCGATGCCCAGGGAAAATCCCAGCGCCACGTGCGAAAATGAAGTAAAGCGCTTTGTGAAGGAATAAAAGCAGACCACCGCCAGCGCCACCGGCGACAGCTTAAAGCAGAGCGGATTCAACATTTCAGCCGCCAGCAGGAATACCGCCGACGAGACCACGATGAAAGCCCAGGTGAAACGCCGCGTCAGCAATCCGGCCGGAATGTGGCGCATCGCCGTGCGCGGGTTGCGGGCGTCAATCGAGGCATCAAGCACCCGGTTGAACGACATGGCTGTGGAGCGTGCCGCCACCATCGCCACCACGATCCAGACCAGCCGCCAGGCAAGCCCCACGGTGGCGAACCGGTCCTCGCGCCACGCCAACAACGCTCCGGTGAGCGCAAACGGTAGCGCGAAGACGGAGTGTTCGAAGCGAATCATCTCCAGCGTCAATCGGATACGTTTGAACAAGGACGGCATGGGTGATGCGGCGATTCCGTTACCATTGTATTCGATGCCTGGCCGGTCGCTGATGTTCACGCCCATTGTCCTGATGATGCTGCTGGCCGGATGCGGCGGCCAGAATGCGGATGACGCCACGGGTACAACCCCACTCACCATGCCCGATGGCAAGGTCATCCGCGTGGAGGTGATGTTGACGCCCATCGACATGCTGCGCGGAATGATGTACCGCGAAGAGATGGGCAAGGACCGGGGGATGCTCTTCATCCACGACAAGCCCGGCGCGCAGCACTACTGGATGTACCACGTGAAGATTCCGCTCGACATGATCTTCATGAATCCGGACCGCAAGATCGTCGAGATTGAAGCAAACGTCCCGCCCTGCCCGCCGGCAAAGAAGGCCTCCGAATGCCCCACCTACGGCAAATCAGAGAACGTCCAGTATGTTCTCGAGTTGGCCGGAGGTGAAGCCGCCAGGAGGAACCTGCAGGTGGGAGCTACGCTCAGGTTTTAACGAGTCATGGACCAGGAACAACTTCGACAGATGCTGGAGCAGGTCAGCTCCGGAGCACTGACCGTGGACTCCGCGCTTGAACGGGTGCGCCATATGCCGTTTGAAGATATCGGCATTGCCAAGCTCGACCATCACCGCTCGCTCCGCTGCGGAATGGCGGAGGTGATTCTGGGAAAGGGGAAAACGCCCGACCAGGTGGCGGCGATCGCCACAAAACTGGCGGAGCGGCATCCCAACGTGCTCGCCACGCGTTGCGACCGCGCCACGGCCGAAGCCGTCAAGGCGCTCATCCCCGATGCTGAATACTTTCCGCTGAGCGGCCTGCTGCGTGTCTGGCGCGACCGCGCAATTCAGGGCAAGGGCAAAATCAGCATCGTCTCGGCCGGCACGAGCGACCTGTTCGTAGCCGAAGAAGCGCAGCTCACTGCCCAGGTGATGGGAAACGAGGTGGAGCTGATCGCCGACGTCGGGGTGGCCGGCATTCACCGCCTGCTCTACCAGAGCGACCGTCTGCAACAGTCGCGGGTCTGCGTGGTGTGCGCCGGCATGGAAGGCGCTCTTCCCAGCGTGGTGGGCGGTCTGGTCTCCTGCCCGGTAATTGCCGTGCCCACCAGCGTAGGTTACGGCGCCAGCTTCCACGGACTGGCCGCGCTGCTCGGAATGCTGAACAGTTGCGCCAGCAATGTCACGGTGGTAAACATTGACAACGGGTTCGGAGCCGGCTACGTCGCAAGCCTCATCAACCGCCTGTAGGGGAGATACCAGGACCATGTCCAGCGCCACCACCCGCCGCAACCTGATTCGAGGACTCGCCGCCGCCCCGTTCATCAACATTCCCAGCCGGGCGGAGGATTCACGGCCAAACGTCGTCCTGTTCATGACCGACGATCACGGCGCCTGGGCCACCGGAACCTATGGTTGCGGCGAGATGCACACGCCCACCATCGACCACCTGGCCGAGGAAGGCGCCCGCTTCAATCGCGCCTACGCCTGCACGCCGGTGTGTTCCCCAAGCCGCGTCACTTACCTTACCGGCACACTGCCCTCGCACCATGGTGTACAGGAATATCTTGCCGATTCCGACAGTCATGGACCGGCCAGCCACATCTGGTATCAGGGATTGACCACTTACTCGGAAGTACTCGCAAAAAACGGCTATCAGCTCGGTATGAGCGGCAAGTGGCACATGGGCGAGGATGATAAAGCGCAAGCCGGCTTCACGTACTGGGCTACCGTTCCGGGCGGCGGCGGACCCTATCGCGACCAGGAATTTGTCAAAAACGGCGTAAGGCTGCGGCCCAAAGGGCACAAGACCGACGTAATGACCGATTTCGCGCTGGACTTTCTCGACCAGACCGGGAAGGACCCATTCTTCCTGTCCGTTCCCTACTACGCGCCGCACCGGCCCTACGAATATCAGCCCGACCAGGACCGGGCCTGGTACCGGGATTCGCCGTTCTCCTGTTTTCCAAACCTGCCCATGCATCCGTGGCAGATCAAATCGCACGCAATGCACTTCAACGATAGGGAGAGCAAACTCGGTTACTCGGCCCTGGTCACTGGAGTGGACCGCAGCATGACCCGCATCCTGAAGCGCCTCGAAGAAAAGAATCTGCGCCGGAATACGCTGGTAATCTTCACCGCTGACCAGGGCTGGAACGCCGGCCATCATGGCGTATGGGGCAAGGGCAACGGCACTTGGCCTTTCAATATGTATGAAGAGTCCCTGCGCGTGCCGCTCATCTGGCATCATCCCGGCAAAATCCGCTCCGGCATGCGCCCCAACCAGTTGGTTTCGGCCTACGACTTCTTTCCAACCATTCTCGATTACCTCGGCATGAAAGCCGAACCCGACGCCCGCCGTGTGGGCCGCAGTTATGTACCCATTCTGCGCGGGGAATCGCCCCGCTGGCGCGACCGGCTGTACTTTGAATACTGTAACGTGCGGGGAGTCCGCACGGACACCGCAAAGTACGTCGAGCGAACCCGCGAGTTTCCAAGCGAAATGTTCGACCTGGAGCGCGATCCCGGCGAAACCGGAAGCGTGCTCAACGATCCGAAATACCGTAAACAGGCCGCGGCTCTAAAGAAGGACCTGGACCGATTCTTCGAGCAGGCCGGTGCTCCACCGATTGAGCAGTGGCGCTCCACCACCAAACAAAAACTGGCGGTCTACGAAAGAGCCAGGCCCTAGCTATTTCCCGATTGGATCGGCGATGCCATCGCCATCGGCATCCGGAAAGCCAGACACAAAGACCTGGGAGAAATCCCGGCCGCGGGCGTTCTTCACGGTCTTGCCGGAAGCATCCCTGGTCGGCACATGCCGGTTATAGGCCAGAATCTTACCATTGTTCGACCACACCGGTCCGGCGATGTCGCCGCCCTCTCCCATCTGGTAAGCTTTGCCGAACAATTTACCGGGCTTCACGCAAACCGCCCAGATACCGCCATCACCCACCGCTGAGATCGTGTTGCCGGATGGATGCCAGCGGAATCCGCCGCGCACGCCGGCTTTCAAAAAGGTAGCCTGCACCGGATGCATGGCCGCATCCGGCGACTGGTCCGAACCGTGGGAATCAATCAGAAACACCTGCATCGTGCCGTCTGCGGAACGGGCGGTGTATGCAATGCGCCCGCCGTCAGGCGATCCGCGCACCACGCCACCGGCCTCCTGGTGCGTCAGGCGGCGGATCGTGATCCCTTTGGGCGGCGCCGGAAACCGCGACCGCGTGCCGGAATCCGATGTTGTAATGTCCACCGAGGCCGGGACATCGGCCACAAACAGCGAGTTACGATAGCTGCCATCGGCCTCCTTCACCTTTCCGATGAAGCCGCGCATGGATCCGTGCGGATCGATCCAGGAATCAAATGCGGCGTTTTCAAGCTCACCCGGCTTGGCCGTCCCCATGGGGACAATCGGCACCATGACGGCGAACCACGCCAGGGCGCCTTTGGGGGCCTTCGGCGTGCGTTCCATGTATCCGACCGTGCGGCCATACTGGGTCAGTAACTGGTCGTTGTAAGTGAAGCCGATGCGCCGGCCGTCGCGGCTGAACTCATGGCGATGCGTGCCCCCGCGCTGCGCGCCGGGTATAGTCACTTCGCTGGTGACGTCTCGCAGATCGAGGAATCGGACCGTTCCCCTGCCGCTGGCGGCCATCACCGCGCCGCGGCGATTGGGCATGGCGTAAAAGCCGAACTGCGCCGTTTCGCTGACCAGCGGCCCGTGGATGAACACCACCTCATCGGCCACCGGGTTGTACGAACACGCGATGACGCCCGGCGCCGCGTTCACCGGATCGACAATGACCGGCGACGGAGCGTAAATAACCGATTCTTTCCCCGTCGCCAGTTCCAGCTTCATGATGCTGCGCGAGGAGCCGTTCCCCACGACCACCGAATCGCGCGTGTCGAAGCACACAAAACGGTCATCGTGGGAAAAGTTGTCGTTGTTATCCAGTTCGTGATTGTGCGGCGAAAAAGACACCTGGCGGCCGGTGGCCGCAAACCCGGCGGTCGTGATCATCAGCAATGAAAGGTATCGAGCGATTCGCATAACGGGTGAATCCGCAATTGCCGTCCAGCTATACCTCGAGTTTCCACGGACTGCGATAGTGCGCCTTGAGGAACGGCTTCACCGCGTCCTGGGCGACGGTCCAACTCTTTTCGTCCCAATCGAGGCGCAGATTGTGCCGCAAAGACAGGTTCGCGAGCAAACACACCGAAGAGGAGCGGACGCAGGTTTCAATCTCGCTGGTGGGCCGCTGGCGGCTTTTGATGCACTCGGCCCAGTTGATCCAGTGCGGGACGTTCATCTGCCGCATCTCGTCGTTGTCCTCCCAAACCTGGTTGGGCAGCTTGCTGTCAGTCGGAATCAGCCGGCACATGCGGCGGTTAACGAAGACGGTGGCTTTGGTGCCGTGGATCGCGGTGCCCGCGCCTTGTCCCAGCCCGAGGAGCGGCATCGGATTGCAGGAGCGCAGCTCGTAGCTGGAGAGAAACTTTCCGTAAAAGAATGTCGCCAGCATCGTATCCGGCGTCTGGGTGTTGTCGGTAACGTAGAACTTGCCGCCCTGAGCCGAGATTCCCGTTGGCATTACTTCGTTCAGGCACTGGTGAATCGGATCGATCAGGTGCACGCCCCAATCGGTCATCGCGCCGCCGGCGTAGTCCCAGAAGTAGCGGAAAGTGGGGAAGTGGGAAGTCTTCACGCCCCAGCGGTTGGGGTTGAACGGAACTTTGGGCGCCGGCCCCAGCCACATATCCCAATCGAGGTCGGCCGGCGGCGTACCGTCGGGAGGATTGCCGAACCCCTGGCGGCTGGCTAAACCACTTTGAAAGGTATGGCAGAAGGTAATGTCGCCCAGCGCGCCACTGGCGACCAGTTCAACGGCCTTCTTAAAGTAACCACCGGAGCGCTGCATGGTGCCGGCCTGCACAATGCGCTTGTACTTGCGCGCCGCCTCCACCATCTTCGGGCCCTCTTCAATGTATACGCAGGACGGTTTTTCGACATACACGTCCTTGCCCGCCTTGCAGGCTTCGACGGTCATGTAGGCGTGCCAGTGGTCGGGTGTCGAGATGCAGACGGCGTCGATCGATTTGTCGTGAATGATGTCGCGAAAATCGGTGACCGCCTTCACTTTATAGCCACCTTTGCGGGCGATGGCTTCGGCACGCTCCAGATGTGGCTGGTAGACATCGCACACGGCAACCGGCGCCATGCCGGGTACCTTCATGGAATAGCCCAGGTTGCCGGAGCCCATGGCTCCGATGCCGATAAAGCCGACCGAGATACGGTCGTTGGCGCCGCGTACGCGGCCGGTGAAGAGCGAAGTTGTCAGGGCCGTCCCTGCGGCCGAGAGGACATCTCTGCGGTGAATGGCTTCCGTACTCATGCATGTAGCCTATCAGAACTGATTGAGCTTGATGAAAGCGGATTCGCTCAGTGCGCCGGTGAAAGCAGCGATGCCGATTGCGCGTCAAGGAAGATACGCGCATCGTCATGCGTCAGCACCAGCGAGGCCGGGCACTTCTCGCTCAACGGGCCTTCGAGCGCGCAACGTACCGCTTCCGCCTTACGCCGGTCGGGAACAAAGGCGAACACCGTGCGGCAGCGCAGCAGCGCCGGACAGGTGATGGTGAGCGCTTCAGGAGGTACGGCGTCCATGGTTGGAAAGTGTCCTTCGCCGACCTGTTGCATGCGGCAGCGGTCATCCAGGCGAACGCGCTTCACCGCGGCCGGATCGTGAAAGTCAGCCTCATGCGGATCATTGAATGCCAGGTGTGCGTTCTCGCCGAAGCCCAGGAAAGTGATGTCAACTGGAGCGGCCTCCAGCAGTTCCGCGTAGCGGCGGCACTCGGCATCCGCATCGGCGGCGTCTCCATCCATGTAATGAACCGTCTTCACGGGTACCCGGCTCGTCACATGGTCGCGCAGCCAGCGGCGGAAACTGGCCGGGTGATCCGCGCTGATGCCGACGTACTCGTCCATGTGAAAGACCTCGATCGAACTCCAGTCCAACTCCGGCTGGGCAACCAGGTTTGCAACCAGTTCCTGTTGCGAAGGACCGGTGCCGGCCACGATCCGCGCAAAGCCACGCCGCCGGATGGCATCGCCGAGCAGACCGGCGGCAATTTTCGCCGCCGCATGCCCCATTTGCGGCGCATCCTGATACACTTCCACAAGTACTTGTTTTATGCGAAATGACTGAATCGGATTAGCCATAACGGGGTGTCGTCCTATTATGACAGGGATCGAGATGAGTCTTCCGGACTGGGCGGTGCTGATCACCTACCTGGCCGGCGTACTGGCAATCGGAGTCATCGCGGCGCGCAGCATCAAGGGAACGGACCACTACTTCCTCGGCAGCCGCCGCTTCGGCAAGTGGATTATGATCGGCCAGAGCTTCGGCACCGGAACCCATTCCGAGATGCCGGTCTCTCTGGCCGGCGCGGTCTATAGCGTCGGCTACTCGGGCATCTGGTACCAGTGGAAGAACCTGTTTGCCACGCCCTTTTACTGGCTGATTGCCCCGTTGTTCCGCCGCGTGCGGCGGACCACCATCGCCGAGTTGACCGAAGATCGCTACGGGGCCGCGATGGGCGCCTTCTATACGCTGTTCGCCCTGGGCTTCTTCACCATCGCCACTGCCAGCATGCTGAAGGGCGCGGCCAAAGTCATCAGCCAGGCGGCCGGCGGCGCGGTGCCGGTCAATTCCATCGTTGTCGCCATGACGGTAGCGTTCATACTGTATAGCTTCGTCGGCGGGCTGGTGGCCACCGCCTGGACGGACTTTCTGCAAGGCTTCCTGATTATTGCCCTGTCGTTCATGCTGATTCCGCTCGGGTGGT
Source organism: Bryobacterales bacterium (assembly GCA_020854055.1). GTDB lineage: Bacteria > Acidobacteriota > Terriglobia > Bryobacterales > Bryobacteraceae > JADZGD01. Next base: position 11,258 of record JADZGD010000042.1, on the reverse strand, counting down.
CGAGCGTGGACGGCTTCGAGGGTATGCGCGCCTCGCTCGATTCGGTGAAACTCTCCCTCGCCACGCCACAAGGCATCGGCCCCTGGTTCATTTTCATGCTGACGCTGAACGGGCTGATCGGCATTGTAGCCCAGCCGCACATGATGGCCGCCGTGGGCAGCGGCAAGAATGAACAGGCCTGCCGCCAGGGCTTTCTCTACGGAACGTTCGTGAAGCGCTTCTGCACCATCGGCTGGGCCATTGTCGGCCTGATGGTGGCAGCCATGATGGTGCGCGGCACCTTCGGCATGAACGCCCTGCACGATCCCGAAGATGCGTTCGGCTTTGCCTGCCGCCACGTGCTGTTTCCGGGCGGCGTCGGGCTGCTGATCGCCTGCGTGCTGGCATCGAACATGGCAGCCTGCTCGGCCTTCATGGTGGATAGCGGAGCCCTGTTCACCCAGAACTTCTACCGGAAATACCTGCGCCCCGGCCGCACGGACCGGCATTATCTGTGGATCGGCCGCCTCAGCGGTTTAGCCATCACCTTGGGCGGAGTCCTGTACGCGGTATTTCTCATTCAGCGGGTGCTCAATTCTTTCCTGTTGACCGAGACGATGGCTACCTTCATGGGTATCAGCATCATGGGCGGGATGTTCTGGCGCAGGGGAAACCGCTGGGGCGCCTTCGCCAGTATCGCTGTGGCCATGTTTACCAACTTCGCCGTATACCGGATGAGGGGCCATCGTCTCGATGCCTGGGATCCCGATGTATTCCTGATTGCGCTGTTGGCCGGAACGGCTGCTTTCATCGTGGTGAGCCTGTTGACGCCGAAGGAACCGGTGGCGGCGCTGAACTCCTTCTTCGGCCGGCTTTCGACGCCGGCCATGGGGATGGAAGATGCCTCCGCGCTGGCCGTGCAAAATGAAGAAGCGGCCGCAGTCACCGCCAGCGAGGGGCGCCAGTTGATTCTGGTCAACCTGCTGCGGCTCAAGCAGGGAGCGCACGGCTACGGGTTCTGGCACGCCTACCGGGAGGACCTGTCGGGCTTCGGCAAAGGCTGGGCGTTGGCGGTAATCATGGTGCTGATTGCCTGGGTTGTGATACGGCTTTAGGAATGGCAAATGGCTCGGATTTTGTTGGTGGAAGACGAACCTCCGTTGTTGAACCTGCTCGAGCGCTATCTGGTCCGGTCAGGACATGAAGTGAACGCCTGCGCCACGGCGGCCGAGGCCTGGCGGGAGTTCGAAGCGGAACCGGACGCATATTCGATCGTGGTGGCCGACCTCACCCTGCCCGATGGCAGCGGAGTGGGACTGGTGCGCCGGATGCTCGAGTGGAACGGCTCGCTCTGGATCATCGTCTGCACCGGATACCCGTTCGATCTCCAAACGCTGGGAATGGCCGAACCGGGCCGCGGCGCGGTCCTTCAGAAGCCGTTCCTTCCACGGGTGCTCGGCGAAGTCGTGGAAGGCTTCACGGCGCGCAGTTCGGTGGCTTAAGATCCCGCCGAAAGCACCTGCTGCAATCGCTCGGCGAAATTCTCACCCGATTCGGTCCACAAACGCCGCTTCTCGGCATTGAACGTATCATCCAACTGATGCACGAAATGCAACAGGCCCTGGATGTTCGACTTCGCCATGTAGAAGCCGTTCGGCAATTCGGGGTCGGGAAGAAATTGCGTGTCGATTCCAAACTGGATACGAAGGTTGTCGCCTTCGTGGTTTTCAAACTCGGGACCGAAACAGATCAATTGAACCGGCGAAGGCGCCAGCCGCCAGTCGCTCTCAAATTGCCACAGGTCCCATTCGGCCCCGACCACGTAAGCACAGTCCGGATTCTGAAAATGGCGCGCATCATCGAGGATCACCCCGGCATCCGCGCCCTCCGGATAAGCCTGTTCCAACAGAGAGGGCTCGCGGAACGAGGTAGCGCGAACCTCGAGCATCGGCCCACGGCGGGACAGCCGCGAATGGGGAAACGTGCGCAGCATCTTTTCAAACTGCCGCAGCATGTTCAAACCGCCAAAACCCCTCAGCCAGTAGGACAGGTAGAGTTGATCCGCCATGTTCCTATTGTTTCATTGCTACCCGCCGCATCGTGCGTCCGCGAATCCCTGGTAACCGGTGATGCACCTGGCCGGGTTAGCGTCTCGCGATGCCGCCCTTGCTCATCATGATTGCGCCGCGTAGCGAACTTCTCCGTCTGCCGAAATCGATTCCACGCGCCCGGCTTCAAACAACACCGCTGTCAACCGGGCACTAACCTGCCCGCCCGGCGCCAGTTCCGGGGCCGTGCCCCCGGCAATTGCCCGTTCGAGCCCCGATCCCGGAATGCTGGTAAACGGTTCCACGGCCATCACCGAGCACCGGCCGTACCAGGGATAATCCGGACTCCCGCCGAGTTCCTGCCAGAACCACAAATACGGAAACACATCCAATGGCCATACCAGTCCGAATCCCAACTTCCGCCTGGGGTTCACCATCGCATACCAGCCTTGCTTCAAACCCGTGATGTATCCAAGTTCGGTGGCCCGCACCTCGGGCGGCGGAACCACCCGGAGATCGATCATCTGCCCGTCCCTGCCCTCGATCATTGGCCACTCGGCCGATTCCGAAGGCGCGATGCGGGAAAATCGCGAGATCTCCTGCTCGTGGGCTACAAAACGCCCTGCCGGCACTTCCAGAACGCAACCATCCAGAAACGGTCTTCCGAAGGCCGGATGATGCCCCCACATGTAGCGTAGCTTCACGTCGCCGTGATTCAGGATCGACTCGTCGATGTGCAACACCGCCCTGTCCCGCTCGATCGACAGACGCCTGGTTACCGAGAACGGGCTCCGCCGCAGGGCCAGCGATAGTTCCAGGGAAGCTTTTTCCGGCCCCGCCTCGACGATCGAATACTTCCACCGGGATGCCGAAGCCTCCCCGTGAAAGCTTAACGGTGCGCCGCGGTAGTGGCACGCATCCCCGCCATTGGGGAAGATTAGCTGCCATCCGCCTTCGTACTGATCGAGCCACGCAGCCTGGCCTGCCGCCGCCATTTCCACCGGAACGGCCGCCCGCAACCCCCACGGCGACTTCCAAAGCACATCCAGGCCGTGAGGCTTCGACACCAGCGAATAGATATCGGCCCCCTTATCAGGAAGAACCGTCACCTCAAGCCACTCGTTTTCCAAACGAATGGCTGTGAGTCCTTCCACCTCCGTTATCCGGCACGTACACTGATTCCCCATGTTCTCCCTTTATCCGATCACTACCGGCCACCGGACGAGGGACTGTGTCACTACCTCAGGATCCAGATCCACTCCCAGATCCGGCGCCGGCGGCAACTCCCATTGTCCATCCGATAACGCCGGTTTGGGTCGGGCTAGCCTCGACCGCGGATACGAAGGAAAAAAGTCGCGGCCGGCCAAGTTCATAGCTTCCCGCCGGATCATAGAAGAAAGAGGCGGAGATCAACCTCCCCTGCTCATCGGCGCAACAGTCATTCGCCTGCAGTCGCGAGCCCTCCGCCTGGCCCGCAACTGGCCTCAGTACGCCGACGCCGCCGCACAATCAGATGCGGGATGGCGGGTAAGCGTTTTATAATGAGACAACTGCCCGGGTGCGGTGCGTTCGCTCCGCTACTCCAGCCGTTTCCGGCGTTCGGACGTGTGCCATGTTTGAGAATCTAAGCGACAAGCTGCAGCGTGTCTTTAAGAATCTGCGCGGCGAGGGAAAGCTTTCCGCCGCCAACATGGAGCAGGCTCTGCGCGAAATACGCGTCGCGCTGCTCGAAGCCGACGTACACTTCCGGGTCGTGAAGCAACTCATTGAGAACATTAAAGAAAAGGCGATGGGTGAAGAAGTGCTCACGGCCCTTTCTCCCACCCAGCAGGTAGTAAAGATCGTCAACGAGGAGCTGGTCAAAATCCTCGGCAGCCATCAATCGAAGCTGCGCTTTGCCAACGAACCGCCAAGCGTAATCATGATTGTCGGCCTGCAGGGTTCGGGCAAGACCACCACTACCGGCAAACTGGCCCGCTGGCTCTCCAACAACGACCACAAGCCGCTGATGGTCTCGGTGGACGTCTACCGCCCCGCCGCCCGCGACCAGTTGGCCGTCATCGCCCGTGACACCCGCCTTCCCATCTACCAGGGCGCTCCCGACGAAACGAAGCCAATTGACCTGGCCCGCTCAGCCCGCCGGGAAGCCATTCAGACCGGGCGGGATGTGGTGCTGGTCGATACCGCCGGACGCCTGCACATTGACGAACAGTTGATGGTCGAATTGCAGGAACTCAAGAACCTGCTCAGTCCGGTGGAGATCCTGTTCATCGCCGATGCCATGACCGGCCAGGACGCAGTAAAATCCGCCGACGAGTTTCACAAACGCCTCGGCATCACCGGCGTAATCCTTACCAAGATGGACGGTGACGCCCGCGGCGGCGCCGCGCTATCGATTCGCACCGTCACCGGCCAGCCGCTGAAGTTTGTCGGCATCGGCGAAAAGTTCGACGCGCTGGAACCGTTTTATCCCGAGCGCGCCGCATCCCGCATCCTCGGCATGGGCGATGTCTTGTCTTTCATCGAAAAGGTGGAACAGAACATCGACCAACGCAAAGCCGAGGAGATGCAGCGCAAACTGATCGATAACGAGTTCACGCTCGAAGACTTCCGCGACCAGTTGCGGCAGATCCGCAAACTCGGCCCGCTCGATTCCATCCTGGGGATGATGCCCAACATCGGCCCCATCAAGAACCTGAAAAACGTTAAAGTAGATGAGAAAGAGATTACGCGGATTGTCGCCATCATCGACTCGATGACTCCGCGCGAGCGTGCGAACCACATGATCATTAATGGTTCGCGGCGCCGCCGGATCGCCCGTGGCAGCGGCGCCAGCGTTCAGGAAGTAAATCAGTTACTGAAGCAATACGCCCAGACTCGCAAGATGATGAAAACCTTCACCGGCGGGTTCATGGGTAAGAAATTGGGCAAGATGAAGCTGCCCTCCATCGAAAACCTGTTGAAAATGTGAGTTCCCGGCCCCAGGTGGCTCGTCTGGAACGAGGAGTTGAACTGACAGATGCTGATGATTCGTCTGGCGCGATTCGGCGCCAAGAAGAAGCCGACATACCGTGTCGTAGTGATCGAAAAGGAGCGGGCGCGCGACAGCCGCGCGGTGGAAGTGGTCGGGTTCTACAACCCGGTCTCTCAGCCCGCCGCGGTCAACCTGAAGCACGACCGGATTTCTCACTGGCAGAAAAACGGCGCCCAGTTGTCCGATACCGTCGCCCGGCTTCTTGCCAAGAACCCGGCGCCCGCGCCCGAACCCGTGGCGTAACGCTATCCGCCGGTTCGCATCCAACAGGCGTTCGTGTTCATGTGACTGTTACAACGCAGCAGGAGGCGAAGGGATGGGGATGAGGGAATTAGTAGAAGAAATTGCGAAAGCGCTGGTAGACATCCCAGACCAGGTTTCCGTACGAGAAGTTCAAGGCGAACAGGTTACTGTTCTTGAGCTGCGTGTCGCGCCCAGTGATCTGGGCAAAGTGATCGGTAAGCAGGGGCGCACCGCCCGGTCTATCCGCACACTGCTCGGAGCGGCGGGGATGAAGCTGAACCGCCGGTTCACGCTGGAAATTCTCGAGTAGGGCCGTCCGATCAATGGCAGAGTGGGTAACCATCGCCCTCATCAGGAGAGCCAGGGGAAACCGCGGTGAAGTTGCCGCGCTCTCCCGGACCAGCGATCCGGAACGGTTCCGGCAGTTGAAGCGGGTCATCCTGTTCGCTCCTGGGAAGGGTGAGGGCCAGGAGGCGGTAATCGAATCGGCCTGGGAGCATAACGGCCGTCTGATCTTGAAGTTTCAAGGCGTCCAGACGATCTCGGACGCCGAAAAGTTGGCTGGATGGGAGGTCCGGATACCGCTCGGGGAGCGGCGGCAACTTCCGCCGGATGAATATTATCATTCGGATCTGGTCGGATGTGAAATGTTCGACCACGCCTCGGGTGAGCGGTTGGGAACGGTGGTGGCTGCTCATGAGTATGGCGGCCCGCTGGTGCTCGAAGTGGCGCCGCCGGACGGCACCAGGTTCCTGGTTCCTTTCGCGCGAGCCATCTGCCCGGTGATCGACGTGGATGCCCGGCGGATCGAAGCAAATCTGCCTGAAGGGCTGCGGGATTGAGTTCGGCGATGATCTTTCATGTGTTGACGATCTTTCCGGATTTCTTCCGGGGGCCGTTGGACCATGGAGTGGTGGCGCGGGCGATCGAGGCCGGCCTGCTCGAAGTCCGGTGCCATAATCTGCGAAACTGGACCTATGACCGCCACCGATCGGTCGATGACCGGCCGTTTGGCGGCGGGGAAGGCATGGTGCTTAAGCCCCGCCCCGTGTTTGAAGCGGTAGAGAGTGTTTTGCCCGGCCGCGACCAACAGCGCCACCGGGTGGTTCTGTTGTCGGCGCAGGGGCGGCCGTTCCATCAGACGGCTGCGCGGCGGTTGTGCCGCTACCAGGAGTTGGTGCTCATCTGTGGCCGCTATGAAGGCGTGGACGAAAGGGTGGCCGGGCACCTGGCCGACGAGGAACTCTCGATCGGCGATTACGTTTTGAGCGGCGGCGAGTTGGCCGCGGCGGTGGTGATCGATAGCATCTCCCGGTTGATTCCCGGAGTGCTCGGTAATGAAGCCTCCACGCTGGCCGAGTCGTTCAGCGAGGATAGTTTGGATTGCCCGCACTATACGCGGCCGGCCGAGTTCCGGGGTTGGAAGATTCCCCCGGCGCTGGCCGGCGGCGATCACCGGGCCATTCGGGAATGGCGCAGGATGGCGGCCAGGGAAAAGACGGCCCGGCTGCGTCCGGAATTATTAGCGATTGAGGAAACTGGCAATGAACAACGCGTTATTGACGAAGGTGGTCGAACAGAATAAGAGAGAAGTTCCCGAGTTCCGTCCGGGGGACACCATCCGCGTCCATGTAAAGATTAGGGAAGGTGAAAAAGAGCGCCTCCAGGCGTTTGAAGGCACCGTGATCGCGCGCAAGAACAGCGGGCTCGGAGAGACCATCACGGTCCGTAAACTCAGCTTCGGGCAAGGTGTTGAGCGCATCTTCCCGGTCCATGCCCCGGTCATCGACCACATTGACGTGATTCGCACAGGTAAAGCCCGGCGCGCCAAGTTGTACTATCTGCGCGCGCTACGCGGCAAGGCTGCCCGCCTCAAGGAGCGGGTATAGGTTTATGGCCGGCCGGCGCTTTGCGGCGGCGGACGGCCACCCGGAAGGCCCACCGGGGATTCATGAGCATATCCGCAGCCAGAAAGGCTCTCAAGCCCGCGCCCGTACGGCATCGTTGCACCGGCACCCTGGAACGCCAAGCCTACGCCCTCGGCTATCGCGCCGTCGCCGGTGTGGATGAAGTAGGGCGGGGGTGCCTTTTTGGCCCGGTCTTCGCCGCGGCGGTCATTCTTCATCCCGATCGCCCCATTGCCGGCCTGGCTGACTCCAAACTTCTGGATGCCGCCCGCCGGGAGGAACTGGTCCAGCAGATTCGCCAGCGGGCCGCCGCTTTCGCCGTGTCCGGAGCCGATGTCTACGAGGTGGATCGCCTCAATATCCATCAGGCTTCCCGGCTGGCGATGAAGCGCGCCGTCGTTCGCCTGCCGGTGGCAGCCGACTGCCTGCTGGTAGACGCCGTCAACATCGGCCTTCCGTTGCCCCAGCAGTCTCTCATTCATGGGGATGCCCGTTGCCGCTCCATCGCCGCCGCCTCCATCCTGGCCAAGGTGGAGCGCGATGCCTGCATGGCCGAATGGGACCGGGTCTTCCCCGAGTACGGCCTGGCGCGCAATAAGGGCTATTCCACCCCGGAACACCTGGCCGCTTTGCGGCGTTATGGACCCACCACGCTGCACCGGTTCAGTTTCGCGCCGGTGCGCGCGCCGCAACTGGAACTGTTTGCACCTGGCGGGGTCACCAGGACATGAACACCATGGAGACGCCGGCCAACGCCCGCTACCCGTGGCGGCGCAAGGCGTTGGCCGTGTTCCTGGTCGCGCTGTGTGCGATGGTCGGCGTCTTCCTCACCGTCTACCCTTGGATGCCCTGTGAGCCCGGATTTCCGTGCTGGGACAACAACCGCGCGGTGAATCTGCTCCCCCGGTGGAGCCAGATCTGGAAGAGCCCCTACTTCCGCGGTGCCGTTAGCGGTCTGGGGCTTGTTAATATCTACGTTGCACTGCTTGAAGCCGTTGGACTGAGGCGATTCTCCCAGGACGAAGATGATTAAAGCGCTAGCTAGAGTTAAATGGATTTCTGAAATATCGAAGATTGCCAAGACCGAACCGCGCGGGACCGTCGCCGAGTGGACGGTCACCATCCTTCTTCTCCTATTTGGAACCACCACGCTGGTTCAGGCCTTCGTGATCCCCACCGGCTCGATGGAGGATACGCTGTTGATCGGCGATCATCTGCTGGTGGACAAGCTGGCTTATGCGCCGGCCGGGCCGGTTAGCAAGTACCTGCTCCCTTACGAGGCGCCCAAGCGCGGCGACATTATCGTGTTCCGCTACCCGGTGGATATCCGGCAGACTTTCGTCAAGCGGGTGATGGGCGTTCCCGGCGATCACCTTCGGCTGGTGGATAAGATCGTTTTCCTGAATGGCAGGAAGCTGAACGAGGCGCCATATGTTTATCACAAGACCAGCTACATCGACAGCTATCGCGACAACTTCCCGGGCGAGCCCAACGCCCATATCGCCGAACCGGCCCAGGTGATGCTGGAGAAGAACGTGGTGAACGGCGAGGTAGTGGTTCCGCCCGGCAACTATTTCGCGATGGGCGATAACCGGGACTCCTCCTGGGACAGCCGCTATTGGGGCTTCGTTCCCCGCGGCAATATTATCGGCAAGCCACTGATCATCTATTGGTCCTACGATGCGCCTACCGAACAGCTTGCCAGCCAGAATATCGGTATCGATCATATCCTCGATATCCTGCAAAATTTCTTTGTGAAGACCCGCTGGCGCCGGACCTTCAAGCTGATCCATGGCTACCCGATCCAAAACTGATACCGCCGGCAACGGCGCCGGACCGGCCAGGCATCGCCGCTTCCGGAATCCTTTCAAGGCGGAGCCGCGCAACTGGATCGCCGAATGGACCGTCACCATCCTCATTCTCCTGTTCGCCACCACCGTGCTGTTGCAGGCCTTCGTGGTCCCGAGCGGGTCGATGGAAAACACGCTGTTGATCGGCGACCACCTGTTCGTCGATAAGCTGGCCTACTCCCCGTACGGTGCCGCGGGCAAACACTTTCTGCCCTATGAAGACGTCCATCGCGGCGACGTGATCGTCTTCCGCTATCCGGCCGACATCACCAAGGACTACGTCAAGCGCGTCATCGGCGTGCCGGGCGATCATCTGCGCCTCAAAGATGGAGTGCTCCAGTTGAACGGGCATGCGGTCAGCGAGCCCTACGTCATCCAGAGCCGTCCCGGCACCTACGACGAATACCGCGACAACTTCCCTCAGGGAGAGTCCCACGTGATGCTCTATCCAGGCGCCCGGCAGATGCTCGAACACAACCAGGTGAATGGGGAGATCGTGGTTCCCCCCGGCCATTATTTCGCCATGGGCGACAATCGCGAGAACTCCGAGGACAGCCGCTACTGGGGTTTCGTCCCGCGCGACAACATCATGGGGAAGCCGGTCATCATCTGGTGGAGTTTCGACGCCCCCACGGCAGAGTTGGCCAGCGGCAACATTGACCTGGGCCACCTGGCCGACATCGCCATCAACTTCTTCAGTAAGACCCGCTGGAAGCGAACGTTCCAACCGATTCGCGGTTACCCGCTTCAGTGAGACGCACCCATGCCAGCCGCTCACTATTACGGACTGATTCTTGCCGGCGGCCGCGGCACACGCTTCTGGCCACGCAGCCGGAAAGCGCGGGCCAAGCAGGTTCTGAAGTTCTTCGGCGAACGCTCGCTCATCCAGCAAACGGTGGACCGGCTGCAACCCGTGCTTCCGCCCCAGCACATCTGGGTGCTGACCAACCATCTCCTGCGTGCCGAGATCATACGCCAGCTTCCCGAGGTGCCGCGCAACCAGATCCTGGCTGAACCGGTCCAGCGCAACACCGCGCCGGCCATGGGGCTTGCGGCGCACATCCTCGAATCCCTCGACCCGGAAGCAGTGATGGGCGTCTTCCCGGCCGATCACGTCATCACCAACACCAAGGCCTACCGGCGCCTGCTGCGCCCGGCCTTCAAAGCGGCCGAACGGGGCCGCCTGGTGGTGATGGGGATCCAGCCACGCTGGCCGGAAACCGGATACGGCTACATCGAATTACCGCCGGGTGTAACGCCTGGCAGTGTGGAGCCCGTACCGGTACGCCGCTTCCGCGAAAAGCCGGACCTGAAGACGGCGAAAAAGTTCCTTTCCGCGGGGCGGTTCTTTTGGAACGCCGGGATGTTCTTCATGCGCGCCCGCGTGCTGCTCGATGAGTTGCGGTTGCACCAGCCGGTGACGGCAGCGATTCTCGACTCTCTACCCGGTTTTGGCAGCCGCGGATTCGCCAAAGCGGTGGCACGGCGCTTCCCGGAATGCGAGAACATCTCCATCGACTTCGGCGTGATGGAACGCTCGCGGATTGTGAGCGGCATCGCCGCCGGAGACATCGGCTGGAACGACGTGGGCAGTTGGAACGCCGTCCACGCCCTCCACGCGCAGGACCAGCAGCACAACGTAATCCACGGTGAGGTGATCCTGCACAATGCTACCGGAAACTACGTGGATGGCGGCGGCAAACTGGTGGCGCTCGTCGGCGTGCGCGACCTGGTGGTGGTGGAAACGCCGGACGCCCTGCTGGTAGCCAGCCGCGAGCGGTCGCAGGAGGTAGGCGAGATTGTGAAACGGCTCGAACAGCGCCGGCGCGAAGACCTGTTGTAAGCCCCGCTTGACCCCGGGGCCGCGCAACAGATCAAATCGTAGGCATGCGCAAATACCTGCTCCCCGCACTGGTGCTCGTTCCCTGCCTGCTGCCTGCCGCGGGTTATATCACGATCAACGGCAACCCACGCTTTCCCATCGGCAACTACGAACTACCGAAAGATGACGCCGGTCTGAAGGAGATGGCGGCGGCGGGAATCAACCTGTTCCATTGCGGCAGCAAGGGAGATCTCGATCGCGTCGCCGCGGTGGGCGCCAAGGGGTGGGTCTCGCTACCGATGCAGGTGGGTGGCGCCGACGCAAAACTCCGGCAACGCATCCTGGAATTGAAGGATCATCCGGCCCTGGCGGCCT